>NZ_JAQFNK010000030.1:0-48443 GCF_027710505.1 Bacillus cereus group sp. TH152-1LC | reverse complement strand
AAAGTTAGTTTGTCTAGCATCTAAAAATAAAAATTGACGTTTCACGTTGTTTGTTTCGTTCAGTTTTCAAAGAACTTATCTGTCGCTCAGAAGCGACTTTATTAATATAACATTTCGTTATATCTTCGTCAACAACTTTTTTCAATAAGTTGTTTTTCGTTTGTTTTTCTTGTTACCTTTCGTGGCAACGAATATAAATATACCAGTTTGATTATTAAAATGCAATAGTTTTTCTAATAAAATTTTTAACTTAGTAAAAAAGTATAAAAACAGCATATTTCTTCTATATAAATATAATTTCTTGCGCCATCAAGAACTACTATCCCCATGCAACTCTTACTCAAATAAAAAAAGCTTTGGAGAAATCTCCAAAGCTTAGTCTTGTTTATGACGCATGGCAGGGAATAATAATACATCACGAATAGATGGCGCATTCGTTAATAGCATAACAAGACGATCAATACCAATTCCTAGTCCACCTGTAGGAGGCATACCGTACTCAAGAGCTTCAATATAATCATCATCCATCATGTGGGCTTCATCATTACCTTGTTCACGCTCTTTTAGTTGCGCTTCAAAACGTTCTTTTTGATCAATCGGATCATTTAGCTCAGTGAATGCATTTGCATGTTCACGTGCAACGATAAATAATTCGAAACGATCTGTGAATCGTGGATCTTCGTCATTCTTTTTCGCAAGTGGCGAAATTTCTACCGGATGACCGTAAATAAACGTTGGTTGGATTAATTTATCTTCTACTTTTTGTTCGAAGAATTCGTTTATAATGTGACCAACTTCCATCGTATCCTTAATACCTACATTATGTTCTTTTGCAAGTTCACGCGCTTCTTCTACACTCATTGGATTCCAGAAATCTGCTCCAGAGTGTTCTTTAATCGCATCTACCATATGAAGACGTGTCCATTCTGGCTCTAGATTAATTTCATAATCACCATATTGGATTGTTGTTGTACCTAGTACTTGCTTCGCAATATGAGCAACCATATTTTCTGTTAGTTTCATAATATCTTTATAATCAGCATACGCCTCATATAATTCAATCATTGTAAACTCTGGGTTATGGCGAGTTGATACACCCTCATTACGGAATACACGACCGATTTCATAAACTTTTTCTAATCCACCCACAATAAGGCGTTTTAAATGAAGTTCAATTGCGATACGCATGTATAATTCCATATCTAACGCATTATGGTGTGTAATGAAAGGACGCGCAGAAGCTCCACCTGCAATTGCATGCATCATAGGTGTTTCCACTTCAAGGTAACCATTGTCATCTAAGTATCTTCTCATTTCACGAATGATCTTACTACGAGTAACGAATGTTTCACGGCTTTCCATACTTGTAATTAAATCTAAGTAACGTTGACGGTAGCGTTGTTCAACATCTTTTAACCCATGATATTTATCCGGTAATGGACGAAGAGATTTCGTTAATAGTGTAAAGCCCGTTGCTTTCACTGAAAGTTCTCCAACGTTTGTTTTGAATACTTTACCTTCAATACCTACTAAGTCACCTAAATCTGCTGTTTTAAATAATTCGTACTCTTCATCTCCAACAGCATCTTTACGAACATAAATTTGAACTTGTCCATGTAAATCTTGAATATGTGCAAATCCAGCTTTTCCTTTACCGCGTTTTGTCATAATACGACCAGCGATAGAAACAGAGATTTCTTTCTCTTCTAATTCCTCTTTAGAGAACTCTCCATATAAGCTTAATAAGTCATTTGTTGCATTTGTACGTTCAAATCGTTTACCGAACGGATCGATTCCTTGCTCACGTAAGTTATGTAACTTTTCACGACGAACAAGCAATTGGTCGTTTAATTCTTCGTGGTTCATGTTATCCATGGTATTGATATCACTCCAGCTCTATTAATTTTTACAATATATACAGTATAGCATTTTCTACTCAACTAGAAAAACTGCCAGCAACTAGCTGGCAGTTCTTCTTTCTTTCACGTAATTATAGGAAGTGTATAGAAGAATGTCAATCTTCCCTATCTATTATTAACCAACGTGAATTGTTTGTTGTTTCACTTCTACTTCTTCTACAAATGCACCTAATACATTCGCAAGGTCTTCACGCGTATTACAAGCATTGATTCCATTACGTACAGTTGCATTACCACGAACACCCTTTAAGTACCAAGCTGCATGCTTTCTCATTTCTCTTACAGCGACATTTTCGTTCTTTAAATCGATAAGACGATCTAGATGCAACATACATACGTCAATTTTCTCGCGCACTGTCGGTTCCGGCATTAATTCACCTGTCTCTAAATACTTTACCGTACGATAAATCATCCACGGGTCCCCAAGGGCAGCGCGACCAATCATAACACCATCTACACCAATTTCATCAAGCATGCGCTTTGCATCTTGTGGTGTTTCGACATCACCATTTCCGATAACCGGGATATTTACAGCTTGCTTTACTTGTTTAATAATATCCCAATCCGCTTTCCCTTCATACATTTGTACTCGTGTACGCCCATGAACCGCTACCGCTTGTCCGCCAGCACGCTCAACAGCTTTCGCATTCTCAATTGCAAAAATATGATCTGCATCCCAACCAATACGCATCTTAACTGTAACCGGCTTTTCAACAGCATCTACAACTGCCGCTACCATTTCATATATTTTATTCGGGTCTAAAAGCCACTTTGCTCCCGCATCACACTTAATGATTTTCGGTACTGGGCACCCCATATTAATATCAATAATGTCTGCTGTCGTATATTTATCTACATATTTCGCAGCATCTACAAGAGTTTCTTTCTCTCCGCCGAAAATTTGTAAACTTAATGGCTTTTCTCTTTCATCAATATATAACATATCTAATGTTCTTTTGTTATTAAGCAATATCGCTTTATCACTTACCATCTCAGCACAAACTAGTCCTGCACCAAATTCTTTTACTGTCAAACGGAATGCAGAATTACACACTCCCGCCATCGGTGCTAATACAACCGGGTTTTTCATCTCAATATTTGCGATCTTTAACACTCGACTTACTCCTTCCTTCATAGTCACTTTGGCATTAATTCCTCCACCGAAACCTTCAATGCCTTAGCAACTTCTACTACAAAATCTTGGGAAGGCGATCGATTCCCTCTCTCAACTTCACCTAAAACAGATACAGATACCCCTAACTCTTTAGCAAAACCTTCTTGCGTATAGCCTTTTAGCTTTCGAAAAGCACGAATGCGTCTTCCCCATTTTTCTGCTTCCATACCGTTACTCCCTCTCGCCTTTTCATTTCTTCTACTTGTGAACGTGAAATGTTTTGTTTAATATCTTGATTAATCTCTAACAACGGAACGATAACAAAAGCTCTTTCGAACATCCGCGGATGCGGAACAATAAGATTCTCTGCTTCAATATTTTCTTGATTATATAGTAAAATGTCAAGGTCGATGGTCCTCGGACCCCATCTGATTTCCCTTTTTCTTCCTAAATCATTCTCTACTCTTTGCGTAACCTTCAATAACTCTTGCGGTGATAAATTGGTAGAAATTTTTACAACTAAATTTAAAAAGCAACTTTGGTCAGTATAACCAACTGGTTCCGTTTCATATACAGACGAAACATCCTCAACTTGGATATAAGGATTTTTATTTAGAAACTGAATCGCTTCAGTTAAATACGTGTGACGTTCTCCGATATTTGAGCCTAATGCAATGTAAGCTATATTATTCATGGACGCCCTCTCGTAATTTCCACTGCTACAGCACGATAATGCCCAGGTATCGGCGGATCTGGTTTGATTACTTTAATTGTACAACGGCAAATACTCTCATATTGTTTCAATATATCTGCAGCAATATTTTCAGCGATACTCTCTACAAGCTTATACGTTCTATCTTCAACAACTTTTCTACATAATTCGAAAAGCTCTCCATAATTGACAGAATACTCTAAGTCATCACTTTCCCCTGCCCGCTTCAAATCCAATTCCACCGTTAAGTCCACTTTAAATCTCTGACCCAATTTATTTTCCTCTGGGAATACACCATGATAACCGTAAAACTCCATATCATGAACATAGATTTTATCCAATTACTTTCCCCCCTTACCAATCATCGCGTCCATCATCATAGCCATACGTGACATTTCCTTCACATCATGAACACGAACAAATTCACAACCCTTTTCAATACCGAGACAAACGGTAGCTCCCGTTCCCTCAAGACGTTCCTCTACCGGTAAATCTAGCACATGCCCAATAAAGGACTTTCTTGAAGTACCTAACAGCACTGGGTAACCTAGTACGTTTAACTGTTCTAAATTACGCATCGCTTCTAAATTTTGTTCAGGTGTTTTAGCAAAACCGATGCCTGGGTCTAAAATGATATTCTCATCTCGCACACCAGCATTTTTAGCAATTTTAATACTGTCATATAAATCAGCAACCATATCAGCCATTAAATTGCGATAATTCATGTTATCGCGATTATGCATTAAAATAATAGGTACATCGTAATGAGCTGCAACTTCAGCGATTTTCGGTTCCGCCTTCGCTCCCCAAACGTCATTAATAATATGAGCACCAGCTTCGATTGCTTGTTTTGCAACTTCAGCTTTATACGTGTCGATAGAAATAGGCAATTTTACTTCTTTTGAAACTGCCTGAATCATCGGAACAACTCGCTTTATTTCTTCTTCCACTGATACTTTAGCAAAACCCGGACGAGTAGATTCACCGCCGATATCAATAATATGAGCACCTTCATCTCGCATTTCTTTCGCATGGCGCACCGCAGCCTCTACCTCGTTGTAACTCCCACCATCAGAAAACGAATCTGGCGTTACATTTAAAATCCCCATAATTAAGGTTTTTTCATTTAAGTTCAATGTATATTCGCCGCAGCGCAAATCATAATCCCACTTCAAACTACACATCTCCTCTTCACAATTCATTTCTGCTCCACAATTTCTCTCTCTGCATTTCATAAAGACTCATAAACCTTTTTGTAACCATACCTACTTTACCCGGGAAATCTCGTCCCTCTACATGATAAAGTGGAACAATTTCTTGAATCGAGTTTGTCACGAAAACTTCATCAGCTGAAAGTAATTCATCTTTTGTAAAGAAACCTTCCTTTACTTCTATACCTAACTCTTCAGCAACCTTTATAATAAACGCACGAGTGATACCATTTAAAATCCCTGTTTTTAGCGAAGGTGTATATAAAATATCGCCTTTTACGAAAAAGAGATTCGAAACAATACCCTCTGCAACATAACCTGTTTCAGTAAGGAAAATCCCTTCCTTATTCACAACATTTCCAATTTCACGTTTCCCTAAAATGTTATTTAAAAAATGATGAGACTTCAAGCGAGACGCACCCTCTGGTGTATTTCGCACTTGCTTTAAAACAACCCCTTCTTTTTCCACTACATCTCCCGGGGCTACTAAAGGTTTTATAAAAACAACAACAGACGGCTCTTCATACATTTCCGTTTGCAACCCAATTTCATCTATACCCGCTGATACATTAAAACGGACATACGCATGCTCTAATTCATTCTCCACGAGTAGGTTCTTCAAAATAAGCAATACTTCATCTTTCGTCATTGTCCATTTGATTTGCAATGTATTCAGTGCATCTATTAAACGATCATAATGATCATCCAATAAGAACGGATGACCATTATAAATACGAAATGTCTCAAAAACCCCAAGGCCATATAAATAGCCATGATCATAAGGAGAAATTCTCGCTTCACTTGCTTCTACATACTCACCATTTACGTAAATTAACACGATGTCACACTTGGACTGTATTTACGAATGAAATTCTGCAACAACTCTTTCCCGTGGGAAGTCATAATTGATTCCGGATGGAACTGTACACCTTCAATTGGTAATGTTGTATGACGGAGTGCCATAATTTCCCCTTCTTCTGTCCAAGATGTTACCTCTAAGCAATCAGGTAACGTCTCTTTCTTAACGATAAGGGAATGATAGCGCGTCGCAGTAAACGGATTAGGAATATCCGAAAAAATCGTCTTTCCGTCATGATGCATAAGCGACGTTTTTCCATGCATTAAGCGCTCGGCACGAACAACCTCTCCACCGAATACTTGCGCAATGGATTGATGCCCAAGACAAACCCCAAAAATCGGAATCTTTCCAGCAAAGTATTGAATAACCTCCATACTAATACCTGCTTCATTAGGACTACACGGACCTGGCGAAATCATTAAAAAGTCTGGTTTCATATTCTCAATATCTGAAATGGTCACTTCATCGTTACGTTTAACAACAAGCTCTTGTCCAAGTTCTCCTAGAAACTGCACTAAATTAAATGTAAAAGAATCATAATTATCAATCATTAATATCATTTCTCTCACCTAACCGTTTCTTCACTACGTTCTTTTGCACGCCATAAAGCAATCGCCTTTTTTAACGACTCTTTATATTCATTTTCCGGATTTGAATCAATTACAATTCCCGCTCCTGCTTGTACATGAGCTTTTCCATCTTTAGCAAGAAGTGTTCTAATTACAATATTCAATTCTGTATCTCCAGAATAACCGATCCAACCAATTGAACCTGTATAAATCCCTCTGCGAACAGGTTCTAATTCTTCAATAATTTCCATCGTACGTATTTTCGGGGCACCAGTAATTGTTCCCCCAGGGAATACAGCCTTCACTAAATCAAAAGCATCTTTATCTTCATCCACCTCACCACGCACATTAGAAACAATATGCATTACATGTGAGTATTTCTCGATTACCATAAATTCATCTACTTCTACAGTGCCGTATTTACAAACACGCCCTAAATCATTTCGTTCTAAATCTACAAGCATGACGTGCTCTGCTCTTTCTTTTTCGTTCTCAATTAATTCTCTTGCTAACGCTTCATCCTCTTGCTCATTCGCACCTCTAGATCTCGTTCCAGCAATCGGTCTTGTACTTACTTCGATTCCTTGTTTCTTAATTAACAACTCTGGCGATCCACTAACAATTTGAAAATCCCCAAGCTCCAAGTAACCCATATATGGAGATGGATTAATTTCACGAAGACTTGTATAAATTTCTAGCGGGTGTGTTTGTAACGTTCTTTCTTGTCTCGTCGACAAGTTTACTTGGAACACATCACCAGCCCCAATATATTCTTGAATACATTCAACCGCCTTCATAAAACTTTCTTCTGTAAAAGCAACTTCTTCACTTTTCTTTTCAGGGCATGCAAATGGTATAGTCACTTCCGGCGCTTCTGTCGCCCAAAGAACCTCCCACTCATTTAATCGCTCTTTTGCCTCTTCATGCTTATCTACATAATGTGTAATAATCCATAATACTTTCTCTTCTTGATCATACACAAACACATCATCAAATAATAAAAAGAATATATCAGGTATATTAATGTCATCCTCTGCAAGAGAAGGAAGTTTTTCAATATAACGGATGCAATCATAACTAAAGTAACCAATCGCACCACCTTGAAACGGCGGGTACTCTGGATTATAGTCAGTTTTCCATCGCTCCATATATTCCTGCATTAAATCTAATGGGTTTCCTTGCTTTATTGTTTCCTTACCACTTTCGCTTATATGTAACGTTTCACCCTTCCCTCGGATTACCGCTACTGGGTTTAATCCCACAATGTTATAACGACCACCACGTCCACTTTCTAACAAAATATGTTGCGGTTTATCCTTAGAAAGAAATTTATATTGCTTAAAGAAATCTAACTGATATGGAATAGAAAGCGCTAAAGATTTTCTTCGTTGCATATCAACACCCCGTCTTCTTTTATCCCACCCTCTTAGATTAACCACTTCAAACTACATTCGTTATGTATATAGAGTAGTTACACTAGAAGGCTAGTGAAAATAAATTAATTATACTACCTCTTATTTTACATGAAGTTTTCTAGTCATTCACTCTTTTCCTATTTCCAATCCAAAAAGAAAAAGCATCCCTTTTTCAAGGATGCTTTTTCAATCACATATAATTAAGACTCAAATTGATAAAGTGGTGTACTTAAATAACGTTCACCGTTACTTGGGATAATAACAAGTACCTTTTTCCCTTTACCTAACTTTTTCGCAATTTCTGTTGCCGCATAAATAACCGCTCCAGAAGAGATACCCACTAAAATACCTTCCTCTTTAGCCACTCTTCTTGCATATTCAAATGCTTGCTCCGCTTTCACTTGCACAATTTCATCATATACCTCTACATCCAATGTCTCTGGGATGAATCCCGCCCCAATTCCTTGGATTTTATGTGGACCCGGTTTCCCACCAGATAATACTGGTGAATCCGCAGGTTCTACTGCATAAATTTTAATATCTTTATACGCTTCCTTCAGTACTTCACCAGCACCAGTAATCGTTCCACCTGTACCAATACCTGCAATAAATGCATCTAATTGGTCGCCCATTTGTTCAACAATTTCTGGACCTGTTGTTAAACGATGTATTTCTGGATTCGATTGGTTTTTGAACTGTTGTGGTATAAAGTAGCCATGCTCTTTTGCTAATTCAGTCGCTTGACGAATCGCTCCACCCATTCCTTCAGGCCCTGGAGTCAATACTAATTCCGCACCGTAAGCACGTAATAAATTACGACGCTCAATACTCATTGTTTCTGGCATTACTAAAATTGCCTTATATCCTTTAGCGGCCGCTACCATCGCTAAACCAATCCCTGTGTTACCACTTGTCGGCTCAATGATTGTATCGCCTTCTTTTAATAATCCTTTGTTTTCAGCATCTTCAATCATAGCTAATGCAATACGATCTTTAACGCTGCTCCCTGGATTCATAAATTCTAATTTTAAGTATATATCAGCGCTGTCTGATTCTACGATGCGGTTCAACTTAACGATCGGCGTTTTCCCGATTAATTCTGAAACTGATTGTGCCACTCGCATTCCTGTCACTCCTAACACCGAGTATTTTTATTGGTTTTATTTATATTTAGATTTTGTCAGAAAATTCCCTGTTTGTCAATCTATTTAGAGGATGTATTCCCTTACTTCCCTTATTACAAATTCTCAATTAAATTTGTAATATCTTCTTTAGAGAACTTGTATCGCTCATTACAGAAATGACAATGAACTTCTGTCTCTTCTTCTTCTGCACGAACTTGCTCTAACTCTGTTTTACCTAAACTAATTAACACACTCTCAATACGTTCGCGTGAGCATGTGCAATTAAATTGAACATCCATCGTTTCTAATACTTTTACTTTATCTTCTCCAAGAACTGCATACAGTAACTCTTCGGGAGAAAGCCCTTGTTCGATTAACGTTGATACAGGAGGAATCTTCTGCAAACGATCTTCAATGAATGAAATTGTTTCTTCTTGTGCACCTGGCATAATTTGAAGGATAAATCCACCTGCCGCTAATACACTGTCATCTCCATTTACAAGAACGCCAACACCTACAGAAGAAGGTGTTTGCTCAGAAACTGCAAAATAATACGTGAAGTCTTCCCCTAATTCTCCTGAAACAATTGGAGATTGACCAATAAACGGCTCACGCATACCAATATCTTTAATTACTGTTACAAATCCTTCAGTACCTACCGCTTGATATACACGTAATTTCCCTTGCTCCGTTCCTTCAAAATCAACATGCGAATTCGTTACATAACCACGTACATCGCCATTTGCATGAGCATCTACTAAGATAGGACCAATCGGACCATTACCTTCTACTTTAATCGTTAACTTTTGGTCACCTTTTAACATTGCGCCCATCATTGTACCTGCAGTTAAAGAACGACCAAGTGCCGCTGAAGCTGTTCTCCATGTATCATGACGTCTTTGCGCCTCACTTACTGTGTTTGTAGTACGTACACTATATGCACGCACTTCTCCATCAAACGCTAACGCTTTTACTAAATAATCTTTCATACTCATTTATTCACCTTTCTCATGCTGTAAATTTGCATTACGCTCGTATAACATATACAAACCTTTTAATGTTAAAAATGGATCTACAACATCAATTACATTCGATTCTTCTGAAATTAATTTCGCCAATCCACCTGTTGCAATAACTTTCGGTTCTTGTTTAGCTTCCTCTTTCATACGCTTAACAATACCTTCCACTTGTCCAACATAACCATAAAGAATACCAGATTGCATCGCACTTACCGTATTCTTTCCAACGACACTGCTTGGTTTTGTAATTTCAATACGAGGAAGTTTTGCCGCTCTACTATATAAAGCTTCTGCTGAAATCATAATTCCCGGCGTAATAACCCCACCCATATAATGCTTTTCTTCGTTAATATAACAATATGTAGTAGCCGTACCGAAATCGACAATAATAAGCGGACTTCCATATAAATGGATCCCTGCTACTGCATTTACAATTCGGTCCGCGCCTACTTCACGTGGATTTTCATATTTAATATTTAGCCCTGTTTTTATTCCAGGACCTACTACAAGCGGTTTAATTTTAAAATACTTTTCACACATGCGCTCTAAAGCAAACATAATTGGTGGTACGACTGAAGACACGATAATACCTTTCACATCTTCAAACGAAAGACCTTCATGCTCAAGCAATTGCTTTACAAGCATTCCATATTCATCTTCTGTCTTATGACGATCTGTTTCCATGCGCCAATGTTGACGGAGTTCCCCGTCTTCAAACACGCCTAGCACAGCATTTGTGTTCCCTACATCCAATACAAAAATCATATTCTCACCACTTATCTTATTTAATCTATATTTGTGCAGTATGTATAAAACTTATAAAAACATCATATCACACATACTTATATAATCAGCTTTTCTATCCTCATCATTTTACAAAAAGATTACGCCCTATTTCAATTTTTAATACCCGATTTATTTAAATTCTTTTCTACTTCATCTCGTTCCACAAATAAAAAAAGGAGTGACCATCGTCACTCCTTCATCTCTTACTTATCTTCTGATTCTTCATCGTCCTTTTTCATGTTGATGTTTACTTTCACATCAGCTGAAGACGTTGGACGTTCTGGCAATCTGCCGTAATCACATAAATGATTGATTTGCTCTGCATCTAACGTTTCTACTTCAAGTAGCGTTTTCGCAATAAGATCTAGTTTATCACGATTTTCAGTAAGAATTTCTTTCGCACGAGCATAACAATCTTTCATAATTGTTTGCATTTCCACATCGATTTCATGTGCAATTGCATCACTGTAGTTTTGTTCTGAATGGAAGTCTCTTCCTAAGAACACTTGACCACCTTGTGAGCTACCAAATTGCATCGGTCCAAGCTTATCACTCATACCGAATTCCGTAACCATACGTCTTGCAATGCCAGTCGCACGTTGGAAGTCGTTGTGAGCACCTGTACTCACTTCACCAAATACAATCTCCTCAGCCACTCGACCACCAAGTAAACCAGTGATTTTATCAAGTAACTCTGGTTTTGTCATGAAGTAACGATCTTCTTTCGGAAGCATTACTGCATATCCACCAGCTTGACCACGAGGGACAATTGTTACTTTATGAACGACATCAGCTTCATCAAGAACAACACCAATTACAGTATGGCCCGCTTCATGGAAAGCAACGATATTACGTTCTTTTTCAGAGATAACACGACTTTTCTTAGCAGGACCTGCAATAACGCGATCCGTCGCTTCATCAATGTCACTCATATCAATTTTCTTCTTATCTTGACGCGCAGCCACTAAAGCAGCTTCGTTTAATAAGTTTTCAAGATCGGCACCAGAGAATCCTGGTGTACGAGTTGCGATTGCTCTTAAGTTGATATTCTCATCAAGCGGTTTATTACGAGCATGTACTTTCAGTACAGCTTCACGGCCATTTACATCTGGACGATCTACTGTAATTTGACGGTCAAAACGACCTGGACGTAATAATGCTGGATCAAGAATATCAGGACGGTTTGTCGCAGCGATGATAATAATACCTTCGTTTGCACCGAATCCATCCATTTCAACAAGTAATTGGTTCAACGTTTGCTCACGCTCATCATGGCCACCACCAAGACCTGCGCCACGTTGACGTCCTACTGCATCAATTTCATCAATGAAAATGATACAAGGAGCATTTTTCTTTGCATTTTCGAATAAATCACGTACACGTGATGCACCGACACCGACAAACATCTCTACGAAATCGGAACCACTGATAGAGAAGAACGGAACGCCTGCCTCACCTGCAACGGCACGTGCTAGTAAAGTTTTACCTGTACCTGGAGGTCCTACTAATAGAACACCCTTCGGAATACGGGCACCAACTTCAGCAAACTTACGAGGGTCTTTCAAGAATTCAACTACCTCAACAAGCTCTTGTTTCTCTTCATCCGCTCCAGCAACATCTCTGAAACGAACTTTTTTCTTTTCGTCATTATATAACTTCGCCTTACTTTTCCCGAAGTTCATAACACGGCTACCGCCGCCCTGAGCTTGGTTTAATAAGAAGAAGAATAAAATGAAGATAATAACAAACGGAATGATAGAAGTGAAGAATGTTACCCAAGCACTTGTTTCTTCTGCTGGTTGATACTTAACTTCAGCACCTTGCGCTTTGTCATTAATTTTCTTTTGTAATTCCTCAGTATTTGGTGCATAAGTAACAAATTGTTCTCCTTGGCTAGAGTTGTTAAATTGTCCTTTTACCTCAAATACACCATTTTTCGGTTGAAGTTGCACATTACGCACTTCACCTTTTTCTAGTTTAGTAATGAATTTATCGTAGCTAACTGATGTCGTTTTTTGTGTCGAACCATTAAAATAGCTCACGATTCCAATTACTACTAGGAATATCAGTAAATAAAAGATGGTATTACGGAAGATACGATTCATTCCTAACCTCCTCTCACGGCATAAACACTATAGTAAATCGTAACATAGAAAAACTTTCCTATACAATTGTGACGCCTGTATTTAATTAATTTGAGTAAACGCTTGGTTTTAATACTCCTACATAAGGAAGATTACGGTACTGCTCTTTATAATCTAATCCATACCCTACAACAAATTCATGCGGTACAGTAAATCCAACATAATCCGCTTTCAAATCTACTTTGCGGCCTGTTGGCTTATCTAATAACGTAACAATTTTTACAGATTTCGCTTTACGATATTTAAATAGGTCTACTAAGTAGCTTAACGTAAGACCGCTATCAATAATATCTTCAACGATTAAAATATCGCGACCTTCTACAGAAGTATCAAGGTCTTTTAAAATTTTCACTTCGCCTGTTGAAACAGTAGAGTGACCGTAACTAGATACAGCCATAAAGTCCATTTCAAGATATGTATCTGTTCTCTTTAATAAATCTGCCATGAATGGCATTGCACCCTTTAATACGCCGATTGCAAGAGGTACTGTGTTTTTATAATCCTCTGCAATAATTGCGCCTAATTCGAGCACCTTTTCTTGTATTTGTTCTTCAGAAATTAATACTTTTTCGATATCTTGATTCATCATTTCATTATCCTCCCGGAAGACTCCTTGCTTTTGTAGTGAATAATCATATATTTATCCTTCTTTGCGATCTCTTTCGAGATAGCAAATGCAGATCGCTTCAACAAGGGTATCCAAATAATATTCCCACTTGCATCACAAACGACCGGCCATTCTTCTCTTTTTTCTCTTGGTACTTTTGCCTCGATAAAAATAGCTTTTATCTTTTTGGTGCCATTCATACCTTGTATTGACATGCGATCTCCATTTTCCCTAGACCGAATACGAAGTGGATATGATATATCATTATACTTAGCAACAAATACTGTTTCATTCATGTTACTTGGTATATCTTCGCTCACCTCTGCTACAAGCTTATCCCCGTTCGATAGCGTAATTGCCCCGGGTACTGATAAATCTTGCAAAAAAGGAGAAACAATTTCTTGTTTAAATCCAAAGCTACACTCCTCGTATGTGCGGACAATTTTTAAATCACCTGGGAAATCAAGTGAACCCGAAGGTTGTGTCCGCTTAAAAAATTCAATCACTTTGTCAATATGTATAGAGGAAAGAGAAGATGGAATCTTATATTCATAAAGATAGTTTAATATTAGTTGAATCCCTCTCCTTTGTAAAGGCATAGACATGGATTCAAAGGCAGGAATTGATAAGCTAATTTGTTTATCACTTTTTTTTGTAATTACTTTATTCATTTTCTCAAAAGCTAATTCCTGCAAATACGCCTCATCCTCTTGCATCTGCATGCTAAATTTCTGGAATTTCTCATGCACTTGTGAATTTTCTTCTTTCAAATGCGGAAGGACATATTTACGTAATCGATTCCTTGTATATACTTCCTTTTTATTACTTGGATCTATACGAGGAATTATTTTTAGCTTATTACAGTAATCAACAATTTCTTCCTTCGTTACTCCAAGTAACGGCCTAATTAAATATCCATTATGAAAAGGACGCTTCACTGCAATGCCTGCATATCCTTTCGGAGTACTCCCTCGCACAAGGCGCATTAAAATCGTTTCTACTTGGTCATCACCATGATGTCCAAGAGCTACATATCTCGCATCATATTTCTTCATTATTCTTTCCAAAAATGCATATCTGCATTCTCTAGCAGCAACTTGTGCATTAAGCCCGTATTGCTGTTGATATTGCGACACATTAATCCTTATCGTTTCGCAAATAACTCCCAGTCCCTTACAAAGGTCCTGTACAAACTGTAGGTCCTCATGAGATTCATCACCTCTAAACATATGATCCACATGTGCCACTACAATTTCCAACTGTTTTGCTGCTCTTTTTTCTAACAAATAATATAGAAGAGCCAAAGAGTCTGGACCACCAGAAACCCCTACAACAATTGTTGAACGTTCCTTTAATACATCATGCTGCTTTACAAAGTCATCTACCTTTTCAACAAATGTATCTTTCAACTTCGTAATCACCTTTCATTAAACAAGAACAGCAACGTTAGTTACCTTGTTTATAATGGTACAACTTTTACAAACATTGTGCAAAAAAAAGATATACAAAAATTACATTTTTATCTTACATCAACCGTACATATTCAAAAAAATAATAATATTATCTTTTAAAGCAAAAAAACCTAGGCATCCACCTAGGTTTTTAGAAAGAAACGGCGACAGAGAAACATAACACTTAAAGTTTATTGTGCTTGCATTCCTACAATCGGAATCGTAGCCCACTTCGGCATATTTTTCTTCACTTTCGCCACAACAATAGTCATATCGTCATTTATATAACCATCACCAGAGCGAATCACCTCTTCCATAATGATATCAGCAATTTCTTGCGGATCTTCGGTTTGTAGTTCTTTAATTTTTCGTTTCATCCATAGTTCATGATTCTCCACATGTTGGGCTCCCTCAAAAATCCCATCGCTCATCATAATAAGAATATCGCCAGTTTTTAATTGTTCACCCACTACATCAACTTCAACATCCTCAATAATCCCCATCGGTAAATTACTTGCTTCAATTTTCGAAATATTGTTTGCGCGTTTAACAAAACTCGGCGTCGATCCAATCTTTAAAAATTTTGCACTCGCATCCCGCAAATCTACCATAGCCAAATCTAACGTCGTAAACATCTCTTCTGTTGTTCTTAAAGAAAGAATAGAATTGATAGATTTAATTGCTATTTCCTCATCAATGCCTGATTGAAGTATTTTTTGTAATAATTTTACCGTTTCTTTACTCTCCATATGAGCCCTTTGCCCATTTCCCATACCATCACTAATTGCAAGCGCATATTTACCAACACTTAAATCCATCATCGCATAAGAATCCCCCGAAACAAACCCACCGCCTTTTGCAGCTGTAGCCAAGCCAGTATCAAGAGAATACGTTTTTGCTGAACCAAATGATATTAAGCTGTGGCCATTCGGATAAGAAGATTTTTCTTCATTTTTAACAACTATATTTTCCTTTAAAATATCAGAAAGCATCGGCGCAACTAACTTTTCACATTCTCCATGTTCATTAGATGCAACCGGAATCAGCATTTCAATATCAATACTCCCTCTATCTAAACAATATATATCAACGTGCTCTACTTCTACACCGAAATCACGAAACGCTTGCAGAATCTGTTCTTCCTGTACTTGATGATTTTCTCGTTCTCTTTGGATTTCCTTAGCAAAATCCTCCATAACTTTTGATACGCCTAATAGTTGCTCCGCTACTATCCTGCGATTTTCTTTCATTTGTTTTCGTAATTTTTGCCCCTCATAGAAGTGATCTAATTCACCTGCTACTAAATCTGTCACTTTCTTACCTCTTACACAATGTTTGTCCCATTCACGAACTAACTTCCGATTATGCTGCAACGTCCCCTCTTCCGTTTCGCTCATTATCTGTTTCATATAATCGTACGTTTTGTCGAAATTCACTACCCAGCATTGATCCTTTTTAAAACATGTTTGACATGTTTTTGCAGTAATTGTACTTAAGAATAAATCTGCCTCTGTCTCTTTATCATCCTCCTCCACATACCCATATACAGAAAAGCTATTAGATAAAGCAGCAAACACATTGGCAAATTGATTAATTTTATTCGCTGTAACATCACGCATCCTTCTTAAATACTGTTGTTGATCCTGCGAATGCTCCTGTGTGCCTGGCATAAACTTAGCAATGCGATCCATAACAAGTTTCGGTGTTAATAAGAAGAAAGCAATCGCCACACCGGATTCAATTAAAGTTGTCACGATGTTTGTTTGCTTGTCTACATACAGCGTAATCAAGCTCGTCCCAATTAATAAACCTAAACTAACACCTAAACGCTTCCCTTCTTTTAACAAACCACCAAGCAATCCGGAAAAGGCAAGTAGACTAAGTTGAGACAAACTGGAGACATTGGCTAAACTTAATATTAACCCAGTGACAACCCCCACGGTAGATCCCGTAGCAGCCCCCGCGATAAATGCAAACACGAGCACTAAATACCTAGTAAAAATATGTTGAATAGAAGCGTCATATACGAACCAATCTGTTGTACCTGTTAAAACAGATGCTAGTAATATAATTAAACAAACAATTTCTTCTGTCTCTAGTGCTTGTTGTTTACCTTTTCGTTCGACTAGAAGCGGAACACTTTGTAAAAATATCATAGTTAATACGAAGCTCAGCCCTGCTTCAATCGTACTAACGAGTAAATCGTACATGGTAACAGTTTGTTGCGCAAAATATACGACAACTAAATGTGCGGTTAATGCGGAGATAAATACTTGGAATGGAACAAGTCCAACAGTTTTACGTGTAAACCGACTAAAGAAGATATTATAAATGAAGAAAGTAAAAATAGATGCAAAGGTAAAGAATAGATTATCTATCGAAACTGAAAGTGCGCCCCCCATTAGAGCCAAGAACGCGAGCGGCATTTTATCCCGCTTCATAACATAAACAGCAGCAAAAAACGGCAGTGCAAACGGTAAAATGTTTGTTAATATATATGCTCGTCCCAAAAGAAAACCAATAACAACAATAATAAATCCCCATCTAAAGAAAACTTGCTCAAACTTCATTCGCAACTTACTTGTCCACTTTACGGCTCCAAGCTGACTCTCATTCATTGCCAATGCACTTGTATTCATAGTATTCCTTCCTGCTTTAGGCATATTTTTAACACCACCTGCATAGTTTAATTACTGTCATTATAAAAGATGATTATTGGGATTTTTGTCAAAACAACAGTTTTCACTTTTATAATCGTTCGACTTTTTATTCGAAATAACTCTACATATATACACGGTATGTAATGTATTCTTGATATTTTAATTGAACATTCAGAAAATATAGGGTGATTTTGTAGAAGTATTGTATGTCTTAATTTATTTAACAAAAAAAGATCATGCAAATTTGCATGATCTTTTTAGGATGACCCGTACGGGATTCGAACCCGTGTTACCGCCGTGAAAGGGCGGTGTCTTAACCACTTGACCAACGGGCCGTTAAATTAAATATAGCGGCGGAGGGGATCGAACCCCCGACCTCACGGGTATGAACCGTACGCTCTAGCCAGCTGAGCTACACCGCCATGTCGTCTTATTTAACGGACAATTAGTATCTTACCTCAGATACATTTTAAAGTCAACACATCTTGAAAACTTTTTTAAAAATATATTTTCACATATAAAAAAGCACCCCGAGCAATCGCCCTGGGCACCTCTCTATATACTAAGAATTAAACGTTCTTATTATCCGCGACGTGCGCCACGGCCACCACGTTTAGATTCTGTGTTACGTTTTAAAGAAGTTAAACGATCTTCACTATCCTTTAAGAAACGCGCCATCTTTTGCTCGAATGTTTCTTTTGGAGCTCGTTCGTTACCGCCGCCACGATTATCTCTGTTGAAAGAACGATTACGTTGTGGACGTCCAGAACGTTGTTGATCGCCGCCACCGCGTTGGTATTCACCACGTGGACGATCTCCTTCTGTTTTTTCACGCTCTTTCGCTTTTTTAATAGATAGACCGATCTTGCCATCTTTTTCAACGTTAATAACTTTTACTTCTACTTGGTCGCCCACTTTTAAGTGATCGTTAATATCTTTCACATAATTATCAGCAACTTCACTAATATGAACAAGACCCGTTAAGCCTTCTGGCAGCTCCACAAAAGCCCCAAAATTTGTAATACCTGTTACTTTACCCTGTAACTTGCTACCTACCTCGATTGACATAAAAAAAATGCTCCTCCTTAGTGGTTAAAAAGTCAAATTTTACTTTATTATATATAATCCTAAAATATAGTGTCAATAAGACATACTCTACTTAGAAACAGGAAAAATTATCTCCCCTTTTCCAGAGAAGAAATAATCCCTTCTAGCAATCTTTAATACGTACTCTTCATCATTTAACTTTTGAACTTCGTCTTTTAGACTCTTTTCTTTATTCGTTAATGAATCCAGTTCTTTTTTCATGTCCTTAACTTTTGCTTCTTTTGCTCTAATGGAACTGTTTTGTTGATAAAACGTTACACTAATACTCGCAATAATTGTAAAAGCAAAGACAAGAAAAACCGCTAAACGGCGATAAAGTCGCTTCCTGTTCTCATCCGTTTGTATTATATGCTCTTTAACAGGATTTGGACTCTGTTTTTCGATTGTTCTTTGTCTCAGTTCCCTCATTTCCGAGGTCCCCCTAACTTCTTTTTTATACGCTCCCATAATTGGAAGATGTGTCCCTTCAATTTTGCTATATATTGCAGGAACCCTACATGTTTCATTATAAAAAGTTTAACACAATTAGGGAGAAGTTTCCATATGAGCGAAGCAATAAATCGAACAGGCCAGAAAAAAACTTTCCATATGAAAAGTAATATCCAAATCACCATTTTCCATAACACATGTCCAATTGAAAGCAGTATACGAAATAAGAATAATATAAATGCAATAAATAGCTGCGCTATAATAATAACAGGTTTTATCATGAGTAGCTTTATAATTTGAACAAAAAAATGTGTTGTTTGCATAAAAATATAGATGAGAAAATTTAACAGTTTCATGTATAGTGCTTTCAATAAGCTTTGATATGCCGCAAAACCACATAATAATGCCAAAAATACATATATACGTAGTTCAGCTTCATTTACAAGAAGCAATACATAAAAAACGAATAATGCTTGGACAATCCAAAATAGTATATCATGTATAAATACAAGCCAACGTTTACGTTCTTGACGATTTAAAAATCGTTGGTATGTATCTAAAGACGCTCCAATCCAAGCACCCATTCCGATCATTGAGAGCATCGTATACAACTGAATTGTTAGGCTCATTTAAACAACTTACTAAAGAAACCTTTAGTTTTCTCCCCTTGATTCTCATCAATATACAGCATCTCATGAACTTTCCCTTTAATTGATACAACACCTTTTTCTACATCTAAATTTTTCATTTGCAAATTTTGACCACGAATTGTTAAAAAGCCCATTACAGTCTCAAGTAAAAACTCTTCGCTATCAAAACTCTCTACCTGTTTTACACCGGTAATGTCAATTACACGCCTGCCACGCATAACAATATCATGCTCTACCGAAACATTTTGTTGATTAGAAGACATAGGTGAGTAACCATTATTCACGTAAATCCCCCCATACATTTATACTAGCTAATAGTAATGTATGAAGGGATAATTGATTTTAGAACAAGCCTTCTTCAGCCTTTACTTTTTCTTCGCGAACTAAGCTATACATATTTGCTGCATCTTCTTTTTTAGTCGTTTCTTTCAATTCGTTTATTTTTACAGTTACTATTTTTTGACCAAAACGAATTGTTAATTCATCAGCTACTTTCACATCCGAACTCGCTTTTGCCACTTGACCATTAATTGATATTCTTCCTTGATCAGCTACTTCTTTCGCTAATGTTCTTCTTTTAATTAAACGTGATACTTTTAAAAACTTATCTAAACGCATATCAAATCCCCCTATTAACGCTCTGTTTGTTTTGCCTCTTCCCATAAAACATCCAACTGCTCTAATGATAAATCTTGCATCTCTTTATTCATTTCAGCCACCTTTGCTTCCATGTATAAGAAACGACCGACGAATTTCTCATTCGTTGAATGTAACGCCTCTTCTGGATCTATTTTATAATGACGAGCTATATTAACAAACGCAAATAGTAAATCGCCGAATTCACCTAACATCTTCGCCTCATCCATGTTTGTAACTTCTTGTTGGAACTCTTGCCATTCTTCTAAAGCTTTCTCTATCATCGGTTGTACATCAACCCAATCAAAACCAACCTTGCCAGCTTTTTTCTGGATTTCATAAGCGCGTAGTAACTGTGGCAAACTTTTTGGAACTCCATTTAAAACAGATTCTTTCACGAACCCTTTTTCTTGTTTTTTAATTTCTTCCCAATTGGCAAGTACTTCATCGGCATTATTTACATCTGTATTCCCAAATACATGCGGATGACGACGAACCATTTTCTCAGATAAAGTTCGAATAATATCATCTATAGAGAACCAACCTTCATCCTCTCCGATTTGAGCATGCAGCATAACTTGCAATAATACATCACCCAATTCCTCTACTAAGTGATCGTCATCCTCTTCATCAATTGCTTCCAACACTTCATAAGCTTCCTCAATTAAATACTTCTTTAACGATTGATGTGTTTGCTTTTTATCCCACGGACAACCATTCGGTCCACGAAGGTCTGCAATAATTTCTCTAAGCACATCAAACTGTTGATACAAGGATGCACGTTCCTGAACTGGTGGTACATATACACTCGTTAAATTATTCAACTCCGTTTCATGATCTAACATGTACAACGGCACTTTTTTAACTTGTTCAAATGAAGTCCCTACAGCTGTTACAATATACACTTCATAATCATCTGGTAGCATCTCCATTAATGTTAATTTCACATCAGATGCAACGAATGCGTCATATACTTGGCAAAAGATTAAATGTTGGCGTAATTCTAATTGTCCTCTTTCAAATGATGTGGCGTCAATTAATTGGAATCCTTCAATCGGATCAATCTTTAGACTTGCAAACATCGGATCAAGGAAACTTTGCCCACCTTCAATGCGCACTTCAACATTCGCTACTTCGCCTTTTTCCAACAATAGCTGAACCGTTCTTTCCGCTACAAGCGGATGCCCTGGAACGGCATAGATGATTTCTGCGCCTTCAGCTTTTTCTAACAATGTATTTGCAATTGTTTCATATACAATTTCAAATGTATCATGTGCTTCATATACACTGTCAAAGGCTGTATATTGTATACCTTCTTTCTCCAACTCTTCTATAACGGGATGTTCCTTCGTTCTAACAAACATGTGATCTGCTTCTTTTATTTTTCGATATACACCCATCGTTAACTGATCTAATTCACCAGCACCTAATCCTAAAATAGTAATGATTCCACTCACAACCTGCCACCTCTATCCACTCTTCTTCAATGAACCTTCTTTTTTCTCTTTTTTCATCACGGTTCCTATTTCCGCTTTTGTAAATACACGTAATTTTAAAATTAAAAACATATATGCCAATCCACCGATAGCTACACCTAACAACGCCTCAATTGTCGCAATTCCTCTATGTTCCGTATCAATTACTAATCCAGACATTTGCATCACACGCATAAACATTATTAATACAAATCCCATACCGATACCACTAATAACTACACCTAACATATTACGTTTATCGATCAGCGATTCAGATACAGTTTGCATAAGTAATGCACTATTTAACACAGAAATTACAAGTAACGCAACTAGTGTTGCGATTGCAGCTCCCTTCACACCAAAATACGGCATTAATATATAATTTAAAGCTAACTTTAAACAACTCCCAAATATAACGAATATTGCTGGTTTTAATGTTTGTCCTAACCCTTGCAAAATAGAAGCAGTTGTAATCGACAACGAACTAAATAAAATAGATAAAGATAAAATGGATAAAACATCTGACCCATCACTATTTTCAAACAACATAATATTCGTAGGCTGAATAATACAAGTTAATCCGATGGCCGCTGCAAATCCAATAACAAATGTTATTTTCATTGCTAACTTTACCTTTTCTCGAATAAAAGAAAGATCTCCTCTTTCCTTTGCCGCTGTAATGATCGGAATAAGCGACAAAGAGAAAGAAGTTGTCACGACAGTCCCTAATTGCATAAGCGGGATACTTCTGTCATACACACCTTTTAATACCTTTGCACTTTCAGCTGGTTCTCCTGCCCCAATAAGTAAGGAATAGAAGGAAACAGAATCAGCCATTTGTATAAAAATAAGTACTAAGTTACTAACACAAATCGCCAATCCCTGCCAAAATAGAATTTTAATGATCCTCTTTTTGCCCTTAATTCTCTTTACACTTTTGAAGAATATAGAACGAAAGTCATGACGCATATAAAGTACAAGTACGATAATCCCAATCAGTCCGCCTGCGATTGAACCTAACATAGCACCTGCACCGACTGTATATAAATCAAATCCATGAGCAATTAGGAAGAGAGATAAAAATACAATAATAGAGACACGAATCGTTTGTTCTATCACTTGCGAAACAGCTGTTGGCATCATATTATTGAATCCCTGAAAATATCCTCTTGCTACAGATAAAAACGGCATCAATATGAATGAAAAGGAAATAACACGTAATAACTTATCTAAGTGTATATCGCCCATGGCTGTTGCAATTGCTTCGGCACCAAAAAACAATGTGAAAAATCCTATGAATCCAATTCCTAATAAAAACCAAAAAGATACACAAATAATTTCTTTTGCTTCTTGTTGTTTCCCTCGCTCTAATCGTTCCGCAACCATTTTTGAAATTATAATGGGGAATCCATAAGTAGCTAAAATTAAACAAAATCCATAAAACGGATAAATTTGTTGGTAAATATAAAAACCAATATCACCCGCTATATTTTGATATGGAATACGGTAAAAAGCGCTTAATACCTTTGTAACAAAACTTGCAATTGTTAATATAATAGCCCCACGCCAAAAGGCTTGATACTTCTTCGATTCCATACAAGAAAACTCCTTTTTCTATTCTCACCCCTCGTATTATATCATAAAGAAAAGGACAAGCTTCCTTACCTACACGAGTAATAATACGTTCGTGCAGTGCTAGAAATGTTCAACGAAAAAAGGTAGCAAAGCGCTACCTTTTTTCAATATACATATATCTCCGAATAATTGATTTCTCAAGAAGAAATATCATAATTAGGAAAGATTGCTACTTCTAAAATTCGATATGTCTTTATTGCTCCATTTGTTTCGCTAAAAAGCTCGCTGCTGTATTTACTGACTTATGCTCCACTTCGCTTATAATGGCCTCTTTAGAGAAGATAATAACAGCTCCAATTGGATCCCCATTCGCAACAATCGGGCCAATTGTATAGGAACTAACTTTTTCTGTTACTCCATCAATAATTGAAATTTCGCTTTCATCCGTCATAATTACAGACTTACGATCTTCCATGGTCTTCTCGATTAAATCGCCAACACTTTTATTTAAGTATTCTTTTTTAGATATACCTGCTACTGCGATAATAGAATCACGATCGCATACAAGCACATTATGTCCTAAGCTATCGTATAAAGCTTCCGTATATTCTTTTGCAAAATCGCCTAGTTCACTAATCGGAGAATATTTCTTCAAAATTACTTCTCCATCGCGATCAACAAATATTTCTAGTGGATCCCCTTCTCGAATACGTAAAGTTCTACGAATTTCCTTCGGGATTACTACCCTACCTAAATCATCAATTCGACGTACGATTCCAGTTGCTTTCATTCTAATGCTGCCTCACTTTCTACTGATGATGAAAGTGGTGAATTTACCTGTTCATGTAAAAATCACCAACTGTTAGACATAGTATTTTACACATTAGTTCTTCTATGCACGCCGAATTGTATTTTTTTATCTAATATTAGGCATTTATGACTTCTTTTTTTACATCTGGTAGGCCTTTTAATAAATTTTCAGCAATTGTTAACCACTTCGATGTCTCTAAGCCATTTGTTTTCATAACGATTTTCAATTGTGATCCTTCCATCCCTAAACCAATCATACGTCCAAAACTATTTCCAAGCATGAATAATTTTCCGCCATCAATATTTTGACTTGCTTGTTCTGAGAACAGAATTGTTACTTCAAATTTATTTTGCTTAATTAACTCAATTTGTTCTTTCATTGCCAATACTTTAATATTTGCAATTTGTAATAAGTAACCAACTTCTTGCGGGTAATCACCAAATCTATCTATCATCTCTTCCTGCAACTCTTCAATATCCTCCATTGCAGAAACGCCTCTAAACTGTTTATACATCATAATTTTTTGTTTACTATCTGAAATATAAGCATCTGGTAAATATGCATCTACTTCTAAATCAATTTCAACATTAACTGTATTTTCAACCCCATCTGTTCCTCTACGCTGTTCAATTGCATCTTTTAACATTTGAGAATATAGATCAAATCCGACAGAATCAATAAATCCATGCTGTTCGGCACCTAACAAGTTACCTGCACCACGAATAGATAAGTCTCTCATCGCAATTTTGAAACCTGATCCAAGCTCTGTGAACTCTTTAATAGCTTGTAGACGCCTCTCTGCAACTTCTGATAACACTTTATCTCGTTTGTATGCAAAGTATGCATATGCAACACGATTAGAACGTCCGACACGCCCACGAAGCTGATACAACTGCGATAATCCCATTCGATCTGCATCAAATACAATTAACGTATTTACATTCGGAATATCTACACCCGTCTCAATAATTGTTGTACTTACAAGAACATCATGCTGTCCCTCTAAAAACGATAGCATAACAGACTCTAATTCACTTTCGTTCATTTTCCCATGTGCATAAGTTACACGTGCGTCTGGAACTAACATCGAAATTTCATCTGCTTTTCTTTCGATATCCTCCACACGATTATATAGGAAGTAAATTTGCCCACCTCTTGCAAGCTCTCGTTCTATCGCTTCTCGCATTAACGCTGGATTATACTCTACTACATACGTTTGAACTGGGAAACGATTTTCTGGTGGTGTCTCAATAACAGATAAGTCACGCACACCAAGCATAGACATATGGAGTGTACGCGGAATCGGAGTTGCCGTTAATGTTAATACGTCAACATTCGCTTTTAATTGTTTAATTTTTTCTTTATGCGTTACACCAAATCTTTGTTCTTCATCAATAATAAGGAGACCTAGATCTTTATAAGTAACATCTTTAGATAAAATACGATGCGTTCCAATTACGATATCTACCGTGCCATCTTTTAAGCCTTTAATTGTTTCATTTTGCTGTTTTCTCGTACGGAATCTACTTAATAATCCTATATTGATTGGATAATCTTGAAAACGCTCTCGAATTGTTTCATAGTGTTGTTGTGCAAGGATCGTTGTAGGCACTAAAATTGCAACTTGTTTTTCATCCATAATTGCCTTAAATGCCGCACGGATAGCTACTTCCGTCTTTCCATATCCTACATCACCACAAAGAAGCCTATCCATCGGACGTCCACGTTCCATATCTTTCTTAATCTCTTCAATAGAACGTAATTGATCCTCTGTCTCTTGATACGGGAAAGAAGATTCAAATTCTTGTTGTTCTGCCGTATCTGGTGTATATGCATAACCCTTTGAAGCTTCGCGTTCAGCATATAATTTAATTAGGTCATCCGCAATGTCTTGTACAGATTTTTCAACTTTCGTTTTGACCTTTTTCCAGTCATTTCCGCCCAATTTATAAACTTTAGGATCCTTACCTTCAGATCCTACATATTTTTGCACTTGGTCAATTTGTTCAATTGGAACGTATAACTTATCATTACCTTGATATTTAATATTCAAGTAATCTTTATGAACACCATTAATTTCTAATGTCTCGATGCCTAAGAATTTACCTATACCATGATTTACATGAACTACATAATCTCCAACTTTTAATTCCGAATAACTTTTAATACGTTCGGCATTAGATAACTTTTGCTTACGTTGTGATTTTTTAACTTTCTTATGAAAAAGCTCTTTTTCAGTAATAACAACAAGCTTTTGCATCGGCATTTCAAATCCTGCATGTAAATCACCTACAGCAATTTGTAACCTTCCAGGCAATAATATATCTGTGCCCTCTACGATATCTGCCTCAATATCATAATCACTTAAAATATGTTGTAGTTTTTTTACACGTTCATCATCAGTTCCGAGCACAACAGTCGTAAAATGCCCTTCGTTCCATCTATCAATTTCAGTTTTCAACAACTGCATCTGTCCATGGAAATCTTGCATTGTTTTACATGTCACATTCACAATGTTTTGCGGATGTGTATGTGCTATGTGACGTAAGAATAACGTTAAATATACAAAACTTCTTTTTTTATGATGAAGAAATTCCTCAAACGAGTGCGAGAAAGATAAATCTTGAATAATTGTTCCCTCACCAAGAAGTGATATATACCATTCCGCCTCTTCCGTTTCAAGATGTGATGCTGTTTCTTGAATACGGGAAATCTCATCTAAAATTACAATACCATCTTCTGGTAAATAATCTATCAGACTAGCAGGTTCGTTATAGAAAATAGATAAATATTTAAACATCTGTTCTATACTTTGCCCGTTTTTTAACATCTCAATTTCATGACTTACCGTCTCAAGCACTGTAGTCTTCAATTTATCATCGGAAAGTTTTTGCATCGTCTTAGTCAAGCCTTCCTCAAGACGCTTAATTCCCGACTTCAATTCTTCCTGTGAAAATAAAAACTCTGTTGCTGGACCAAATCTAACACTGTCTTTTTTATCTTGAGAGCGTTGTTCATCCACATCAAATAATCGAATAGAATCAACTTCTGTGTCGAAAAATTCAATACGAAATGGTAACTCTTCAGTTAATGGATAAATATCTAATATTCCCCCGCGCAAACTGAATTCCCCAGGAGCTTCTACCATCGACTTACGCTCATAACCAATATGATGTAAAGTATGCAAGAATGTATCTAAATCAATCTCTTGCCCTAGATTAATTTCGATTTGCCTTTGCTTCCACAATTCTTTCATTGGTAAAAATCTGCGTAGTCCTGCAACCGGCGCTACAATAATCCCATTCTCTCCTGCAGCCAAACGATTCAATACTTCAATACGTTGCGCCTTCAATTCTGGGCTTGCAACACCAATTTCTGATGCTATCAATTCATTTACTGGGTATAGCCACACATCTTTTTCACCAAGTAACGCCACTAAATCTTCATGTACTTTTTGCGCTTGATATAAATTATGCGTCACAATAAGTTGTGATTTTTTTGTTTTTTTATATAAGGCCGCTATTAATAACGAACGAGAAGAGGTTGCCATACCTGATACAAGCTGTTCTTTTAAACCATCTTCTAATCCATTAATAACCGATTGGATCTCTTCATTTTTATAAAATTGCTCTAATAAACCTATCATTTTCAAAACCCCTCTCAACATAAAGAGCAAGCCACTATATTTTATGCAAATATTTCGGAAAAAGAAAACAGAAAAATGCTTTGGACATGCCAAAGCGACAACATTTTATTGCAGAAATTTTTCATATTCATAATACTCAGGATAAGATGCGAGCGTTTCTTGACACGATTCACAAATCGTTTGTATATATATATTTCCATTCTCATGAAAATGAATCATCTCTACTACTTCTTGCTCTGTTAGTTGAAATAAAACGTCGCTATATACTTTTTCTGCAGTAACGGAGCCTACATTACTCCCGCAGTGTCTGCAATAATAATACCCTTCCATACTAGCCTCCTAAAAATCCAATTACTACTAGTATGGGTAAAAATAAAACAAAATATTCCCAATCATACCCTTAACTATTGAAGGTATTCATGATTTGAAGAAAAGGTTTATTTAACCATTCTTCACATGCATCCGCTGCTTTTTCAATAGAATGACCCACATCAGGAATTTCTTCCGATGTAAAACGTCCTAATACGTAATCTACTACCTTCATTCCATTTTTTGGACGATCAATTCCCATACGAATGCGTTGAAACTCTTGTGTTCCTAAATGTGAAATTGTTGATTTCACACCATTATGTCCACCAGCACTACCTTTCATACGAATGCGTAATTTACCTACAGGAATGTCTAAATCATCGTACAGAACAACGAAGTCCTCAACATCAATTTTATAGTAATCCATGAGTGGACGAATACTTTCCCCAGATAAATTCATATATGTAAGTGGCTTTAATAAGATTACTTTTTCTCCATTAACAAATCCTGCACCAAATACTCCTTTAAATTTTTGTTCATTCAAAGAAATATTCCAACGCTTTGCGAGTTCATCAATTGCCATAAATCCAATATTATGCCTTGTTAATTCATATTCTCTACCCGGGTTCCCAAGTCCTACTATCAATTTCATTCTTGTACCACTACTTTCTTTTTTCGATACGAAAAGACGTAACCAATCTTGGTTACGTCTCATTCTATCCAATTAATTGAATAATACACTTACAGATTCTTCTTCGTATACACGAATGATTGCTTCTCCGATTAATGGAGCAACTGAAAGTTCATGTACTTTGTCGATTTTCTTCTCTTCCGGTAATACGATAGAGTTCGTTACAACTAACTCTTTAATATTTGAGTTTTGGATACGCTCAATTGCTGGACCAGATAATACTGGGTGTGTACAGCAAGCATATACTTCAGAAGCACCGTTCTCAACAAGAGCGTTTGCTGCTAATGTAATTGTACCAGCTGTATCAATGATGTCATCAATTAAAATTGCTGTTTTACCTTCAATATTACCGATAATGTTCATTACCTCTGATACGTTCGGACGAGGACGACGCTTATCAATAATAGCGATTGGTGCTTTTAGGCGATCTGCCATTTTTCTAGCACGAGTTACCCCACCATGGTCAGGTGACACGATTACGATATCTTTAAGACCTTTTGTTTCAAAGTAATCTGAAAGAATCGGTACACCCATTAGGTGGTCAATTGGGATATCAAAGAACCCTTGAATTTGTGGAGCATGTAAATCTAGAGTGATTACACGAGTTGCACCTGCTGTTTCAAGCAAGTTTGCTACAAGTTTCGATGTAATTGGTTCACGAGAACGCGCTTTACGGTCTTGACGCGCATAACCATAGTAAGGAATAACAATATTAATTGTTTTTGCAGATGCACGCTTTAATGCATCGATCATAATAAGTAATTCCATGATATGTTCGTTTACTGGGAAGCTTGTAGATTGAATAATGAATACATCGCAACCACGGATACTTTCTTCAATGTTAATTTGAACTTCTCCATCACTAAAACGATCAACAGAACATTTTCCTAGTCCTACTCCAATGTGCTTTGCAATTTGCTCAGCAAGTTCCTTATTAGAGTTTAAAGAGAATACTTTCAAATTAGAATTTAGATATTGAGTCGACATCTAGATTAACCCTCCACATTATGATTTTTTCTTATTCAGCAATTGATCAACATAGTCTTCTTTGTTAACTTGACGCGCACGTGCTACAGATAATGCTTTTGATGGAACATTCTCTGTAATTGTAGAGCCTGCTGCCACATAAGCACCATCTTCAACTGTTACAGGAGCAACAAGGTTTGAATTACATCCAATAAATACCCCGTTACCAATCACAGTTTTGAATTTATTCTTACCGTCATAGTTCACCGTAATTGAACCACAACCAAGATTCACGTCTTCTCCAACTTGTGCATCCCCGATATAACTTAAGTGTGAAGCTTTACTTCTATTACCAAAAACAGTTTTTTTGATTTCTACGAAGTTTCCAACGCGTACTTCATCTCCAATAACTGAATCTGGGCGAATATGTGCAAATGGACCAACCGATACTTCTGTACCCAGTTTACTATCATGTACAGTAGATTGACGAATTGTCGTACGATCTCCAATTTCACTATCGCGAATTACTGTATGCGGTCCAATTTCACAATCAGAACCAATTACAGTATTCCCCTCAATAATTGTTCCTGGATGAAGAACTGTATCACTACCGATAATTGCATCAGCAGAAATATACGTGTTACTTGGATCAATAATCGTAACACCATTTACCATGTTCTTTCGGTTGATACGGTTTTTCATAATAATTTCCGCTTGCGATAGAGCGACTCTGTCGTTAACACCTAACGTTTCATCGAAGTGCTCTGTTTGATAAGCCGATACAATATGACCTTCATTTTTTAAAATCTCAATAACATCTGGCAGGTAATATTCACCTTGTACGTTATCATTTGAAACTTTAGAAAGTGAAGCGAATAAAGCTTTATTATCAAAACAATACGTACCTGTATTGATTTCTTTAATAGCTAATTCTTTCTCATTTGCATCCTTATGCTCAACAATCTTTTCAACATGACCATTCTCATTACGAACGATACGACCATATCCAGCAGGTTCTTCTATGTAAGCTGTTAGCACCGTTGCCATTGCCCCTGCTTCTTTATGTTGCTGAAGCAATGCTTCCATCGTTTCAGCAGTTATTAGCGGCGTATCACCACAAATAACTAAAGTTGTTCCTTCTTCATTTGCAAGTACATTTGCAGCTTGATCTACAGCATGCGCTGTACCAAGTTGTTCTGCTTGTAATGCAAACTCACTTACGTTTCCTAGCTGTTCTTGTACCATTTCAGCACCATGTCCTACGACTGTTACAAGTTTCTGCAATCCTAATTGAGATACTTGATCGACAACATGTTGTACCATAGGTTTTCCACATACAGGATGAAGCACTTTGTATAGCTTAGACTTCATACGTGTGCCTTTACCTGCAGCTAGAATCACTGCAAATCTGTTTGACATATAGACCCTCCATCGCAACCTATTTATCCATTAACGATATTATCCTAAATCATCATATATTTCAAGAAACACATTTCAACTATTAAATTTTACCATAATTCTTATACGATGTTTTACTCTTTAGTATCTTTTTTAAGAAATAAGCTATACTATTTAAAATGATTTTGAAAAAATTAGAAGTTTTTCTCTTCAATTTTATGAATTCAGAATTTTCCGTACATAAAATATATAAAAACAAAAAAAAAACAAACCCCTGTAAATGCTTACAGGAGTTTGTTACAAAATTATAGGGCTTTCTTTAAAAAGCCCTTTTCATTCGAATTTTACGAAGCACCCGCTTCTTCAAACTCAACCTCTTCTAACTCGCCTAAACGATGATACTCTGTTAAAACCGCATCTTGAATTTTAGAGCGTGTACCAGAATTAATTGGATGTGCAATGTCACGGAATTCTCCATCTGGAGTACGTTTGCTTGGCATTGCTACAAATAATCCATTATTACCATCAATTACACGAATATCATGAACAACAAATTCATGGTCTAGAGTAATAGAGGCAATTGCTCTCATGCGGCCTTCTGTGTTTACGCGGCGTAATCTTACGTCAGTCACTTCCATCTTGTGTTCACCACCCTTTTCTAAATAAGCGATATATTTGTATAAATTCCACAAATTTTCTATTTTCCCTTTAATTTTTTAAAAATTTTTAAGATAAAAATTTTTAATGTAATTGAATATAGAGATTAGTGGAGGTTATCGCTTACAAAGAACTACTTAACTAGGGCAATTACTTCGATTTCAACTGAAACATCTTTCGGTAATTTTGCTACTTGTACACAAGAACGAGCTGGCTTATGAGTAGAGAAATAAGAGCCGTATACTTCATTAACAGCATTAAAATCATCCATATCTTTTAAGAATACTGTTGTTTTTACTACTGTATCAAATGAAGCACCCGCTTCTTCTAATACTGCTTGTAAATTTTGAAATACTTGCTCTGTTTGTACTGTCACGTCTCCCGCTACAAGCTCTCCACTTGCAGTTAATGGAATTTGTCCTGAACTATAAAACATATTATTTACAATAATCCCTTGTGAATATGGTCCAATTGCTTGTGGTGCATTGCTTGTTTGAACAACTTTCATATTTTTCCACCCTTTTATTATTTATTTTTACTCTTTAAAAATAGTGCACGAAAAGCAGTTTGTCCATCTATTTTATAATTTATAAATAGAATAAAAAAAAGATAAAGCGATCGCTTTACCTTTTTACTCAGCCTCTACAAGCCCTTCATCAAATGGTGCCAGTGAATAATTTCCCTTTTCCACTTGAATCGCTTTTTCTTTCACATCAACTTCTGATAGACGAATTAATGATACAAAATTATTAATTAGTCTTTCTTCAATATCCGTGGATTCTACTAATACACCAATACCAACAACATTAGCCTTAAACTCTTCTAACATACTCATCATACCTTGAATTGTCCCGCCAGCTTTCATGAAGTCATCAATAATTAAAACATTTGACCCTTCTGGAAGGCTACGCTTTGCTAACGTCATTGTTTGAATTCGCTTAGAAGAACCTGATACATAGTTAATACTAACAGTTGGGCCTTCTGTTACTTTATTATCTTTTCTTGCAATTACTACCGGTACATCTAAGTAATTTGCCACCGCATAAGCAAGTGGAATCCCCTTTGTTGCCACCGTCATAACTGCATCAATTGGTTGCCTAGCAAAAACAGAAGCAAATAAACGACCTGCGCCATTAATATGACGAGGATTACTTAAAAGATCTGTCATATATAAGTAACCACCAGGTAAAATACGACCTGGATTTTCAAATAGGCTACAAAGCTCTCCAATAATGAGATCTGCCTCTTCCGCACTTATATATGGTATATATTTCACTCCTCCTGCTGCTCCTGGTATCGTTTGCAATGTGCCGACCCCTTGTTGTTCAAACGTTTGCTTAATAATAACTAAATCTTCACTAATGGAAGACTTAGCCGATTGATACCTTTCAGCAAAAAAAGTGAGAGAAACTAGCTGACGAGGATTTTGTAACAAGTAATACGTCATATCGACTAATCTTGTACTTCGTCTAATTTTCATACTCTCACCTCAAATCACGAATATTCTAAACAAATCATACCGTATTATACGTCTTTATTCAAGCGTTTCTCGCTCTCCCAACAAACGTACTGCATATACTTGTTCACAAAATCCTTTTAATCCGTTATATATACGATGCATTCGCGAATCATGGTGCACCAGGCCAAATACGGTTGGGCCACTTCCACTCATTAATACGGCATCCGCTCCAAATCGCTTCATCTGCGCCTTAATACGTGCAACTTCAGGATGCATCGCAAATGTTACATCTTCTAAAACGTTATCAACAGTGTCACAAATCCCTTTGTAATCCCCGGCATTTATAACATCAACCATTTTATCTACATTTGGATGTGTAACTCGATTTAACTTTAAATTTCCATACACATCAGCAGTAGATACACCAATATGGGGTTTTGCTAAAATAACCCAACACGAAGGCGGAGTTTTTATGTGCTCAATTTGCTCTCCTCTTCCAGTGGCAATTGCTGTCCCACCATATACGCAAAACGATACATCTGATCCAATTTCTGCGCCAAGCTCTGCTAACTGGTCAATTGTAAGCCCTAAATTCCATAATTTATTAAGGCCACGTAATGTCGCTGCTGCATCACTACTTCCACCTGCTAATCCAGCTGCTACTGGAATCGTTTTTTCAATAGTAATAGATACGCCTTTTTTTACATTAAACTTCTCTTTTAATAATCTCGCTGCTTGATAAGCTAAATTTCTTTGGTCGTCTGGGACATACCGATTATGGGATAAAATTTCAATACGGTCTTCTGCTAATTCCATTAGTTCTAAACGATCCGCTAAATCAATTGTTGTCATAATCATTTTCACTTCATGATATCCGTCTTGTCTTTTTCCCAGTACATCTAACGACAGATTAATCTTTGCTGGTGCTTTCACTAGTAGCTTCAATCTATTCACCCACTCTATGTACTCAATCTTTTATCGTTTATTTTACCATAAATTTATAGTAAGACGATGACACTTCCCTAATTATAACGAAAAGCATTCAGAATGAAACTACTTATGTAAAATGATGGCACCTTTTAGAGTACAAAAAGCCGAGGAATCACTCCTCGGCTACCGTAGCATAGAAAGTATCTTATAACTACTGGTTTTGTTTCATTAATTGCTGTTCTGCAATTTCTATAGCACGTTTCACCATGTTACCAGCATCTTTCGCACGAATTCCGCCCCAGCCTTCTTTCTGAACAACATCATAAAAGCCTAGCTCTTTTGCAAGCTCTTCTTTAAATTGATTTGACATGACACCTCTTCGTCTACTCAATGCAGAGTCCCTCCTTATTTTGCTACGGTATAATTAGTATGCAAAATAATATAGCTTTTCATTTGTGGGAATATATGTAACGATACATCAATTATAAAATCACTTCATTATGAGGGTCACCATAAAACGTTAACTCCACTGTTTCTGTTAAAACATCCGCATAGCTATACGATACACGTTGCAACGCATCTTCTTGCTGATCCAATTGTACAACAAAAACAGAACGGTACGTTTCTGCAAGTACACCTGATTGTTCTACTGTTTTTCTTCTCCCACTATTTGCCTTTAACATCAGTCTCTGTCCAAGATGGTGATCTAATTCGCTTTTAATTTCATCTAAACGTTTTGACATATACTTCGTTACACCTCGCTGTAATTTAGATTGAACACTTAAAACACGATATATCTATCCCAATTATTAACCGCAACTCACAGGCAATATCATTATAAAAGCATTATGCGTTCGAATAGATAGAAGAAATACTATATTGTAAAAGTATCATTATGTAGTCTGTGCGTTCTTATCTCTTTTTATCCAAGTTGATTTAAATCCTTTCCATACAAAAAAGCAAGATACATATGTACCTTGCTTATTCTTCATAATGTTGAAAGGGTAATCCAGTTCGTAAAATCCCCCTCGTTTCAATCCCGCCAAGTCCCTTTTCACCGGTAATCGTATTACGTACAACATCCCATACATTGACTCTCTCCATAAATGACGTAAAACTAATTTTACCTACCACATATACAGGATCTAGTGCGTGAATATTAATTCTAGATGGTGAACTAGCAAAATTAGCGCCGGCTCGAATTAATGCTTCAAAGTGTGATTGGCATGCCCCGGCAAAAATAACGAGTTGATCCAATGATGGATATTTTTTTCTCACTTCTCGAACAGCCTGTACAAAATGCCTTGAATGTCTATATGCTGCTAAATCTCCCTTTACACCCTTTGACTTTGTATATGCATCGTGCCCCGTAATAACTAAAATATCCGGACGAAAATGATCTATTAAATCTACTACTTTTTCATGCATCTCTGTTTCTTTACAATGAATACCTTGTACAGGAACACCAATTTTATTATATAAGTCTAAGCACTTGCGCAAATATAACGGGTCTCCATCTATATGCAATACACGTCCCGGCATTTGAAAATAATTCACCTCACTTGTATATCCACCCGTTGAAGTGTGTTCGTGCCTTTGTTTCATTAATACATAATCTTGTTGAAACAATCGATACGTACGCTCCATCGTTTCTTTCTCACGCTTCGCTCTTTTTTTATGTTCTCGTTGATCTATACTAATTAAATCTTCAAGTGGTGCGTCTGCCACCAGTCTAATTTCCTCTCCAAACAATATAGCTATCTCGCCTTTTATTTCTATAATACGAAAAAGAATATCCCTATTATGAGAATATCGTTCCACTAATTCTCCAACATGTAAAACCATTCTCCTACCTCCAAACTCGTTAGGCCATCTTACCTGTTTTTAAAGTATGAATGTAGGAGAGGAAAGGTGACAAAAGGGACAGTTCAAGTTGAACTGTCCCTTTTCTATTCTTATGACAATTTATGAAGAACTAATGCATTACTTAATGTTGCAAACTCCTCGATAGATAGCGTTTCGCCTCTTCGTTTTGGATCAATTCCTACTTCTGTTAAAATTCGATCCAACAACTCTTTATCTTTCGGGAAACCATTTAAATTATTTGATAAATTATTCATTAAAGTTTTACGACGTTGTGCAAAACTTGCTCGTACTACTTCAAAGAAGAATGTCTCATCTGTTACTTCTACAACTGGTTTCGGACGCTTCAGAAGACGAATAATCGCAGAATCAACATTTGGTTGTGGCACAAACACTGTACGCGGTACAGTCATAACTGTTTCTACCTCTGTATAATACTGAATAGCAATGGATAAAGAACCATACTCTTTCGTTCCAGGTTTAGCAGCTAAACGATCTCCGACTTCTTTTTGCATCATAACAACAAATCCACGAACCGGTAATTTCTCTTCCAGCAATTTAAATAAAATTGGCGTTGTAATATAGTATGGTAAATTAGCTACTACCATTACATCTTGCCCTTCCTCAAATTGCTCACTAAACACCTCATGTACATCTGCCTTTAATACATCTTTATTGATAACTGTGACGTTGTTATACGGAGCTAACGTCTCATCTAAAATCGGTAATAATCTTTGATCAATTTCAAAAGCCACTACTTTTTTAGCACGCTTCGCTAATTGTTCTGTTAACGCACCGATACCTGGTCCAATTTCAATTGCACCACTTTCTGAACCAATTTCAGCGTGATCAACGATACGATTTAATACATTCGTATCAATTAAAAAATTTTGTCCTAAACTTTTTTTGAATGAAAATCCGTACTTTTCAACAATATCTTTCGTACGATTTGGCGTTGCGATATCCTTCATTTTCTTTCCTCCTGTATGACTTGCTTATAAGCCTCTGCAAATGCTTCTTTTGAAACTTGAAACATTTGTAAACGTTTATGTAACTGTTTTGCGTTTGTATAACCAATCTTTAATAGCTTACCCATTCTTTCTCTGCGACTCTTTGCCATCTCTCCGCCCACTAAGCCTGCATCGACTAGATCGCTCCAACTAATTTCACTTGTGTAAGCTTCCATTTCTTCATGTATATTCTCTAAAGCTCGGCGAATTGATTCATTAGTAGCATGTTCAATTCCGACACCCTTTTTCCTTTTAGCAATTGCTTCTTCCTTCGGTAAAAAAGCATGTTTACATCCAGGAACCTTATCAGAAATAATTTTCCGAATACGCTCTCCAGGATAATCCGGATCTGTAAAAATAATAACGCCTCGTTTTTGCAGCGCTAATTTAACTTGCTCAATAACATGATCACCGATTGCTGAACCGTTCGTTTCAATTGTATCCGCATCAACAGCACGCTTAATCGCAACTGTATCATCTTTACCTTCTACAACGATAATCTCTTTAATTTTCATGCTTGCCTCCACACTCGTTTCGTCTCTACTTAGTAAAACAAAAAAATGACGACTTTTCCATTATTATTTTCCCCATTCTTACATTTTAAAAAATAGAATGTCCAAAACTTTGTTCTCTCTCCTTATTGTAGCACTTCCTCATTCACCTTTATTTTCTCTATCACTCCTGCTATTTTTTCACAAAACTAAAAAAAGAATGGGTTCTCCCACTCCTTTTTATTCAACACCAAATAAAGCTTTTGCATTCTTTGTTGTTACTTCTGCTACTTCCTCATAAGAAATCCCTTTTAAGTTCGCAATTTCTTCTGCTACGAGTTTTACATAACTCGGTTCATTTCGTTTCCCTCGAAATGGATGTGGTGTTAAATATGGACAGTCCGTCTCTATTAACAATTTCTCTAACGGAATCTCTGCAGCAACCTCTTTCGGTTTCTTAGCATTTTTAAATGTAACTGGTCCGCCCAACGAAATTAAAAAGTTCATATCAACACATCGCTCTGCTACTTCTACGCTGCCACTAAAGCAATGCATAATGCCTCCCACTTCAGCCGCATTCTCTTCTTCTAGAATATCAACAATATCTTGAGTTGCATCGCGGTTATGTATAATAATCGGCAATTTTACTTTTTTCGCTAATGCAATTTGTTTACGGAATACTTCCTTCTGTATTTCTTTTGGAGACTTATCCCAGTGATAATCTAAGCCCATTTCTCCAAGTGCAACAACTTTAGGATGGGAAGCAAGTTCTTCTAACCAAGCTAAATGTTCTTCCGTCATGTCGATTGCATCAACTGGATGCCATCCAACCGCAGCATAAATAAAATCATAAGTTTCAGCTAATTCAATCGCCTTTTTAATCGTTACTTCATCAAAACCAACAACAACTGTATAAGTAACTCCCGCTTCTTTCATTCGTGCAATAACTTCTTGCAAATCCTCTTCAAATTGGTCTGCATTCAAATGTGAATGTGTATCAAACAACATCATACATAACTCCTTTTATATTGAAATCAAGTTTATTCTACACAAATAAGCTCTTTACTAGCTTAACGATAACAATACTACAATCTTAATGCAAAAATTGAGAGTGTAAAAAGAAAAAAGACGCTTCACACATGTTACACGTGAAACATCTCTTTTCTTGTCTTAATTACTTAATTTTTGTACCGTTTGGTAGATTTTGGTCGATTGTTGCTAATGACAATACGCCATTCTCCTCACCCGCTAAAATCATACCTTGTGATAATTCACCGCGTAGTTTTACAGGTTTTAAGTTTGTTACACAAATAACCTTTTTACCTTTTAGGTCTTCTGGCGAATAAAATTTTGCAATTCCAGAAACAACTTGACGCTTTTCTGTACCTAAATCTAGCTGGATTTTTAACAACTTATCTGCTTTTTTCACAGGCTCAGCAGATAATACTTCAGCTACGCGTAATTCTACTTTAAAGAAATCATCAATTGTAATTTCTTCTGCCTTCGGTTCTTCTTCTTTTTTCTCTTCTACTTTAGGAGCAGAGGCTTTCATTTGTTCTTTAATGTACTCTACCTCTACTTCCATTTCTAAGCGTGGGAAAATTGGTTGTCCCTTTTCTACTTTTGTTCCAGCTGGAATACAGCCAACTGTAGATAGACTTTCCCAAGACTTATGTGCTTCATCAGTAAGGCCAAGCTGAGCAAACATCTTGCTTGGTGCTACTGTTAAGAATGGCATAAGCATAATACCTGTTTGACGAAGTACTTCTGCTAAATGGGCCATTACAGAAGCTAACTTTTCACGATCATTCTCATCTTTTGCTAATACCCAAGGTTGTGTTTCATCAATATATTTATTCGTACGGCTAACCAATTGCCAAATTGAGCTTAATGCTACAGAGAATTCCATATTCTCCATTGCTTCTTCTACTTTTTTCAATGTATCCTGTGCAAACGTTACTAACGTTTCATCGAATTCCGTTACATTTGCTTTAAATGCAGGGATTTCTCCGTTAAAGTACTTATCAATCATAGCTACTGTACGATTTAATAAGTTACCTAAGTCATTTGCTAAATCGAAATTAATACGCTCCACGAATCCTTCTGGTGTGAATACGCCATCAGATCCGAATGGAACTTCACGAAGTAAGTAATAACGTAATGCATCTAATCCGTAACGATCGATTAATGTAACTGGATCTACTACGTTCCCTTTTGACTTACTCATCTTTCCATCCTTCATTAAAATCCAACCATGAGCAAAGACTTTTTTCGGAAGAGGTAAGTCTAATGCTATTAAAATGATTGGCCAATAAATTGTATGGAAACGAACGATTTCTTTTCCAACTAAATGCACATCAGCCGGCCAGAACTTCTTATACATCTCTTGATTTTCTGTTCCATAACCTAATGCTGTAATGTAGTTAGATAATGCGTCAACCCATACGTAAATAACGTGTTTTGGGTTGCCTGGAACACGAACTCCCCAGTCAAATGAAGTACGAGAAACAGCTAAATCTTCTAAGCCTGGTTTAATGAAGTTATTAATCATTTCATTCTTGCGAGACTCTGGCTGAATGAAATGTGGATTATCTTCATAGAATTTTAATAGTCTGTCGACATATTTACCCATTCTAAAGAAATACGACTCCTCACGAACAAGTTCTACATCATGACCACTATCTGGGCTTTTTCCTCCAACTACTTTGTCACCTTCCATAATTGGATCTACTAATTGATGCGCTGTATAGAATGTCTCATCTTGTACAGAATACCAACCTTCATATTCATCAAGATAAATATCACCTTGATCTACTAGTTGCTTGAAGATTTTTTCAACAACATCTTTATGACGATCTTCAGTTGTACGAATAAAATCATCATAAGAGATATCCATCTTCTCCCAAAGTTCTTTAATTCCTGCAACGATGTTATCCACATATGCTTGTGGTGTCACGTTTAATTCTTCTGCTTTCTTTTGGATCTTCTGTCCATGCTCATCAGTTCCTGTTAAATAATGAACATTATATCCTTGCATACGCTTATATCGTGCCATCGCATCTCCTGCTACTGTTGTATAAGCATGTCCAATGTGTAATTTTCCACTTGGATAATAAATTGGGGTAGTAATATAAAAGGACTTGTTTTCCTCTGTCATTGTTTTGGACCTCCCGGATAACCTCATATGTATTTATAAACAGTATATCAAAAACTTATATATAAAGTGAAACTTTAATCTGTGGGGCTTTGTTCACTCCCGCGGATTATTAGTCCGCACTAATCGAGCTTTTACGAGCAGCCCGATCCACACTGGACTTCTTTCCTCCAATCGAGTTTTGAAGTGGGAATCTTACTGCTCGTTAACATGGGATAAAAAACGAGTTAATACCTAGTGCCTTTATCATCTATTACTCATATTTCAAGAAAATATACAATCCTCACTTGCAATTTATAAATTTTTCAGAAAATAAAGTTAAATAATAGTAGAAATTACTCGCATTCTATTATATATAAGAAGTAAGAAATCTATAAATCTTTTTAAAAAATATAGAATTTAAGAATTGACGGAAATGTAAATGATTGGTATCATATGTCCATAGGGTATTTTGTCGAAAAATGACGAATCTAGAAAATAGACTCGAAACTTATAAACTATTTCTTTAGGAGGAAAAGAATTATGAAATCTACTGGTATCGTTCGTAAAGTTGATGAATTAGGTCGTGTAGTAATTCCAATCGAATTACGCCGTACTTTAGGTATTGCAGAAAAGGATGCTCTTGAAATCTACGTTGATGACGAGAAAATCATCTTAAAAAAATATAAGCCAAACATGACTTGCCAAGTAACTGGTGAAGTATCTGATGGTAACCTATCTTTAGCTGAAGGTAAAATTATCTTAAGCAAAGAAGGCGCTGAGCAAATCTTAAACGAACTTCAAGATTATATCGAAACTGCAAAATAAGCTTCTCAATTATGAGAAGCTTATTTTTTATCGACATGATAGATTTGATATACATCGCGTTTCGACAAATCTCGATCTTTAGCGACTGTTTTTATCGCCTCTTTTGAATTCATACCTTTTTCGTTTATATAATGTTCAATATGATCATATACCGAAATAGATTCCCACCATTGTTCTTCTGGGGCAGGTTCTTCCGTTGAACCAGCTACTAAAATACAAAACTCACCACGAACTTCATTTTGTTTCGTCCACTCAATTGCTTCCTCGACTGTTCCACGAATAAATTCCTCGAATTTTTTCGTTAACTCTCGACATAATACAATTTCTCTATTTCCCAGCACTTCCTGCATCGAGATTAAAGTATCATCTAAACGATGAGGTGCTTCATAAAACATCATTGTAGTTTGTACATAACGAAGCTTCTCTAACTCCATTTTTCTTTCTTTTTTATTTCTTTGTAAAAATCCATAGAAATAAAATTGTTTTGTTTCAAGGCCTGACGCAATTAACGCTGTAAGGGCTGCATTCGCCCCAGGAAGCGGGATAACATGATACTGTTCCGCTACAGCCTCTACGACAATATCGTAACCTGGATCGGAAATACACGGCATACCAGCATCACTAACAAGTGCTACTGTCTTTCCTTCGTCTAACTTATCTAATATTTTTTTCCCACTTACTTCCTTATTATGCTCATGGTAACTCATAACAGGTGTTTCAATTTCGAAGTAATTACAAAGTTTTTTCGTTTGTCTCGTATCTTCAGCAGCAATTAAATCAGCTTCTTTTAAAATTCGGATTGCACGAAATGTCATATCTTCTAAATTTCCAATAGGAGTTGGTACTAAATATAAAACTCCCTTTTCATTTTGTTGAAAGCTTTTTTGTTGCCACATAGCGTTCTCCTTTTTGCATATATTCTTCTTTTTGTTTTCTATTTAATTGCTTAAAATAGTACTCTGCTTGCATAGCTGTACGCTTATCTTCATGAAATTCTACATATTTTAAAACAACAGGAAGTCTAGCACGCGTATACCTAGCTCCCTTTCCGCTATTATGTGTCTGAATCCGCTTCTCTATATGATTTGTATATCCAGCATAATAACTTCCGTCAGAGCACTCTACTACATAAAAACAATGCTTATTCTTCTCCATATAAAATTGAACGAATCTCCTTTGTATATTCATTATTTTCTTCATATACAAAAAGAGGTGGCAATATTTTTAAATCTGCGTTTCCATCCTTAATTCCTTCAATTAACAACGTATTCGCTTCTTTCCCTGCCTTTGGATAAACAAATCGTACACGTTTTGGTTCGATTTTGTATTTACGCATTAATGTAACAATATCTAGTAAACGGCCGGGGCGATGTACAAATGCTACTTTCCCGCCTTGCTTTACTAGCTGACTACTTGCAGATACAACATCCTCTAATGTACACATAATTTCATGACGAGCTATCGCTAAATGTTCATTCATATTTTTCTCAGACGTTGCAGGTGTTTGAAAATAAGGCGGATTACATGTGACAACATCATATTGATGACGTCCAAGTTTCTCCGGCATATCTTTCAAATCCCCGTGTATTAAGTGAATTCTTTCTTCTAACTTATTGTATTGAACGCTTCTGATTCCCATATCATATAAACGTTCTTGAATTTCCACACCTGTAATATTCCCTTTCGTTCTTGTGCTTAATAGAAGCGGCACAACTGCATTACCTGTACACAAATCAAGTAAATTACCTTTTTGAATTGGTACCCAAGCAAAGTCTGCAAGTAAAACAGCATCTAACGAGAAATTGAATACTGATGGGCTTTGTACAATCTTCATATCTTGCGCTAATAAGTAATCTAAACGTTCATCTTCATATAAATTCATATGTTACTCCTTTTCTTACACTTAACCTACCCTATTTCATCTTCTACTAATAAAAAACATATTTCATTCTACTCTCATGTATAAAAAATTACCTTTCCAATTATCATTGGAAAGGTAATTTCACTTTTTATTTAAAAATGACAGGCAGAATAAACAATCTCCCTCTTTACGTACACTTCCATAATGCAGATTACAAATATGAAAACCTTCTTGATATAGTCTTGCTAAATTATCGTAGCCTTCACCAATATCAGCTGTCTTCGGCTTCACTTCTTTACGTTTTTGAGTTTTTTGTTTTTCTTTAATCTGCACTTCTTCAAAACGGTGTCGCAAATTTTCATTTTCCATTTTTATATGTTGGTTTTCTTCCAACAACTCTGCAAGATGTTGTTTTAATTCTCCCAACTGTTTGTATAAATGTCCAATTTGCTCTTCCATACTAGAAACCGATGCAAAAATATCTTTTTTCTCCACAAGCACCCACCTCATTAATCTGTGGTTTGACTCGAAACGACCCCTTTATTCACTAACTCATCTAACGTATATTCTACTATCCGTTCCTTGTCTACTAGTTCCACTTGAATTAATCTTTCTAAAATATTTAATCCGATAACACGGCCAGTACCATGCGGGGTTTGTATACGTTGATCTAAATCAGGAAGTTGTTCCTTTGCTGCCTCGTATTCATCATTCTCATATTTTAAGCAACACATTAAACGACCACATAAACCAGAGATTTTTGCAGGATTTAATGATAAATTTTGATCCTTTGCCATCTTAATAGATACAGGTTCAAAATCACCTAAAAAAGTAGAACAACAAAGCATACGACCACACGGACCAATACCACCAAGCATCTTCGCTTCATCACGAACACCGATTTGTCTTAGTTCAATTCTTGTCCTAAAAATTGCTGCTAAGTCCTTCACCAGTTCTCGGAAATCAATCCGACCATCCGCAGTAAAGTAGAAAATAATCTTATTGCGATCGAACGTATACTCTACATCTACAAGTTTCATATCAAGATTATGCTCTACTACCTTTTGCTGACAAACTTGATATGCTTCTTTCGCAGCATGTTTGTTCTCTTCAACAATGGTACGATCATTTTCATTTGCAATACGAATAACCTTTTTTAGCGGTAATACAACGTCGTTTTCATCAACTTGCTTTTTGGTAATAACTACTTTTCCGTATTCAATACCTCTTACCGTTTCTACAATTACAAACTCATTTTCAGAGATATCGAACTGGTTCGGATCAAAATAGTACACCTTTCCGGCCTTCTTAAAGCGAACACCTACTACATCATACAAAACGGTCATCCCTCCTGCAACCGCAACACTAACTGTTCGAACACAAGCTGCGCATTTACATTAGCGTTGATTCTATTTTTTGCCTCTAATATATTAAAGAGAGCTGATACAATGCGCTTCTGAGCATAGGAGAAAGATTCAAACATCTCTTTCTGCTCATGAAAAACAAGACGATCTTCTTCTCCAAGTTGAACATATAATAAATCCTTATAAATAAGGAGTAACATATCTAAACCTTGCTGTAATTGTTCTTTCTCTCCAAAGTGTTTTCCCCATTTTTCTTGTACAAAAAAAATAGAGGCTTTATCCTTTTCGAGCGCTTCACATAATTTTATCACTAAAGCTCGTGCTTGTGCAAACCATTCATCACTACATAAAGCTAAAGCTTCATCAAAACTATTCGTGAGTTGTGCAGCAAGTGTTGATAAAGATGCCGTAATACCTTCATCCTGTAATCTTCTAATTAAAGATTCCGTAGGTAATGGTCTAAATGTAACAACTTGACAGCGAGATAAAATCGTATTTAAAATTTGATGACTTTGTTCAGTAAGTAAAATAGCTGTTGTATCACTACTCGGTTCTTCTAAAAATTTCAAGAGTGTATTCGCTGCATTTGCTGTCATGCGGTCTGCGTGCTCAATAATATATACTTTTTTATTTGCCTCTAATCCTGTTTTTGAAAACTCTTCTTGTAAATCATGAATTTGTTGCTTCTTAATAGATAATCCGTCTGGTTTTACAATATGTAAGTTCGGGTGGTTACCTGAATCAATTCGCTTACAATTTGTACATACATGACAAGGCTCTACCCCATTCCGCTGAGAACAGAGGAAACTCTTTGCCATTTGAATTGCCGTCGCAAATTTTCCTGTCCCTTTCCCTCCCTCTAACAAGTAAGCGTGGGATATACGCTCTTTTGCAATGCTATTCATCAACATTTTTACACCGATGGGTTGTATAGCAGAAAGCTGCTCCCACGTCTTCGTCATAATGCATACCTCACTTATTTCATTCTTTCCTTCTATTATAACAATTTATCTTCTATAATCTGAACAACTTCTTCTATAAGTTTTTCCATTGGTTGATCAGCATTTACTAATACAATACGATCTGAGAAACGTTCTACAACTTGTAAATATCCTTCACGCACACGTTTATGGAAAGAGATATCTTCCATATCTAATCGATTCACTTCACGTCCTGCATCTTTTTCAATTCGAGCTAAACCAATCTCTGGTTCAATGTCTAAGTAAATCGTTAAACTAGGCATACAGTCCTCTGTTGCGAAACGATTGATTTCAAATACTTTATCCATACCTAATCCTCTTGCATATCCTTGATACGCTAAAGAGCTATCTATAAAACGATCACATAGTACAAGGTAATCCTCGTTAAGCGCTGGCATAACTTTTTCCACTAAATGTTGTCTACGTGCAGCAGCGTACAGAAGCGCCTCTGTACGTGCTTCCATCATCGTGTATTCTTGTTTATGTAAAATCGTTCTAATATCCTCAGAAATCGCAATACCACCTGGTTCTCTCGTCGCCATTACCTTTTGTTCTTTTTGTTCAAAGTATGGCAATAAACTTTGAATTAACGTTGTCTTACCAGAACCTTCTGGACCTTCAATTGTTACAAATAATCCCTTCATCCTAAAACCCACTTTCTATATCATACACTTTCATATATTTCGTACTGCCTTGAAAACGAGCGCCTGCTTTCTCTAAATACATAATTTGCTCTTTATGTTCTGAAGTAATTCTTTCCCCATACATAATCAATGGAATTCCAGGTGGATACGGAATCACCATTTCTGCCGCTATCATCCCAACTGCTTCCTCTACAGATACTACTTTTGTTTCATATCCTTCCAGTTGTTTATATGTATACGGTAAAGGAGAAATTTCTCCTTTATAAGTATAACGAATAGATTCCTTCTTGTCTTTCACCTCATAATATTGCAATACCACTCGGATCATCTCTATAGCCTTCATATACTCCTTATTTACTTGCAAGGGCAAAATAAATAGGACATTATATGGATCCGCCATTTCTGTATATATACCGACCTTTTCAAATACAGACTGTAATTCGTATCCTGATAACTGACAACGTGTCTGTACGGTAACCTTTAACTCGTCTTGTAATGGATATTGTAAAATAGCTATTTGTGGGATAGAACACAATTCTTCTTTAAATTCCCGTAAAAACTCGACAATTTCATCCTGTCCCTTTTCTTTTATACGCGCTATTGTAAAGCGTGCAATATCAAGAGAAGTCATAATTGGATACGATGGACTACTCGATTGTAGCATATTTAAATAGGTAGAAACTTTTTCTTCTTTTACTAGGCGACTATTGATATGTAAATAAGATCCCATCGTCATGGCGGGTAATGTTTTATGTGCAGAATGAACTACAATATCTGCACCATATGCTAATGCTGACTTTGGAAATGCCCCCCCTAAACAAAAATGAGCACCATGTGCCTCATCTACTAAAACGGGGATTTTATGTGCATGTGCATAAGTGATGCTTGCCTCTAGATTCATCCCCATACCATAATAATTAGGATGCGTTAAAATGAGTGCTTTAGCATTTGGATATTTTTCAATTGCTTCCTTAATAACTTCATCATGAATTCCCGCTGGTACATTATAAGCTTCATCAATCCATGGATCTAAAAAAATTGGATTTGCTCCCGCTAATTTTAAACCATTAATAATTGATTTATGACAATTTCTTTGTACAAGAACAATATCATTTTCCCCGCAACAAGACAAAATCATTGCTAAGTTCCCTACTGTTGAACCATTAATTAAAAAATAACTTTTTTCCACTTCATATACATCAGCTAATAATTGTTGTGCCTCATCTATACATTCAAATGGACTATGTAAATCATCCAGCCCTGACAACTCAGTTACATCGATAGATAGTATATCTTTAAACTCCTCTACTGCCTCCCTAGGGAAGTTTAAACCATTTTTATGACCTGGAACATGAAAGGACAACGGTCCTCTTTCTTTAAACTCTATTAATGCCTCATATAAAGGTATGCGATTTTGATTCATCTATATCTCTTCCTTATTATTTCATTCTTCCTCTATTATACAGAACAAAAAAAATAATAGGCATATGCCTATTTAAAAATATGATACTTCTAATTTCCGAAGCTGTTTTAAATAATATATATACTTCGGATCATTTGTCTCCGTATTCACCATATCTTTTTCACATTCATAACATATTAAATTATTATAAACATATATCCCTTCTTTTCTTTCTGTCTCACAAACAATACAAACTTCATTTTTTGATTTCATATCCTTCCCTCCCTAATTTAAATGGACATATTTTATACTCCTATTCCTTAACAATTTACAGAAAAATATACATCAACCTCTTATATAATATGATTAATCCTTGGGCAACGTGTTTGTATTATCATTACTTCTTTTTACGTACTGTTTGAAAACACAAAAAACACAAGTCAAAAGACTTGTGTTTTTAATTGCTTGGCGACGTCCTACTCTCACAGGGACAAGGTCCCAACTACCATCGGCGCTAGAGAGCTTAACTTCCGTGTTC
>NZ_JAQFNK010000029.1:0-52305 GCF_027710505.1 Bacillus cereus group sp. TH152-1LC | reverse complement strand
ACGCTTGAAAATAGTAGACAGAGTTGCTTATTGGCAGGTGTGGCAATTTTATTGAAAAGATTTTAAACAGGTTCTTAGAAAAACTAGAAGCTTTAACTGGTAAATCAATAGAGGTTATCCATATGGGCGGCGGTGGTATTCAAAATGATTTATTTTGTCAATTTACCGCAAATGCGACAAACCGCCCTGTTATAGCCGGACCGGTTGAAGCGAGTGCGATTGGAAATGCATTATCCCAATGGATTGCACTCGGGAAAATAAAAGATTTAAAGGAAGGTAGAGACATTGTTGAAAATTCGTTTCCTGTTAAACAGTATCAACCTCAAAATCAATCAGAATGGCAGGAAGCATACGGCCGCTTTACCGAAATAATCGACCAAAATGTAACGAAAAAGGGGTTTTAAAATGAAAACTGTTCATAATAGATTTTACAATAAACTACCAAAAATCGGCATAAGACCAACTATTGACGGGAGAAGAAATGGTGTACGTGAATCTCTTGAAGATATGACGATGAATCTAGCAAAATCGGTAGCGAACTTATTAACTGAAAATTTGCGTCACTATAATGGGGAAGCGGTAGAATGTGTCATTGCTGATACATGTATCGGCGGTGTGGCTGAATCGGCTAAAGCGGCTGAAAAATTTGCAAGAGAGGGAGTCGGTGTTTCTATCACTGTTACACCATGCTGGTGCTATGGTTCTGAAACAATGGATATGAATCCCGATATTCCAAAAGCAGTATGGGGATTTAATGGAACAGAACGTCCCGGGGCAGTGTATCTTGCGGCTGTCCTAGCTGCCCACAATCAAAAGGGCATTCCGGCTTTCGGCATATACGGGAAAGATGTGCAAGATTTAAGTGATACATCCATTCCTGAAGATGTGCAGGAAAAGTTACTCCAATTTGCAAAGTCTGGTCTTGTTGTTGCTACTTTAAAAGGGAAATCGTATCTTTCGATGGGATCTGTCTCTATGGGGATTGCCGGTAGTTCCGTCCAACCTGAATTTTTCCAAGATTATTTAGGAATGAGAAATGAATACATCGACATGTCTGAATTTGTAAGAAGGATAGATGAAGAGATTTATGATAAGGAAGAATATGCAATGGCTTTAAATTGGGTGAAGGAGTATTGTCCAGAAGGCCCAGATAATAATGCAGAAGAAATGCAACGATCAAGGGAGCAAAAGAATAAAGATTGGGAAACGAGCGTTAAAATGACGTTAATTGCAAGAGATCTTATGGTTGGAAATCCGAAACTAGAGGAACTTGGCTATGGTGAAGAAGCATTAGGACATAACGCCATTTCTGCAGGTTTCCAAGGTCAACGCCAATGGACGGACCATTTCCCGAATGGTGATTTTATGGAAACAATTTTAAATTCATCCTTTGATTGGAACGGAATTCGACCTCCATACATTATGGCTACTGAAAATGATAGTTTAAATGGGGTTACGATGTTATTTGGCCATTTATTAACAAATACGGCTCAAGTTTTTGCAGATGTAAGAACGTATTGGAGCCCGGAGGCGGTAGAACGCGTGACAGGGCATAAACCGGAAGGATTGGCGGCAAATGGATTTATTCATATGATTAACTCCGGTTCCGCTGCGCTTGATGGTACAGGACAACAAACGAAAGATGGAAAGCCTGCTATAAAACCGTTTTGGGAAATTACGGAGGAAGAAGCTCAAAATTGTCTAGCGGCGACTTCTTGGAGACCAGCTTCAACTGGCTATTTCCGCGGAGGTGGATTCTCAAGTGATTTCTTAACGAAGGGAAATATGCCTGTAACAGCAGCTCGTCTCAACCTTGTAAAAGGATTAGGTCCTGTTTTACAAATTGCAGAAGGTTACACAGTTGAAATACCGAAAGAGGTTCACAACGTATTGGATGAAAGAACCGATCCAACTTGGCCAACAACTTGGTTTGTACCAAATTTAACAGGAGAAGGTGCCTTTAAAGATGTTTACACTGTAATGAACAATTGGGGTGCTAACCACTGTGTAATTAGCTACGGACATATTGGCAATGATTTAATTACTCTTGCTTCCATGCTCCGAATTCCTGTAAATATGCATAACGTCAAAGAAGAGAACATATTCAGACCGAGTGCATGGGGTATGTTCGGAACAAAAGACCCAGAAGCAGCAGATTATCGCGCCTGCCAAAACTTTGGCCCATTATACCATTAATGATAAGATCCCCTGATTGCATATCGGGGGATTACTATAGAGCATATTTTTCTGAATTGGAATGAAATTGTACCAACTGTAGTGCTGAAAAGAATCGCAAGTAATAGGAAACTCTTGAACATACAAATACACATTATTTTCGTATCCAAAATAATAAAACAATAAAAAATAACGGGGGTAAAAATATGGTTAAAAGTTTATGGAACGAAACGAAGGCAACACAATTATCGCAAGGAGTAGACGAATTAGTGTATCGTTCGAATTTAATTGGAACTGACCGTGCAGTATGTAATTGGGGCGGCGGAAACACATCGGTAAAGACATTTGAAAAAGATTTTCGCGGTCATGATATAGAGGTCATGTGGGTGAAAGGAAGTGGATCTGATTTAGCGACTATGAAAGCACAAAACTTTACTGGTTTAAGAATGGAAGACATTCGTTTATTAATGGAGCGCGAAGAAATGCCAGACGAAGAAATGGTAGAGTACTTAGCACATTGTATGATTGATAGCAAGCATCCGCGTGCGTCTATCGAAACATTATTGCATGCTTTCTTACCTTTTAAACATGTAGATCATACACATCCAGATGCCATTATTAGTCTTTGCTGCGCACATAACGGAAGACAAATTGCTGAGGAGATTTACGGTAATCGTTTCGTTTGGGTTCCGTATGTGCGCCCTGGATTTACGTTATCTAAAATGATTGCAGAAGGCGTGAAAAATAATCCAAATGCTGAACTAGTGTTAATGGAAAAACACGGCCTAGTCGTTTGGGGAGATACGGCGAAGGAGAGTTATGAAAAAACGATTGCTGTTATTAATGAGGCAGAACAATATATCAATGAGCGAGTGAATGAAAGTACTGTATTTGGAGGTCAAAAATACGAAGCACTTTCAGTAGAAGAGCGTAGGAGAATTCTTGCAAAAGTAATGCCGATTATTCGCGGGGCAGTTAGCGATGAAAAGAAGATGCTATTATCCTATGATGATGCAGATGAAGTACTTCAATTTGTAAACAGCCACAATGTACGAGAGCTTTCGCAAGTTGGAGCGGCTTGTCCTGATCATTTAGTTCATACGAAGCGCAGTCCTCTTTATATCGATTGGGATCCGGAAACGAAAGACACGGACGGATTAATAGAGAAAATGAAAGCTGGTGTGGAAAGCTTTAAAGAAGAGTATAAAGCTTACTTTGAACGTAACAAATACGAAGGAGACAAAATGTTTGAATCTGCACCTCGTGTAATTTTAATTCCTGGTATCGGTATGGTGAATACCGGTAAAAATGTGGCGATGTCAAAAGTAAGTGGTGCGCTGTATCATAGGGCGATTTCAGTAATGAAAGGTTCCACAACACTTGGACGCTTCGTTTCTTTAAATGAAAATGAATCTTACAATGTGGAGTACTGGCCATTAGAGCTATATAAATTATCGTTAGCACCAGCTGAAGCAGAATTTTCTCGCAAAGTTGCCTTTATTACAGGTGGTGCTGGCGGAATTGGAAGTGAAACAGGACGCTGCCTCGTTTTAGAAGGCGCACATGTAGTACTTGCTGATTTGAACTTTGAAGGGGCAGAAAAAGTTGCGGCTGAAATTAACGAGAAGTATGGCGAAGATCGTGCGCTCGCGGTAAAAATGGATGTAACAAAAGAAGAAGAAGTGAAGGCGGCATTTGAGCAGGCAGCACTTGCTTACGGAGGCATTGATTGTATCGTGAACAATGCAGGACTTGCGACATCGAGCCCATTTGATGAAACAACGCTTCAGGAATGGAATTTAAATATGAATGTTCTTGGAACGGGATATTTTTTAGTAGCACGTGAAGCATTCAAGCAAATGAAACAGCAAGGAATTGGTGGGAACATGGTATTTGTCGGCTCAAAAAACTCGGTATATGCCGGGAAAAATGCTTCAGCATATAGCTCTGTAAAAGCACTTGAAACGCATTTAGCAAGATGTATTGCAGCTGAAGGCGGTGAGTATGGTATTCGTGTAAATTCAGTTCTTCCCGATGCGGTTCTGCAAGGATCAGCTATTTGGGGTTCAAAATGGCGTGAAGAACGTGCCGCAGCATATGGTATCGAGCCTGATCAATTAGAGGAGCATTACCGTAAACGTACAACATTATTGGTTAATATTTATTCGAAAGACATCGCTGAATCGATTGCTTTCTTTGCCTCTTCAAAGGCGGATAAAACAACGGGATGTATGATTACAGTTGATGGCGGCGTAACCGCAGCATTTACTAGATAATCATTTCGCGTATATAACAAGAAGTATAATAGGCAAATGTTTTTTGCCTATTATACTTCCATATAAAAGAATAGCGAATTTCATGGGGAGAATAGAATAAGTCAATGCGTAGAAGGGGACATTTTACATTCGCTTTTCAAAAGGGGATGGAAATTTGAAACTTAAAAACTTATTAACAGGGGGATTGCTTTTTGGTACTTTATTATTCTCTTTAGGAAGCACGGGAGAGTTTAGTAAGGTAGAGGCAACATCACCTATTACAATTGAAACTCCAAAACCAGAAGGAAAGAAATTAATGCTTTGGTACAATCAGCCAGCAAAAGATTGGGAAAAACAAGCATTGCCAATCGGTAATGGTTATATGGGCGGCATGGTCTTTGGCGGAGTCCAGCAAGAACGTATTCAGTTTAATGAAAAAACACTTTGGACTGGCGGACCGAGCAGTACGAGTGAGTATACTTTTGGGAATCGTGATGGGGCAGCGAGTCATTTAGGTAGTATTAGAGAAAAATTATCGAAAGGTGATAAATCAGGAGCAGAAAGGGAATCTTCACAATTTCTTACAGGTCTTCAAAAAGGGTTTGGTTCCTATCAAAATTTTGGAGACATATACTTAGATTTTAATATGCCAGATGCGACTTCATTTTCCAATTATCGCAGAGAATTAAATGTAAATGAGGGAATTGCTACTGTTTCTTATAACTATAAAGATGTTCAATACAATAGAGAATATTTCACAAGTTATCCTGATCGCGTTATGGTCATGCGTTTAACGGCTAGTGAAGCGAAAAAGATTTCATTAGATGTGAGACCAACGAGCGCACAAGGAGGGGAAGTAACGTCCGTAGATAATAAAATCACGATGAAAGGACAAATAACGAATAATGGAATGAAATACGAAGCAGCATTCAAAGTATTGAATGAGGGCGGTACGTTAACAGCAGAAAATGGAAAAATAAAAGTAGCAAATGCAGATACCTTAACAATTATTATGACTGCGGCAACTGATTATGAAAATAAATACCCTACTTATAAAGGGGAAGATCCACATGAAAAGGTTGAAAAAGTCATGTCTGCTATTTCGAAAAAGAGTTATGAGGTTTTAAAATATACACATATTAAAGACTACCTCTCTTTATTTAATCGTGTTTCTTTAAATTTAGGAGGGGAACAACCATCTGTTCCAACAAATGAACTACTAGCGTCTTACAGTAAAGAAAACAGTAAGTATTTAGAAGAACTATTCTTCCAATATGGAAGGTATTTGCTTATTTCTTCTTCAAGACCAGGAACGCTCCCTGCAAATTTACAAGGTGTATGGAATAATTCGAACACACCACCGTGGGAAAGTGACTATCATTTCAATATTAATTTGCAAATGAATTATTGGCCGGCAGAAGTGACAAATCTGTCTGAAACAGCTGTGCCATTAATGGATTATGTGGATTCATTAAGAGAACCAGGAAGAGTTTCAGCTGAAAAACATTTCGGTGTTAAGGGCGGCGGATGGACCGTTAATACGATGAATAATCCATTTGGATTTACTGCACCTGGTTGGGGATTAGGCTGGGGCTGGGCACCTAGTGCGAACGCCTTCATTGGTCAAAACGTTTGGGAACATTATAAATTTACAGATGATAAACAATACTTACAAGAAAAGATTTATCCGATTCTTAAAGAAGCAGCAGAGTTTCATAGTAAGTTTTTAGTGGAAGATCAAAATAAGAAGTTAGTTGTTTCTCCGTGTTGGTCTCCAGAGCTTGGTGGCATTTCTAATGGATGTGCCTTTGACCAACAGTTAGTATATGAGTTGTTTTCAAATGTAATTGAAGCGAGTGAAGTTTTACAGATTGATAATGTATTTCGTGATGAGTTGAAGGCGAAAAGGGATAAATTATTCCCACCAATTCAAATTGGTAGATACGGTCAAGTGCAAGAGTGGAAGGATGATATTGACGACCCTGGTGAAACGCACCGGCATATATCTCAGCTAGTGGCGCTATATCCTGGAAGTATGATTAATCACAAAACACCAAAATGGCTAGAGGCCGCTAAAGTTACTTTAAACCATCGTGGTGATGAAGGAACAGGCTGGAGTAAAGCGAATAAAATTAACTTATGGGCACGTTTATTAGATGGTGATCATGCTTATAAAATTTTGCAAGGGCAACTTACAGGAAGTACGCTCAGCAACTTATTTGATACGCATCCACCGTTTCAGATTGATGGAAACTTTGGCGCGACATCAGGAATTGCTGAAATGTTAATTCAAAGTCATACCGACTCCATTCAACTATTGCCTGCACTTCCGAAAGCTTGGAAGGACGGTTCTTACAAAGGACTAAGAGTACGCGGTGCATTTACGATTAATGCGGACTGGAAAAATGGTGTTCCTACAGTTGTTCAGGTGACTTCTGATCACGGAAATGATGTAAAGTTAAAAAGTCCGATGTTCAATACACCATTTACTGTGACAAGAGTCGGAACGAACACACCAGTGCAATATACGAAGGATGGCGATACGATTTCCTTTAAAACGGAGCAAGGTAAATCTTATAAAATTGAGTCTATGCTCAGTTTCGAGTTAGAATCTACGAACAATGTAACAGCAGGAAATACAGTGAAGGTAAAAGTTCATTTATCAAACTTTGGTACATTGAAATCTTCTTCTGGAGAAGTGGTTGTAAAGGCTCCTGAGAGCTGGAATGTGAAACCAATTCAAGTCGATTTTGAAGGTATGGAACCAGGAGGATCTAAAACAATTGAGGCGGATTTACCTGTTCCAATTGATATAGTTGCTAACAAGTACGCCATTGAAGCGGAAGTAAATACAGATAGTGGAAGGGTTAGTAAATCGAATCAAATAGAAGTAACTCCAGCAGTAAAGCTCATTTCGGCAAAGGTAGAACCAAATCCAATTATTGTTGAAGGTGGTTCTACTATATTAAAAGTAAAAGTTCAAAATGAAATAAAGGAAAAAGTAACTCCTGGCAAAGTTGAGCTTCAATTACCAGACGGCTGGAATGCACAGCCATCCACAACGGACTTTCAATTACCGGCAAGAGGAGAAGAAACATATTCGTTTGTTATCACTCCGCCAACTCAGTTTAAAGGAATGAAAGAAGTTGGTGTCTCCGTAAAATTGGGGAATTCGGTGGTGACTTCAACGAAAGTGCAAGTCGCTTCTGGTGGTATTTATCTTAGTGATATTCCATGGGTAAAAGCAACTGCCGGATGGGCAACAGTTCAAAAAGATAAAAGTACTGATGGAAACCCAATTTCATTACTCGGAACGACAGGCCCGATTACGTATAAAAAAGGAATCGGAACTCACGCGAAATCAGAAGTTACCTATGATATATCAAAGGCAACTTACAAACAATTTAATTCTTATGTAGGAATTGACCAAGAACCTGGCGGTAAAGGTGGTTCGGTCGTGTTTAAAGTACTACTTGATGGAGCGGAAGTATTTAATAGCGGCACAATGTACTATAATACCCCGGCCAAATTTGTTGATGTTGATCTTACAGGTAAGAAAGAATTAAAACTAGTAGTTGACGATGCAGGAAACGGTATTGGAAACGATCATGCCGACTGGGGCGATGCTTGGTTGAGTTATAGATAAATATAGGCTAACAATCTAAAAAAACGCTATTCTTTCTGTAGAATGATAGGAAAGAATAGCGTTTTTGTATGTGTATTTTTATATTAGATGTATTTAAATTAATTGTTAGAGGAATTCAAAACTTCTTATCTAAAATATTATATAAAGTTATATTTTCTGCCTACAGCTCGTAAATAACCGATAAAGTGATTTTTGACGATGAGGTGTTCAAAAAATGAAAATACAAATTGTATTGTTTGACGGTTTTGGAGAACTTGTCTCCTTTGCACCTTTTGAAGTACTGAAAAGAGCAATAGAAGAAGGGGCTCCATTTACGGTTGAATTCGTATCAAGTGAACCGAAAAAAGAAGTTACTACTTCGTTTGGAGTGACGATTACACTACATGATTTTTTACGAATGGATAATCGCCCAGATTTGTTAATTGTACCTGGTGGTGGTTGGAATCATAAAGCTGAACATGGAGCGCGAAAGCAAGCTGAACTTGGTACTTTAACTAAAATCATTAGAGAGATGCACAACGAAGGAACGATTGTTGCGGGAGTTTGTACTGGAGGTATGTTACTAGCTGCATCTGGTATAGTGAATGGTAAAAAGGCGACAATGCATCATTTGGCGCAGAGTGAAATGAGTGAATATGGAGCAGAGCTTCTTCCTTACAGAATTGTGGATCAAGGAAATGTTATTACTGCAAGAGGAGTTACTTCAGGAGTTGACTTAGGACTTTGGATTACGGAAAGGTTCGCAAGCCCTAAAATTGCAGCTGCTGTTGAATATAGAATGGAATACGAGCGGCGAGGGGTTGTTTGGAAGTGATTTGACCGTAATCATAGTTTTATAGATTTTAAAGAAAAAAGCCTACTCGTATGAGTGGGCTCTTTCTTTTATGTATTCATTTTCTATGTTTAATAATTTGGCTGAATATAATCTGATTTTATTTCCTTCATGACAGATTCCAAAATGAGGGAAGTTCAACATAATGGACATAAACGTTGCTTATACATGTAAAATAAGATGTCATAAAAATGAATAAAGACTGCAAATTTTCGTCCGCTTTGATTATGGAGAAATAGGGGGAACGACATGAAAGACAATACGCCTAAGAAAATTTTATTTATTCAATCAGGAATTCCTTTTTATTACCCAATGATTGAAGAAGCAATTTTGAATAGTTTACAAAAGGTAAACAGTAACACAATTATGGTGAACCCAGAACGAGCGATAGAAACCGCATTAAAAATGAAACCGGATTTTATTTTGGTACTTGGTGGTTTAAGCGAGGGAATTATTAGTGTCATGCCAGTACTAAAGAGTGCGGGTTTTACTACTGGACTTTGGCTGACAGATGATCCTTATTATATGGATGTAACACAACATCTTGTTCCATATTATGATTACATATTCACGCAAGATTTAAATTGCATCAAGTTTTATAGAGGGATAGGATGTAATAATGTGTTTCATCTTCCGTTAGCAGCTAATCATGAGGTGTTTAAACCTTCTCATAAAGAAGATACATATAAGTATGATCTTAGTTTTATAGGCACAGCATTTGAAAATAGACTTACTTTTGTTGATTCTATTTCAGAGTATTTAGCAGAAAAAAATATAAAAATTGTGGGGTTCGGTTGGGAGAAGTTAAAGAATTATGAAAGATTAAAGGATAAAATACAAGTCTTGCCACTTGCGAAGTATGAGGATGCATTGCAATATTACGTATCGACTAAAATCAATATAAATTTACACCGTTCACCTAATGATCAGGAATTGAATTGTAATGCTGCAAATATCCAAGCCTATTCAGTAAATAATAGGACTTTTGAAATTAATGCCGTAGGTTCTTTTCAACTAACTGATATACGACCAGATGTAGCAAAGCATTACATACCAGGTGTTGAAATAGAAACGTTTAATAGTGCACCAGAGTTTATACAAAAAGCAGAGTATTATTTGGAACATGTACAAGAAAGAAAACAAATAGCAAAAAATGGACTGGATAGAACTTTGAAACATCACACATATGATAGACGTATATTACAATTATTAAACCATATTCATTTCATAGGCGTGAAGATGTAGTCTAACCATTAACTGAAATGAAAAGCGTTTCGTGCTTTCAACTAGAGTTAACTCTCGTATTCTATAAAATCCTTTACGAAAAAGGATTTGGATAATTTTATTGAATCTATTTATACAGAAAAGATAATTTCATATTCAAACTAATTTATATCTAATAATTAGAGGAGATTAAAAATGAATCACTTTTTTGTAGAATTTGGTGAATATGAAGCAAGTGTTTGTGAATGGGGGGATAAAAGAAATCCTCAAATCATTTGTTTTCATGGTTTAGGAAGTACAAAATTAAGTTTTATCGAAATAGCGCAGCTTTTAAAGGATAACTATCATATTGTATCGTTTGATCTATCTGGACATGGAAAAACACCAAATTTTGAGAAGGATGAAGATTACGGTGCATCTCATTTAACAAAATGGGTAGTAGCATTACTTGAGCAGCTAGGAAAAGAAACATTTCATATAGTAGCACATTCATGGGGAGCAAGTGTTGCGCTTCACTATGCAGCAGAACGTCCAGAAAAAGTGAATAAAATGGTATTGTTAGATGGTGGTTATCATCATGGTAAAATGAACGCGGATTATTTTGCGAATCTATATAAAGATGCGAAAGAAGGAGAGTGTCCACCGCGATCATTAGAAGAAGAAATTACCCATTACGAAAAAGATTTTGATGAATACATTTTTGACAGTAAAGAAGCATTCATCCAGTCAGAAAAAATGGTTTATAGCAGGTGGTCACCATTAATAGAACGTGCGGTTTATGATTTAATGCGAGAAGAAGATAATAAAGTGAAATGGCATGCTACTGGCGATACTGCTAGAAGTGTAATTAAGTTTCAATATTCGGTGTATAAAACGTTGAAATCTAATAAAATTAAAAATGATATTTTATTATTGTATTGTGATCTTCCACATAATTATTTAGAAATAAGAGAATTGCAAATTGCGGAATTTAGGAAGCATATTGATATTACAACTAAGCTTTATACAGATACAGGGCATTTAATGCATTGGGATAGACCAGAAGAGATTGCTGAGGATGTTTTACATTGGTTCATATAAAGGAGGTCCGTTGTTCGAATTTGAGCAACGGATTTTCTTGATACGTTACCTGAACAAGAAACAAGTATCTCTAAACTAGAGGAAAGTAAAAAATAAAGAAAAGAGGTTGCAAAAAAGTAACTATTCAGCGACTTTTTGGGACAACCTCTTCTTTTTGTTGTAGATTTTCAAGAAAATTTAGAATAAAATAATAATAGTCACCTACCTATTATTCACTAATGAAAAGAGGCTAGCGAAATGCAACTGAAGTATGGAAAGCACATTAATATATTATCTATTGTTCTAACGTTGTTCTCTTTTTCTGTAATTGTAAGTTTCTCTACCTGGTTGAGTGGATATTCTATTCCCAACCTTTCTACAATGCTTAAGGTAACAATGTTGAGTGCATTTATTCTTGGGATTATAGGGTTTAGACAAGAGAAAAGCGCACTAGCGATTATAATTATGGGAATATGTGCCTTTGCTCTAGTCGTTCTATATACTTATGCGGTTATAAGTTTTCTTGAGCATTAAACCCCATAAAAAAGAAACGAACAATATATGTTCGTTTCTTTTTTTGGGGATGATTATTATAAAATAGCCTTTTCTAATGATTGAGTGCTGAATCTAAGAATTAATTTTTGAATGTTATTTTCATGATCCTTTACAATGATATATGGAACGCCCTGTACGTTAAAGGATTCAAACTCTTCTTTTTCTAATATGGGGTATTAGGGGTACCACCCCATATTAGAAAAAACGATATTTTGATGCAAAATTATAGTGTAAGCAAGAGCATTAAAGTTCTATCGCCAATTCTTTTTTTGATATAATAGATGCGTGGCAGAAAATAGATAGAAAGATACTGCTAGTCATTTATACTTAAAAGGTTGGGAGATTGAACAGAGTTATGGGGAATGAAAAAGAAATTAGTTCCGCTAAATTAATATGGAAGATGACGCGCCCGCATACATTAACGGCGACGTTTTCTCCTGTAATTTTAGGAACAGTAACATCACTTTATGTTACAGACATTCATTGGCTTTTATTTATTGCGATGATGGCTGCATGTTTAGCATTGCAAATAGCAACGAACTTATTTAATGAGTACTATGATTTCAAACGTGGATTAGATACCGCTGATTCTGTAGGTATCGGTGGTGGAATTGTCCGTCATGGATTGAAACCAAAAAATGTGTTAACAGTTGCGCTTTTATTGTATGTGGTAGCAGCAATTATTGGAGTTTATATTTGTATGAATAGTAGCTGGTGGTTAGTTGTTATTGGTTTAATCGGGATGGCGGTTGGCTATTTATATACAGGTGGTCCATTACCAATTGCGTACACTCCATTTGGAGAATTAGTTTCTGGATTGTTAATGGGGACATGTTTTGTACTTATTGCTTTCTTTATTCAAACGAATACGATAACGACTGAAAGTGTATTGATTTCTATTCCAATTGGAATTTTAGTCGGTGCAATCAACATGTCGAATAACATCCGAGATATCGAAGAAGATATTAAAGGTGGAAGAAAGACATTAGTAATTCTCCTTGGGAGAGAAAAAGCAATCGTAACACTAGCTGTAGCGTTTCTAATTGCTTACTTATGGATTGCCGTAATTGTATTGATGGGTTATATAAGCCCTTGGGCATTAGTTATGTTCCTAGGTTTGAGAAAGCCAATCTCTGCAATTCAAAGTTTCCAAAAAGGAGCAAAGGATCCCGGATATATGCGCATCGCAATGAAATCAACAGCGATGACAAATACGATTTTCGGCTTCTTATTATCAGCAGGGTTATTAATAAGTTACTTGTTCTAAATAACTTAACCCCAATTTCTCAATTTTAATATAGAGAAATTGGGGTTTTATTTTGAGTTTTTTTAAGTTATAAACTATTCTCATTTGAAATGCAAATACCAATAAATTGCAATTTCATCACTTGTCATATCCAAACCTTTATAAACAAGAAAATCAAATCCACCAATTACAAATCCGCATTTTTCATAGAACTTACATGCTGCGACATTATTATTTTGCGTTTCAAGCATAATACCGGGCATATTGTTTTCTTTTGCCCACTGCTTTGCTTGATCAACTAAACTTTTACCAACTCCGAGTGTACGATATTTTTTATCCACCGCTATATCTTCTATGTAAGCATAGTGATTCCAATTCTTTTTCAATACTATGAATCCAATGATTTGGTTATGTAACAGTGCTATGTAAATTACTTGATTCGGTTTATTTATATATTCATTGTACGCCAGTTCTTCATTATCATTTTGATTTTGTAAATAACTTTTTTCATAACTCGGAACGTCTTCTACTGTATATTCTATGCGTTTATTTACTTTTGAAAGAGAAAGAATTAACCGAGCATTCACTATAAAACTGTCATCAATCTCCGGGAAATTATCTAAATCATTTGTTTCTAACTCTCTAATTAAAAGGCTCATCGTGATACCTCCAAATCATATTATTTCTTCTGGTTCTTTATGTGATTCAAATTCATTCCAATTACAAAATTATAATAGAATTTCAATAGTAAGGCTATCTCTGCATTTTATCTTTATACTATCATGCTATTATCTTGATATAACTATGTTGTATGTGGTAGTGACGGAAATAGTGAAAGATTTCTAATTGGTTAACATATAAAATGAACTATTTCTTCCTAACAATAAAGTGAAACTTTAATCAGTGGGGGTTTTCTTCATCCCCACTGATTATCAGCCCTCACTAATCGGACTTTTATGGGCAGTTGATCCCCAGCTAAATTCTTTGCTTTCGCTGCATTTTGAGGTTGGGGTCTTACTGCCCATTAAAGCGGGATAAAATAAATCGTGGAGAAGATAAAGATGCAAAGAACAATATTAATTGTAGAAGATGAAGATATTTTACGTGAAATTATGAAGGATTACTTATTAAACGAAGGGTATAACGTCTTAGAGGCGATTGATGGGAAAGAAGCCTTATCTATATTTGAAGAGCATGAGGTGCATTTAATTATTTTAGATATTATGTTACCGGAATTAGATGGTTGGGCGGTCTGTCGGCGAATTCGGAAGAAATCTAATGTACCTATCATTATGCTAACGGCTCGGGTGGATGAGGATGATACTTTACTCGGATTTGAACTAGGAGCAGATGATTATATTACAAAACCATATAGCCCTCCTATTTTATTGGCAAGAGCAAAACGGTTAATGGAAAGCCGATATTCTGCCGCTGTTAATGTATCAACTGAAGATACATTAACGAGTAGCGGTATTCATGTACATTTCCCTTCTCGTACAGTAACTATAGATGGAGAAGACATAAATTTGACGCATACAGAATTTGAAATAGTAACGTATCTCATGCACAATCAAGGGATTGTAATTTCGAGAGAACAACTAATTACTAAAATTTGGGGTTATGAATTCGCTGGAGATGATCGCACTGTTAATAGTCATATTCGTAATTTGCGTCATAAATTAGGACAAAAAGCAGCTTGTATTGTAACTGTTGTACGAGTTGGTTATAAATTTGAGGGACAAGTATGAAAAAAGGAATTGTATTAAAGTTATTTATATTAACAACAGCATTATGCACACTTATTTTAGTAACTATTTTTATGGGACAAACGATATTTTTTAAGCAATACTACGCAAATCGAAAAGTGAATGATATTAAAACGAATATTCAATCCTTTGAAAAAGCATATGTAAAAGCTGGAGATGATGCGAAAGCAATTCAAGAATTGGAACAAAATTTCTATCAACAGAATGCGACATGGATTACAACGTTAGATCGTGCAGGTAATATAAAATATGCAAATGATTTCTCTTTAGAAATTCAATTAGACTCTAGCGAAAATAAGAGATTTTCTGAACGTTCCATTCACATACCGTTGTATAGTTTTATCAATTTAGAAGATATAGAAAGGATGAAATATAGTTTAGAACAAGGGAGTCATATTATTATCGATGGAGTACAGAAAGGGGATATAGTAGTCCCTGCGATGTTAACAATAAAAGAGAAGAATGTTGGGCTAGAGAACAAGCAACTGTCAGAAAGGTTGTATGGGCCAAAAGCTGTATCATCAAAAGAAAGTTCACAATTATATTTAGCAGGAAGCATTCAGAACGTGGAATTACCAGAGGGGGCTGTAGGAACGAACTTTATATATGGAAATCGTGTGCTTATAGATAGAATAAAGCAATTTCAGGTTGATTTATTATTGAATCAAAAATCTAATGATGCTACTTCTACAGAAATAATGGATTACGAAGAAAATAATATTAAATATAAGCTATTAATCAAACCAACAACAGCTACAGATGGTGAGATAAACTATATTTTTGCTATGACATCATTGCAACCAGTTGATGAAGCAGTACAAATGATAAAGGATTATTATGTATATTTAATTATCTTTGTACTAATTTTAATTGTGTTGATATCGTTCTATTACTCAAAAAAAATAGCCAAACCATTATTACAAATAAATAACACTACCAAAAAAATTGCAGGTTTAGATTTCTCTGAGACGATACCTATTACGACAAAGGATGAAATAGGTGATTTATCACAAAATATTAATACGCTTTCTAAAGCTTTGCATTCGTATATTCATCAATTGCAGCAAGATATAGAAAAAGAAAAGCAATTAGAAAATACACGTAAAGAATTTATCGCGGGTGTTTCACATGAGTTAAAAACACCTTTAAGTATAATGAAGAGCTGTATTTCAATTTTGGAGGATGGTGTTGCTAGTAATAAAAAGGAGTATTACTTTAAAGCAATGTCAAAAGAAGTAGATAAAATGGATATGCTCATTATTGATATGCTGGAGTTATCAAAATTCGAATCTGGTACGTATAAAATGAAAATGGATGTTTTCCATATTGATGAGATGATTGATTATATATGTGAGCAATTAACCTCAGATATAACAGCTAAGCAATTACATGTGCATAAACAACTTTCTAAAATTGAAGTTGTTGCAAACCAACATCGCATAGAACAAGTTATAACTAACTTTATTACGAATGCAATTCGTTACACACCAGAACAGGAGAATATTATTATTTCTACAATAGAAGAGAATGAACGTGTAAAAGTATGTGTAGAAAATAAAGGAGCACATATTGAACTAGAACATTTAGAAAAAATATGGGATCGTTTTTATCGAGGAGATACGTCACGTCAACGTTCAAAAGGTGGAACAGGATTAGGTCTTGCTATTTCAAAGAATATTTTGGAGCTACATGGTGCGGAATATGGTGTTTCGAATACAGAAGATGGAGTACTATTTTATTTCTATTTAAATAAAAACGTGTAGAATTTTCGTTCTACACGTTTTTGTCATTTTTAAATGAAATCGACATTATCTGCATTTTATCTTTATCAGCATTCATTACTATTTTCATTAGAAACGGAATGAAAAGTTGATAAGGAGATTGTTAAAATGAAAAAAAGAGCGATATTGCTTTTGTTTATTATATTAATAATGGGTACAGGCGTTAGTTTCATACATGCTAAAGGGTACAAAAACATATCAAAAGAGGATTTACGATTAAAAGGAAAAACTATTGTAATTGATCCGGGGCATGGTGGAGGAGATAGAGGGACGAAAGGAAAGAAATTTGGAACGATCGAAAAAGAGCTTAATTTAAAAGTAGCTCAAAATATAAAAAAAGAATTAGAAAAAAGAACGGATGCAAAAGTTATATTAACACGTGAAAAAGATACGAGTTTACTTCCAGAAACAAAACAAAAGGAAGAATTGCAAGCTCGTGTCAAAGTAGCGAAAGACCATGCGGCGGATCTTTATATTAGCATTCATCATGATGCTTTTGAGGATACAAATGTAAAAGGAATAACAACTCATTACGGATCTAATAAAAGGAAAGATAAAAAATTAGCTAAGATTGTACAAAAAGCTATTTTTGATCAAAATATAGATAGCCGAGATCGAGGGGTTCATGGAAGTGATTTTCTTGTCTTACGAGAAAATCCTTCTCCGTCTATTTTAATTGAATTAGGATTTACATCTAATGCGAGTGATGAAAAAAGAATGAATTCAGAAGAGTTCCAAGCAAAATCGCAACAAGGTATTGTGGATGGCATTATTAATTATTTTATTATGTAATAAAATAAGCAAGTAGAAAAATACTATTCTTTCTAAATCTTAATTAGGAAGAGTAGTATTTTTTTTTGGGTTGTATATTTATTTTCCAAATTTAACTGTATTAGTGAAACAAATTCTTTTTTTAGTAAACACAATACGCTATTCTTTAACTGATTTCGACGTTATCTGCATTTTATCTTTATCTCTCCCTATTAATCTATTTATTGTAAACACCGGTTGAAACGAATGATTCAGTCGAATAAAGGCTCAGCCTTATAAATAATGAAAATTAATAGGGAAAGGATCGAAAAATAATGAAAGAAACGCAAAGTAAGAAAAAAACAAGTGTAGTAACGAAGGCAATCATATCTCTAGGAGTTGTTTTAGCGACGACCTTTTTCACATTCTTCTTAATTGGAAATTGGAACTCTACTCCAGCGAAGGGAGTTGCTAATGAAAGTAGTAAACAAGTTAATACGCAACGAGAAGAAAAGAAAAAGGAAAAACCACCAGAAAAACAGAAAAGACCTGATGGAAAACCGGTAGGAAAGGTTGTTTATTTAACATTCGATGACGGTCCTAGCGAATTAACTGGGAAATTTTTAGATGTACTAAAAGAGCAAAATGTTGCCTCGACATTTTTTATGCAAGGTAGCAATTTACAAAATACAGGTTTTCAGGAAAATGTAAAAAGAGCGGTAAAAGAAGGGCATTATATTGGTGCTCATAGTATGACACATAATAGTGACAAGCTATACAAAAAAGGACAATTTGTACCAGAGATGAAAGAAACATTAGCTCTTATCCATAATATTACGGGTACAACTCCTAAACTAGTTCGTCCACCATATGGATCTGCACCAGGATTAAAGGGTGAGGAAATTCGTAATCAAATTGTAGAAGCAGCAATAAAAGTTTGGGATTGGACGATTGATACTCATGATTGGGAATTAAAAAATAATCCGAATCAGATTATAGAAAATGTGAAAAAACAAACAACAGAAGAGGTAGAAGTTGTTTTAATGCATGAAAAGGTGCAAATATTACAAGCTCTTCCTGAAATTATTAAATTTTATAAAGAGCAAGGGTATGAATTTGGGGTATATAATGATGAAGATCATTTTCGTTTAAACTTCCAGAAAGATCAACGTCTATAGTATAAACATAGTTATCTTAAAAGATGTTTGTATTACTAAAACAATAACTAAGACAAAGTCGATTTCCATGAAGTGTACCCCGATTGTTAAGCGTATTCTAACAATCGGGGTATTTTTTATATTCAAATTCTCTTAGCGTATGAAATTCGCATTTTTCTACATAGCGAAATAGGACTTACACGCTCTAACCTCATTGTCCTCTGTACATGAAATAAATTTGGTTTGTAATATAATCTGAACTAAAATGAAGTCCATTTCTTATCCACCACATGATGATTCCTACCAATGAGGCAGTTTTGATCTCAATAGCGACATAATCTGCGGGTAACTCTGTATTACTATTATTCCTTCTCGTTTCTACTAATTTCTTTATTAATAGAAATAATTGTTCCTCAAAATGATTCATATTAAATAAAATAGATAAATAATTTCGATGAATATATAAATAATCAAGCAATTGTGTTAGCTGTTGTTTTTCTGATAAATTGCTTACGTGTATTAAAGCGGTAATTTTATTAGAAAGTTCGTTTAAAATTTCATTAGTGAGCTGCATGAGTAAATCCTGAATGTCTTGATAGTGTAAGTAAAATGTTGTCCGATTTAATCCAGCTTTGTTTGCGATTTTTTGGACTGTTAAATTTGAAATGGTGGATTCCTCTTGTAAAAGGGAATAGACAGCATTTTTAAACATTTCTCTTGAACGAAGTGTACGAGGATCCTCTTTTTTAGATGTAGACATTTTGAAACTCCTTTATAGATTTTTCTTTGACTTTCTCGACATAGCATATTTTCAATGTCGATTAATGAACATTTTCAACAAAATTGTTCATGGTCAGGAATATGTATCTTTGTTACTATGAATTTTATCGACACTGTGTCGATAATGCAACTATAGAAAAAGGGAGTTTAGAAATGGAGAAGGGAATAACAGAAAAAAATAAAAAAGTTTTATTACTTGTACTAATTGCTGGCTGTTTTTTATCAACATTAAACCAGACGTTACTAAATGTAGCAATGAGTAACTTAATGGAGGTATTTGATGTTACGGCTGCAACTGTACAATGGTTAGCAACAGGATTTATGCTCGTAAACGGTGTATTAGTGCCAATTACGGCATTTTTAATGAAACGTTTTACAACGAGACAATTATTTACTAGCTCAATGATTTTTTTATTTATCGGAACATTACTATGTGCCGGTGCCATCAATTTTGGCATGTTATTAACAGGAAGAATGATTCAAGCAATTGGGGCAGGAATTATTATGCCGCTCATGATGACAGTTATTTTATATTTATACCCTAGTGAAAAGCGCGGGAGTATTATGGGAACTATCGGCTTTGCCATAATTTTTGCGCCAGCCATCGCTCCAACATTATCTGGTTTTATCATTGAATATGTATCATGGAGATGGTTATTTATTGGATTAGCTCCATTTGTATTAATCGTCATTATTCTTGCGCTGAAATATTTAATTAACGTTGCAGATACGACAAAAGCAAGTTTGGATATTGTAAGTGTCATTTTATCAACGATTGGTTTTGGGTGTATTTTATTTGGATTCAGTAGTGCGGGCAGCAAGGGATGGGATCATCCGATTGTTATTACAACAATTATTACTGGGATAATTGTTACAGCACTATTTTGCTTACGTCAAATAAAATCTAAGGATCCACTATTAAATTTATCCGTATTTAAGTATAAAATTTTTACTCTTACATCAGTGATTAACGTACTCATCACGATGATTATGTATGCTGATTTAATTCTTTTACCGATATACTTACAAAATGGAAGAGGCTTTACCGCATTTGAATCAGGTTTACTTCTATTACCTGGGGCTATCATTAATGCATTCTTATCACCTATTACAGGTAAAATGTATGATAAATACGGGGCAAAACCACTCTTCATTACAGGATTAGTATTAATCATTATTTCGATGTGGGGTGCAATTGATTTAACTGAATCCACAACGTATATGTATGTAATGGTGCGTACTATTCTTTTACGGATTGGATTAAGTTTCATTTCGATGCCTTTAAATACAGCAGGATTAAATGCTTTACCTAGAGAATTAGGTTCACATGGTTCTGCGGTAAATAATACGATTCGTCAATTAGCAGGTGCTATTGGAACAGCAGTTGTTATTACTGTATATACGACTCAAGCAACTTCACATGCTTCGGAGTTATCTTTGGAAAAAGGAAACATTACAGCTATTCAACTAGCGAAATTATCTTCTGTTTTCGGCTCAAATGATGCGTACCTATTTATGTTATTTTTATCTTTCGTAGCATTAATTTTTGCGTGTTTCATGCCTAAAAAAGTGGGGAATCCAAAATTTGAAAGTGAAGCACATAATTAGAATAAATAATAGAATTGTTTAGAAAGTATATATGGAAAGAAAAAGAAAGTGACCTATATATAGGTCACTTTCTTTTTCTTTCTAATTGTTTATGAACTTAACTTTATTTTGTAGAGAAATCAAAGGGGAAATGAAACATTACACCTACAGCAATTAAAAGATTGACTATGTATGTAGAGCTCTTATTATTTATCCTATCCTCATTTTTTGAATAACAATAACAGATTATTCGACAACCGTATTAATAATCAGTAAAGTATAGAATATACACATCTTAGGGAGGGCATATATGTGAAGAAGTGGATGAAGATTGTTCTGTACTCTTTACTAGGTATTTTACTTATGGGAAGTATTGCTTTTTTGACTTGGTCTCAGTTTACTTATAAACCAACGAAAGAGGCTTTGTCGTTAGTGGATGATAAAAAAGATGAAGATAATATAATTTTTGGACAGAAAGATGCTAAAGTAGGAGTTATTTTTTATCAAGGAGCTAAAGTAGAAGCTGAGGCTTATAGCTACTTAGGGGAAGCTCTTGCAAAAGATGGGCATTTTGTAGTAATGCCTAAGTTGCCATTAAATTTAGCGATACTTGGAATCAATGCGGTAGACAGTGTAATGGAACAGTATCCTGAAGTTCAAAACTGGTATGTTGCGGGGCATTCCATGGGCGGAGCTATGATTTCTAAGTATGCCTTTCAACATGAAGACAAGGTAGGGGGGATCATTTTCTTAGGTTCATATCCTGCAGATGATTTCTCTACGAAATCGATGCCGATGTTATCAATTTATGGGGAAGTAGATGCTTTAGCAACTGTAGAAAAAATAGAGAACAATAAAAAGTTAATGTCAAAAAATACAACTATGCACATGATCAAAGGCGGAAACCATGCTCATTTTGGCATGTACGGTGAGCAAAAAGGTGATAATGCAAGTTTAATTACGCCAAAAGCACAGCGAGATGAAACAGTGAAAGTAATTGAAGAATGGTTATTAAAACAATGATAATGAATGTAATAAATCGATTGAAAAAGACTCTTACTATATAAGAGTCTTTTTTTCGTAATTGCTATAATTTTATATATATGTCCAGATCCTTAATGGATAAACTCGCATGAAATAACTTCAATTGGGGATAAATATTAAAAAATAGAAGGGGTTTAATATGAAAAAAATTATAGCAATTTTGTTCACTAATTTAATCACACTCTTTCAATAAAATATATGCTAGTAGTTAGCTAAACTTTCTTGAATATAAAATGTAAATTATTTGGCTAGAGGTGGTATAGTTGTTTGACTTAGTTTTATATCTAGTCTGTTAATTCGGAAAACTAAGATTGATAGATTTGAAGGACGTGTAGGAGGGGAATCTAATTTTAAAATTGTAACTATCAGCTGTTGACTATTTGGAGGAAAATATATAAAGTATTAAATAGAATTTTATTCGCAAACTCACACATTTAAGTGAGAGGCGGAATTTTGTAGAGTTTAACTCTGTTTCATTCGCCCGTTGTCTATTTATAGACAACGGGTATTTTTATTTTTTAGGAGGTTTTTTTTGAGGAATTTAAAATTTTCTTTATTAGTATTATTAGGTGCTTGTAGTTATGGTGTTCTTTCATCTATTCTTAAAGTTGGATTTGCAAATGGGTTTTCTTTTTATGAATTATTAGGTGGACAATATGTGTTTGGATGGGCAGGGCTATTATTAATTGTTCTCTTATTTTCACGTCATAGAGTATCAAAAAAAAATATATTTTTATTGTTAATTGTCGGAACAACTATGAGCATAACAAGTATATTTTATGGATATTCAGTAAAAGAATTACCAGCATCCATTGCTGTTATTTTATTATTTCAATCCACATGGATTGGTGTATTAATCGAAGCTGTAGTCAGCAAAGTTGTTCCAAGTCGTGAAAAGGGGTTATCCATTTTCGTTCTGTTTATAGGAACGTTTTTTGCTAGTGGTATTCTTGAGGGGACAGGTCAACATTTATCTGTAAAAGGGATTGTTTTTGGATTGCTGGCAGCTATAGTTTTTGCTTTATATATATTTGCAAGTGGACGTGGAGCTATAAATGTACCAACCTATTCAAAAAGCTTTTTCATGACAACAGGTGCGGCTCTATTCGTTTGTTTTATTTATCCACCTAGTTTTTTAATAGATGGTACATTACAGGCCGGTTTATGGAAATATACTTTTTTTCTGGGTTTGTTTGGCGTTGTTATACCGGTTATTTGTTTCTCAATCGGTGTACCAAAAATTGGATCTGGTCTTGGGACAATTTTAGGAGCAGCCGAATTACCGATAGCTATTATTGCTTCTATAGTGCTTGTACATGAGACAGTATCACCTTTACAATGGTTTGGAGTTATTTGTATTTTAATTGGAGTTTTTATGCCTCAAATGCTAATTATGCGAAAAGAAAAGCAACAGATTAATAATAATAAAAAGGTAAAAAAAGAAAATAATTCTTTACAAATTGATTAAAATATAATTTTATTTGTTCTATATTATTAATTTAGTGGAATGTTGGTATAAATAAAAGGGAGCAATTTTTTAATTGCTCCCTTTTATTGTAATTCTACATTCCTTAGAATTTTGTAAAGTACTCTTAGCTTTGGATTAATTATGAACTTTAAGTTTTATGATAGAAATGTGAGTACTAGCGGATACATTCAATATAATAATCGGGTATTTTATACGGATTATTTATTTTTATTTAGCAAATTTAATACTTGCTCACTTACTGTGAACATAGGTGAAATGTTATTTTTCGATAGCGAAAGAGCATAGGCACCTTCGATCCATGCTTGAATAGCTACTCCTAGATGCTGGGCCTCTTCAGGTTCATAACCAGAGGACATTAATTTGTTAGCATATACTTGTATCCAATCTTCATAAACATTTTCACAAGCTTGGCGTAATATTTCACTTGAAGCCCATACTTCTCTGGAGATTGCCACCAATGAAATGTCAGTGGTTTCTTTTTCTCGTTCCATCATTCCAAGTGCTTTCTTTCTAATATGATGATGAATAGCTAAAGCAGCATCTTCGTGTGATGCTAGCGAACTTTCAATATAATTCTTTATATTTTCACCAGTTTTTCTTATAGCTTCTTCTGCTAATTGTTCTTTTCCTCTTGGAAAATAATAATAGATAGAACCTCGAGGAGCATTACTTTCTTTTGTAATCTGACTTAAACTTGTTGCATGATATCCTTGTCTACGAAATAATTTAGCAGCTGCACTTAGCAACTTATCTTTAGTATTGGCTTCCTTCATAAAAATTCATCCTTTTCATGTCAAATGTAATTCAGTTGACCATTCGGTATAATCTTATCAAGATTACTTTAAACGTTCAATAAAAACGATGTAGAGAGTAGTGAAATAAATTTGAAAAATAATTATTTTATCTTAGATAAATTTGCGTAAAATAATTAGATCTTCATTGGATTATATCATTAAAAATGTTTGTATATTATTTTTAGTTATACATTATAACTAAGGAAATACAAAGTAAATAATACTCTAATTTATAAGAATGAATAATGAATCATATCAATAAACAAAAGAAGAAGTAGTTTCTGATATCTAAAAGGTTACTCTTTTCATGGGAAAAATATACCGACTGGTCAAGACACTGTTGACAGGATATCTTACTAAGAGTAGAATGAAAATCGGTTTAATAAAGGAGAGGCAAATGGAACGTGCTATTCATTTATCGATATTCCTAGGATAAAGATAGCTACTTAAAAATAATCTTATTTAATTGGAAAGATGAATTTAACTTCACGAATTATACTGATCGGTCAACATTTTATTGACAAGTTAAATTACTAAGAGTAGAATGAAAATCGGTTTAATAAAGGAAAGGTAAATGAAACGTGCTATTCATTTATCGATATTCCTAGGATAAAGATAGCTACTTAAAAATAATCTTATTTAATTAGAAAGCTGAATTTAACTTCATGGATTATACCGACCGGTCAATATATATTTATTGAAGTAAAATACAATTTCATTTGATTATAGAAAGGGGAGATAAATTTTATAACCTTAAAGCGTGAGCCCAATTAAACCAATGTAAGTCCTGTATATTTAAGAATATAAGGATTAAAACAACACAGAAGAAAGAGGGGATCTTATTAATATATATAAAGATGATGTTTCTGGATTTATTATACCGACCGGTCAATATATGATTAACTTCCATTATAGAATAAGTATTTAAATTGTCTGGATAAAAATATACCATTAACCTCTTAGATACTAAAGTTTAATAATAAATTTAAAGGAGCTAAAAATATGTCTAGTACTTCATCTAATAAACTTCCATGGGTAGGACTATTAGCCCTGGCTATGGCCGGATTTATTGCAATTATGACTGAAACTCTTCCTGCAGGTTTACTACCGCAAATTAAAGATGGACTACACATTTCAGAATCTATGGCTGGGCAGCTTGTTACTGCATATGGAATTGGTTCGTTAGTTGCTGCAATTCCACTTGCATTGGCTACCAGTGGTTGGCGTCGTCGTCCACTTTTGCTTGTGACAATTCTTTGTTTTCTAATATTTAATACAGTGACTGCATTATCATCAAATTATGTTTTAACTCTGGTTGCTCGATTCTTCTGTGGAGTAGCAGCTGGTGTTTTATGGGGGATGATTGCTGGTTACGCCTTACGTATGGTACCTGAACAACTTAAGGGTCGAGGGATGGCTGTAGCTTTAGTTGGAACACCAATTGCTTTATCCTTCGGAGTTCCTGTTGGTACACTTCTTGCATCTATTATGAGTTGGCGTTTAATATTTGGAATTATGTCTCTACTGTCTATTGTTCTGATAGGAGGGGTGCTATGGAAAGTGCCAGATTATCCAGGGCAGGCATCTGGTAAACGAATTTCTATTTCTAAAGTGTTATTCACACCAGGAGTAAGCTCAATTCTATTTGTTATTTTCACATGGATGTTAGCTCATAATATCCTTTATACCTATATTGCTCCATTCTTAACTAAATCAGGTCTTGAGCAGTATGTAGGATTAATTTTACTTGTTTTTGGACTCGCATCACTAATAGGTCTTTGGGTTATTGGTGTGTTAATTGATCGTTGGTTACGTTTATTAGTATTAATTAGTCTTGCAAGTTTTGCAGCGACTTCTCTTGTATTAGCTATTGCGGGTAGCTACAGTATAGTTATATTTTTATCTGTTGCTTTATGGGGACTAACATTTGGTGGTGCAGCTACACTGCTACAAACAGCCCTTGCTCAAGCTGCAGGCGAAGAAGCTGTAGACATCGCTATGCCAATGAGTGCAACAGTTTGGAATTTGGCTATTGCAGGGGGCGGAATATTAGGAGGTATCATTCTAGATACTTTAGGGGTCACATTTATACCTTGGACACTGCTAATTATTATTCTTCTTGCATTACTTGTTGCATGGGGAGCAAAAAAACATGGATTCCGCTCGATTCGTCGTTAGTAATGTATGAAAGATGAATCTTATGGAGTACAAGTTGTTAATCAAATGTGTTAATCAGAAAGCCGGAATTTTCTTATTGCAAGAAAATCCGGCTTTCTCGTCGTGAAAAATATCCAAGTTTAGAGTTACCTTAAGCTAGGCATAGGCTTTTAGCTGAGGAATTCAAGAATTTTAAATAGTTTAGGGGAAATTAAAAATGGAAAATAGTAAAAAATACACTTGGATAATTTTGACATTCTGTGTATTGTCATTACTCGCTGCAATGAATTCTGTTTTATTTAACGTAGCTTTATCAAATATTTCTAAGGATTTATCCGTTAATCCATCTCAAGTAAGCTGGATCGCAGTTGGATATTCAATGGTCGTAGCAATAGGATCTGTTACGTATGGAAAATTAGCGGATTACTTTAGTATAAAAAAACTTTTTATAATAGGAATTGTTTTATTTAATTTGGGTTCTATTATTGGTTTTATTGAACATAAAACGTATATCATTGTTATTTTTGCTCGATTGTTGCAAGCAAGTGGTGGATCAGCTTTTATTACTTTAGTTATGGTCGCAATAGGGAAAATAATAGAACCAACAAAACGCCCTGGATCATTTGCTTTAATTAGTATTGCTATTGCTCTGGCTCTCGGCATGGGACCTTTAGTTGGAGGAACTATAACTAATTTCCTTGGTTGGCATTATTTATTCTTGTTGATGATTATCAGTATTGTCTGTATTTGGTTACTTTTAAGGTTTATGCCAAGTGAAACAAGAAACTCTGAACCAGTTCATTTTGATTTTATTGGTTCTTTATTGTTGTTTGCTTTAATTGCTACTTTTTTATTGGGAGTAAACATTAATGGAATGCTTTTTATTCTTTCTGTAGTTTTTCTTATCTTATTTGTATTCTGGATGAAAAGAGTCAAATATCCATTCATCGATATTAAACTGTTGAAAAATACAACTTTCCTGAGAGTTATTATAATTGGTTGTATTATTAATGTGGCTCAATTAGCAAATATGTTCTTACTACCTTTGTTATTAGCAAACAAGTATCAACAAACACCCCTTTCTATTGGAGTTATTTTGTTTTTTGTTTCCTTATTTAGTATTTTATCTAGTTTTTTAACAGGAAAATTATTACCTAAATACGGAAGTATTAAAATTATGTACATCGCATCTTTTGTATTGATTACAGGTTTTCTTATACTTGGTTTCCTTTCAAACACGAACATAAGTGTGATTACATTAGCTGTAATTTTAGTATCAATGGGTTATTCTCCAATTCAAGTTTCGTTAAATTCACTTGTTCCGCTAACACTACATGCCGATGAAATTGGATTAGGTCTTGGAGTGTATAATGTATCTAATTTTATAGGAATGGCATTTGGTCCAGCTGTATCAAGTAAAATTATAGTACTTACAAACAGTTACGGGTTCAATTTCATTCTCATTTCCTTTTTTGTGGGTATAAATTTTTTACTACTGTATAAACTTCCATTTAATCAGCGAAAAACGACATAATGTTAGTAAAACTATGTACAAGTGTTTGTATAGTGTTGAAGAGGTGGCAGAAGAATATGGCAGGCTTTGATAATATATCTTGTACGTAGTTGACATGTTTTTTATAATAAAATCTTTTTAGCGACAAGGTAGACGGGATCATTTTCTTAGGTTCGTATCCGGCAGATGATTTCTCTACGAAATCGATGCCGATGTTATCAATTTATGGGGAAGTAGATGCTTTAGCAACTGTAGAAAAAATAGAAAAGTTAATGTCAAAGAATACAACTATGCACATGATAAAAGGCGGAATTTTGGCATGTACGGTGAGCAAAAAGGTGATAATGCAAGCTTAATTACGCCAAAAGTACAGCAAGATGAAACAGTGAAAGTAATTGAAGAATGGTTGTTAAAACAATGATAATGAAATTAATAAATCGATTGAAAAATAAGCTGATTTAATCAGCTTATTTTTTATTTACTATATTCAATTGTCCTCTTATTTTCGCCGGAATATCCTTTTCAGAAATAACCTCGTACGAGTAAGCATATCTTCCTTTTACATGAATTTTTAAGTAAGTTTTTCGTATGAAATCATTTGGAGTGTTAGTTCCTACTGCATATTTTTCTTTATCTCCTGATTCATCAATACCCTTTAGCGAGTATATTGCTCTTCCTTCATTATGGTAATCAGGAACGCCATATCCCTTCGCGACAGCATATACATTTTTTTCTTCAGCAAGAGGATTAAACCTATCCAAATCCCCGCGCCATAAGAAAGGTAGTAAGTATATAAGTAGTCCTATTCCTAGAATGCAAAGTACAAATTTTTTCATGATCGTTTCTCCTTGTGTTTATTTACATTCTTCAGTATAGAAAAAAGTTCTTATGAATATAGGGGGGAATTCTTTAAGTTTTTCTTAATAAAGTTTAACTGTGTGAAAAAAGACCAAAATCAAAATGTTGTTGGAGCAATTGTAATAGGAGGGCCAGCTCGTATGATCCAAGACGTTGTTTTAGATCGATTTGAGTACCTTTTATCTATTGGAGCAATGAACCTAGAGGAATATAAATTTTACAAAACGCAATTTGAATTGTTAAATGCTCCTAATTTCTCTGGTCAAAATCCCCAAAAAGATTTTCACTTAGGATCAGCAGTATTTTGGAATCCTATCCGGAAAATTAAAGCAGCAGAAATGTCAAAGGAACAAAAGACGACGCTTTAATATTCAAAAACATCAATAATCTATTACGTAAAGTTTTTTGAAAATTTAGGTTTAATATCTTTAAAATAGGTGTATTACATATTACATAACAACTAAATAAAAAATCTAAAGGAGGAAAAATACAATGCATAAGAATGAAAGAAAACCGGTGGTTCATGAATATGAAAATGAACAGGAAGTAGTTATGAAAGTAAAAGAGCTAGAATTGCAAGGGATTCGCCAAGATGACATTTATGTCTTAACGCATGAAAAACATCTAACAAAAAAGATTGCGGATGATACAAACATAAATACGATTGGAGTAAAAGAACAAGGATTGGGTACAAGTATTATCAACTTTTTCTCCAAAAAAGGGGACGAGCTCCGAAATCAAATGGAGGAAATGGGGTTGTCGAGGGAGGAAGCTAATTTATATGAAGCAAAACTAGATCAAGGGAGAATTTTACTTCTAGTAACAGATGAAATACCAACGGCGAGTGATAGGCAGCCGCAAAACTATCATTCTCTCTAATAGATTGCAATATCTGATAAATAGATAAGTTAATTATTTTAGGTTGTAGCATGGAAGAAAATAAAAGTAGAGAAGGGTGAGAAAAATGAAACATACAATATTTAAATATGCTGTGATTGGGATTACGACCGGAGTTATGGTTTCCCTATTAAAAAAAGAAAATCGGAAAGTTATACAAACAAAAGGAAAAAGCGTAAAAGACAAACTACAAGAAGGAAACATAAAGGAAACATTAGAGAAGGTAACTGAGACAAGTAAACAATTCTCTGTAACTGCAGCTAATGTTGCAAAACAAACATTACCGCAACTGCTTACAGCCACACCAGTTGTCATTTCTACCATTAAAGACTTAACAGAAAACGAAAATAACAAAAAGAAAAAAGATGAAAAAATGAAAGAAGAGAGTGCTTAGATTTAATTCTAAAAAGAGAAAGTGAGGAAAAAAGTATGAAATCTCTGTATGCAATTGATGTAGGAATTGGTTTTACTAAGCGGGCATATCGACAGGATATAGATTCTGAGGTGACGATTAAGAGTGAAGCTTCCACACTAGCCCCTGTACCTAATCATGCTGAAAGTGAAGATTTAACAAAGGTAAGTTTTATAGATTTAGACTTTGCATACTACATGGGAAATGAAGCACATCAATCTGACGCTTCATTTCTTCCTCCATTTGACGAAGAAATAGAAAATTATTATGAAAGCGAACAGTTTAAACAACAAATATTTGGTTGCATTGCAAAGGATTATAAAGAAAATATCGTGTTACCTTTAGTTGTTACCGGGCTTCCCGTTACTTATTTTGGTAGTCAGCATGAGCAATTACAACGTGCACTAAAAAAAGAAACTTCCGTGCAAATCGATGGAAAATTTATTAATATTACGGTGGAAAATGCTTTGATTCTTCAGCAACCGGTCGCTTTACATGCCTATTTCTTAAAAGAGGGAATCATTCAGGAACAAGATCGTATCTTAATTATTGATGGTGGATTTCGTACATTAGAAATGACAGATATGAAACAGAATGTCATTTTAAACCATTATGAGACGGAACTAGGATGTAGCAAGCCTTTGAAAAATATTAAGAATATCCTGCAAAATCATGCGGGTGAAAGTAATCAATTGCATATTAACGACATGCCAAACATATTAGAAAAAGGATATGGAGATCGAGAAGAAAATTATGAGACAAGTCAGGTTGATATTTTAATTCAAAAAGAGTTGGATGCACACTTCCAAGACGTCATGCGTGTAGTACAAGAACAATTTAAGTTAGACCAGTATGATACTATTATTTGGACAGGAGGAATAGTAGATATCCACAAAAAACGAATTGAAAAAATGCAAGGTGAAATTGCTTCTTTCCGTATGGTAGACGCTTCAAAAGAGGCTGCACTTCATGGATACTATATGATTGGAAGTCAAGTGTTTGACGACATCACCAATCAATCTGCATATGAATCCAAATTATAATAACGACCGAAATGGATTTCGTTGAATTGACTTGCCAAAGTATGTGGTTCTTTTCCACATATAAATAAGAAAAGATGAAAAGTGCTTGTATAGAGGAAATATTTAAAATTTAGAATACAAATAACTAATATATAGGGGGTCTTCCTTGTAACAGAAGAAGACCTCCTATGCCATTTAGCTTGTAATTTAGAGGATCTAAAAACTTTTCCTCTAAGACATGAATACCTACATATAAATTTCATATTACGGATATGATTCGATCAAACATAAAACTATTCAGAAAGGAAGAATAATATGGAATGCATAAAAATGCCGAAATGGGATTGGTATCATGTGAAAACTAGTGAACTTGAAAAACTTTCTTCTATAATCCCTCCTGATGTAACATCTTATTTCTCTCAATTTGTAAAAAAAATAAGTTCTCCTTGTGAAAATGGATTATATGTTTATACGTTATCACCAAGTCAAACTTGTGTATATGGTTCGTTTTTATATGATCAAGATAAAAAGGACGCCAAAATTCAAAAATTTCTTCATTATTTCGTAGCTCATGGAATACTGATAACGGTCCAGGAAAAAGAGGAAGAGGGTTTTCAAAAATTAATACATAATTTCCCTATGGGTACAAAAAATTGTAATAGTTCCGCTGAAGGGTTATGTGCCATCTTATCAATGTTTATATCTCACTATTTACGAAAGGTTGACTATTTCGAAAACAATTTCAGAAATGTATTATGGGATTTTTATCATCATAATAACATAGCAGTTTTAGAAAGAATTTATCATATTCGTCATGAATTATTTATGAATACACATGTGTTTCGCTTAATACAAGAAGTGTTACAAGGCTTGGAGGAAGCTTGGTTAGAAAACATAACAAACACCCTTTGTTATAAACAAACACACGTAAAATTAGAGCGTGGATTACAACTCGTTAAAGAGTACCAAGAAGAATTAGACACGATGATTCATTTACAAGAAGTTGTTTCTTCTCATCGTGGGAATGAAATTATGAAAGCTCTTACTGTATTAACTGCTGTAAGTACGCCGTTGACAGCTTTAGGAGCATTGTGGGGGATGAATTTTAAATATATGCCTGAACTAGAATGGAAATATAGCTATTTAATCGCTCTCTTATTTATTATTTTCACAACAGGGAGTATGTATTTGTATATGCGATTCAAGGGATGGACAGGTGATTTATTACGAGTAAAGAAAAAGAAATCTTTTTTTAAATCTAATTAATCTTATTTTAAAAATATATGATAGATATTAACATAAATATGGTTAGTAATATTTATGAAAGATTAGAGCTCTTCTTTTTGTAGGAGGGCTCTAATCTTTTTTTAAACTATATCATATACATAGGCAGACGCATCATCTGCAATTTGTCCCGATTCAATTTAGAATATGACAAAAGAGAACTTGCGTTAGAAGACAAGCTCTCTTTAAAAGAAATAACGTAATTGAGATACTTATATAGTAACAATTGTTTTCTTTTAATTCCATATGTCTTATGTTGAGAAATAAATTATAAGTGGCTTGATAACGCTAAAACGGATTATTGACATAATATTACGACGATAATATAATGAATCTCGAATTCGAGATAACTTGTAAAGGATTGGGAATTGTGAGCATGATTAAAGATGAAAGCTTATCTTTAAAGTTACTCGTTATATTATCAAGGGCAGTACAGTCAATCATTAAATGTATTGAAAAGGTTACAAAAATTTATGGACTTAATCCAACTGAATTTGCAGTGCTTGAGCTATACTATGTAGTAAAAGTGATCAGCCTATACAAAAACTTAGAGAGAAGTAGTATTACGTATGCGTCAAATATTTCAGAAGGTATTGAATTGATGGATACTATTTTTCCTCAGCATAAAGAGGGGATTCGGCAAATATTTGATAGTTTGGACTATAGGGAGAAAAAATGATAATTAAACAGTTGAAAAAGTTAGGATGTTACACACAGAAATTGTAAGTTTTTAGAGGTTATTTCTGTTTAGTAATATCCTAATTAAATATAAATTAAATAAATAGGAGGAAAAATTAATAAGTGGTAGTAAATGTATTGTAATACAAAATTAATAAATCATATAATTTCAAGTGGTATAGCGAGAAGTGAGATTGTTATATTAACGTATACATATTGTCCTTTTCATTATAAATCTTTCATAAAGCGGAGAGTGGGTATCAAGAATGGAATTACGTCATTTAGAGTATTTTATTCAAGTTTGTAATAATAATAGTTTTACTAAAGCTGCGGAAGTTCTAGGTATTTCACAGCCGACTTTAAGTCAACAAATCCGTGTGTTAGAAGGTGAACTTGATACACCTTTGTTTCATCGAGTTGGAAGAGGTATCAAAATGACAGAAGCGGGTAAGCTGCTATTTGATAAAGGAAAATTTATCATGCAACAATTTGATGACGTTTATAATGAAATTTTTGAATTAAAGGGTGTAAAAAGAGGTGTAATTACTATAGGAGGTTTATTAGAGGATCTCACCTATTTAACACCTTATATTATGAAGTTTCAACAACATTATCCCAACATCGTAGTAAAAATTATAGAATCCGAAGTTGCTGTAAATCAAATCGTTGATAAAAATATTGATATAGGGATCACGCGTAGTGCTCAAATTCCAGACACATTAACAAGCACCCTTTTGTATAGCGAAGAGCTCGTCCTTGTCATTCCAAAAAATCATCCTTTGAATGAAACATCATCGGTTTCTTTTCGAGAATTAGTAGGGCTGAGTAGAATAATGGTTTCATGTAGTTGTCGTGAATCTATTAAAATATATTGTGAGAGTTTAGGGTTATCTTTATCTGAAGCAAATATAGAAACAAAATCTTCTATTTCTTTATTGAGCCTTGTACACAATGGACACGGTGTTGCTATAATACCTCTTTCACTAGTTGACTTTGTTAATAATGATACTTTGAGCATAGTTCGTATTATTGATCCAACACCAAGTCAAGATATTAATCTGATTCATTTTGATGATAAATTTTTAAGTTTTGCAGCACGGATCTTTATGCAGAAGTTACATAATCCTGAAAAGGTATTAGTATAATAGAAATAATAATGATTATAGTGTGAGAATTAAAAATGATACATAACTCTTGGGATAAGACCTAAATTACAGTCAAAGGGCAAGTAGATTTATCCCACTTTAATGGGCAGTAAGACTCCTACCTCAAAATTCAGCGAAAGCAAAGAATTTAGGTGGGGGATCAACTGCCCATAAAAGTCCGATTGGTTCAACTAATAATCAGTGGGGGATGAAGAAAACCCCCACTGATTAAAGTTTCACTTTATATGTGGGGTATAGTCACTTCAAACCGGAATACCATTGACTTTTACTTAAGGGAAAAAGGGCAGACTTTGCAAGGAGAGAAGGCTGTGAAAAACAAGTCAAGTTAATCAATTAACTCTTCGGTCTTATCGCATAGTAATAGATTCCATTAGGGATATACTGCTATTTCTTTCTAAGTATCCTTATTGCACAAAGAAAACCACCGGCATTATACCGGTGGTTTTGACTTAGAAAGCAAAGCAAGTACAACCAATACCCCATTTAGTTCCATCTTTTCCTATTACGGTATGAGTGTGTTGATGGAGAGGGTTACTGCAACTATGTAACTTGTGATCATGGCTGTCATGAGAAAGTATAGTGTGGGCTAGGTTAGCACCACCATAACCATAAACTCCTGTCGGTGACCAATCAGGTGATGCTGGCGGCAATTCAGGTGATAAATTTTTAAATTCATCATTTCCATAAACAACCTGCCCACCCATAATGGTGAGTAATGATTCAAGGTTCTTGATTTCTTCTTCTGGTACAGTAAAGTAGTCAGCAGACAATACAGCAAGATCAGCAAACTGACCTACTGCAAGAGTTCCTTTTTTACCTTCATCATCAGAGAACCACGCACTTCCTTTTGAATATAATTCCAGGGCTACTTTTCTATCAAGTTTATTTTTCTCATCGTATATCGAAAGTCCACCAATGGTTTTTCCGGCAACCATCCAGTAAAGAGCGACCCAAGGGTTATAGCTGGAAACTCTAGTTGCATCACTACCGGCGCCAACAGGTATACCTAGGTCTAACATACGATAAATCGGAGGAGTACGCTTTGCAGCTTCCTTTCCGTATAAATCAACAAAGTATTCACCTTGAAAAGCCATGCGGTCTTGGATGGCAATACCGCCATTTAAAGCCTTAACACGTTCCATACTACGATCTGAGATTGTTTCTGCATGGTCAAACCACCATCGTAGACCATTAAAAGGAATTTCTTTATTGACTTCCTCAAATACATTTAAGAAACGTGTGATTGACTCGTCATAAGTTGCATGTAAACGGAATGGCCAACAGTTTTCTACCAATAGAGAAATTACTTTCTTTAAGTCAGCTTCCATCATCGTAGCTAGTTCAGGCCGTGGCATTTGAAATTTTTCAAAATCGGCTGCCGAGAATACTAACATTTCTCCGGCACCATTCATTTTATACTTATCAGTTCCTTGACCTGGAGAAACAATTTTGGCCCATGAAGCAAAGTCTTCATATTCATGATTAGGATTTTGTGTAAATAGATTATAAGCAATACGCAAAGTTAATTGTTCCTTCTCGGCTAAATGTTCAACAACTTTGTAGTCATCAGGATAATTTTGGAATCCGCCACCTGCGTCAATAGCACTTGTAATACCTAATCTATTTAATTCGCGCATAAAATGGCGAGTTGAATTAATCTGGTCGTCAAAATTAAGTATTGGTGCTTTACCCAAACTTGAATAAAGAATAGAAGCGTTAGGATTCGCAATTAAAAGGCCCGTTGGATTACCTCGTTTATCTCGCTCAATTAAGCAGCCTGGAGAGTCTGGGGTATCTTTTGTGTATCCCAGTGCACGCAGCCCAGCACGATTTACAAGTGCTCTATCGTAAAGATGTAGCACAAAGACAGGTGTGTCTTCAGAAACAGCATTAATTTCTTCTAAAGTTGGCAACCGTCTCTCTTTAAATTGAAATTCAGACCAACCTCCAACTACTCTTACCCACTGAGGAGCAGGTGTACGCCTTGCCTGTTCTTTGAGCATTTCGAGAGCTATGGCAAGTGAAGGCACACCTTCCCATCGTAATTCCATATTATAATGAAGACCGCCACGAATAACGTGTATATGAGAGTCATTCAGGCCTGGAATAGCTCTCTTTCTTTTAAGGTCTATTTTTTTTGTTTTTTCTGTGGCACTATTAAGAAGCTCATCTCCACCTACTGCAGTTATTAAACCATCAGTTATGGCGATAGCAGATACCTCAGGTTGAGAGGGATCAAGGGTAGTAATTTTTCCGTTATATAAGATCATATCCGGCAAATTCATATTCACACCTCGTCTACTTCCTATTATTTTGTAACCATGGATGAAATAATTTACCGAAAATCGGCATAACTACCCATGATAGCAAGGACACTATACATACAGAAACAAAAAAAGCGGACATAATAGGATTCATATGTTTTATAATAGGTCCTATCAATTTAGGAACTAACATGCTAAGAGGCCATACACCCAGAAGGGTAACGATAGACATTTTCCATTTTTGCGGTGGAATTGGCGTTTTCGGAGTAACAAACCAATAAGCCAAACTACTTTCAGTTTTGTAACTTGGATTAGTAGCTTGAAATTGTTCTGCCTTTTTTAACAAATCCCGGCGAACATCTGATTCTTGCCAAGCACGTAGATGCTCATACGTATCAAAGCGAAAAATAACAGTATACTCTCTGGATTCGTTATTTGGGACTATTAGATTTACACCTAAATGACCTGGGAATTTAGTAGCGGCAGCTTCGATTTCATGTCTCCATGTTTCAAACTGTTTTTCTTTACCTTGTTGAATTTCCCATGTAACAATCGTTGTTACTGGATCGGTAGCATCCATCGTGTTCCCTGTATGAGTCTCTTCGACAGCTATTCCTTCGTGTTTCATATTTTCCTGCTTGGAAGCGCGCCATGCACCATAGTATATGCGTATTCTACACCTTGACCATAAGCACCAGTGTGTTCCTTTACAATCTCCATTACAGCATCATAAGTGTCTTTGTGTGCCCAGTCACGTTGGTATTCAAGTAAAACTTGAATTGCTGTCACTGGAATTGCACCAGCTTGTTCTACACGACGCATAGCAGCGTTATGTGCTGTCAAACTAGTACCACCTGAAGCATCATCAACTGCATACACCTCATAGCCAGCTTTAATTGCTTCAAGCACAGGGAATGCAAGGCAAACTTCAGTCCAAAGTGCTGCAAATATTAATTTCTTTCTACCTGTTGCTTTAACTGCTTCAACAAATTTTGGATCTTCCCAAGAGTTCATTGAACTGCGTTCTATAATTTCATGGTTTGGGAATATGTCAAGAATTTGCGGCCAAAAATAACCAGAAAAGCTGCGTGTCTCAACTGTAGTAAGAATAGTAGGTACGTTAAAAGTTTTTGCTGATTTAGCAAGCAACATAACGTTATTAATCAATGTTTGTCTATCAATACTTGCAACTCCAAAAGTCATTTGAGGTTGAAAATCAATCAAAATTAAGGCACTGTTCTCCGGATTTAATAATTCTAAATTACTCATAATAAAACGCTCCTTTTTTTATTATTTTCAAAAATTTAATTTAAGCTGTAATCATAAAAATAAAAGCTTTGCTATACTTTTTAATTTAAAATTTAGTGCTGATTTAATCAGCACTAAATCTATACTATCTACTTTAAAAAAGTAATTTAAAGCTATTTCTTTGGCATACATTTATGCATTTTGTTTACTAAGATCGCGCTGAGCTCCTAAATAGCTTCCAATTATATTTTGATAACCTGGAAGATTACTAGCAAGTAAATTGCCAAAACCTTCGACATCGTTGCGCCAATCGCGTTGTAATTCGCAAGCTATGCTAAACCAATTCATAAGTTGTACGCCATTATGTGCCATACGCGTATTGGCAGCATCTGCAACTTGTTTGCTGAAAGTTCCTGAAGCATCAGTAACAGCAAATACTTCATATCCAGCTTTTATAGCAGAAAGTGCCGGGAAAGCAACACAAACGTCCGTAACTACGCCCGCGATGATAAGTTGTTTTTTTCCAGTTTCTTCGATTGCTTTTACAAAATCATCATTATCCCATGCGTTAATTTGTCCAGGTCGAGCTATTTTTTGTGCGTGAGGAAAGAGATCAACCAATTCTTGCATTAAAGGTCCATTAGGTCCGTTTTCAAAGCTAGTTGTTAAAATAACTGGTAAATCAAAAAACTTAGCAGTGTGGGCAAGAGCTAAAACATTGTTTTTGAATTCATCAACACCATAGTCACGTACTAGTCCGGACATAAGACCAGTTTGATGGTCTACTAAAAGAACGACAGCATCATCTTTGTTAATACGAGAATAGAGATCAGTCATTATGTATTCCTCCTAAAAATTAAGTAATCGAAGAAATTTTAAACAGTAGAATATCATCCTAAATTTCTTCGTTTGTTACGATTAGTTTGTAACTAAACTGACCGTTCATATGAGATATAGCAGCATTCGCGGAACATGAAGCGCTATACAAATTTATAGTATTTGAAAACCAATTGGTTAATCAATTCTAAATTATCTATAATTTGTATAGGTCGTAACTATAGTTGTTTTCACTATAAAATGGATTGATTTTACCTATACATTCTATAGATAGAACGATATTGATAGTCACCTATTTTTGTTATTAGAATTGAATTGGAGGAATTTTCAGCGAATACTTCATGATGAAAAAGGTAGGAGATGGGGAATTGTTCCATAAACAGAAAATGAAACCATTGGAACAATAGAGTTTCATGCACAGAGTTCACAATATAAATGGGCATAAATAGGTTATGAGATTCATCGGGAGTATTAAAGAAAAGGATACATATTAAAGGAGGTAGGAGAATGGCAAAAATTACTGTAGGAACCGAAAATCAAGCACCAATTGAGATATATTATGAGGATCATGGTATAGGGAAACCGATTGTACTCATTCATGGTTGGCCGTTAAGCGGTCGATCTTGGGAATACCAAGTTCCCGCTCTTGTTGAGGCTGGATACAGAGTTATAACATATGATCGTCGAGGTTTTGGAAAATCATCTCAGCCGTGGGAAGGGTATGAATATGATACCTTTACTTCTGATTTACACCAACTATTAGAACAGTTAGAGCTTCAAAATGTCACACTCGTTGGTTTTTCTATGGGTGGAGGCGAGGTAGCCCGGTATATTGGGAAATATGGAACCAATAGAATAGAGAAGGCTGTATTTGCAGGAGCTGTACCACCATTCCTTTATAAGTCAGCAGATCATCCTGAGGGTGTATTAGATGATGTAGCAATTCAAGGATTTGAAAATGGAGTAAAAAATGATCGCCTAGCATTCCTTGATGAGTTTACGAAAGGATTTTTTGCTGCTGGAGATCGAACTGACTTAGTTAGTGAACCATTTCGACTTTACAATAGGGATATAGTTGCGGGTGCATCACCTAAAGGAACGCTAGATTGTATCGCTGCTTTCAGCAAAACAGACTTCAGAGGCGATTTAGCCAAGATTAATATACCTACCCTTGTTATTCATGGTGATTCAGATGCAACTGTACCATTTGAATATAGTGGGAAATTAACACACGAAGCAATTCCTAATTCTAAAGTAACGTTAATAAAAGGTGGTCCACATGGACTAAATGCAACGCATGCCAAAGAATTTAATGAAGCGCTCCTATCATTTTTAAAGGACTGATTACAACTATATAATTGTTAATTGATCAGTATAAACAAGTTAAAATAAAGCTTTATAAAAGATGCTCTTGGATAAATCCAGGAGCATCTTTTTAAATAGTGATATTGAGATGTTAGGTTGATAAATCTCCATTAGTTTCGAATTGAATATTCTTCTTAATAGCTAAAATGTAAGGTTTAGATTTTTTAGGTCTCTTAGATGTATTTGTTTATTATTATATTAATATAAAGAAAATAATTTGAATTACCCTCAAAACAAAGATTTTTTGTCAGAAAAAAATAAAACATTATTAATTTTTATAATTAGTCGAATTTTTATAGAAATAATTCTCTTAATATATTAAAATAACATTGTATTATGTCAGATTTTAATTAGGGGAGAGAAATTTTATGTTGAAAAAAATCATTCCAGTTGCTTTAGCATTAAGTACAGTTACTTTTACTAGTCTATTTGCTGCGCCTTCAATCCAAGCAAGTACAGAACCAAACCGCTACATAGATGTACAAATGCTCGGTATTAACGATTTTCATGGCCAACTAGACACTGTAAAAAAAATTAACAATAAAGATGCAGGAGGAATTGAGTACTTAGGGGCTTATTTACGTGATCGTGAAAAACAAAATCCAAATACATTAAAGGTACATGCTGGCGATGTTGTTGGAGCAAGTACTCCTGTTTCAGCATTATTACAAGACGAACCTACGATTGAATTTCTAAATGATTTGAAATTCGATGTTGGGACTATAGGAAATCATGAATTTGATGAAGGTGTTGCGGAAATGAACCGCCTTATTTATGGTGGATACCATGAGAAAACAGGGAATTTTAAAGGAGCAAAATTCCCATATGTTGCCGCAAATTTCTATAATAAATCCACCGGTCGTTTATTTTTACCACCATTCACGATAAAAAAGGTACAAGGAGTTCCTGTTGGATTTATCGGAGTCGTAACAACGGATGTTCCTAACCTTGTTATGCCTACTATGCTAAAGAATGTAGAAATTACAGATGAAGTTGAAGCTATTAACAAATCCGTAAAGCAATTAAAAAAACTAGGCGTTAAATCTATCGTTGTTCTTGCGCATAACGGGGGTACAACAGATGGGAACGGTGTAACAAATGGTGATATCGTCCGATTAGCAAATGAGACTGATCCAGAAGTTGATGTTATTTTTGGTGGGCATAGCCACACTTATGTAAATGGAACTGTTAATAATAAACTTGTCGTACAAGCAAATTCTTATGGTATGGCTTTTGCTGATGTTGATGTAAAGATTGATCGTAAGACACAAGATATTGTTGAGAAAAAAGCAGAAATTGTTACAACTTACCATGAAGGCATGGAGCCTGATAAAAAAATAAAGAAGAAGATGGAGAAATATCAAGCAAAAATCGCACCTCTTGTTAATGAAGTTGTAGGTAAGTCTATTGCTCCGCTAGATCGCAAACTAAATACGGCTGGTGAATCTACTCTTGGAAATTTAGTTGCTGATGCTCAGCGCGCAACAATGCAATCTCAAATTGCACTTATGAATCCTGGTGGTATTCGTAATGACTTAGATGCTGGTGATATTACATGGGGAGAGATATATGGTATTCAACCATTCGGAAATCAATTAATAAAAGTAAATTTAACAGGCCAAGACATTCGTGATATTTTAAATCAACAATGGCAAAAAGACATAACAAGAATGCTTCAAATTTCAGGGATCCAATACACTTGGGATGCGAACAAGCCTAATGGAGAAAAAGTAACAAATATTCGCTTAACAGATGGAGAAGAAATTATTCCTTCTCAAACTTACAGCGTAGTTGCGAACGCATTTCTAGCTTCAGGTGGAGATGGATTTGTATCCTTTAAAAACGGTAAAGATGCTGAAACAGGACCAACTGATTTTGAAGCATTAGTAGATTATATAAAAAAATCAAAAGAACCAATTCAGTCTGTTATTGATGGAAGAATTCAAAAAATAAATTAGTTTTTTATTAATCTCAAAAACAAATAGATTACCTGCGCACTATACTTTTTCGTGTGGGGGTAATCTATTTTTTGTGGGTTTGAAATAAAGTCTTACTGTGGCCAATGGGTATACCGTCTAGATGGAGAATTAATACAAACTAGTCTCCCTGAGCAGGCAGAAGAAAACGGTTTGGAACTAGAATGGATTCGACATAACATGGACTCTATTCGTTTAGATCATGGGTTATGCATCAAAAGTCCTAAGGTTAGTTGTGAATTTTTAGATTATTAATTAGAAAAACGATTGAAGAGTTACGTCAACAGCAAGAAGGCATACATGATTTTAAGAAGATAAAAAGAAAGACATCGGATGCCTCTAAAGATGTAATCATAGAAACTTTAAAGAATAAGATCAACCTTTTAAAACATAAGAACAAGTTATTAGAAAGTGAAAAGGAGCACTTGAAAACACAACTAAAAAAAGATTTTGGGAAAGTGTATGAAAATTTATAAATATGTGATACCCTTCTATCAGTTTTAAAATAACACACTTAATAGGGGGGCACACGACATACCCATCAACCTAACATAAAATAAACTATCCCAAAATAAAAAAATGAATAAGCTACACAAAATTCTTGTTTTGTTTTGGGTAATTAATGGTTATAAACGAAAAACTGCAATGTCCCAAGGAACATGAAAAATGACCCTTAGGACAAATCGAAAATTAAGGGAATTAAAAAAAGATGAAAAGGCGATTCTTTAAATAGAAAAAAGTCGCCTTTTCATCTGAAAATATTTCTTAAAGAAAAAACTTAACAAATCAAGGGCATTACATAATCAATTTTCAATTGTTTTTTCGGTTTCAGTGCAAGAATGATTTCATAGAATTTCTAATCTATACATTCAATGATTTTGAAAATACATCCTTCGCAATCTAAAAATGTTTAATGTTCGTAATTAACCTTATATTTTGATACCATTCGAGCCTTACACCAGAGTCGAATATTGCAAATAGGGATGCATGTTGAATAAATGTGTAACGAGCCGAGTATAATACTAACATTTCTTTATGACAAAATATGGTGGTGGATATGGCGAAGCAGATGGTTAATTTTTTTCAGATTGCTCTTATCCTTATTGGTAGTACTGGAATTATTAATCATGTCATTATAATTCCGATGTTATTAGATCATTCTGGTCGAGATTCCTGGATCTCAATTATAATTTTGAGTTTAGTGTATATTATTTGGATTCCTTGTGTATTTATCGTTCATAAATATACAAGGGAAGAACATTTATTCTCGTGGTTAATGCGAAATTATGGCGGATTTATCACATATCCATTGCTTTCTATAATTGTTTTATATTTAATTTTTCTAGGCACAGTCACATTAAAAGAAACACTAACATTCTTCTCTTTTTATTTACCAGAAACACCTAGAATATTATTGGGAGTACTTTTATCGATTATCTGTTTTTATAATATACAAAGAGGGGTTCAATCTATTGCACTCACAACAGGCATTTTATTACCGGTTGTATTTTTGCTTGGATTTTTTGTAATGATCGCAAACTTTCCGCATAAAGATTATTCTTTACTTAAACCGATAATGGAGCATGGGATAGACCCAGTAATAAAAGGGATGATTTATCCAGCTGCAGGTTTTATCGAACTAATTTTCATTCTTTTTTTACAACATCATATGCGAACCAAAATTAAATTATCTCAATTGATTATAGTCGGAATCATTTTAGCTGGTATTACACTAGGTCCTACCATGGCAGCTATTGTAGAGTTTGGTCCATTTGTGGCTGCAAATCAGAGATATCCAGCCTTTGAAGAATGGCGACTTGTGTCAATTGGGAAGTATATTGAACATCTAGACTTTCTTTCTGTGTACCAGTGGCTTGTAGGGGTTTTTATTCGTATATCACTCGTTATTTTTCTCATTCCAGACGTGTTACAAGTTACAAAAAGGAAAACGAGTAATCAAATTAGGTTTGCATTGCTTATGTTTATGGTGATTATTTGTATACTACCCATCAGTGATGCCAGTTTTTATTGGTTTTTATCTTATGTTTTTTTACCAATTTCAGCAATAGGGTTATTTTTGTTTTCTATGCTTTTACTTGTATTTGTTTGGGTCTCTAAAAATAAGAAAAGAGCTTAGAATATTATATATTCGGTTAATGGATGCAAAGGGGATAATATAGATGAGAACAGTGGAAGTAAATGAATCCATACTCCGTGTATGGTTTGAAGGCTGCAAAGATGTAAAAATAATGAACCGTAAATGGTGTGAAGATACAACTACAACAACGATTTTATTGGTGTATTGTCAACATGTAATTGATCATACAAAGTTAAAGCAAGCGATAGCTCCTGAAATGTGTAACGACCTTTTACAGAGCTCATTTAAAGATTCAAATCTTCTAGCATCTAACTCTCAGTTCCCAGTAACAACGTTAGAGTTAGAAAACTCAAACGAAAATGTTTCTCGAATGCTATTTGAAGGAAAGCTACTTATTATTTTTCAAGAATATAAACGAGGGTACACAATTGATATTGCGAAATTACCTACAAGATCTATTGAACAATCCAATACAGAAATGACAATTCGCGGAAGCCGGGATGGGTTTGTTGAAGAACTTAGCACAAATATAGGTTTAATTAGAAAAAGGCTCAAAACAAGCTCACTTAGCTACGATGAATTTATTATTGGAGAAAGGACGCAAACGAAGGTAGGACTTTTGTATCTAAAAGATGTAGCATCACAAGAAACAATTAGTCAAGTTCAATTAAAGCTAAAAGAAATTAATATTGATGGTGTGGTTTCAAGTGCCCAGATCGAAGAATTCATTACGGGGAATCAATTTAGTTTATTTCCTTTAATTGAATATACAGGTAGACCAGATTATGCAGTGAATTGTTTGTTGCATGGGCGCTTTATTCTATTAGTTGATAGTTCACCGACTGCAACGATTGCACCAGTTTCTTTCCCGTTTTTTGTAAATACTGCTGAAGATCAAAATTATTTTTACTTATTCGGTAGTTTTATACGATTATTAAGTCTTTTTGGAATAGGGATATCTATATTCCTTCCTGGATTTTGGGTAGCCTTAGTTACATATCACCCTGATCAAATTCCTTACACATTACTAGCTACATTAAGCTTATCAAGAGAAGGGATTCCTTTTCCGGCTCCATTAGAGGGACTGATTATGATTACCTTATTTGAACTGCTAAGACAAGCAGGCCTACGTATTCCTACTGCATTTGGACAAACTTTATCTGTGGTAGGTGGGTTAATTATCGGACAAGCAGCTATAAGTTCTGGATTTGTTTCACCATCGATGGTCGTCATGATAGCTATTTCCGTTGTTTCAACTTTTACTTTAGTCAATCAATCATTTACTGGGTCATTAAGTATTTTGCGGTATGGTGTTTTTTTAATGTCTTCTTTTTTAGGAATCATAGGTTTTATATTTTCCATACTTGTAATTGTAATACACGTAGCAAATTTACGTTCATTCGGTCTCCCATTTCTCGCGCCATATTCCCCTCCCATGTTTAGTAGTATGCTACCATCCACATTTCGGATTCCTTTCACAAAGATGAAGAAGCGACCAAAAGAACTTCATACGTATGATAATACAAGGCAAAGGACAAATAATGATGAAAATAAATAAAAAAGGTGTGCTATTCCTTCTCATGTTTCTTTTTTTACTCACAGGTTGTTGGGATAGACGAGAATTAGAGCATGTTTTATTTATAAATACCCTAGGAATTGACTTTAAAGACAATCATTATATTATTTATCCGCAGTTTATTAATTTTACCAATATGGCGAAAGAAGAAGGAACCGCAAGTCGTAATTACAGTCCCGTTTATATTGGAAAAGGGGAAGGGGAAATTTTATATGGCACAGCTTTTGATTTTTATAAAAGTACACAACAGCAAGTTTCATGGGAACATATTAAAAGTATCGTTGTGACGGAAAGATTCCTCAAAAATGGTAATTTAAATCAACTTAATGATTTTCTCTCTCGTTTTTTTCAGTTTCGAAACACGATGTGGGTATTTGGAACAACGGAACCATTAGAAAACATACTAGCAACGAATAATATATTTAATATTTCTTCTTTATATACTCTTATGAATTTACCACAAGAAACGATTAGACAATATGCAAGTGTGGATCCCTTGCGACTGTATACGTTTCGATCCAATTATTATGAGCCGGGAATGACAACTCGGATTCCTTTTTTAGCTACAACTACAGAACATTGGAAAAAGGGGCATAAACCATTCCGGATGTTAGAATTTAATGGATATGGTTGTATAGCTGCTAAGTCCTATGTCAATCATTTAAATGATTCTGATATAGCAGGAGTTCGGTGGACTAACAAAAATACAAATCGAGCCCCTTTACTATTAAAATTTAAGAATCAAGCCATTGGAGAAATCACATTAAAAAATCCTAAAATAGATACGAAAGTTTCTATAGAAAAAGGAAAACCACATATTGTCATGAATATCCGGCTAGAAGGCGATATGTATCAAGTAATGAAGTCGATGCCTATACATAAGGTTAAAAAAATTGCTGAGAATCTAGTTGAAAAAGAAATTAGAATGACCTATCAAACAGGGATGGAAAAGGGGATTGATGTTTATCAATTATCCCATCTACTATATCGTGATCAGCTAACTTTATGGAAGAAATATCAAAAAAAAGGAATGATACCTCTTCAAAACAATACATTAGATCTGAACGTTTCAATAAATATATCCACCAATGGGAAATCGAAAGTCACACCTATAAAAAATGTTGAGGCTCAGGGATAATCAGTTTTGATAGTAAATAGATTACAATTAAAAAGATTCGCTGCCGGAAATATCGGATATGGCTTCTCCCATGTTTTCGTGTAAATAATTTTGTTAATCACAAATCTATTCTTAAGAAAATATATAGAAAAGAGGGGACAGTTCTTTTATCCATCTACGAGAGCATCCGTACGATCCATTACTTGTTACTGGTTCTGTTACAAGCATTCAATAATGTTAAAATATACAACAAAATATAAGGTTACTTATAAACATTATACATATTTTGATTAATAATACCCGTAATTTTTATTTGGTTTTTCAGAGCAGTATTTTCACAATCATTGAATGTTCAGGTTAATAATTTTATGAAATCATTTTTGCGCCAAAACCTAATATTGACCAAAGTCAGTATTTAGGTGTAATAGAGCAGAAATTGTGGTTCTGGTGCAAAAAATACAGCGCTTGCGAGATCAGTTTTCCATAAAATGATGATTTCCAGTTGCCAACGGGGTGAGTAGAAACCATGTATTTGCTCCATTCGAACAATGCCCTCAACAGTAGTAAATTTAGAAACAATCATTAAGAGCATCAATGAAGATGATATTTTAACCAGGCTAAAACAAGAGCATTTACTTGAAGAAAAATACCCAATTAAGAGGATTCGTGCAATTAAAGGTGAAATCCAACCACCTTATCTCTGGAAGTAAGAGAATTGAAAAAATATAAAAAGGCAATTCTTTATATTTAAAGAATCGCTTTTTTATATAAAATATTCCTTAACGTACAATTTTCTTTTTTGGGTCTTGTGACCCCTATTACTCCTCTTTAAACTGCCAACCTTTCAAAATGAAGTTATACTTAAAATTTAAATAGTGTATTTAAGCGAAAAAGAATAAAGATGGAATAGCGCAGTGGACGTATGACGATATACCCGAGAAGTTATGGAGTATTAGACCACTCAGTAAATTTTGGGGTATATCGTATAAAACGGAAATGAAATTAAATCGAAAAGGTATACATACGATTGGGGATTTAGCACAATACCCGTTGAAGTATTTAAAACAATCATTTGGTGTAATAGGAGAAGAATTACACTTGCATAGTAACGGGATTGATTTCAGCAGAATAGCAGAGAAATATGTTCCAGCGACAACATCTATAGCGAAAAGCCAAATATTATTTCGTGATTATTCAATAGAAGAGTTCATCGTTATTTTACTAGAGCATGTAGAAGAAGTTTGTTACAGATTGAGAAGAGAAAAGAAATATGCACAAACGATTCATTTTTCAGTTGGATATAGTAAGGAATACGGAGGAGGAATAAAAAAAGCACATACGTTAAATAGAGCAACGAATTTAACGATGGACATTTACAACGTTTGTAGCTATTTTTTACACGAGAAGCATACAGGAGAGCCGATTCGATCGATCAGTCTTTCCTTAACAAATTTAATACATGAAGGAGAAGAGCAAATTTCGCTTTTCGATAACATTATTCAAAGAGAAAAAGAAATGAGATTAACGAGGGTTATGGACGAAATTCGAACACGATTTGGTAAGAACAGTATTCTACGTGGAATTTCCTACACAAGCGTCGCAACAACAAGATATAGAAACACATTATTAGGAGGGCACAAATCGTGAAGAATGCTAATATGCCAAAAAGAAGAGGAATGGTAAAGTGGCAACCGTTTGCTAGTATGCCAGAGCAGTTCGTCTGTTGTGATTTGAACCATAACTTTGCCGTTCCGGCAAGGTTATGGTTCTTTTTGTTTGCGGCAAACTTATGCTTCCAGGATCTGAAGAATATTCTTAATGTCGCTTTTAAAAAGTCACGATTTTTATAAAAAAGTTACAATGTTTTTGCCTTTTAATTAAAGAGTTCTGACTATACTTTATTTTAAAGCTACAATAATTCCTTGATAAATAGAATTATTGTAAAGTAATGATAATTAAATTATATATTATTTGAAAGTGATGAAAGGAAGTAGTAACAGGTATTTTTTCTTTTAGAGAGTCGGTGGGTGGTGCAAACCGATAGAAAGAACTTGTGAATCTGTCCTTGAGCGAAATGTGGAACACTTCAATGTGAAGTTAGTAATCGTTTCCGGTTAAAAACCGTTAATTTTTTAAGTTGAAAGCTTATATTTTCTATGCTTTCAACTAGGGTGGCAACGCGGGTTAACTCTCGTCCCTTTTATAGGGACGGGGGTTTTTTGTGTTTTTTAGTGAAATTCCCTACCTTAAAAGTTTAACGTGAACGAAGAAGATGGCATTATTCACTTATTAAAGGAGAGATAAGATGTGTGGAGGTAAAAATTAATTAGACTAATAGAAAATTAATAAACATGGTGATTTTTGGGGTTATTATTTCAATAAAATCATGAGGTTGGTATGTGAAAGGGGGCAACAATAACAAGTTGCTCCTTTTTTTAATAATTCTATGAACAACATTAATTTGTTTTCTGAAATATTTTCAAGGAATATAGAAAGAAATTTTAGAATTTTTAAAATTCCAAAATAGGAAACTAAACTTTCTATAATTGATAAATGTTACATTTGAATAAGAAACTATTAGCAGATCTAACAGGTACACTTTATTTATGGGGATGACAGCATGCAAATCTAATGATTTAGCCAGCACAGCTGAAAAATCAAATGTGCAATAGAAAAAAGATATGCCAATGCCTGTAAAAAAAATTAATACAACTACTAATGCAGGATCCTTTAAATGTAGACTTAATATAGCTTTGAAATAAAGTCGTATCGTCTTATTCTTTTAATAATAAATTGGTAAGCAATGTATAACTATAGGTAAGGAAGAGGGACATCTAAAGCATGCTCAACATAAATATGAACCTTGACATGTCAGTAAGTGTATTGTAGATTAAGTTAATGACTTAAACCATTAACCATATAACGTTAGAGGGGAATAGTTACAGTAGATCTGGAGTTCTGCATTTGTACATGTTATAGAGTTATCTAAAATGTCATTTCAGATGGAACATATACTTTTAGTGACCTGTACAGTACAAGTAATCGAGACTTTAAACTATTTGCAGAGCACCTATTTTAAATTCGTATCTTGACAAGTTAATGGGGGTATAGTAGATTTGGTTAGTGACTTAAATCATTAACCATATAACGAAGGGGAAGTGGTAATAAAGGTATATATTCTCTGTATTTGTACAGGTAATAGAGTTAAATCAAATATCATTTCATTTAGAATATAAACTCTTATTGATCTAAACAATATAAGCAATTAAAACTTCAAACTACTTGTAGAGCACCTAAATCCAATGAGCATATTGACAAGTTGATGGGGATATTGTAGATTTGGTTAGTGGCTCAAATCATTAACCATATAACAATGGGGGAAGGAAGTGCTCATGAGAACTGAGAAACCCGTATTTGCACAGGTTGCAGAGATGATTGAAAATGATATTTTATCTGGTACATATAACCCGGATGACTTAATTATTTCAACCACTCAGATTTCTAAGCTTCTCTCAGTAAACCCAACTACATCGGTAAAGGCTGTTAAGATTCTCGCAGATAAAGGAGTGCTCTATAAAAAGCGAGGAATTGGAATGGCAGTAACCAATGAGGCAAAGAAAATCATATTGGACGAGCGAAAAAAAGAGCTGTTAGATACGATACGACAATCGATGAAAATTGGTATATCACGAGAGGAAATAATTAAATTAGTAATGGAGGAAAACGATGATTAATTTATTTAATGTAACTAAAGATTATGGGAAAAATGAAGGGTTGCGGAATTTCTCCGTAACCTTGGATTCACCTGGTATTTACTGTTTGCTAGGTAAAAATGGGGCAGGAAAAACTACCTTTCTCAAATTAATTGCGGGTCACCATAATGCTAGTGCTGGTGAAGTCAGAGTTGAGGGGAACCTCGTAAATATGATGCGTATGCCAGAGCAAGTATATTTTGTTCCTAGTGATGCAGAACATTTTAATATGCGTATCAGGGACTTATTCAAGACTGCAAAAGAATTGCACAGTCAATTTGATCTCAATTTCGCAATTGAAATTGCGGAAAAATTCAAACTGGATTTAAACAAAAAGTATGAACAAACATCATTTGGAATGAAGGTTATGGTCAACACAATCCTTGGAATGGCTAGTAACAAGGCTGTAATTATTCTAGATGAACCAGTTTTAGGGTTTGATGCTATTACACGTAATAGTTTTTACGATTTATTACAAGTATGCAACGAACAGAAACCAAAAATTATTATTGTGTCCACACACTTAATTGATGAAATTTCTAAAGTTGCAGAAAAGCTTCTTATCATTGATAAAGGAGAACTGAAATTATATGCAGATACCACTGATATTGATGAAATGGCTTATTCTGTAACAGGTCCAGTTGATATCGTCGAACAGGTAACGAAAGGTCTAAATATTATTGGTAAAAAGAATGTGGGTGGATTTGTATCACAATACATTTTTGACAAACCAATTGAGGATACAGATACAGTAATGATATCACCTTTGGGCTTACAAGATTTCTTCATCAGTCTTGTTGAAGAAGAATAAAAAGAATTTGATTGTGAAAATATAAAATTAGGAGGACTTAAGATGAATGCACTTGCTGTAGCAAAGCTAAATTTTAAGAAAGTAAAATTATCGTACGTTATTTTTATCGCAGCGATTGTCTTACAAATAATTAGTTACGTAATCAATGATTTATTAGGAACAACAAATAAAGGACAATTTTATTTAAGTTTTAGTTTTTACTCTTATATCATAATTTTAATGAGTGCGGTGCTCATTCCTGCTAAGAATTTCCGGAAAATTATGAATCTTAATGTAAAAAAGCTGGATTATATGAGAGGGATCCTTATAAATTATATTGGTTTCGCCCTTGTTATTTCGCTATTTACAGCGCTTTGCTATCTTTGTTTAGATAAACTATTACCTGTAGGTAATAATGGATTTGTAGCCAATCCATTTGGTGTTTTTGGTTGGGATAAAAATGGAGTTAGTATTGCCTTCATTCGTCAATTTGTATTTATGCTGATGGTTGCTTTGATTGTTCATACATTAACTACCATCCAAGGTACTTGGTATGGTTGGCTTACAGATATTATCATTGTAGCTATCATTTGTGTATTTACACCTATTGCTGCACTTCGAAAAGTATTAAGCTTGATATTTGAAACACTAATCTTTACTCCTAATGCAGTTATTCAAATAATAAGTTGTATTGTAGTATCTGTCATTGTCTATGTATTATGTGTTTTGGTCGTAAGTTGGAAGAAGATTTAAATATTAATAAGTTATCATTTACTAAAGGATAGAGGCAGTAAAGGCGAAATGAGCATCCGTTATATTTTGCTGAGTATAAGTAAAATAGGACAGGATAGAAAATAAAAATACTCATCTTAACTATTATAGGCCGCTTTATACGCGCTGAAATTACTAACTAGAGATTTAGTGGAGGGATTATTATGTTTACCAAGCGTATTGTGGCAAGTGCAATAATAATTTCACTTGCAGCTTGTGGTACAACGCCTGAAAAGCCGGATAAGAATTCACAGAACCAAAATGTTACGCAAGGCACAAAAAATTTTGATGAGAAGGATTTAAAAATAAAAACCTACTAATTATTTTCAAGATAAAAATTAATAAAAAATATATTTTTTTCACATGGATATCACCCCAACGCAA
>NZ_JAQFNK010000028.1:0-52965 GCF_027710505.1 Bacillus cereus group sp. TH152-1LC | reverse complement strand
TAAAGTTAGTTTGTCTAGCATCTAAAAATAAAAATTGACGTTTCACGTTGTTTGTTTCGTTCAGTTTTCAAAGAACTTGTCTGCCGCTTCAGAAGCGACTTCATCATATTAACATCTTCATTTTTCGATGTCAACTACGTTTTAAAATTTCTTTTTTGTCGTTTTCTGCGTTTCTGCATCAGCGACGTTTATTAATATACCATCATGATTTTTAAATAACAAGTGTTTTTTATAAAAAAACAAAAAAAATTATCCAACCTACTTTCTTCTATATAAGAACACCTCATCCCCTCTACAGAAAACAACCATTTAAAATTGTATACCAATAAACTCTAATTGACCAAACCGCATTTTATAAACCTATTCTCTTCTATATTAAAGCCCCCTACAATTCACCTCTCTATAGGCCAACAATATAACAGAACAAATCAATCCACACTACAAGAATAGATTCATCGCTCCCCTCTCTAATCAGCATGTTCACTTCCTAATAAAGAGAATGTGCTGATTCTTGGTTTTGTTCTTCCTGAAGATTATTAATGGATCAGGTTTCTGCAGGTACCCCTAATCGAATTGTGAAGCGAGTGTCTTATCTCCCAGCCAATAGCTGAATAAATAACGAAATCCCAACAAAAACATTAACTTAAGATTATTGTTAGAATTTTTTTACATTTAATTAATGAAAAATATCCATTTTTTGTTATATAGTAAGAAAGGACGTACTCAACTATAAATAAACCAATGGAGGAATTACTTTATGGATAGGTTAACAAAGTTTTCATTAAAAAACCGCGCTGCTGTTATCATCATGGTTTTTCTCATTTCCATACTCGGCGTTTATTCCAGCTCTAAATTACCTATGGAATTTTTACCAAGCATCGATAATCCCGCAGTCACTGTCACAACCTTATCTCAAGGACTTGATGCTGAAGCAATGACGAAAGAAGTAACTGATCCCCTCGAAAAACAATTTCGCAACTTAGAGCACATCGACAGCATCACCTCTTCTACGCACGAGGGATTATCACGCATCGATATCGCGTATACATCTAAAGCAAATATGAAAGATGCAGCACGCGAAGTCGAAAAGGCCATTAATACAATTAAATTACCTAAAGACGCAACGAAACCCATAGTTAGCCAATTAAACACTTCTATGATTCCACTTGCTCAAATTGCTATCCAGAAGCAAAACGGATTTTCAAAAGCAGATGAAAAACAAATCGAAAAAGAAATCGTACCACAACTCGAAAGCATTGATGGTGTTGCCAACGTTATGTTTTTCGGAAAATCAACCTCTGAATTAGCTATCATACTAGACCCAAACCAATTAAAAGATAAAAACGTAACAACCGAGCAAATATTAAAAGTTTTACAAGGAAAAGAAACGTCCACTCCAGCTGGAGCCGTTACCGTTAATAAAGAAGAATATAACCTTCGCGTCATTGGGGATATAAAAAATGTAGATGCTATTAAAAACATTACCGTTGCACCTCAAGTAAAATTGCAAGATGTTGCTCAAATTGAACTTAAACAACACTACGATACAATCTCACATATAAACGGAGAAGAAGGCACTGGATTAATCATCATGAAAGAGCCAAGCAAAAATGCGGTTGCAATCGGAAAAGAAATCGATAAGAAAATCAAAGATATAAGTAAACAATATAAAGATCAGTTTTCTATCAAACTTTTAGCCTCAACTCATGAGCAAGTTGAAAATGCTGTTACTAGCATGGGAAAAGAAGTAATTCTTGGAGCAATTGCTGCAACTCTAATTATCTTAATCTTTTTGCGTAACTTCCGAACAACACTCATCGCTGTTGTCAGTATTCCATTATCTATTTTATTAACACTCTTTTTACTACACCAATCTAACATCACACTTAACACTCTAACTCTTGGTGGTTTAGCGGTTGCAGTTGGACGTCTCGTTGATGATAGTATCGTTGTCATCGAGAACATTTTCCGTCGTTTACAAAAAGAATCTTTCTCTAAAGATATTATTCTCGATGCAACGAAAGAGGTCTCCGTTGCAATTACTTCTTCTACTTTAACAACGGTCGCTGTTTTCTTACCTATCGGCCTCGTATCAGGAGTAATCGGAAAATTAATGTTACCTATGGTATTAGCAGTTGTATATTCTATACTATCATCCTTAATCGTTGCACTAACAGTTGTTCCACTTATGGCTTTTTTACTACTCAAAAAAACAAAACACAAAAAGCCAAGTTCTTCACCACGATATGTCGCTACATTAAAGTGGGCTCTTTCGCATAAATTCATTATTCTACTTACCGCCTTTTTATTATTCGCAGGATCGATTGCAACCTATATATTACTACCGAAAGCGAACATAAAATCTGAAGACGACACAATGTTATCTATTAATATGACTTTCCCAGCTGATTACGCACCTGAAACACAAAAACAAAAAGCCTTCGATTTCGAAAAGAAATTACTTTCTAACTCGGATGTAACGGATGTTATTTTACGAATGGGATCTAGTGCAGAAGATGCACAATGGGGGCAAACGACAAAAAATAATCTTGCGAGTATATTTGTAGTTTTCAAGAAAGGCTCTGATATTGATCAATATGTTAAAGAGTTAAAGAAAGAACATAAAGCTTTTGAGCCTGCTGAACTAGATTATATAAAAACGAGTTATTCAAGCTCTGGCGGCGGCAACAATTTGCAATTTAACGTAACAGCTACTAACGAAACGAATTTAAAAGAGGCTGCTACTATCGTCGAAACAAAACTAAAAGATATGACTGCTCTCTCTAAAGTAAAAACAAATTTAGAAGACTCTAAGAAAGAATGGCAAATCCACGTTGATCAAACAAAGGCCGAACAACTAGGATTAACACCAGAATTGGCGGCACAACAAGTAGCATTCCTTATGAAAAAATCACCTATTGGTGAAGTTTCAATCAATAATGAAAAAACAACTATTATGATAGAACACAAAAAAGAAAGCATTACTAAACAAGAAGACATTTTAAACACAAACATACTATCACCTATTAATGGACCAATTCCTTTAAAAGACATTGCAACTATTTCAGAAAAGCAACTTCAAACAGAAGTCTTCCATAAAGATGGAAAAGAAACGATTCAAGTTACTGCCGAGGCCTCAAATGAAGATTTAAGTAAAGTAAGCACAGAAGTAAACGAAACGATAGCTAACCTAGACTTACCTAGCGGCGCAAAAGTAACGATTGCAGGTGCAACTGAATCTATGCAAGAGAACTTCACAGATTTATTTAAAATTATGGGAATTGCAATTGGAATTGTATATTTAATTATGGTTATCACCTTCGGACAAGCGCGTGCTCCTTTTGCAATTCTGTTCTCCTTGCCATTAGCTGCTGTTGGCGGTATTTTAGGATTAATCATTTCAGGAACACCTGTTGATGTAAATTCCTTGATTGGCGCATTAATGTTAATTGGGATTGTCGTTACAAACGCTATTGTATTAATAGAAAGAGTACAACAAAATCGGGAACATGGAATGGAAACAAGAGATGCCTTATTAGAAGCAGGATCCACCAGATTACGTCCAATTATTATGACAGCTATAACGACGATCGTCGCGATGCTTCCTCTCCTATTTGGTCAATCGCAAGCAGGAAGCATGGTATCAAAAAGTCTTGCCGTCGTTGTTATCGGTGGTTTAGCAGTCTCAACCGTTCTTACATTAGTAGTCGTTCCAGTTATGTATGAACTATTAGATAAAATCGGGAGAAAAAGACGCTCTCGTAGAAAAATAAACACTTCTACAGAAACACCTGATATTTAAAAGAAAAAGCGTTATCTTCATGAATGAAGATAACGCTTTTTCTTTACCTACTCATATAACCCATCATCTTTTGAGCATATCTCTCTAAAGGTTCACCAGAATCTACAATAAGATATTCGGCATTCGAAGGTCTTTTACTACCATCTAACCACTTTTTAAAAGCTAATTCCGAATCCACTCTACCAATCTGACTGACCATACGCTTACGTGCTTGTAGCCTATTATTAATCTCTTCCATATCATTAAGGTAACATTCGATATATTTATATTTTACACCATGTTTATTAGACAGTTTCATTCCTTTTTCAACCATCCCCTCATATAGACATGGACTATCCAATATCACACTATTGTTCTAAATAAGAATCAATCAATTACAAATTCAACAATCCTTACATCCATTCCTTCTATATTAAAATACAAAAGAACTCTCTACTTATAAGCAGAGAGTTCCTCTTTATCATTTATGCCGCTTTTACTTTCTTCGTCGTTTTACTTTTTCTTTTCGTTCCTGTAAAACGTTTGTGCAATACAGATGCTACCAAGCGCGAAATAACGTTGAATAGTAATACCATAATAATTAATACAGCTGCAGATTTTGTCGCGATCAACTTCGCATCCGGAATAACTCCTTCAGAATTTAACTTCCAAATGTGAACCGCTAACGTTTCAGCTGGTCTAAATGGATTTAAAGGATGCGCAGGACTTGAGAAGTCCGCTGCTGAATTTAAAATTGGAGATGTTAAACCCGCTGTGTAAATCAGTGCGGCCGCTTCCCCAAATATACGACCCGCCGCTAAAATAATACCTGTAATAATTTGCGGTAATGACGACGGAATAATAATACGAGCGATTGTTTGCCACTTCGTTGCACCTAATCCAAGACTTGCCTCTTTTACATTATGAGGCACTTCTGAAATTGCATTTTCACAAACACGTGTTAAACCTGGTAAGTTTAAAATAGTTAGAGCAAGAGCACCACCCATTACTGTGTACCCCCAGCCCGTCATTGTAACAAACACTAGTAAACCGAATAAACCAACAACAATAGAAGGTAAAGATGCCATTGTCTCAATACATAAACGAACAAAATTTAAAAAACGCCCTTGCTTTGCGTACTCCGCTAAATATATTCCAGCACCTAACCCAAGAGGAATAGATATAACAAGCGTTATAACAAGCATGTAGAAGGAATTGAATAACTGTGGACCAATCCCACCACCAGCTCTTGTATTACTTGGTTCTCCAAACAAGAAATTAGGATCCCAAAATCCCCATCCCTTTTGCAAAATTTCAAACACTAAGAATACTAGCAGAGCTACAACTAAAGCTGCAACTGCGTAAAAGATACCTGTCCAAATTTTATTTACCGTTCTTGCATTCATTATTATCGCTCACCTCTTTGCCCAATCGCTCGAATTACTAAAATAAACAGGAATGAAATAACAAGTAAAATCATCGCTAAAGTCCATAGCGCATTGTTCCAAGCAGTACCGTTCAATGTATTTGTCATGTCCATTGTCAAAATACCAGTTAACGTTGCTGTCGGACTATATATTCCTTCTGGTAATTTAATTGTGTTCCCGATTACCATTTGAACCGCTAATGCTTCACCAAAAGCACGCGCTAAACCTAAAACAATACCTGTTAAAATCCCTTTTTTCGCAGCAGGAACAATCACTCGGCTAACCGCTTGCCATTTTGTTGATCCTAGACCGTAAGAAGCTTCTAAATAATCAAATGGAACAGAGCGTATTGCATCAGAAGCGATACTAGCAATAGTAGGTAAAATCATAATACTTAATACAACAATACCTGCAATTAAACTAAAGCCCACTCCCCCGAATGAATCACGTAATAGCGGCACTAAAATCGTAACCCCTAATAATCCGTATACAACCGAAGGAATACCAACTAATAATTCTAAAACAGGCTTCAATACTTTATTTCCAAACTTCGGCGAAATTAAATTCATGAATATAGCAAGAGCTATAGCAATTGGTGCACTAATAATAACCGCACCTAACGAAACCACTGTTGAACCTACAATGAAAATCAAAGCTCCAAAGGTTCCTTCGTCAGCATTTGGATTCCACTTTGTCGATGTTAACATCTCAGTAAATGAGATACCGCTTTGTGTAAAAGATTGAATACCTTTACCGCAAATAAACGCAATAATAGCTAATGTAATTAAAACAATAAAAATCCCACAAAACGTAACAAGCGATCTTCCTATATACTCACTTTTTACGTAATTAATTTGTTTTTTCCCCTTCATCACAGGTCAGACCCCACTTCATAGATTGAAATGAACAGGACTGGCCTTGCAGCCAGCCCCATAAAATTTTATTACTTATTTAATTTAGACATTGGAATGTAACCCATATCTTCTACTTGCTTTTCAAAGTCTTTACCTTTTACATAGTCAATGTAAGCTTTCGTTGCTTCTTTCGCTTCACCTTTTGTTACCATGTACTCGTAAGACCAGAATGGATATTTACCAGAAGAAATGTTTTCAACTTTCGGTTCAGAACCATCAATTTTCACTGTTTGTAGTGCACCTTTTTTCTCGCCAACCATGTAAGACATTGCTAAATAACTTACTGATCCTGGAGTAGAGTTAATCGCTTGCTCTACTGCACCGTTAGAATCTTGTGTTGTACCAGTTCCATCATTAATTTTCGCGTCTTTCATAACTGTCTTTTCAAATGTAGCACGTGTACCAGATGAAGCCGGACGGTTAATTACGTTGATTTTTTCATCTTTCCCGCCTACCTCTTTCCAGTTTGTTACTTTTCCAGTGAAGATATCTTGTACTTGTTGTACTGTTAAGTTATCAACTTTTACATCTTTATTTACGACAAGTGCGAATGCAATACCCGCAACCTTGTTATCTACTAATTCTTTCGCTTTTTCAGCATCTTTTATTTTATCTCCCGATGGAACATCTGAATTACCAATTTGTACCGCACCCGATGCTACTTGGTTAATCCCAGTTCCACTACCGCCACCTTGAACTTGAATAGAAACTTTTGAATTTTTTTCCATGAATTTCTTTCCAGCTTCCTCCGCAAGAGGTAGAAGAGCTGTAGAACCAGCTGCTGCAATCGTACCTGATAATTCTTGTTTTGTATTATCGCTTCCTTTAGCAGTGTCTTTACTAGCTGTATCTTCTGCTTTCCCACATCCAACTAACGCTCCTGCCACCACTAAAGCTGCTAAAGAAAATTTAATACCTTTTTTCATAACCATGTCTTGTACCCCCATTTGGATTATCGCTTTTCGAATTCATTTTCTTTCGAACACAAATTCATTGTAGGACAACAATATTATGTGAGTGTTAAGCAATTTTTAATTTTAAGTAAATGACGATAATACTCTTTAAAAGCTAGGAATCCCAACATTTATAGTTAAAGAACCCAACAAAATCCACATTAATTAAGTAGTAATGTAAATTTAGTCTTAACAATGTAAATTCAATGTAAATGTTTTTCGCTCTTTTCCCCTCTTGGTTAAAAATATATTTACAAATCCATTATATTTTTTAACTTTTACACTCTTACTTCATTTACATTCAACAGAATTTCAGTAATATTTTTTAGTACAACTAAATAAATTGGAACAATTCTAAAAATAAATGAATATTTTTAAAGTACCAATTGACAGCATCATCCAATGTAGTCTACTATATTACTAACAAAAAGTTTACCTAAGGAAACTTTTTAAACTTAAACTAACAATATAGAGATGAGGTAACTTTTATGGTATCGGCTAATACAAAACCACTTTCCGCATTTAAGACAGGAGAGTTTGTACAGATTGAGAAGATACAATTAGAAGGAACTATGAAACGACGTTTATTAGATTTAGGATTTATCCCTGGGGCAACGATTAAAGTATTACAGCGCAGTCCACTTGGAGATCCGGTCGCTTATCAAGTAAGCAATACAACTATTGCATTACGTAAGGAAGAAAGTTCCCTTATTTTCGGGGTATCAATAGGAGATGATTTCAGATGAGCAAACATCGCATTGCTTTAGCTGGTAACCCGAACACCGGGAAAAGTACATTATTTAATACTTTAACAGGCTTAAAACAGCATACTGGAAACTGGACGGGAAAAACTGTTTTAAAAGCTGAAGGGGAATACGAACATAACGGAAGTAAATATACATTAATAGATTTACCTGGAACTTACTCACTATATTCAAATTCTGCGGATGAAGAAGTAGCAAGAGATTATATTATATTTGAAAAACCAGAAGTAACTGTCGTTGTTATAGATGCAACTGCAATGGAAAGAAATTTAAATTTAGCACTCCAAGTGATGGAAATGACGAACAACGTAGTCATTTGTATTAATTTAATTGATGAAGCGGAGAAAAAAGGCATCGTTATTGATGAAAAGAAATTAGCAAAATCGCTCGGTGTACCTGTAGTTAAGATTTCCGCTCGTAACCGAGTAGGTATTGGGCATTTGCTAAGTGTTATCGCTAAAGTAGCAAATAAAAAACTAATTCCAACACCAATTAAGGTTTCTTACAGTGAAAAAATTGAAAGTATGATTCAAGAATTAGAACCACAAATTTATAAAGTGTTCGGTGATACGTATCCAGCACGTTGGATTGCGTTACGTATATTAGATGGAGATAAAAATTTCTTAACTACACTCCAAAAACACCATAATGAACCACTTGTAAGGGAGGTCGTAATGAATGGAATCTCACTCAGCCAGTAAGGCTCTTCCATTAGACTATATTATTCAACATGCACAAGCACTCTCAAAAGAAGATATACGAGATGATATTGTCGGAGATATTTATCGAACATCCGCAAGCATATGTAAAGAGTCTGTTCAATATACAAATACCGATAAATTGTATCGTTCTGAAAAACTAGATAAAATTTTCACATCTCCCATCTGGGGATTCCCAATTATGCTCGGTATTTTATCTATTATTTTTTATCTTACAATTGCAGGCGCTAACGTACCGTCTGATATGATTGCTGAATTCTTCGGATGGGCCGAAGGATATTTAACATCTTGGTTCCAGGCAGCACATGCACCTGAATGGTTACATGGCATTTTAATCCTTGGTTTATTCCGTGGTATCGGTGCTGTTATTAGCGTTATGTTACCACCTATGGCAATCTTTTTCCCTATGTTCGCACTATTAGAAAACTATGGATACTTACCGCGTGTTGCATTTAATATGGACCGCTTATTCAAACGCTCCGGTGCACATGGTAAACAATCTTTAACAATGGCAATGGGCTTTGGTTGTAATGCAGCCGCTATTATGTCAACACGTATTATTGAATCGCCACGTGAACGCATGCTTGCAATCTTAACAAACAACTTCGTTCCTTGTAACGGTCGCTGGCCTATGTTAATTTTAATGGCTTCATTATTTATGGCTGCTGGTTATACAGGTAGTATGCAAACATTAGTTACTGCTGGCGTTGTAGTTGGGATGGTTGTAATTGGTGTTATTATGACATTAACTGTTTCTTGGGTACTATCAAAAACAGCTTTAAAAGGTGTGCCAACTCACTACACTCTTGAGTTACCACCGTACCGTAAGCCAAAAGTTTGGAATACAATTGTACGTGCAACACTCGATAAATCTATTTATGTTTTAAAACGAGCTGTCGTTGTAGCTGCCCCTGCGGCTGCATTAACTTGGTTACTCGCTAACATTTTCATCGGCGACACAAGCTTACTTATGTATTTTGTAAACTTCCTAGATCCATTTGCTAAAATGTTAGGACTTGACGGTTTTATTCTAGCTGCGTTCATTCTTGGATTACCAGCGAATGAAATTGTTATCCCAATTTTATTAATGTCTTATTTATCAACTGGAGCTTTAACTGAAATAGATGATTTTAATCAAATTAAAAATCTATTCTTAGAAAATGGTTGGACTTGGTTAACAGCGTTAAACACAATGTTGTTCTCACTTCTTCATTTCCCATGTGGAACAACACTGGTTAACATATATAAAGAAACAAAAAGTGCCAAATGGACATTCTTATCGTTTGCAATCCCTACCGTTATCGCCATTGTTGTAACATTCCTCTCTACACAATTGGTACATTGGTTAGGGCTTGTATAAGCAAAGCATACATAGAAGGTATCCCCCTTTACATTTGCTTTGCGCGAAAGAAACCTGAATTTATTTAGGTTTCTTTTTTTGTGCATCAGTATTCCAAGGCTGCGCCCCATACGTTGTAAGTTTCTTATGAATAAAGTATATGGTTCCCGGAAGAACCGCCATTAATATCGTGCAACTAATTCCCAATCCAGTAAACAACTTACATCACCTTATTTCACTCTTTTCGGTAAAGCTGAACCAGAATGTTCAATTGTTGGATGAACATGAACAGTAATTTCAGCATTACTAAAGTAATTTTCGCCTTGATCCCAATTATTACTTATCTTTTTCCATTCTTTATAATTATGTCGCTTATATACTTCCCCTAATTCTAATACATCTACCTTATATTTTTTTTGAACAAGCTTAATCGACTTTTGGATGCGTTTCTCCATTTCCTCCGAGATATCCTTCTCTAAACGCTTTTCATTCAAAACCTTTTTATGATCACTAAAGTGTAACTCAGCCAATGTACCTTCCAAAGATAAGTGAATATTAAACTTTGGTTTTGTGACATTCGTTGTAGATACTTTAATTTTCCGACGCAACTTATGAATTTCATATGTAATAAGTTGATTCTTTTTACGGATGGTAAAAAACCCACCAATTTTTTTACCTATTATATAATTCATCCCTAATGTTTCTTCCCCACTCAAACTGCCTACACACTTATTATCCTTTCCACGAAACAACGCTGCCCCGTTCATTTGTACCCCTTGTTTTGTTAGTTCAAGAATAGGTAATACGAAACTTCGATTGGAAATCATCTTTTCCTGGACTTCACCAATTCTTGCGGCCTCAATCATTTGGGCATTTTTCGGAGGATGTTCAGCTAACATATCAATATACTGCGCCGGTAAGTTTTCAGGCTTAGCACTCTGTTTCAATATAGCTTCTGCATCTTTTTCAGAAACGAACAAACGAATATTTCGTCGCATCTCATGATCACGAATATATACATCTAACGTATTTTGTAAAACATATGGATTCGCTAGTAAATCTTTAGAAAAAATGATCACTTGTATATGCGGAAAGAATAATGTGCGACTAATTTTTTTGGCGATAATTCGTATTTGCTCAAAGACACTATCTGCTTTTGCACTAACATTAATATAATTTTCACTATCCCCACTACTTTGTCCACCTTGCTGTGCTAACTTACTGGGAAGCACCATCTGATACGTCCCTTTCATAATGGGATTCGCTTTCTTTTTTTTCACAATATCATAAGCTGCACCTACTACAAATCCTCTTTCTTCTATTTCTTCTAGCTCAGAACACCCACTAATAGATCCAGCTAAAACCATAAGCATCATAATTTTAAGAAGGTGTTTCATTTCTACCATTCCTTCTTTTTATTTTATATACAATTAAAACGAGCAAAGGCGCTAAAACAACAAACCCCATATCTATCCAAGCTAAATAAGTCCCATAACTTGACAAAGCATTCAAACTACTCGGTATCATATTCAGCATAAAAATGATCGGGGCACTTCCAAAAATGAAAATATGTTTCTTCACTTTTGGAAACATAGCGCAAAATAATAGAGATGCGACGTCGTAATACATGGCTGTCGTGTTATAAATCGTAATAATCCAAGTCGTAAAAAAAATCGCATCAAACCTTTCTAAAAACCCTCCACCAATTTCAATTTCTTTCCCTAATTCAATTGTTGGATACGTCAATCCACGAGTTGTCATATACGTAAAAACACTAATACAAGTTACATAAATTAAAATATACGACAGCACATTTACCATTACCGCTTTCGCAACTGCCATTGGTGCTTTTTTTGCCGTCTTATCGTTTAACAACACAGCATAAAACAAAGCTACTTCAAATCCAATAAACGTAAAAATAGAATTCTTAACTCCAACAGCATATTGACTCACTTTCGTTTGAAAAGCTGGTAACAAATTATTTATTTCCATTAAATTTATATTCAATAAAGAAAGAAGCACTATCGCAATTAAAACAATAGGTAAAAATAGAACATTTAACCTTAATAAGGCCGCTCTTGATCCCGCTATTCCATAAATAACAACTAATAAGAAGAAGAAAGACAGTAGTTGTATCGGTGTATCGCTAAACAAATACGTTTGAGAAATAATTGAAATCATTCGCGATTCATATGCTGTCAAAGCAGAAAATGTTAATATTAAAATACTACTAATTGTATACGCAACAGGCTTTGTCAAATGCGCACTCGTATATTGAACAAAGTTTTGTTTCGGGAATAAAATAGCTACCTTCGTTACAAACCAACCTAAAACTGCACAAACTAATCCACCCAAAAGCAAAATAATCCAACCGTCCGAAAATAAAGTTTGGCCAGCAATATCTCTTGGCATAGACAATGCTCCTATACCAATAATTGTTGAAGATACCGCAAACCCAATTTCCCGAGATCCAATCTCTTCATCGCCATACTCAAATGGTTTCAATTACTCTCGCTCCTTTGGACGTAATATAGCATCTTTCGTTTGTAAATATTCCGGTCTCTCTTTCAACATCGATTTTGGCATGCGAATAATTTCTTCTTTCCAATCTTTATAAAATGCAGGAGCAATAGGCGTTGTATATGGGACACCAACACTCGTTAAATTCGTAATATGAACTGCGAGTGCGATAAGCGCTAAAATAATTCCATATAAACCAAAAGCAGTCGCTGCTAATACAAAGACGAAAAGTAAAATACGAAACGTAATCGTAATGCTATATACAGGGAGAGAAAAGGTAGCAATAGCTGTAACCGCAATAATGATAACTAAAAACGGATTTACAATTCCTGCGTTCACCGCTGCTTCTCCAATTACAAGACCACCTACAATCCCAATTGTTTGCCCCATCGGTTTTGGCAACCTAATTCCCGCTTCTCGTATTAACTCCATCGTTAATGCCATCATTAGCGTTTCTATATAGGCAGGAAATGGAACACCTTCCCTTGCCTCAGCAATTGAATACGCCAGTTTAGAAGGAATAAGCCCTTGATGATATGAGACGAGCGCTACATACATCGCCGGCATTAAAACTGCGACTATACCAGAACCCATCCGCAAAATTCTTAATAAAGTCCCAATTACCCAGCGCTCATAGTGATCTTCCACAGATTGAAAAATATCAACAAATACTAGCGGAGCTATAAGAGCAAACGGTGACCCATCCACCAAAATAGCTGCCTTTCCTTTCGCTAATGAGGCCACAATATTATCAGGCCTTTCTGTATTCAAAAACTGCGGAAACGGTGACAAATTATTATCTTGAATTAATTGCTCAATCGTACCCGTCTCAAAAACGACATCTGTCACTATCGATTGAAGACGTCGATCTAGCTCTTTTACAATGTAAGGATTAATAATGTCTTCTATATATACTAGGGTTACCTCTTTCTGCGATCGCTTCCCCATAATATAAGATTGAAATCTCAGCTTTGGATCGCGTAAACTACGGCGAATTAACATTTTATTCACGTTAATATCTTCATTTAATCCAACCCTCGGTCCACGTATTAAATCTTCTGTTACCGGCGGTTCTAAACTTCTTTTTTCCCAAGCTCTACTATTAACCACGATAGCGGTTTGAATATTATCAATTAATATAACCGTATCTCCTGCTAAAATCGCATTTATAATATCCGGAAACGTTGTCTTCTTACCGACTTCCGCAATAGAAATAAAACGATCCAATAATGTTTGAACAACAGCTTCTTCTTTATGTACTTCTTCATATTGAAGTGTACGAACTACATATTTATAAACATTATCCTTATCAGTTAACCCACATAAAAAAATAACAGCACAGCGTGTAAAACTACCAGCAAGAGCAACCTCCCTAATTGTTAAATCATTAGGCGAACCTAACTCATCCCTAATTTCTTTCATAACTTCAAATAAGTTACCTTTTAACTCTAACAATTCCCCCACCTAACTTCCTTTTCAACAAGTTTTTAGTTAGATTCCGCTAATAGAAGAAAATATATACAAAAAAGAGCTATCTCTTTTCAAAGATAGCTCTAACACACGGATTACTTTTCTACTATTATATTGTCTGTCTTTATAGATACATTTTTCGTGAATCCGCTAACGATAAACATCACAATCATATTCATTAACAATGCAACTATACCTACATTTAAATCTTTTATATATTGAGGGAAACCCGGAAACACCGTAGCTATAGTTGAGCCAGATAAAGTAATATATGCGACCACTAACAACCCAATCCCCATGCCTGCAATTGCCCCTTGTTTCGTAATAACTTGCCGCGGAAACAAACTACATACAAGTGCAGGGAAAAGTTGTGTCACTATGCTATATCCCATTAAAAGAAGTGCTCCTATTGTTTCTCCACCTTTAAAAGTGAACAAAACAGCTACAAGAGTTACTACAGGAACAAATAACTTCGCCACTTTAGCAACTTGTCTGTCTGAAGCTGACGGAACCATTGTTCGGTAAATATTTTTTGCTAATAATGTAGACGCGGCCATGACAAGCATAGAACCTGGAACTAATGCGGTTAAAACTCCCGCACTACCAATAATCCCAATAAACCAAGGATCAAAAGTTTGAAGAGCCAGTCGGAATAATGAAAGGTCTACATCCCCTCCCTTTAATCCAGGAACTTGCAAGATAGCTGCAAAACCTGCAAAGAATACGAAAAGTAAAACTAAAGAATACAGTGGCATAATTGCCGCATTTTTACGAAATACTTTTTCATTTTTCGCAGAGAAAGCAGAAGCGAATGTATGGGGCCACATATAGAAACCGAGAGCTGTTAATACAATAGTAGAAACAAACCAAGAAATGCTCATTCCTTCATCAGGTAAAGATAAAAACCCTGGCTTCGCTGCTTCTACAGCTTCAAACATCGGCTGAAACCCTCCGTAATAATGGTACGGTAAATATATACCTAAAAACATAACGATAAACAGGATCATAATATCCTTCAAAGCGGCCGTCCAAGCAGAGCCGTGTATACCTGAAACCATTACATATATCGTTATGACAATTGCACCAATCCACACTGCAACAACTGGTGATACCCTTCCGTAAGACGCTTCAGAAACGATAATACCTAATCCTTTTAACTGTAAAACAAGGTAAGGGATAATCGAAATAACCCCTATAATAGAAACGATTATGCCAAGTGTCTGACTCTTATATTTCTTCACAAAAAAATCTGGCTGTGAAACAAGATTATGCTCTTTCGCATACTTCCAAACCGGCGGCAATAAAAAGTAAGATAAAATATAAGCTAATGCACCATAACCTAAAATATAGAACGTAGGCGCTCCTTTACTATACGCCCATCCACTCCCGCCTAAAAATGTGAAAGTCGTATAAATTTCACCTGCCATTAGAAGAAAAACAAAAATAGTGCCAAATCCTCTTCCACCAACTGACCATTGCTCTAAATTCATGTCTTTTCCATGTTGTGCCCGAATCCCTAAAAATAGTGCGAGAAACAAAAATAATATAATGATAAGTAATGCGGTCATTTCACATCCCCCTTATTAGCAGGATCAAATACGTACACAAGTCCCATACAAAGAGACGTAATGAGCACTGATAATAATACCCAAAATAATAAAAATGGCATCCCTAATACGTAAGGAGTAACTGAATTAGCAAATATGGGTCCAACAACTAAACAAAAAACTGGAATAAGCGCTAATACGTGTATTTTCTTCATCTCATTCTCCTTTACTAATAAAATTCATAATGGATGATACAAAGACTTCCACTCCAACTGGTAATGCATCTTCATCAATCGTAAAACGAGGGTGATGGTGAGGATATATAATTCCTTTCTCTTTATTTCCCGCTCCGATAAAAAAGAATGTCCCTGGCGCCTTTTGTAAAAACGCTGAAAAATCTTCCCCAGCCATCGTCGGCTGTAAACGAGTAACTCGTTCCCTTCCATAAAGCTGTAATGCTGTTTGCTCAATAACCTCTGTAACTTCATAATCATTTACTACAGGTCGATATCCATATTCATAAGAAAACGTATATTTTGCCTCGTAAGCTTCCGTCACATGCTTCACAATCCGTTCAATCCTTTTCTCTGTTACTTCTCGCAACTCATGCCTTAAACTCCGCACTGTCCCTTCAATCTCCGCTTGTTCTGGAATTACATTATGGGTTGTCCCAGCATGAAATTGCGTAACAGATACTACAAGAGAATCTAACGGATCTGTAAGGCGAGATACAATTTGCTGAAGTTGCGCAACAACTTGTGTACCGATTGCAATACTATCCACTGTTTCATGAGGGATTCCAGCATGTCCACCTTTTCCTTCTATCGTAATTTTAAAAACATCTGGGGCAGCCATTGCAGGCCCATAAATTACACCTATTTTACCAACCTCTAACGCTGCCCAAAGATGAGCACCAATAATATAATCCACACCTTCCATTACACCCGCTGCAACCATTTCCTCTGCACCGCCAGGAAAGTTTTCTTCTGCATGTTGGAAGAGAAAACGAACCTCCCCTTTAACCTTCTCTCTTTCCTCTACTAACTTATGTACAACCCCAAGTAATATCGCTATATGTCCATCATGGCCACATGCATGCATCACACCTGGATATGTAGAAATAAAATCAAACTCATTTTCTTCGTGAATAGGAAGAGCGTCCATGTCAGCACGAACCGCGATGGTTTTACCAGGCTGTTTACCAATTAACCTTGCCATTACACTATATTTAGTAGGTCTTGACACTTCTAAATGCGGGATTTCCCGAAGTATATCGAATACAAACTGTGATGTTTTTTCTTCTTGAAAAGATAACTCTGGATACTTATGAAAATGCCTTCTCCACTCAATCAACTGATTCTTTAATAAAACAAGTTCCTTTGCGACATCCATTTCTCTTCATCCCTTCTTCACTAAGTTAAATGTTATTATAACTTGAATCATTAACTTTTAAAAGAATCTTCTGAATTTTCTATCACTATGACTTAAAAATAAAAAGCCATCAAAAAGATGACTTTTTCATTATTATAAAATAGTGATTGCTTGTTTCCCCATTTGCTCCCAAGCACTCTCAAACTCTGCTCGCGGAACAGCCAAACGCGGATTATTTTTCAGAGGATCATTTACATACACAAAGTTTTGATCATATCCAATTACTACTACACTATGCTCAAAATATGTAATTTTCACTTCGCCAGAGCTTGTATTCCATGTTTCAAAACTACTCTCAGCTAGTGGTTTAAACGTTGTATTAATAATGACCCATACTGGCGACCCAGAACTAACTACTTTATACATATCTTGCACGTCTCTACCTGTTAAATTAACTACTTTTCCAGGAATATATTTTTCTGCTAAATTAAAAATAGGTTGATTATATACACCATATCCCGGCTCTGTCTTCGTATAAATATTTCCAACGAATCCCTCATAAGGATTTCCACGCAAACCATTTTGCTCAAATGGAACACGATGAATCTCGCTAGCAAGTTGCATCTTATCTACTTGTATACCTTTGTATTGCAGCAACATAGCCAAACTTGTAACTTCACATCCACGAGGTAATTCTGGTAACTGTTTTATAAACGGAACATTTTCAATCATAGTCGCTTCTTTCATTTCAGATAGAAACTCTAAACGGAACACTTGCGCCTTTTGCATAATTTTATCTTTCCCTATAAAAAACGCGGCAGCAAATATAATTCCAAAAACAAAAAGATATTTTAACTTTTTCATTTTAAACAAAACTCCATTAATTATTATTTTACAGACATACCTCCTATCATTGTACCTTTCTTCTTACTAGTTTGCTAGAAAGATTCTGTGAATTATTGTTCACAGTTCCATTGTTATAAAATTCTAATTATTTTTAATAAAAAGAAAAAACAATATACTTTTCTGAATATTTTTGCTAAAATCTAAATAATTAACATAGTGAAGATATCACCTTGTTAATAAAAACATTCTTAGAGTATTTAGTCATAGTTCGTATTTTTACATACTCCATTCATTTCATAATAAATAAACCGAGTATGTGCCACATCCCCCACTAATGATTAAAAACTCGGAATGAAAATCAATTCCTACATACAAGAAAATAACGAGGTGAGGGGCATATGAATCAACAAGTAGAACAAACAGATTTAAAACGAACAATGAAAAGTAGACACCTATTTATGATTGCACTTGGTGGTGTTATTGGAACTGGCCTATTTATGGGATCTGGTCAAATCGTCCATAACGCCGGTCCTGGTGGTGCTATTCTTGCATTTTTAGTCGGTGGATTTGTTATGTATTTAACGATGTTATGTCTTGGTGAATTATCAGTTGCTATGCCAGAAGCAGGTTCATTCCAAAGCTATGCAAGTAAATTTATTTCACCTGGTTTTGGATTTGTTGTAGGTTGGATGTATTGGTTAAATTGGGCTGTTACAGTTGGGGTAGAGTTAACAACTGTAAGTATTTTAATGAAGCGTTGGTTTCCAGACGTTTCTTCGTGGATTTGGTGTGTTACATTTGCAGCTGCACTCTTTCTTGTAAACGCATTATCAGCAAAGGCATATGCAGAAGCAGAATTTTGGTTCGCAAGTGTAAAAGTCGCAACCATCGTTGTTTTCATCGTACTCGGTGGTGTAGTTATGTTCGGTCTACTAGACTTTAACGGAAAACCAGCGCCAATGCTTCACAATTTCACTGAAAATGGTGGATTATTTCCAAACGGTGCATTAGCTGTTCTTCTTACGATGATTACAGTAAATTACTCCTTCCAAGGAACAGAATTAATCGGAATTGCTTCAGGAGAAAGTGAAAACCCTGAAAAAACAATTCCAAAAGCGATTAAAAATACTATTTGGCGAACTCTCTTCTTCTTCGTCCTAGCAATATCAGTTGTTGTAGGTTTACTCCCATGGCAAGAGGCTAATCTAGTCGAAAGTCCATTTGTACTTGTATTTGATGTAGCTGGTGTTCCATATGCTGCTGATATTATGAACTTTGTCATTATTACAGCAGTATTATCCGTAGCCAACTCTGGGCTATACGCAAATTCTCGTATGCTTTGGGCTATGGCAAAACAAGGAATGGCAAGTCCAGCTTTTACGAAGTTAACGAAAAAAGGTGTGCCATTAAACGCATTAATTTTCAGTCTAATCTTTGCAAGTTTGTCTCTATTAACAAGTATATTTGCGGCAGATACTGTATTTTTAGTTTTAACATCTATTGCAGCTATGGCTGCTGTCGTAGTTTGGATGTCAATCGCAGCTTCACAGTTTTTCTTCCGTAGAAACTTCTTAAAAAACGGCGGAGACATTAACGATTTAAAATATCGCACACCGCTTTATCCAATCGTTCCAATCGTAGCATTCTCACTCAATTTCATTACATTTGTTAGTTTAGCTTTCATCCCAGATCAGAGAATTGCTCTTTATTGCGGCATTCCATTTATGATCATTTGTTACATTTTGTACCAATTAAAATATAAAAAAATTGTCACATTTGAACAACAAATAAATCTAAAAAAAGAAGTAAACTAAATATACAAAATATTCAACTATCTTTCTTATGATAAGATAGTTTTTTTCTATTTCTTGGATATCTTGGTATAACTTTATTTATCTTAAAATTTCCACAATCACGTTTTTTACTGGAAAATGGTTTACAATGTTATCAAGTTACAAATGATATTCACCTTAAAAAGCGTGCATTTGTGTCTATTTTTTAACAATATCACAAAAACTATTGCCATCTATAAATTAATAGGTTTATATTGTTTTATTGGCATAGTTTCAATCCAAGGAGAAAGGAGATTTTCAATCGTGCAACTAAAGAAAACGTTTTGGAAGCTGGCTTCGCTTCTTCCGTTATCATTACTTCTGTTCCTCGGTGGCTGTGATAAGAAACTCGCAGTATTAAATCCGCAAGGACCTGTTGCAAAAGCACAGTATGATTTAATTGTTTGGTCATTCTTGCTTATGTCATTAATTATCGCAATTGTATTCATCTTGTTTACAGTCATCTTGATTCGTTATCGTGAAAAACCAGAGAATATGGACTATGAGCCACCTGATCAACACGGTAACACATTATTAGAAATTATTTGGACACTTGTTCCTGTTATTATCGTTATCGCATTATCGATTCCAACAGTAAAAGCAACTTATGCTTCGGAAGAGGTTCCGGAAGAGTCCAAGCATATTAAACCAGTTGAGATTTATGTTACATCTGCAAACTGGAAATGGTTATTCAGTTATCCAGAGGAAAAAATTGAAACCGTTAACTATTTAAATATCCCTGCTGGTGTACCAATTCAATTTAAACTGACTTCTGTTGGTCCAATGAATGCTTTCTGGGTACCAGAACTTGGTGGTATGAAGTACACAATGGATGGCATGATTATGGATCTTTATTTACAAGCTGATAAGCCAGGTTCTTACCTAGGCCGTAGCGCGAACTTCTCGGGTGAAGGATTCACTCACATGGAATTCGAAGTTGAAGCAAAAACTAAAGAGAAGTATGACAAGTGGGTAAAAGAAGTACAACAAACTGCTCCTAAACTAACAGAAGATAAGTACAACGAAATTGTTAAACCTGGTGTAGTTGGTCGTATGACATTCTCTAGTCATCACTTAAGTTATGTAGATCCAAAATCACTTGAATATTGTGATTACAACTACTACAAAAACAAAAAATAATAGCTATTATTCCAACAGATTGGAGTGAACACAGTGAAGCTTGATGAATTCTTTGTCACAGGTGACCCGATTATTTACGGTGCAGACGCTTCTATCGTTCTTGTGACATTAGCAATCATTTTCGTACTAACAAAGTATAAAAAATGGAAATGGCTTTGGGACGAATGGTTAACAACTGTTGACCATAAAAAGATTGGGGCCATGTATATTATTTCGGCGGTTATCATGTTATTCCGTGGTGGTATGGACGGGTTAATGATCCGTGCACAGTTAACATTCCCAGAAACAACTTATTTAAATGCTGAACACTATAACGGAATCTTCACAACACACGGTACAGTTATGATTCTTTTCATGGCGATGCCATTCGTTATGGGATTAATGAACCTTGTAGTACCATTACAAATTGGTGCTCGTGACGTTGCATATCCGTTCTTAAATGCTTTAAGTTTCTGGTTATTCTTTGTCGGAGCAATGTTATTCAACATCGCTTTCGTAATCGGTGGTTCTCCAGACGCTGGGTGGACTTCTTACTTCCCAATGGCAGGTACAGAGTTTACTTCTGGTGTAGGAAATAACTACTACGCAATTGCATTACAGATTTCAGGTCTCGGTACGCTAATGACCGGTATTAACTTCCTAGTTACTATCTTAAAAATGCGTACACCTGGTATGACTTTAATGAGAATGCCAATGTTTACTTGGTCAATCTTAATTACAACAGTCATCATTATTTTCGCTTTCCCAGTATTAACAGTTGCTCTTGCATTAATGACATTTGACCGTCTATTCGATGCTCACTTCTTTACGATGGCGAGCGGCGGTATGCCAATGTTATGGGCCAACCTATTCTGGGTATGGGGTCACCCTGAAGTATATATCGTTATTTTACCGGCATTCGGTATTTTCTCTGAAATCATTAGTACATTCTCACGTAAGCGTCTATTCGGTTACAGTGCGATGGTATACTCAATGGTTGCAATTTCTTTACTAAGTTTCGTCGTATGGCTTCACCACTTCTTCACGATGGGTGCAGGTCCAGCGGTTAACTCATTCTTCTCGATTTCGACAATGGCGATTTCGATTCCAACCGGGGTTAAGATCTTTAACTGGTTGTTTACACTGTATAAAGGACGTATTCGTTTTACAGTTCCAATGCTTTGGTCATTGGCATTTATTCCAAACTTCGTAGTCGGTGGGGTTACAGGGGTTATGCTTGGAATGGCAGCAGCTGATTATCAGTACCATAACAGCTACTTCCTAATCGCTCACTTCCACTACGTATTAATCGCAGGTACAGTATTCGCTATGCTTGCTGGATTCACATTCTGGTATCCAAAAATGACTGGTCATATGTTAAATGAACGCCTAGGTAAATGGACATTCTGGATCTTTATGAGCGGATTCAACATCTGTTTCTTCCCAATGTACTTCTTAGGTTTAGACGGTATGACTCGTCGTATGTACACTTACTCTGAAAGTCTTGGATGGGGATGGCTAAACCAAATCGCATCTGTTGGTGCGGTAATGATGGGTATCGGCTTCCTAATTCTTTGCTACAACGTAATTTGGAGTGCACGTCACGGTGAACGTGACACAACTGGAGATCCATGGGATGGCCGTACACTTGAATGGGCTACTCAATCTCCTGTACAACATTACAACTTCGCGAAACTTCCTGAAATTAAAGAAGCTGATGCTTTCTGGTTCATGAAAAAACGCGGAGAAACAGTTACACCAGCAGCAGAAGATATCAAACCAATTCACATGCCAAGTAACTCTGGTGTGCCTATTATTGCGTCTGGATTCTTCGGTCTTGCAGGTTTCGCATTAGTATTTAGCTGGTTCTGGCTTGCAGCAATCGGTGGTATTGGTATTTTAGCTTGCTTAATCTATCGTTCATTCGATTATGATGATGGCTACTACGTAAGCGTTGATGAAATTAAAGAAACAGAACATATAGCATGAGAGGTGAAATGATATGGCGGCTTTAGATAAAAGCTTACCTTTGGAATATCAATCCGAGCAAAGCAGATTGAACATCCTAGGATTCTGGATTTTTCTTGGGGCTGAAATTATGCTGTTCGCAACACTTTTCGCCTCTTATCTAGTACTTGCTGGTCGTACGGCAGATGGCCCAACTCCAGCGCAACTGTTTGAACTTAAAACGCTTTTAATTCAAACATTACTACTTTTAACAAGTAGTTTTACATGCGGTATCGTAATTCACGAAATGCGTAAGAACAACCAAAAAGCAATGCTTGGATGGTTCATCCTTACATTACTTTTAGGTGCAGGTTTCCTATTCTTTGAAATTGAAGAATTCATTTTGTACATTGGTGAAGGCGCAACAATTCAAACAAGTGCTTTCCTATCTGCATTCTTCGTTCTTCTTGGAACACATGGTGCCCACGTAACAGGTGGTATCATTTGGGCAATTTGTGTTATTATCCAAATTTTAAAACGAGGTTTAACACCAGTTACAGCTCGTAAAGTATTTATTATCAGCTTATACTGGCATTTCCTTGATCTTGTTTGGGTATTTATTTACACACTAGTTTACTTGAACGGGATGGTGGCGTAAATGAGTCAAAATAACAACCAAGCAAACGGGCATGCGCATAGCGGATTCCCATGGTCACACGTTTTCGGATTTATTTTATCGCTTGCATTAACGTTCCTAGCTTTATACGTGGCACTTTACACAAACTTGCCACTTTCAACGATCTTAACATCCATTATCGCAATGGCTGTTGCGCAAGCGTTGTTACAATTAATTATGTTCATGCATTTAAAAGAAGGCGAAGGAAGAGTTCAAGTCCTTACAATGATATACAGTTTCTTCGTTGCAACTGCAACAGTTGGTTTAACTGTATGGATCTTCTTCTCAATGTAATGTACATGAAAAAGACTGCTGAGGTTTCTCAGCAGTCTTTTTTTATCCCCTCCCCCTATTACATCCACATTACGGAATTAACAACAGAATCATGAAAAATATACTTATTATGACAAATGTTAAGAAAACTCTTTCTTTATGAAATCGAATTCATATGCGTTGCTTTTCTACCTATTATATGGCTAAATAGGTACTATATTTATTTGAAGGGAGAGAACGCAATGGAACATCATACTTCTGTTCTATCACTTATGGTTGTCGTTGCAATCGCGTTTTTGGTTCCCCTTTTGTTACAACGCTTTAAATTAAAAGCACTTCCTGTCGTTGTTGCAGAAATCATCGCAGGAATCTTTGTAGGTAAAAGTGGGTTTAATATTATTGAGCCAGATATGTGGCTTCAAGTCTTATCGACACTAGGATTTATCTTCTTAATGTTCTTAAGCGGTTTAGAAATTGATTTTTCTATCTTTAAACAAAAAGGGAAAAAGAATACGACAAACGAACCAAACACATTCCAAGCAGCAAGCATTATCTTCTTATTTATTTTCATCTTATCTTATGCCCTATCATTACTATTCGTATGGCTAGGATTCGTGGATAATGCAATGTTTATGACTTTAATTATTTCAACTATTTCTTTAGGTGTTGTTGTACCAACATTAAAAGAAAACAACTTAGGAAAAACGGCAATCGGACAAATCATTTTATTAGTCGCTGGTATTGCAGATTTAGTTACAATGATTTTGCTCGCTGTATTCGTCGGATTAAATTCCGAAAGCGGCCAAAGCATGTGGCTCCTTCTTCTTCTATTCGGCGCTGGTATTGTTATTTACTTCGTTGCAAAACGCTTTAAAAACATTCCATACTTAGATAGCTTAAAAGCTGGTAGTGTACAAATTGATACACGAGCTGTTTTTGCACTCATCTTAATATTAGTTGGGTTATCTGAATCTGTTGGAGCTGAAAATATTTTAGGTGCCTTCTTAGCAGGGGTACTCGTATCGTTATTATCACCAAATGAAGATATGGTAGAAAAACTGGATTCCATCGGATATGGTTTCTTCATTCCTATTTTCTTCGTGATGGTTGGCGTAAACTTAGAGGTTTGGTCTATTTTTAAAGAACCTTCTAGTATGCTAATGATCCCAATTTTAATTGTAGGACTCTTTATTTCAAAACTGTTACCATCACTCGTTTTACGAAAATGGTATCCACGTAATATCGTACTAGGAAGTGCCATCTTATTAACATCGACACTTTCTTTAGTTATTGCAGCTGCACAAATTGGTGAAAAACTAGGGATCATTAGTCCAAGTTTATCTGCTTCCCTTATTTTAAGCGCAGTTATTACTTGTATTTTTGCACCTATATTATTTAAAAAAATGTTCCCAAAAGTAGAAACACCAAAACCAAAAGTTTCTATTATTGGCGCAAGCAGAATTACCCTTCCGTTATCACTTGATTTAAAACGAGAAGATTATGACGTAACACTATATATGATGCGTCAAAATAAAATAAATGATGAGGAAGCGAAATCACATGACTTCCCTATCGTAAAATTAGATGACATCACAATCGCTTCATTAACTGAACAAACGGCATTTCATGCAGACCGGGTTGTTGTTGCAACAAGCGATGATGAACAAAACTTATTATTAGCAGAACATGCAAAAGAACTAGGTGTTGAACATGTTATTGCAAGTGTAGAAGATCCACTTCTACAAGAAAAAGCAACGCAAGAACATATCGCCGTATTCTCAACAATTAACTCTACACGCATTCTGTTACGTGCACTAATTGATAAACCGAGTCTCGTGCGCTTAATTACAACTGCAAATGAAACTGTTCGTGAGGTTGAACTACGCAGCAATACATATAACGGTGTTGCACTACGTCGCCTTCCGTTTTTAGGCGATGTACTCGTTATTCAAATTTACCGCGGTAATAAAGCATTAATCCCGCATGGTGATACGAGACTACAACATGGTGATACATTGCTTGTCACAGGTTCAAAAGAACATATTGATACGTTGAAAAACATATTAGAATAAAAAATGCCCCTCACATAATTGAGGGGCATTTTTTTCCATTTCATATGGTAAAATGTTACTATCACATATTATGAGGATGGATCACATTATGTCTATTGTAACTTTAGCTCTTTTATTATTGGCGGAAATACTCGTTGCCATTATTCTCATCGGTGTTAGCATTGAAATTTGTAGTTATGGATGGAAAAAATCGAATGGAATAAAATACTCTTGCCTCTTACTTTCACTCCTTCTCGGAACTGCTAGCATCCTCGGACTTTTCGCCGCACCTGCCTATTTCTTTATACAACTAACAGAAAACGCCTTATAAGAAAGGATGTTCATATGATTACCGTGAAAAATATTGAGGGATCTGAAACTTACGTATTACGTCAAAAAATTTTACGCCCGAATCAAACATTAGCAGATTGTAAATACTCTTCCGACTATGAAACAGACACCTTTCACTTAGGCGCATTTATAAACGATGAACTGATTAGTATCGCTTCCTTCTCAAAAGAAATATATCCTGACTTGCTAGCAGGTGCTCATTACCGTCTACGAGGAATGGCCACATTACCTGAATTTCGAAACAAACGTGCTGGAAGCTCCTTAATTCAGAAGGCGGAGCAAGTCTTGCAAGAACGCCAAGCAAATATATTATGGTGTAATGGCCGAATTACTGTAGCTGACTATTACAAGCGCTTAGGCTTCCAAGAACATGGTGAAATCTTTGAAATTGAACCGATTGGCCTTCATAAAGTACTATATAAAAGAATATAAGAAAAGCTTTCCCCACTATGGGAAAGCTTTTCTTATATTTCAATCTTCACTTTTTATTCTCTTCATATATATGTATATAAACAAACTAGGAACTAAAAAACAAGCAAACATAATAAGTCCTGTCATACTAATTTCCTTTATCGAAATATCTGGTGTTACAACGATACAAATAGCTAAAATACCAATAACAATACCTACCGGAATGAATAGTAGCTTCATAAAATAACTACGCGATACTCCGCCCGTATGCTCATACACTTCCACCGAATTTTTTAAGTTTAAAAAATTAATAACTATTATCCCGCACATAAATACCATTAATAAATCTGAAACACTTTCATACCCTGCACCTTGCAAAACGTAGCGATAAAAAACAATACCTAGTATGACGATATTTTGTAAGATGAAAACGAGTCTAATATGTTTTAGCCCCTCAATCATTAAACGTTCATCCTTCACGATTCTCATCCCCTCACTCCTCTTCCTCCCAAAATAAATCATTTAATGTTTTGTCTACCGCATAACAAATTTTCAAACATAAATCTAAAGACGGGTTGTATTTCCCCTTCTCAATTAAACTAATCGTTTGCCTTGTAACGCCTACTTTTTCTGCTAATTGTTGCTGTGTTAAATCTAACTGAACACGCGCGACTTTTATTTTACTTACAGCCATTCATGTTCCTCCTCTACCTTTATTGTAACATATATATTCCATTAAGTAATTTATATTTTACGTATTTAATTTGATTTCCACCCTATTATACACAAAAAAAAGGCCTCTCATAAGAAGCCCCCTTTTCTATATTATAAGAATAAATGACATCCAAATAAAATTGTAAATAAGTATAGTAACGGATGTACTTCCATCCCTTTCCCCTTAACAATTTTTAAGACTGGATACACTAGAAATCCAATTGCAATTCCATTCGCAATACTAGACGTTAACGGAATACCAACGAAAATTAAAAATGCTGGTAATGCATCATCAAATTCATTCCAATTAATATCACGAAGACTTTGTGCCATTAAACTACCTACAATAATTAATGAAGGAGCTGTAATAGCGGCTACACTTGATAAAGAAGCAATGACAGGGCTGAAGAATGCCGTTATAATCGTTAGGCCGACAACGACAATACCTGTTAATCCTGTTTTACCACCTGCAGCAATACCCGCTGACGATTCAATCGTCGCTGCTGTTGGGCTTGTTCCAAAAATAGAGCCTGTAGTCCCACCAATTGCATCTGCAATAAACGCTTTACCAAAACGTTTCTCAGTATTATCTGTAATTAAGCCTGCTTGTTTAATTAAACCAAGTAATGCACCTGTTGTATCAAATAACAGTACAAGTAAAAATGAAAATACAACGCCATATAATCCGTATTCCATTACATCTGAAAAGGCGTTGATTGGGTTTGAAACGATAATACCCTCTGGTAAATGAGGCATCGCGACAATTTTATCCTCAAACTTCAGTTGCCCTGTAAAGAAAGCGATAACTCCCGTCACAATCATACTAATAAATAATGCACCGCTCACACGCAATGCCATTAATACCGCCGCTAATATTAAACCAATTAAAGTTAAAATAACGGCTGGAGAATGAAAATCACCAATCGTAACTAAATTAGATGGATGATCAACGATAATTCCAGAAAGGCGTAATCCAATAAAAGCAATAAATAGTCCAATTCCACCTGCAATTGCATGTTTTAAACTATCTGGAATTGCGACAATTAGCTTTTGCCTAAATGAAGTGAAAGATAATAAAAGAAAAATGATACCCGTTACAAATACTGCTGAAAACGCAATGACATATGTAATCCCCTCTGCCTGTTGAACAACAGAATAAGCAAAATACGCATTCATTCCCATAGCTGGAGCAATAACAATTGGATAGTTAGCTAAAAACGCCATACATAGCGTCCCTACAACCGTCGCAATAATAGTTGCTGTAAAAGCTTGATCAAATGGTACACCTGCATCAGATAATATTTTCGGATTGATGACAAGAATATACGCAAATGTAAAAAAAGTTGTGATGCCAGCTAAAAGCTCTTGCTTCACAGAAGTGTTATATTTTTGTAATTGAAACATGGTTATGTACCCTTCCTACATCTGAATTATTATCACACATTCTTTTTCTTACTAGTATGTGAGAAAATATAATACTTAATCTTAACAATCAATAAAAAGAAGAGTCAATATATTCACTAATAGTTCGAATTTTAAGTTTAAGTCTGACAAGTACAGATGTAGTACAGTTAATCATGTTTATTTTTGTAGCATAACAGATGGAAATGTTTTATAATTTGAAATAGTTAAATATTTAGTAAACGCATTCAAATATCGTTCACTCTACAAGGAGGATTCTTCTCATGCAGCACACAAACAAATCTGAAACTTTAAATCGAGGTTTAAAAGAACGACATATTACTTTAATGTCACTCGGTTCAGCTATTGGCGTTGGACTATTTTTAGGATCTGCCTCTGCTATTAAACTAGCTGGCCCTTCTATTCTACTAGGTTATATGATCGCTGGACTCGTTATTTTTTTCATTATGCGAGCACTTGGAGAAATGGCAATTGAACAACCTGTTGCCGGTTCTTTTAGTAAATATGCTTCTGATTACCTTGGACCATTAGCTGGCTACATTACCGGTTGGAACTACTGGTTCTTATGGGTTGTTACTTGTATGGCTGAAATTACAGCAGCTGGCATTTACATGCAGTACTGGTTCCCAGATATCCCGCGCTGGACTTGGGCGTTACTCGCTCTATTATTAATGAGTGCTTTCAACTTCTTGTCCGTAAAAGTATTTGGAGAACTTGAATTTTGGTTTGCTCTCATCAAAATTGTCACAATTATCTGTATGATAATTATTGGAGCTGGGATTATTTTATTCGGATTCGGAAACGGCGGTATCGCTACTGGTATTTCAAACCTTTGGTCACATGGTGGCTGGTTCCCAAATGGTTTTTCTGGGTTACTACTCTCCATGCAAATGGTGTTATTCGCTTATTTAGGCGTTGAATTAATCGGTGTTACAGCTGGTGAAGCTCAAAATCCGAAAAAAACACTCGCAAAAGCTATCGATAACGTATTTTGGAGAATATTACTGTTCTACGTTGGGGCTCTATTCGTTATGATGGCAATTTATCCATGGAACGAACTTGGTGAGAAAGGAAGTCCATTCGTTTTAACATTCCAGCAAATCGGTATCGCAAAAGCAGCAGGGATTATTAACTTTGTCGTATTAACAGCAGCTCTTTCTTCTTGTAATGGTGGTTTATTTAGTACAGGCCGTATGCTATTTACATTAGCTCAGCAGAAAAAAGCTCCTGAAAGATTCGGTCGTTTAAATAAAAACGGCATTCCAAGTCAAGGTATTGTAGCAACAGCTATCGTTTTACTCATTGGTGTTATATTAAACTATCTTGTGCCCGCAAAAGTATTTACATGGCTCACTAGTATTTCAACTTTCGGAGCAATTTGGACTTGGGGCATCATATTAGTCGCTCAAATTAAGTTCCGTAAAGGATTGCAAACTGATAAAAAGGACAAGCTAACATATAAAATGCCTTTACATCCATTCAGTTCATATTTCTCACTCGCTTTCCTTGCACTCGTATTAGGTATAATGGCGTATTCAGAAGATACAAGAATTGCATTAATTGTTGGTCCTATTTGGCTTATTGGTTTAGCTATCGTGTATTATATGAAAGGGTTTCATAAAATTGATGAAACACCTAATTCAAAAATTAGTTAAACAAAACATCCCTTCCTTATTAATTGGAAGGGATGTTTTTATATCTATATAAATATTTCTCAACAAAATTCACGGTATTTTTACAATTTTTTAATATTTTTTACGTTTTCTGTCTTTATTTTTTCAGAAAAATAAATTACATTATTAAAGCACATATATTTATTATTAGGGGGATTCTTCTATGAAGAATAAAAAATGGATTACATTTTCTTTAGCAACAGCAATTACACTAAGTATAGGAGCTTCGTTCATTCCGTCTACTTATGCCGAAAGCTCAGTGGACCCAGCTCCTGAAATTGCTGCAAAAGTTGTAAATCAAAATAACGGGAAGAAAGTATTATTCGATAATACACACGGTCAAACTGCCGGGACAGCTGACTGGGTTATTGATGGTGGCTTTTCTGATTTTGGAAACGGCATTGCCCAAAACGGATATCATGTAAAAGAACTACGTAAATCAACACCGATTACATACGAAGATTTAAAAAACTACAATGTGTTTATCGTTCCAGAAGCAAATATTCCTTACAAAAAATCTGAACAAGATGCTATGTTACAATACGTGAAAAATGGCGGTAGTATCTTCTTTATTGCAGATCATTATAATGCAGATCGTAACAAAAATCGCTGGGACTCTTCTGAAGTATTTAATGGATATAGACGCGGTGCATGGGATAATCCTGCAAAAGGAATGTCTAGTGAAGAAGGAAATTCACAAGCTATGCAAGGAGTAGAAAGCTCTGATTGGCTATCTGACAACTTCGGTATTCGCTTCCGCTACAATGCAATCGGTGATGTTTCTGCTAAAAATATTGTGTCACCTGAACAATCATTTGGCATTACAAAAGGTGTTTCATCTGTAGCAATGCATGCTGGTTCTACCCTAGCCATTACAAATCCAAAACTAGCAAAAGGACTTGTTTATCTTCCAGAAAACCCATCAAAATGGAATAATGCTGTTGATATCGGTGTTTATAACGGCGGTGGTGTTGCAGAGGGGCCTTATGCCGCTATCGCTAAAGTAGGACTTGGGAAAGCTGCCTTTATCGGTGACTCCTCTCCAGTTGAAGATGCATCACCAAAATACGTTCGTGAAGATTCTGGCCAAACGAAGAAAACTTACGATGGTTATAAAGAAGAAAACGATGCTATCTTACTAGAAAATATCGTAAATTGGCTATCGAATAAAGAAACATTTACAAGTTTGGATCAAGTAGATGGTTTACAACTTGATTTACCTACCACTTTACAAACATTTGAGCAACCAAACTTATCAACTGAGCCACAACCTGAACCTTGGAGTGCGCCAAATGCAGGTTATCAATGGTTTAATACAAACACTTTCAAACCAGGTTCATACGGTTATAACGGTGCTGTAACAGCAAACGACTACGTAGTTACACACCCTAGCACTCTACCAAACAATGAAGTGTTCCAAATGAAAATTCAAGTAAATAACTTATTACCAAACACAACATACAATAATTACTCTTTAGGTATATTCACTACTGGCGGTACACAAGTAGCAAAAGTTCAAAATACAAATGGTACTTGGCCATCTGCTTTCGGATATAGTAGTGCATTCTCTTTCACAACAAACAGCTTAGGTTCTGCTGAGAAAATTGTGAACGTACAAATCGATTCAAATACAGCTGGACAAGCAACGCTTCGTCTACGCCAAAATACAACAGCGAAATATAGTGAAACTGTAACGATTAATAAGAAATAATGAAAAAGGCAATTCGGATATGGATTGCCTTCTTTCTATTTCTCTTCTTTTGAGAAAAACATCCTTGAAATAACGATACCTATACTACCTACTATTAAGAATAACACTGCCCTAATCATCATCGATACTTCTGGTAAGTCCAAAAGGAATAGTTTCCCTATCGTTACGACTAACACGACTAAGCCGGCATACAATATTTCATTCATATTTTTATTCCGTCCAAGCCAAACTGCAAATAATGCATATACCATCCATAATAACGATACCGATACACTTATTATACTTCCATCTGTAGAAAGCACTTCACCGACTCTAGTAATTGCAATAAATACGATAACCATAAACCAATAGAGTGCTATAGAATAAACATATTTTCCAAAGCTCCTTAACACATCTTTCGCTTGTTTCATGCAGTAATAAAATGTACCTATTAAAATAAGATGAGCAACAAATCCAGATGAAAGGAAATGATCAAACGGGCTAAAAATAGTCTGTATCATTCCAATCGCGTAAATCGTCGCACTAACATACAATTTCACCTGTTGTTTTACTTTAATAGCAGTCACCATACCGAGGAAACCTTGTAATAATAATACAATCGCTGCATTCACTAAACTATACTCATATAAAATCGCTAAACTAAATGCACCCATTGCGAAACCAAATAAAAGATTTGTAAATGTAGAATGTTGATTCTTCCTATATTCAAATACGAACATAATAGCGTGCACGAGTGCGCTAATCATTAATCCCCATGTTGTAAATTCAGGTATTTTTGAAATGGCTAATATAAAGAAAACTGCATTCGCACTAAATATCGCCAAACGGGGTTCTACTATAAAACTTCTCTCCGTAAACATATGCCAAAATAATAGTAAGTGAATCAAACCATAAACAACTGTTAACTGTATTTGCAAATCCTCTACTAACATTGACATAATAGCAAAGAAGACAAAAAGGACAATAGCAGCAACAACATAAGAAATCATATATAAATACTGATAACGATTTTTCAGCGCATACCATAACAAGCTAAGTGTTAGTATCGTCTCATATCCAAAGAAAATATAAGGATTAGGAGTCGTACTATTTAATAAGAATGGTACGAAGAAAGCTCCTACCGCTACGAAGATAGTAAGATATTCCGATTGATACCTCTTCGCTACATAAATACCTAAAATGACCCATGCAATATTACATACAAACGCAACACTTGCTGGAATAAATCCATATAAATAATGTGCCGCAAATGTCGTTAAAACTATACCCGTAATACTTCCTCCTGCTAATACTAAACCCAACGCTTGCCGCTCTCGTTTAATTTGAATATCCCCTATATAATAAAAAACGATTGATAGGACAATACCAAACACAATTCGTATTGCTGGTGTTAATAATCCAGCATCTACCCCTGCTTTAAATAACCATATTACTCCAAGTAACATAATGCCAACAAATATGCGTGGTAACCAAGTTTGGCAAAGCTTAATAATATTAAATGGTTCTGGTTTAAAAGCAGATATATCCACTTGTTTTATCTCACGTTCTTGCACAGGCTCTTTTATTGTAACTACTTCTTCTTTTTGCTTTTCCTCCATCACCGTTTCAATATATTCTTTCTTTTCCTTCCTAACATGTTGCTGAGCATTTTCTACTTCTATTTCTCTTTGTTTTGCTTTCAATTCAAAAAGTGCTTCTTGCATCGTTTCAATTGTCGTTTCGAGTGCTTCTATTTTCTTATTTAAATCTTTCTTCATACACTCCCCCCTCATCACCCATTCAAAATCTATATATTACCAATTATCTTTATCATACTCTTAGTCTATTCATTTTCAATACCATTTTTCCAAAAAAAGGTGTTTTCCGAAGTAGGAAAACACCTTTTTACTCATTTGTTCTTATTTAAAACGCTACTCACGATAACGCCAATACAAACACCTATAATAGCTGGAACAATCCACCCAACACCTTCTGTATAAAACGGGATGTATTTCAATACTGGTGTCCACTGATTCATCATCACATTTTTATTGAAAATATCGATTGCACTAAATACCGCTACAATCCCAACTGTTACTGCATATACGTATGCATACTTTCCAATATACTTATGGAATAACCCTAAAATAATAAGCGTTAATGCAACTGGATAAATAAACCCAAGAATCGGTACTGATACTTTTAAAATTTGTGTTAATCCTAAATTAGCTAAAATCATACTAACAAAACTTAATATAAATGCCCAAACTTTATAAGTTACTTTCGGAAATGCACTTGCGAAAAATTGACTACAAGATGTAACAAGTCCAATTGAAACACATAAACACGCGATCGTAAAAATAAGACCTAATAATACGACCCCACCTTGTCCAAATAACGTCGTCATCACTTGTGCTAATACGTTCGCCCCATTATCAAACGTACCTAACGAACCGCTAATTGAACCAACATATCCAAGTATGACATAAATAATAGATAATAATAGTCCTGCACCAATTCCAGCAATACTCATATATTTCGCTAAACTTTTATCATCTTCAATACCTTTTGCGCGTAAAGCATTTGCAATAACAATCCCAAAAATTAAAGCTGCTAATGCATCCATCGTTAAATACCCATCTAAAAACCCTTGGAACATAGGAGCTTGTCCATAGTTTCCAGCAGCCTCTTTCACACTACCTACTTGTGTAAACATGCTCTTTATAAAGATAAGGGCAATCATACCTAATAATAACGGTGTTAAAACCTTTCCGAACAACCCCATTAATTTAGACGGTGATAAACTTAACCAGTACACAATACTAAAGAAAATAACCGTGTAACATAATAAAACTACGCTTCCCGCTTCTGTGAAGAACTGCCCTGGTCCCATTTCAAAAGCTAAACTTCCTGCACGTGGTATACCAAGACCTGGTCCAATAAATAAATACACGATACATGGAAAAATAATAGCGAATGAAGAATGAACTCTACCCGCTAACGTTTGAAAGCTTCCCGCTTTCGCAATCGCGATAACACCCAATATAGGAAGACCTGTTGCTGATATAATAAATCCTATTAACGAAATCCACACATGTTCTCCTGCTTCATACCCAAGGAAAGGTGGGAATATAAGATTCCCCGCTCCAAAGAACATCGAGAATAACATAAGACTAATCAGTAAAATTTCTTTTTTCTGTAACAATTTCATTTATTTCTCCTTCTTTAATCTCATCTTTTATGAAATCAATTTCACACAAAAAAAGTGCAATAACCCGCTTCCTTACAAAGAAAACATAGTCCATAGTCTACCACAAAAGAAACACCCATTCTATAGCTATATCTCTTTTCCAATTTCTTCTGAAAAATCAACCTTTCCCCGCATTAACGGGCAGTAAGACTCCCTTCTAATAATTAAGCTGATAACCAGATATCCAGAGGGAGTCAAACTGCCCTTAAAAGCCCGATTCGTGCAACTAATACTCATGTTAGAATGAAATCTTCAAACACGAGTAAAGCTTCACTTCATTGACTTATAATAGTTAATAAGGTAAAATATTAAATATACAAAATTATTAACTTTGTTTTTGTTTGTGTCAGGAGGAAAATAACATGGAATCAGCGATACAACTAGAAAAAGAACAACAAAGAAAAAAGAAACATCCTCCAGGTTTATACTTACTCTTCTTTACAGAAATGTGGGAAAGATTTAGTTACTATGGATTACGAGGATTATTAACATTATATTTAACGACAGCTTTAGTAAGCGGTGGTCTTGGGTTTAGTCCTGCATGGGCACTCTCTATTTACGGATTTTATACTGGAGCCTGTTATTTCACACCAATGATTGGTGGATACTTAACAGACCGTTTTCTAGGTAGACGAAAAGCGATCACAATTGGTGGTATAACAATGGCAATCGGTAACCTTACACTATTTTCCATGCAAAACCAAGTCGGCCTATACCTCGGATTAGCGCTTATTATTATCGGTAATGGATTCTTCAAACCGAATATCTCTACACTGGTTGGAGAATTATACGAAGAGAATGATCCAAAACGTGATAGTGCATTTACCATTTTCTATATGGGTATTAACGTCGGGTCATTTTTAGCTCCACTCGTTTGCGGATTTTTATCAGAAAATTTATTCAAAACAACAGTTGATGGCGTTGTACATTACGGATTCCGTTACGGTTTCTTAGCCGCTTCAATTGGAATGATCATTGGACAAATTTTATTTACAACATTATCAAATCGCTTCCTTGGTGATATTGGTAAAAAACCAACTCGCGATTTGCAAACAACAGATGGACAACCATCAGTAGGAGATACACCGTTAACAAAAAAAGAAAAACAACGTACCGCAGTTATCGTCATTTTAACATGCTTCGTTGTCTTCTTCTGGGCTGGCTTTGAACAAGCTGGTAGCTCATTAACATTATATACAAACAAATTTGTAGACCGCTCTGTGTTCGGATGGGAAGTTCCAACATCTTGGTTCCAATCGGTCAATCCATTATTTATTATTTTACTTGCTCCAGTCATTTCAGCATTATGGGCAAAACTTGCAACTCGCAAGCGCGGGGATTTAAAAATCCCAACTAAAATGGGACTTGGTATGATCTTGCTTGGTATCGGTTATATCATTCTCGTTATCGCTACATTAAAAACAGGTAGTGATGAACATAACATTACAGAAAAAGCAAACTTACTATTTATCGTCTTTACGTATCTTTTCCATACGTTAGGTGAGCTATTCTTATCACCTGTTGGACTATCAATGGTTAGTGCACTTGCCCCAGTAAAACTTGCTTCTTTATTAATGGGAGTATGGTTAGCAAGCTCAGGAATTGCTAACATTTTAGGCGGACAACTTGCAAGCTTCACAACTTCACTTGGATATGCTGAAGTATTTACAGTAATCGGAGCTGTAGCAATTGTATTAGGTTGTGTTTTATTACTAATTTCTAAGAAACTAGTGAAATGGATGGATTAAAAAAAGATGAAGGGATTTCCCTCATCTTTTTTTATTTCTTCGCCTTCGTTCCTACTAAATCACCAGCAACAACGTAACGCTTAGAATTATCTTTCACAGATACACATGTAATAAGCGTTATTTCATCTTTCCCATGATCCTCAACAACTTCCCACTTATCAGGAGTTACTTCAGATACACCAGTAACCGCATATTCATATTCGTTTTCATTATCATACAAATAAATTTTGTCACCTTTTTTTAAAGAGGCTACATCACTAAATAAAACACCTTTTTTAGACATGTTATGTCCTGCTAATGCATAATTGCCTTTTCCCATTACTTGATTTTCTTTTACTGTTGCTGCACCTGATAATAGGTTTTTCTCAGTAGAAGATTTTAAAACAGGAAGTTCTAATGAAACACTCGGAATCGAAATACGACCAATTACTTGTTTCTTATCTAATGATGCATTCGCTACTTCTGCCAAGTCTGGTTGATCAATTTTCGAAGCATCTACAAATTCCGTCTCATGTTTTTCATAATCCATCTTTTGAACAGCCTGCACATTTTCAGTCTGTTTCTTTTCAGCCTGATATCCATCATAAAATGGCTTTCCGATTAACACACCACCTACAACAAATAGAAGGATTGCTACTATACTATAAATTCTTTGCTTATTCATATACAATTCCTTTCCCTTACAAAATCTTACTCTATATAAAATGATAAGATAATATTGCTATATGTACAAGTGTAAGCTAAAAAGAAACCTTCTTGCCGATGCAAGAAGGTTTCTTTTTAAGCGATTTTATTTCGATATAAGGATACGTGAAAAATTGTCATTTGAATAAAGAACATACTAAATACAATATATATTGGATATGCAGGAACATATAGATTAACAATTGGAGAAAGAGTTAAAAAACCAACCGCACAAGGCAACACGTACCATAGTGACATAAATGTAGTACGACAAGCCTTTTCTGTAATTGCCTTTTCCCGCTCATCCTCTTGAGGAAATAATAGCGGAAACATCCAATACGAGAGCTCTTTATATTTTTTCTTTTGAATTTTATAAAGAACAGTCGATACAATACCAAATATTAAAAGTAATCCTAGCGGCATTAAACTCAGTGAAATTTCAGATGGTACTCTCTCCGTTTGAATAAAATTAGCGACTTCAATAGTAAAATAATACAACTCAATAAACGCCCAACCTGCTAATACCATTAAAAGTACATTTAGCATATAAGAAAATACGAGTCTATTCATCCTCTTTCCCCTCCTTATTTAACACAAACACATCTTCCATCTTTAACTCGAATACATCGCAAATCGTAAGTGCTAATAACAATGAAGGAACATAATCACCTTTTTCAATTGCAGCGATCGTTTGTCTCGTTACTCCAACCTTTTCTGCTAATACACTTTGGGAAAAATTAAAGCGAGCTCTTAACTCCTTCACTCTATTTAAAATGGACAATTTTACCACCTCTCGATTACATTGTATGCTTCCCTTAACAAAATGTAAACTTAACTTAACATTATTTTTGTAAAAAAATCCAACTTTACGTATTGTAAAGTTGGATTACGTGTTAGTTTAAAATTGTAACCTTAACATTTTTTCTGCCCCAATTACTAGACGAAGCTTTATCTGGCATTAAAACATCGATCTTGTGGCCTTTAATTGCGCCACCAGTATCTGCTGCAATTGCAATTCCATAGCCTTCAACCTTTACAGTAGATCCTAATGGAATAACAGATGGATCCACCGCGATTAATTTCATTCCTGGGTTTGCAGTTAGATTATAGCCTTTACCACCTGGTCCCCATGCAGAATATACTTGTTGGCCTGGGCCATAGCCATTTTCAGCTGGGTCTGCTGTATAAGCTGTTGCATGTACATAAAATTCTTTTCCACCAGCAGTTGGCTTAGAAGGTTCTACAGGTTCTACCTTCGAATTATTATTAGCAACAGGTTCAGCTGGTTTATTAGCTTTTTCTTGCTTTTGTTTTTCAGCAATTTCTGCCTGTGCCTTAGCTAAAGCTTCTTGCTCAGCCTTTGCAGCTGCTTCTTCTTTTGCACGCTCTTCTGCCGCAATTCTTGCCGCTTCTTGCTCACGAGCAATTGTTTCTTGAACTGCCTTCATATTTGACTCAATTTTAGCCTTTTCTTCTGCTGCTAAATTAAGTTGGCTTGCAATTGCATTATATTTAGCTTGAACTGTTTGTAAGTTAGCTTGACGCTTTTTCAAGTTAGCTTGCAACTCAGCTTGTGCTTTTGCTAATTTTTGTTTGTCTACTACTAAAGATGCTTCTTTCTCGTCAATTGTTTTCTTATCTTCTTCAATTTGACGAAGATCTTGTTCTTGTAGACGTAAAATTTCTTTATCTGCCTCTAGAATAGTAGAAACTGCATTCATACGTTGTAAGAAATCTGCAAAGTTTTTTGACTCTACTACAACTTCTACTACTAAACTTGTATTTGAACTGTTTTGAACAGAAACCATACGTTTTCTCATAATATCTTTACGAGCAAGGACTTTATCCTCTAAAACGACAATTTCATTCTTTTTTTGCTCAATCTGCTTATGTGTTTCATCGATTTTACGTTGAATAGCAGTTTGAGCCTCTTTATTTTTTGCAATTGTATTATTTAAATTATGTAGTTCGTTTTCAATACCTTGAATTTCTTTATTAACAGCTTGCTTCTCTTGCTCTTTCTTTTGCATGTCTGCATCATTTTGCTGCAATTGCTGTTGCATGTTGTTAAGTTTCTCGTCGTTTGACTCTGCTTTTACAGCGACTGTACTAGAAAGACCGATAATTCCTGCTAATACTAGACTACTGATTCGCTTAAAATAGTTCATAATCCGACTCCCTTCTTATACAGTTATACATGATTTATTTTACAGTTTGTTTACAATACCATTAAATACAGTTTATTTTTCATGACGAAAAAAAGAGAATTATGAATAAAATGTAATAGATTCTTAAATATTTAACAATTCCTATATTTAAAAATTATAAAAGATGCTAAAATCCAAATATAGAGAAAATATAACTTCTAAAGGCGGTTGAAATAAATATATGTTTACGCAAAAAAAATCACTTCAACATAAAATTGATCAATTAGAAAGTCGTATACAAGAACTAGAAGCAGAATTAAAACAAAAAGATATCGAACAACAAGAAACTATTTCTTCTATCCACGATCGTGTACAAAGCGTTGTTCAAGAACATAAACTTGTAAATAACCAGCACAATACACTCCAAAATTTAGTTCAACAATTAAGCTCATGTTTCGAAAATGTTTCAACGCGTACAACACATTCCAATGAATTGAATAATGAAATGTTACAAAAAGAACAAAGCTTAATTCAGTCAATTGAAGAAATTATTGACTGTTCTAATGAAGGGAAAGAATCTGTTCATCGTTTACTTATTGTAATTAATAAATTAGGTGAACAATCTCAGCGCACGTCTAATAGTATGAATCATTTAAGTGAGCGCTCAAAAGAAATCGAGCAAATTGTAGAAGTCATTCAAAACATTGCAGCACAAACAAATTTACTTGCTTTAAACGCGAGTATTGAAGCTGCGCGTGCTGGAGAGCACGGTAAAGGATTCGCTGTCGTTGCCAATGAAGTAAGAAAACTAGCGGAAAGTACAGCCGAAAGTACAAAAAACATCGGCAACTTAACGAAAAAAATTCAAGAAGAAATTGAAAAAGCATACGATAACACAAAAGATAATTTACACTTAGTCGATGAAGGTGTAGAAATGAGTGCGGATACAAACGCTAGAATTGAAAATATTTTAATTATGATTCAAACGTTACAAAATGGTGCTACAAATGTTATTAAAGCTATCGAAAACCAAAAATCTTGTAATGATGATATATTACGTGAATTCGCTAATACACAACAAATGTTCCAGAAGTTAAATACTACTATTATGAATCATATTCATGATGCAGAGAAAGTCGATGTTCAATTAACGAAAAGTCTTGAAGAAACAGTAGTTTCTCATTAATAATAAAAATCCCTTATACCGTTGTAAGGGATTTTTATTATATTTCGAATATTTATTTCTTCTCAATATTCATCCGTATCTTTGTTATAATGGACAAGTTGTTTCTTTCGACTAATAAACAAGGAGGTTATTATGGAACAATTTTACTACATTTTAAAATATTTAATTCTTGGTCTGTTCCAAGGACTAACAGAACCAATTCCGATTTCTTCAAGTGGTCACCTCGTTTTAGCACAGCATTTGCTAGGACTAAAAATAGAAGGGTTCAGTTTCGAACTACTTGTTAATTCAGCTTCATTATTAGCTGTATTACTTATTTATAGAAAGGACTTAATTCGTCTAACTAAGAATGGCCTATCGTATATATTTACAAGAGCAGAAGACGCAAAATCAGATTTCTTCTTTATTATTTACCTTGTTATTGCAACCATTCCAGCAGGTGTTATTGGTGTTTTATTTAAAGATTACATCGATCAGTACTTAAAAGGCGTAAAAATGGTTGGGATTTCCCTTCTTATTACTGCTGTCGGCCTTTGGATTATTAGAAACTTGCGTGGACGTAAAAATGATGGCGATCTTTCTATGAAAGATGCAATCATCATCGGATTGGCACAAGCTTGTGCACTAATTCCTGGAATAAGCCGATCAGGTGCAACAATCGTAGCAGCGATGTTACTTGGTATGAAGCAAGAAACAGCTCTTCGTTTCTCATTCTTACTATATATCCCTGTTAGCTTAGGTGGTTTATTACTAAGTATTACAGACATTGCAAAAGACCCAAATCTAGACACATTATTCGTACCATATGTCGTTGCATTTATCGCAACATTTATCATGACGTATATTTCGTTAAAGTGGTTTATGAACATTATGGCAAAAGGAAATTTAAAATATTTCTCTTTCTATTGCATTATCGTAGGTGTACTTACTCTTATTTTCTTATAAAGTGAAACTTACAAATCGAAAAGTGAGTCATTCTATTAAACTAGGATGACTCACTTTTTTATATCTTTATAATGCTAAAGGCCCTCTTACTTTTTTATACGGTAAGAGGGCCTTTCTTATACGTATACTTTCTTTTCTTGACAATACAAACGAATAACATGTTTATTTTGTTGAAATACATCATGCGTTAGGCGGATAATAATAAAATTTCGTTTTGTTTGATCATCATGAACAAAAATCTGTTCTCCCTCCTGAAAATGCCATGCACTTTCAAAAGTTGTAATATGATCCCCACTTACAGAAAAAAGCTCATATCGCATATCTTGTACCCTCTCTCAACTAATAATAATCATAATATCCTTATATTAAATTTAGTATAACTTAATTCCATTGAAAGTTGTAATTTTTTCTATTTCGAAATATTTTAATTTTGTTTTAATGTTCTTTTAACGTTATAATGAGAAACGAATTTTCATTGAAAGGAGCTCTATTTTGACTGCATATTTATTTCCAATAAAAACAGCATTTATTTTATTTCCTATTTTAGCGATGTTTCTATTAATCCCTTTTTTAATATTTAATTATCGCAAGTATGGTTATTTGAATAAGTGGCGTTCATTTATTTTATATTCACTATTACTCTATGTATTAAATGCCTATTTTCTTGTTATCTTACCTTTGCCACAAACATATGATACATGTAGCCTACAACCGGCTAATACACAACATATGCAACTCTCGCCATTTTATTTCATACAAGAGATTAGTAATCATACCTCGGCAATTTTAACGAAGCCAGCTACCTACTTCTATTTATTAAAGGAATCTGCGTTTTTACAAGTCGCTTTTAACGTTCTGCTAACCGTTCCATTTGGTATGTACTTACGTTATTATTTCCGACGTAGCTTCTTACAAACAGTGTGTATTTCTTTTTTCCTTTCACTGTTCTTTGAATTAACACAAGTAACTGGATTATATGGTATTTATAATTGTGCCTATCGCTTATTTGATATTGATGATTTGTTTTTAAACACACTAGGCGGCGTAATTGGTTTTATCATTGCACCAATATTTACGTACTTCCTTCCAAAAACGAGTGAGCTAGATATTCATATTGATTTAGAAACGAAACCAGTCGGATTCATTCGTCGTCTCATCGCTATGCAAATTGATTGGATTTTCTTATCTATCGTTGTACCTTTCATTAAAAACAAAGGAAATTCACTATTTATTGCTAACATCCAATCTTATACAAATGTATACGAACTCCTTTTCATTACATGTTCAATCTTAATTTACTTTATTATCATTCCATACTTTACAAATGGAAGAACAATAGGAAAAGCGTTGCTTCGGATTTACATTAAAGGACAAGCAGAGCGTATTACACTAAAAGAATTATTCATTCGTTACGGTATATTCTATTTCATTCTAGGCGGAATCAATTATATTCTTTCGAGTAGCTCTATCTTAAATCATACAGAGCCTTTAGTATTACTGGTTATACTATTATTCCAATTTGTAATTAACGGTCTATTTATCATCCATGTTTTATTACATGTATTTAGCCGTGATAAATTACTATTTTACGAAAGCATTAGTCGAACAAGAAATGCAATCATACTAAAAAAAGCTGACAAGTAATACTTTGTCAGCTTTTTTTCATAATCGTAAATAATTTTTCTGTGTAGGGATTTGAAAACATTTCTGCTTCATCTAATAACTTCCTCACCTTTAGAAACGAATGCAATTCTGGATATATATTTTGTAATTTTTCGTACGTTAACGTATGCATTTTCCCCCAATGCGGGCGCCCTTCATACTTTAGAAAAATTTTCTCCACCTCACCAAAATAAGCAGCATACTTCATACCTTTATACATATGAACAGCAATATACGCTGAATCCCTTCCGTACGCTGGACTGAGCCATATATCATCACTTTTCACATAACGGCATTCAATTGGAAAGTGCACTTTATACTTTTTCTTTTCAATAAGGTTTGAAATTTCCTCTACAACAGCCCGCATATACTTTGAAGGAACACTATACTCCATTTCATAAAATGGAACCGCACGCGATGTAGCAAATACTTCATAACTCGGACCAATTATTTTTGTATTCGGTACAGCTTTAGCCGATAATCGACTTACGCCTTTACTTATAGAAGGAAACCATTTACATCCTTTAGATAACAAAGAAAACATCTTATTTTCAAGCAACTCTACCTTTAGTTTATGCCATTTCAAATCACTGTTTTTACCCGTTGTTTCATTTGTAAATTTCACTTGCACTTCATCTGAATACGGAAAAACGAAAAATTCAAAGTGGCGATTCTTCTTATATTCTTCTAGCTTGTTCATTACAGTAGATAATGACTGTTTTTCACTTTTATAAACGAGTGAATACGCCCTGATAACTTTCAATTTTATTTTTAAAATAATACCTAACATTCCAAGCGACAACTGAAAGGCTCTCCAATATTCCACATTCTCAGTTTCCGAACAAACTATGCTCTCACCTGTGGATAAAACTGCGGTAATCTCTATAACTTGTGTTGATAAACTTCCAAAGGTAATACCCGTCCCATGAGTCCCTGTACTAATCGCTCCTGCAATAGATTGTGAATCAATATCCCCTAAATTTTCTTGTGCATAACCTTTTTCTTCAAGTAATCTCCCTAAATCATGTAACTTTGTTCCTGCCCATACTTCAGCAACCATCTTCTCTTCATCGATATTCATAATACCTTTCAATTCATCTAAAGAAACTAAAATTTCTTCCGTTTGTACAAGAGGTGTAAACGAGTGCCCTGAACCAACAACACGAATTTTCTTCCCTTTTCTTCGTGCAAGTCCTACCACTTCTACTACATCTTGTATACTTTCTGGATACATCGTATAACGCGGTGTTCCTTCTACATTCCCTGTCCAATTTCTCCATTTTTGTCCCTTTATAGAAAGCATTGGCCATCCCCCCGATATGTTGAATACTCCCCAACAATCTCTCCTTCTTTCACACGATATAAAAACGGAAACCGCTCACATAACTCTCCAGCTTTACTATGGCGAAACAAGATAGAATCTCCTATCTCTACCCGTTCCTCACCGTTATAAAAAATCGGTGTTTGTACCTCGCCAGCACCTTCTAAAGCTAATAGTTTGGCGCCATTTGGCCTCCAAATCTCAGGTTCTTTATCTTTACCAATTGCGCCTGAGGCAATATATCCTCCACCTAGACAAGTGTAAATATACGGGGCTGGTTTACGTACAACTGGTAAAGCAAATCCGACAGCTGGATGAAATTGCACCTCTTTATAATAATCAAACAGCTTCGGGGCATAAAAAGCAGAACCTATTGTAATCTCTGAAACTGCATTATCTTGCTCGGTTGTTTTTATACTTCCTGTGCCTCCCCCATTTACAAACCTTAGTTCAATACCTAGGTTTTGTATTTCTTTTACGATATGTCCTCTTCTTTCTTTAATTTCTAAAACCGATTTCTTCTTTAAATACGAAATTACTTTACTCTTCACTCGCTGATTTGGTATGTGATCTCCTACCCCAGCAATTTGGGCTTCATATCCCATGACACCATCTAGTATTAAAAATGATGATTCTTTCACCCTTTTTACTATTTTCAAAGCACCTTGCACATCTTTTACTGGTGATCTGTTTACCCCAAAATGAAATTGAAAAAAACGACTACTCATATCAATATCCAAACAAACACGAAAACACCCTTTAGACTTCTCAGCAATTTTTTCTAAATAAACAATATGTTCTTCACAATCCACCATACAAGTTATAATGAGCCCTTGCTTTGTTAGCAAACTTATTTCATATAAAGCTCTTTCATCATAGGCAGGATATCCGAGTAATAAATCATTGAATCCTTGTTCAATTAAAAACAAAGCCTCCCTAGGTGAGAAACACATAATACCTTGAAATCGATCATTTGCAGCTAAAATCTTTTTCATAACCGGAACAGAACGTAACGATTTACTCGCTATACGAATCTTCTTATTTCCACTTAATTCTATAATCGATTGAACATTTCTATCTAAAGCCACTTCATCCAAAAATGCACACGGTAATGGAACCTCTTTAAAAATTCCTCGATCCACATTTTTCTCTCCTCTTCTCTATATGTCTTATACATATTGGAAAGAAAGTTTAAATTTCCTCTACAAAACAAAAAAGTTTCTTCTTATTTAAGAAGAAACTTTTTAAGACTATTTCATAGAAATAGTTGCCTCTACTGGATAATGATCAGAATAATCATTAATATATAAAACTGTAATTTCCAAAAAGCGCACAAAACATCTATATTAAGCAGTTTTACACTATATCGAAAAATATAAATGGCAACACTTTTCTGGTTGTTTGTGACCATATTCGTTACCGGAAAAATCGAAATAAAACTAATAAAAAAAATAAAAGAGCACAGCGTGTTAATAAAGTGGTGGAACACTTTATTAACCGTCGCCTAATCACACTAGGCAAACACTTGCTGTAACTCTTTATGTACCTCATTTTATCGTACATAAGGGTCTCCTAGCAACAGTTTGCTTACATTTTGTGGCATTCTGTTGCTTTTTTATTTTCGGAGGAGACGAGCCCTTATGAAAAAATTGACTGCCTATAATGCAGATATTCAAAAATATATGCAACAAAACCAATTAAGTACTCAAAAGAAAAATGAGATTATTGATGATATTAGAAACCGTATCAACGATACGAATCAAAGTTTTGAAAGTTTATTTCCTTCTCGATCCAAACGAAAAGATGTAATGGATTAATTTATATGCTTTCAGGAAATGGTATATGTAAAATTGCTGCGGAAATATTAGCTGGTAAAGCTAATTGTTCTGTAAGAACTGTAACCGCTACTGTTCGTGCATTAAAACAAACAGGTAAAATTCTGATCGCTGGATTAGCTGATGGTAAAAATAAATATGTATTTGTATTAAAAACACACCCTAATTTCACAACAATCATGAAAGAGGTATTTTACATAGATGCCGAACTAAATGCCAATCAGGTTGCCGAACAGAAAAATCTTGAAACCCTTGAGACTGTAAGGATAGAGGCCGAAAAAACGAATTCTAACTATAATAACTCTATTAATTCTTTTAGTTCTTTAAAACAAGAAAAAAATAATGAAAGAGTATCTCTAATAGAATCTATTGAAAATGAATTAAAAGAAGCACAAAACGATGTCAAAAAAGAGTTCGAAAGAATCCATATTTACTATGTGAATGAATACCAAGAAAGGATGTACCATACAATCAAAGCTGGAACGTATCACCCTATTTTAAAAACCAACGCATCTATCATTGGGTTACGTGTGGGTAGCAATTGCGATAAAGGTTTATTTCTTCTTGCATTCAATGCATTAGTTAAAATTAATAGGTTCTTAAAAAATGGTGGTACTCTCACAGACAGTGTACAAGCTTTATTTACAAAGGTTTACAAAAATAATATTAGATTATCTCAAGCGCCTAAAAAAGTGAATACAGGCTCTTCTGATGTACATAACAAAAAAACTTCATTCACTTTTTACAATTGGTTAGAAGAGTCTAGTACAAAAGAGTCATCCACATATACAATAGACAACTCTTTTGCCCCAGGTGTATATTATAAAATCTCTAAAGAAGAAGCTGATGAAATGGGGCTATATTAAAGGTGTAGGGTTACTACTACGCCTTAGCAACCATTTGATTCATGAAATCATGTATCGATTTCGCTTGAAATATGCGGAAATTTGGAGAGTAGATGTCATACTGGCAATCTGTAATTACCAGGAGAGAAGGGAAGTATTTGGATTTCTTCGGTTGCCATGGTTCTTGCTGCCATTCCAAACTATGAAAGTAGAATTCGTATCGGTTTAATTTCTCTTGCATCACTTTCTTGCTGTATACCGAATTCTGTACTTCTATGAAAAACGGAGATTGTCGCCATATTGTGAAGATATCAGGTTCCATATACGTTTTACCATATTTCAGCTCGACTTTAAACAATTTAGGTTTTTCGTACTGGAGAAGTTGCTTATATACATTCACAATAGCAAGAAAATGAGGTATCTTTTGACTTGTTTTTCGAATCGGACTCGGTTGCGGGAAATAGATGTATGGTTGCTGTGACACATTTACATCCACACTTCCATCTCGCCTTAATCGTTTCATAACCGTATTACAACTGGTGACAGCTTTCTTAAGTCCTTGGAAATGCAAATCGATAATATCATCTCGTGATAGGCATCTAAAACGGTGCAAGTCTTTTAGTATCGCTTTGTCTCTACTCTTCATGTTCCAACACTCCAAACAAAGGAAGTTCTTGTTGTGGCGGATTCTGAAGCACCATATCTTCTTTGGGTAAACGGTAAGGTTCAACTATTTGTTTTGCTTTATTTAGTTCTAAATAAGGAGCCTGCACTTTCTTTAATCCATTTAACTTTAGAATCATTTGTCCAGATTGCTCTAAACATTCTGATCCAGGTGTACCCATGATATTACTATTAATTGTGTTATCGCATTTAAAGCCCATTCTGACCGTCATATTCAGTTTTAACTTACCATCTAACACCTTTGCATCAGGACGTTGCATACTGAGCATAAGAAAGACACCAAGTGATCTACCGACTGCCGATATTTTTTCGATTGTGGACATGCATTCTTTTTCATCTTGCAACATAGCTACTTCATCTATAGCGAGTAAGATATACGGCTTTTGATTACCAGGATTCAATTTGTTGTATTCATCAATGTGATCCACTTCATACTCTTCCATCAGCTTTCTACGTTCGCGTATTTCCTTCCACACTTTTTGAAGCATGATTTTCATTTCGATTTCTTCCATGCACACCTCTTTCACATGTTTTACTCTACGCAAGAAATGAAATTCAGAGTTTTTCAAGTCGCCCAAGTACAAATGTAATTTTTCTGGAGACATGCATCGAATGAGTGTGGACAGAACGACACGCACCATGCTACTTTTCCCGCTTCCTGTTTCCCCAGCTATTAGTAAATGCGGTGTATTTGAATCAATCATGTCATACACAATCATATTTCCGAATTGGTCACGTCCTACCACAACAGGAAGTCGATATTTTTGTAATAATGGCTGCCATTTCTTATAACTGTAGTTATATTGTTTTAAACCAGCATCAGAATAAAATACATTGAGCACAAACTTTTTAATATCTCCCTCAATCGCTACATTACGTCCAAACATTTGCTGAAAGCAAAACCATTTCTTTTCAATTGTCTTTGGATCTAATCCGTTTGGAATCGTAAATACATATTTCACGCTTTTGTTTGAAGAAGAAACAGCATGAATTTTAGGGTAAATCGGCAATTTCCCTCCACGTGTTTGATGTTCCATATATAATCCTGCCTTATTAAATACTTCAATTAGTTGATGTTTTAAAGCCTTCCTATGAAGCCATTCTTTTATGATTTCCATATCATCTCTCCTTAGAACATGGTCACAATACGAATGAAAACATACGCAACAAAGCCAATTCCACCAATTCGTATTCCATGATGTAGTCCTTCAGATACAAATTTTGCTGCGGAAATATAATCATTTTGAATTAAATACCTTTCTAGCAATACTGCACCAATTGTAAGCCCTCCTAGCACCCCTAAAGCTACATAAGTGTGTACAAAAGGCTGGGACATATGAAAGAAAGCCATGGGACTAAGTGGCTCCAAACTAAACGCTCTCACTTGCTTTTGCTTCTTATAAGATTGATTCATGAAATCCCGAAAGGGAATGATTTCTTTTCTCTTAAACATGTTGCCTCCTTCTTATAAAAAGAATCCAAAAGCAAAATAGATACATTCTAAAACCATGTGAGAAGTACGTTTTAGTAATTCAAAGGCGTCAAAGGGAACATTGGTTATAAAGGTTATCAGTTCACCTGGTAGCTTTCTAATTTCTAAAGCGGTGCTGTCCAATGGTTCTTTTACATACCAACTCATCCATCTATACAGAAAATCGGTAGTATCAGACACACTCATTGCATTTTGATTTAGGGCATCCCAATGACAAACCATTTCGTTTACCGAACTTTCACACCATCTCCCAATCTCTTCTGTACTTCGAAATTGTGGATGTGGAATTTGATTCCATCCTTTTGCCCGATCTTCGGTCAAATAAAACTTAATTTGATTCCCAATCATCTCATATGCATTTTCCGTTATCTTTCCGTTCATTGCCCTCTCCCCTTTATAAACAGAATGTAAATTCCTGATGTATCAGAGGTTCATACCCACATTACCATGGTAGCAATACCTTGATAGGAACCATGGCAGCTACCTTGGTAGAAATCTAAAACTTACCATGGTAACCATCTCGGTAAAATCACCTATCCCTACCTTGATAGCTACTTTGGTAACTGGAACTTTTCTTACCGTGGTAGCTACCTTGGTACATCATATTGTGGAGAGCTTTTCCCATATGTCATTTATTTTATTGAGTTTAAAAAAATGACGGGGTGGACATCCTGTTATCGAGGTGATAATAAGATGTTTGACTGGCTTAAATTAGGTAAAACAAATAGAAGTAAATTCGGGAAATGGTTGGATCGTCAAGAAATCACGCAAGGAGAATTAGAAAAAGCTGCGGAGTTAAGTCGAGGGACAATATCGAAATTATGCAATGACCATACATATAACCCTAAATATTCCACAATATCTCAGATTGTTAAGGGATTAAAAAAGTTAGGTAAGAATATAGATGAAAATGATTTTTGGATGTAAACGCAAAAATTCCGTCTCCACGAAAGGAAACGGAATTTTAGGTTAACTATTTCAGTTAAGAATGGTTGAACATAAAATATAATATAACAAGAATTATTAGTCAATACATGATTCTATTTTCTGTAAATTCACCATACACTAACACTGTCATCGGATAATCCACATAGGAAAAGACATCTTAGGGGTAAGATGTCTTTTTTCTATTTTTCAGGAATGCTATATAGAGTGATCTCATACACTAAAAATGCCGATACTTCTATAAAAAAAAGCATTCCGGTCTCACCACCCTGGAGTGTTTTTTCTCATATTTCAGCATGTTACTACATAAAGTAAAATTACACGCGTCCCTTTTGTATAGTAATCATCCTATGTAACCAGAGTACTCCTTGGTCAAGAGTGCTCTGGTTTTTATTATTATTTTTAATAAAACTATTCTTTTGTAAAAAAATATTTAACATATACATTTATCGGTCAATAATAAGTTCTATCCTTCACAAATATTGGATATACTATTTATACATCTAGAGAATCATCACATGAGACACTTTCAACTGGGGAAGGTGTCTTTATTATTTTTTAAGTCATATTATATATAGTGAATTCATATAATCAAAATGCCGATACTGTTTTACAGAAAAAGAGTATTCCTCCCATCAAACCGGAATACTCTTTTTATTTTATTGAATGTCACCTATTTTAATAGCATATAATAAACTGCTCCTGACATGATGCCGTTTTATATACAGAAAAAAGCATTCCTTACTCGCTAGAGGAATGCTTTTTTTAGTTTACTTCACATACACATAGGCTTCATTTGCTGTTACATAATATGTTTTACCTTTGCTATTGTGAACTTTATATTGTGGTGAACCATTAACAGTTACCTTCGCATCAATTGTAAATCCTAATCCTACATCTACAGAACCAGTTCCATCTTTATCCTGCCAAGATGGAGCATCATAGAAACGTAGATTGTTAACTTTAGATACAACGCGTTTCCCTACAATAGATGAATCCACTGTACTCTTTTTATTGAATTTCACATAAGATGGATCATTCTTAATCCACTGCTCTCCACCAAGATTTAACCAACCATCCTTTTCAGCCCATACAACATAAGATTCTGGTTTGTTTAGTTGACGAATCTTAGAATAACTTGTGCCAGGTCCTTTACGTAAATTCACATTGTATCCTTCAATATAAGCGATATCATCTGTTATAGCTGTTGGAACTTCTGCTGGTTTAGATGGCTTATCAGGTACGGAAACTTCCACGCTAGAGTTATTGTGTGCGCGTTGTACATCAGCTCGGAATTGAGCTTCTGAAACACCATGAGACTTTAAGTAGTTAATTGGATCTTCATGATCTGTTCCACCAAGATATTTAGTTACATCATAGTGAGTCCATAATCCTTTTTCTACTGATAAACCACGGTCACGAAGAATTTTAGCTAATAACTTAACGTATTTATCATAACTGCGTTTGAATTTCTCATACTCTCTTGTTTCGCATAATTCTACGTGAACATATCGTTTATTTGCTCCTGGTCCTGCACCATACGCAATATATTTCGTATCAGCAATTTGGATTGTTTCGTTCCAATCAACTGCATAATGTACGAATGCTGAACGCCATGTACGAGACTCATATTTTTGAATATTAATAGCTGGTGCTTCTGGTGTTGCTGTAGAATGTGCTACAACGCCCTCATAAGCACCTACACCGTTACGGTATGGTTGTTTCGGTAAATCAGGAATCATAAGTGTTCTATCCGCAAAAGCACTTGTTGCAACAGATAAAGCTAAAATAACAGCAAAGACTACAGAAGAAATATGTTTTAGTGTTTTTTTCATTTTACATCAGCATCCTTTTTCATAATTTTCGTGTGGTCAAATAATCCACTTGCTGATAGACCAATGATGATTCCTTGAAATACATTTGTTTTGATATCTCCGTCCAAAAATAAAACGCCTAGCAAAATGCCAAGCGTTAAATTTAATAACGGAATATATTTTGTTTGTAATCCAATTATTTTTACGATTTGTGAAAGACCAACAACAATTCCAATCATTACAGCTAAACTAACCATTACATGCCACCTCCTTTCATTAAGAAAGTGAGAATCCCACCAACAATTCCACCAACTATAAGTCGTAAAATCCAGGTAGTATTGGCGCTGATTTTATCTAACTGTTTGTTAATATTAATAATGTCTTTTTCGTTACCCGTTGTTCGTATTTCTAAGCTTTTCACTTCTAATCTTATTTCTTTAATTTCTTGCTTGATTTCTTGAACATCACTTCGCACATCTTGTAACCCTTCCACGTTAACCACCCCTTTTAAAGCAATAAAAAAAACCTACTAATTATTTTCAAGATAAAAATTAATAAAAAATATATTTTTTTCACATGGATATCACCCCAACGCAA
>NZ_JAQFNK010000027.1:0-58350 GCF_027710505.1 Bacillus cereus group sp. TH152-1LC | reverse complement strand
GTTAGTTTGTCTAGCATCTAAAAATAAAAATTGACGTTTCACGTTGTTTGTTTCGTTCAGTTTTCAAAGAACTACTTAGTCGCTCATTTGCGACTTCCTTATGTTAACATCTTCGTTTTTCGATGTCAACTAAGTTTTTCAATTTCTTTTTTGTCGTCTTCTGCGTTTCTGCATCAGCGACGTTTATTAATTTATCATACAATATCCATTAACGTCAACACTTTTTAATAAAAAGTTCTTTTCCTTACATAACGCATACATTCTTCTGCATTAGCGACTCTTCGAAACAAACAAAAAATGATTTTATATCTTTCCTCCATCGCCTTTTTTACAACATCATGAATACGTTCATCTTCAAAATCAAATAAAAGTTCTTCTAACTCTCTCTTCAATATGTATTCCATTTCTTTTTTCTCTTCTTTCGTTAACATAAACCCAAGCAAATCATCACCTCAATCATTTCCTACAAAGCAATAAACGTTTCGCTCATTTTCACTTATCAAAATCCTATCATTCATTATATCCACTGCTTACGATATTAATCCTTTGTTCTCTTTTTAATATTTAAAGCATATATGTAACTGAAAAGGATTGGACAAAGGGGCGTAATATTATGTTTTTCTTTTTTATTACGAGTAAAAGAAATTTTAAACACATTAGCTTAATAGTGATACTTTCCTTATTTACAGCATGGCTTCTCTTTTTAAAAACATATTCACATGAATCTGCTTTTTCAACTGCTACAGGACCTAAAGTTATTTACAAAGGCGACACATCTAAAAAACAAGTTGCATTCACATTTGATATTAGTTGGGGAGACAAAAAAGCAATTCCAATCCTTGATACACTTAAAGAAAGAGACATTAAGAATGCAACCTTCTTCCTTTCTGCTGCATGGGCAGAAAGACACCCTGATGTTGTTGAACGCATCATAAAAGATGGACATGAAATCGGTAGTATGGGCTATAATTACACGTCCTACACTTCTCTAGAGACAAATGAAATACGAAGAGATCTTTTACGAGCGCAAGATGTTTTTACAAAACTCGGTGTGAAACAAGTCAAGCTATTGCGTCCACCTAGTGGAGACTTTAACAAAGCAACACTTAAAATAGCAGAATCACTCGGATACACCATCGTTCATTGGAGTAATAACTCAAACGATTGGAAAAACCCTGGTGTAAACAATATCGTTTCCACCGTCTCTAATAATTTAAAAGGTGGAGATATCGTTTTACTACACGCATCCGATTCTGCCCTTCAAACAAATAAAGCTTTACCACTGCTTCTACAAAAATTAAAAAGTGACGGATATGAGCAAATATCCGTATCACAACTTATTTCCAACACAAGTACGAAAAGTAAAGATGTACAGTAATTCTTTTCCATTGTGCCTTCACACATAAAAAGCTCTACTACCTTTCATTCAGATAATAGAGCTTTTTTCATTCGTACAAACTCTCTTATATTAGGCTGACTTACTTCTCTTTCCAATTAAACGATGTAATATAAGTAACTGATATGCATTACATAATAAAAGTGGTATCACCATTAAATATAACCAGTCTGTATCATTAATTCGAAGAGCTGGTACCCACTCAAGAATTGTTACAACAACCATAAAGAACAAAGCGGGCACAAATGCCTTTTTATTTGTTTCCTTACTTTTTATGTAAGCAACAATGGCCCCGAACATAAATAACACACCAGCAACAAGTATGTTATTCCCTAATGAAACTTCCCCATTTGCAATCAATACAGATCTTAGATACACGAAATCAAATAAAACGAATGCAATAAAGAAGAGCTGGACTGCATTCCATAAAGAAGGTGAACGGAACATACCTAATCCAAAACGATGGATTGTTAAATAAGCAAAGAATCCCATTTGACTTATAACACTAAAAATAAACCCTACACCCATCAACCAAAAGGAAACTGCTAGAATTTCCTTTCCGTCGAAATTTTGAAAAAATTTAGCGTACTTGTCCCACTCTAAAACAAACCCAATAATGACCGTGCTAATCCCACCAAGAAACAACGTCGTAAAAAATAGTCGTACCCACTTGCGGCTATTCACAACACATCCCCCATTATCCTTATATTTCTAATTAAATTGTATCAATGACAATTTCAAAAAGCTAGCCATGTTCATGTATAAATTCCCCAAAGATATTTATATTAAAAAGAGAGAACTGTGCTGAAAGGAGTTCCAACTTATGAAACGGATGCTGCTCGTTTTGACTTCTTCTTTTCTATTCCTCGCACTTGTAGCGTGTGCACAAGGAAAAGAAGCAAAGTCCGAACTTGATTACGATCAAACGAAGAAAATGATTGTTGATATTTTAAAAACCGATCAAGGTAAGAAAGCCATTCAAGATGTGTTAACTGATGAAAAAATGAAACAAGCACTCATACTAGATGAAACAGTAGTAAAGAAAACGATTGAAGATGCAATGGTATCCGACAAAGGGCAACAATTCTGGGAAAAGCTCTTTAAAGACCCTGAGTTCTCATCGAAATTCGCTAAAAGTATGGGGAAAGAACAAACAACCTTAATGAAAACATTACTAAAAGACCCTGAATACCAAGCAGGCGTTATAGAAATCATGAAAAACCCTGAAGTAGAAAAAATGATGTTACAAACGATGAAGAGCAAAGAATACCGTCAATATTTACAACAAGTACTAACCGAAACTGCTGAAAGCCCACTCTTCCAAGCTAAGATGATTGATATTATTAGTAAAGGTGTACAAAAGGCCGAAAAAAGTGGATCTGATAAAAAAGAAGCAGGCGGTGAAGGTGGTTCCCAAGACGCTAAAAAGGAACAGCAGTAAAAATTATAACGATAATAATGAGTGGACAATATATGTATCGTCCACTCATTATTATTTTATTTTTGCGCGACAGCTATTTTATCAATTACAGTCTCAGCTATCGTGCGATAAATAAGACCTGTCGTATGTGTATCTTCATATACTGATGGCGCAAAGTCTTCTTTATTCCAATCAGGTTGTTGAAGTGGGATTCGGCCAAGTACTTCTGTTTGAAGTTCTGTAGCTAACTTATCTCCTCCACCTCTTCCGAACACATATTCTTTTTCACCAGTTGTTTTACTTTCAAAATACGCCATATTTTCAACAACACCAAGAATACTATGTTCCGTACGTAAAGCCATGGCTCCAGCACGCGCTGCTACAAATGCCGCTGTTGGATGTGGCGTTGTTACAATAATCTCTTTACAAGCCGGCAACATCGAATGTAAGTCTAGCGCAACATCACCTGTACCCGGTGGTAAATCTAAAACTAAATAGTCTAAATCGCCCCATTCTACTTCTGTGAAGAAGTGATTTAACATTTTCCCAAGCATAGGCCCTCTCCAAATAACCGGTGCATTATCTTCTACAAAGAATCCCATTGAGATTACCTTTACACCTAGACGCTCCACTGGAATTATTCTGTCACCTCTTACAACAGGTCGTTTTTCTATCCCCATCATATCAGGTACGCTAAAACCATAAATATCAGCATCAATGATACCAACCTTTTTCCCTAATCGAGCTAGAGCAACGGCAAGGTTAACAGAAACTGTTGATTTTCCTACTCCACCTTTTCCACTCGCCACTGCTAAAAATGTTGTTTTTGAATTTGGTGACAATAAAGATTCATTTTGCTCTTCTTCCTGTTCCGGTGCAAACTGAGCTAATTCCTCTTCTGTAAATTCTGCAAAGCGAAGCCCTACTGTTGCCGCTCCTAATTCTTTTACTAACTTTACAATTCCAGATTGCAATTGCATTTGTTCCGCTGTACCGGTTTTTACGATTGCAATTTTAACACTTACATGTTCCTTCTCAGGCTTAACTGTTACCTCTTTAATTGCACCTGTTTCTTTTAACGTTTTATGTAAAAACGGATCTACAATCCCTTCTAATGCTTCCACTACTTGCTCTTTCGTTACCATAGTTAGCCCAGCCCCCTGTATGAAAAATAACGTAATGTTAATTAAATGTATCTCTCTTCATTTTTGAAATAAATGCGTTTACATTTCCAGTATAACATATTTTCGGAAAACTTCGTTAACGAGAGAAACTCAAAAAATCCTCCTTATTCTGGAGGATTTCCTTTTTCCGTGAAATAACGTAATATACCACGATATACTGCAGCAGCTACCTTTTGCTGATATTTCTCCGAATTTAACATATACCTTTCGTTTACATTCGATAAAAAGCCAGCTTCAATTAGAGCACCTGGTGTTTTCGCATACTTTAATAAATACACATGAGAAATTGTTTTAGCAGAACGATTCGTATTCTCTAAACTCGTTCTCAATTCAGCTTGTATAAATTTCGCAGCACGCTCATTTTCAACCGAAGAACGGTAGTAGAACGTTTGTGCGCCCTTTGATCCACTACTAGTTAAAGCATTTAAATGAATGCTCGCAAAAAAGTCTACATCAGGTTTATTAATAATCTCTACACGCTTTTTTAAATCCTCTGCTTTACGTCTACTATATGATTTTGTATCTTTCTGAGCTAAATCATAATCTCCCTCACGTGTTAAAATAACTAGTGCACCTTGTTCTTGTAAATAATCTTGTACCTTCTTTGTAATCTCAAGCGTAATATCTTTTTCTATAATATCTTTTCCACCAACAGCCCCTCCGTCTGGTCCACCATGCCCAGCATCTAATACAATCACTTTCCCTGATAAGGGTAAATTCCACGCTCGCCACGATTTTGTAATTTGAAATTCTTGTTTGACTAAAAAAAACAAAACAACCGCAGCGAGTGCAAAAGAGATAATTCGAATTCTCTTCATACCTTTCCTCCTCCAGCTAGTCCCTCTAATTACTTATATGGGACAAGAGGAAAGTTTATGCTTGTCTTAATGAAGCTTTAATCGATATCTTCTTTCACCTTTTTCATATCCTTCCTGCCACCATAAGCCAATAAACTGCTGACAAGATTCAAAAAGTAATTCCTCATCTTGTAACTTAATTTCTCTCATAGTCATGCTCGTTAAAAATTGAAATAGTGTTTCCGTTAATTGTTGCTCTTCTTCTAAGGCTCTATATTTCACATCAAAGAATGATTCACCATAATAACCAAACTTACTGTATCTCGCTCCTAATAAATACGATTCTATCCCTAATTCAATACAGTAATCTTCATACTGACGATGAAGTTCCTGCATCTGAAAGGCATCTCTAATATTTGAACGTAATGTTTTTAATGATAATTCTCGCAGCATCTTCCGTTCATATTTCAGCTGCTTTTCTTTTTGTTTTTCTTGTAAGCTGACAATGACATTCATAGTACTTATAAACCTCCCTAATACGTATTAGTCTAAACTTCTAAAGAAGAAGCATACGCGAGAGGATAGCACTAAAATATTCCAAACTACAAAAATTTCAAAAGAGGAATGAAACATAAAAAAACCCCAACCAAAATGGTTGGGGTTTTTAGTTCGCAAAAATTAACGTTTTGAGAACTGAGGTGCACGACGTGCGCCTTTAAGACCGTATTTTTTACGCTCTTTCATACGTGCGTCACGAGTTAATAGACCTGCACGTTTTAGTGTTAGACGGTATTCTGGATCAGCTTTTAATAAAGCGCGAGAAATACCGTGACGAATAGCACCAGCTTGACCAGTGTATCCACCACCATTTACGTTTACAAGTACATCGTAGTTACCTAAAGTTTCTGTTGCAACTAGAGGTTGTTTCACTACTTCACGTAATGCAGCAAATGGGATATAGTTTTCAAAATCACGACCGTTAATGATAACGCGTCCTTCGCCTGGAACTAGGCGTACGCGCGCTACTGAACTCTTACGACGTCCAGTGCCATAGTATTGAACCTGTGCCAAAGTAAGCCCTCCTTTAATTAATTATCCGCGAAGTTCGTAAACTTCTGGTTTTTGTGCTTGGTGTGGATGCTCTGCTCCAGCATACACGTTTAGTTTCTTAGAAACTTGACGGCCTAAGCGTCCTTTTGGAAGCATGCCTTTAATTGCAAGCTCTAACATTTGTACAGGGTAGTTTGTACGCATTTCTAGAGCTGTTCTTTGTTTAAGTCCACCTGGGTGGTTAGTGTGACGGTAGTAAATTTTATCGTTTAATTTATTACCTGTTAAATGAATTTTCTCAGCGTTAATAATAATTACATGATCACCCGTGTCAACGTGTGGTGTAAATGTAGGTTTGTTTTTACCGCGTAAAATAGATGCTACTTCTGTAGATAGGCGACCTAAAGTTTGACCTTCAGCATCAACCACATACCATTTACGCTCAACTTCGTTAGCTTTTGCCATAAAAGTCGTACGCATGTGTTTCCCTCCTCGTTATCTTTTCCATAGAAAAAATCTATTGTTTATCTTAAACACGATTTCCTTCCGGGGCTAATCGTGGTTTTAGAAACAATACCATATGTTATGATATACTTTTGAGTTTCTAATGTCAAGCAAATGTTACACCAGGATTAGTTGTTATAGTTTACCTGCCATAAGTAAAGCCCATGACCAGGAGCCATCTTTCCAGCAAACTGACGATTTTGTTTCGCTAGAATCTCTGGAATGCTGTCTGGATCAAGCTTTCCTTGCCCTACGTTCAGTAACGTACCAACAATAATTCTGACCATATTATATAAAAATCCATTACCTACAAAACGAAAAATTAATTCATCATCTTGCTCGATTAGCTCAATTTCATAAATTGTTCTCACTTTATCTTTTTTGTCAGTTTTTGCCGAACAAAAAGAAGTGAAGTCATGCGTTCCAATAAAATAAGGAATCGCTTTTCTTATAGAGTTTATTTCAAGCGGATATGGATATTGATATACGTAATTTCTACGGAATACGTCCGCAGTCTTTGATAATAACACACGATAACGATATTCTTTTCTCTCAACACCGTAACGCGCATGAAATTCTTCTGTTTTTTTCTCTACCTGTCTGATAACAATATCATCTGGCAACATTGTGTTTAATGCATTACTCCATTGCCACTCTTCAAGAGACAACGGTGTATCAAAGTGTATAACTTGTCCTTTAGCGTGAACGGTAGAATCCGTTCTGCCCGATGCCTGAACACGAACAAGTTCTCCTTTATGCAATTTCTGCAAAGCTTTTTCAATCTCTTGTTGAACAGTACGATGTTGCGGCTGAATTTGATAACCACAAAAATGCATGCCATCATATGCAACCGTACATTTTATTCTATCCATTTCTCTATTCTCCATTACGATCGCACCCATGCCAAAATACAAGCTACGCAAAGTAAGCTTATAATCGTTACTGTATCGCTTGTTTTCCAGCGTAGTTGCCTAAATTTAGTACGTCCTTCGCCACTTTGATATCCACGAGCCTCCATAGCAATTGCTAAGTCCTCAGCACGCTTAAAAGCACTGATAAATAGAGGAACGAGTAGTGAGATAATAGCTTTCATCCTATCTTTGATCGGCCCTCCTGCGAAATCAATACCACGTGACGATTGTGCCTTCATTATTTTACTCGTTTCATCCATTAATGTCGGAATAAAACGAAGAGAAATTGACATCATTAATGCGATTTCATGAACAGGAACTTTTATACGCTTCAACGGCTTTAATAACGTCTCCAAACCATCTGTAATCTCAATAGGTGCCGTCGTTAACGTTAATAATGTCGTCATTAAAATAATAACGAAGAATCGTATAGAAATGTATATCCCTTGCTCTAATCCTTTTTCATGTATCGAAAACCAACCAAGCTGGAATAATACTTCCCCTTCTTTATTTGTAAAAATATGCAGGAAAAATGTAAAAAGAAAAATCCATAGAATTGGTTTTAAGCCCGAAAGTACATAACGAATCGGCACTTTTGCAAAAAATAAAGCAATGAGTGCATATAAAAATAAAAATCCATATGAAATCGCATTATTTGCTAAGAAAACAACAAATACATATAAAAAGACAATCAGCAGCTTCGTACGTGGATCAAGTTGATGAATAAGAGAATTCCCTGGAATATACCTTCCAATAATCAACTGCTGCATGATTCATGACCACCTTTTCGTAACACCTGCACAACTTCATGAGTAAGATCCTCTAAAGATAAGGTAGCCTTTGGGATTGAAATGCCAAACTTCTCTTCAATTGCACGTTTATACTTTAAAGACATAGGAAGATCCACGCCAATTTTCTCTAGTTCATCAGCATGTGAAAATACTTCCTCTGCACTTCCTTGCAAAAAGACCGTTCCTTTATGCATGACTACAATCTGCTCCGCATACTTAGCAGCATCCTCCATATTATGTGTTACTAGGATAACTGTAAGGCCTTGCTCCTTATGTAGCTTATAAAACATCTCCATAAGTTCGTTCTGTCCTTTTGGATCTAGTCCTGCTGTAGGTTCATCTAATACAAGCACTTCGGGTTCCATCGCCAATACGCCCGCTATCGCGACACGCCTCATCTGTCCACCACTTAACTCAAACGGTGAACGTGTTAACAGTTCTGGTTCTAACCCTACAAGTTCAATTGCCTCTCTTGCCTTTTGCTTCGCTTCTTCTACAGATACCCCAAAATTAGTAGGGCCGAAACAAATATCTTTCTCCACAGTCTCTTCAAACAACTGATGTTCTGGGAATTGAAAGACAACCCCTACCTTTTTACGTAGTGGCTTTAGCTTTTTTTCTTTCTTTCCTGCCGAAATGAAATGTTCACCAATTTGAACTGTGCCATTTGTCGGCTGCAATAAACCATTTAAATGTTGAATCATCGTCGACTTACCTGAACCAGTATGACCGATAATGGCATAATAGCCCCCACTTGGAAACGACACGTCTACATCATAAAGTGCGCGTCTTTCAAATGGAGTTTTATATTGATAACGATGTTCTACTTTTTGGAATGTAATCTCCAAAGTTCGTTCACCAAGCTTTCCATTGTAAGATGCGTATTTTGCAAGAGAATTTCATTTCTTTTTAATAATTCTGCTATTTTTACTGAAAATGGTACATCTAATCCAATTTCTTGGAGCATATGAGAGGACTTGAAAATTTGCTCTGGAGTCCCTTCCTCTAATATTTCTCCCTTATTTAAAATAATGACACGGTCTGATTGTGCCGCTTCTTCTAAATCGTGCGTAATTGATAACACGGTAATACCTTTTTGATTAACAAGTTGTCTAACCGTTTCTACTACTTCACGTCTTCCTTGAGGATCTAGCATTGACGTTGCTTCATCTAATATCAAAATAGATGGCTGAAGTGCTAAAACGCCTGCTATTGCCACTCGCTGCTTTTGCCCACCAGATAACGAATGAGGTTCATCATTAAGAAAATCTTCCATACGGACAAGTTTGAGAGCCTGATCTAATCTTTCTACCATCTGTTCTCTTGGCATTCCGATATTCTCTAAGCCAAATACAACGTCGTCTTGCACTGTCGTTCCAACAAATTGATTATCTGGATTTTGAAATACCATACCAATTTGTTTTCGAACATCCCACACCGTTTTCTCTGATAAAACCATTGTATCATTTACTGTAATAGTCCCTGCTTCCGGCAAAAACAAACCATTCAATAATTTTGCAAGTGTAGACTTCCCTGAACCATTTTGTCCAATAACAGATACCCATTCTCCCTCATACAAAGAAAATGAAACATCTTTTAATGCATAAGTGGCTGCCCCAGGATATTGAAATGATATATTTTCTGTCCGAAGTTTCTCTTTTTTCAATACAAGGCACCCTTTCCTTCGCCGAGTTAGCCTATTTTTATATTTAAAAAAAAGGGCCATGACCAGTTTCTTGAAAAGAACTGTCCTGCCCTTTTAATTATCATTATACTAACTCGATAATTACCATTGGTGCTGCGTCTCCGCGACGTGGACCAATTTTTGCAATACGAGTGTATCCGCCTTGGCGCTCAGCATAGCGTGGAGCTACATCAGCGAATAATTTTTGAAGTGCATCTTGACCAGTCTCAGCGTTAGCTACTTCATTGCGAATGAAAGCTGCTGCTTGACGACGAGCGTGAAGATCTCCGCGTTTACCTAAAGTGATCATTTTTTCCACTACAGAACGAAGTTCTTTTGCACGAGTTTCTGTCGTTTGGATGCGCTCGTTGATAATTAAATCAGTAGCTAAATCACGTAACATAGCTTTACGTTGCGCACTTGTACGGCCTAATTTTCTGTATGCCATTCGTAGTTCCCTCCTTTGTTGATGGGTTTAAATCCTCAGTCGTCTTTACGTAAACCTAAACCTAATTCCTCAAGTTTATGTTTAACTTCTTCTAAGGATTTACGTCCTAAGTTACGAACTTTCATCATATCTTCTTCTGTTTTGTTCGCAAGCTCTTGTACAGTATTAATTCCTGCACGTTTAAGGCAATTATAAGAACGAACAGAAAGATCTAGTTCCTCGATAGTCATCTCAAGAACTTTCTCTTTTTGATCTTCTTCCTTCTCGACCATAATCTCAGCATTTTGTGCTTCATCAGTTAAACCAACAAAGATATTTAAATGCTCAGTTAAGATTTTGGCACCTAAAGAGATAGCTTCTTTTGGCCCGATGCTTCCATCCGTCCATACATCAAGCGTAAGCTTATCATAATTAGCCACTTGTCCGACACGTGTCTTTTCCACTTGGTAAGTCACACGTGATACTGGAGTATAAATAGAATCAATAGGAATTACTCCTATTGGTTGATCTTCGCTTTTATTTGCATCAGCTGGCGTATACCCACGGCCACGCTTTGCAGTTAAACGCATGCGGAAATGCGCATTTTTTGCTAACGTTGCAATGTGTAAATCTGGATTTAAGATTTCTACATCACTATCGTGAGTAATATCAGCAGCTGTGACAATACCTTCGCCCTGCACATCAATTTCCAACGTCTTCTCTTCTTCAGAGTAGATTTTAAGAGCTAACTTTTTCAAGTTTAAGATGATCGTCGTAACGTCTTCTACTACGCCCTCAACTGTTGAAAATTCATGTAATACGCCATCGATTTGGATAGCAGTAACAGCGGCACCAGGGAGTGAGGATAAAAGAATACGACGTAAGGAGTTACCCAAAGTAGTACCATATCCACGCTCAAGCGGTTCAATTACGAATTTACCATATTTAGCATCTTCGTTAAGTTCAACCGTTTCGATTTTCGGCTTTTCGATTTCAATCATTAACTAAACCCTCCTTCAAAACGTCGAAACCCCGGTTAAACAAAGGGATACCCCCTGTCTAACCGAAAGTCCCCCTTAGGCAGTTCCCGATTGTGCACAACAAGCGATGTTTCTGTACGAAATTTCTCGATAATGCATCATATCCATTATAGACAAAAGGGAAAATTCTATACAGAAAAATTACACACGACGACGTTTTGGTGGACGACATCCATTATGAGGAACTGGAGTAACATCTCTAATTGCTGTTACTTCTAGACCTGCAGCTTGAAGAGCACGAATTGCAGCTTCACGACCAGCACCAGGACCTTTAACAGTAACCTCTAAAGTTTTTAAACCGTGTTCCATTGCAACTTTAGCAGCAGCTTCAGCAGCCATTTGCGCAGCGAATGGAGTAGACTTACGAGATCCACGGAAACCAAGTGCACCAGCACTAGACCAAGAAAGTGCGTTACCATGAGTATCTGTAAGTGTTACGATTGTGTTGTTGAAAGTAGAACGAATATGAGCTATACCAGCTTCAATATTCTTTTTCACACGTTTTTTACGAGTGTTTGTTTTACGTGCCATTGTTAGTTCAACCTCCTTTACTTATTATTTCTTTTTATTTGCTACTGTACGACGTGGACCTTTACGTGTACGAGCATTGTTTTTAGAGTTTTGACCACGAACTGGTAAACCACGACGGTGACGAAGACCACGGTAAGAACCGATCTCCATTAGACGTTTAATGTTAAGAGATACTTCACGACGAAGGTCTCCCTCAACTTTAATACGATCGATGATATCACGGATACGTCCTAGTTCGTCTTCCGTTAAATCACGAACTCGTGTTTCTGAAGAAATACCAGCTTCAGTAAGAATTTTTTCAGCAGTTGTGCGACCAATGCCGAATACGTAAGTTAAAGAAATAACAACGCGTTTGTCTCGAGGAATATCTACACCTGCGATACGTGCCATTCTGAATGCACCTCCTTCTGATTAACCTTGTTTTTGTTTATGTTTAGGGTTTTCACAAATAACCATTACTTTTCCACGTCTACGAATAACTTTACATTTTTCGCAGATTGGTTTAACTGACGGTCTTACTTTCATGTCTCGAACCTCCTTAAAGATTACGGAGTGCTATATTATTTAAAACGGTACGTAATACGACCACGATTTAAATCGTACGGAGATAATTCTACCGTAACTTTGTCTCCTGGTAAAATACGAATGAAGTTCATACGGATTTTACCAGAAACGTGAGCCAATACGACATGCCCATTCTCTAATTCTACTTTGAACATAGCATTTGGCAACGTTTCAAGAACGGTACCTTCGACTTCAATTACATCATCTTTAGCCATTCAATAGTTCTCCCTTCTTCAAATCAGTAACATTTTACACTGCTCTGAAATCCCGGAGAGCCAGCTACTTATAAAGTGGTAAGGATTTCGTATCCTGCTTCTGTAAGAGCAATCGTGTGCTCAAAATGGGCACACCATTTACCATCTACCGTTACCACTGTCCAGTCATCAGATAGTGTTTTTACATATCGTCTTCCTTGATTCACCATCGGCTCAACACAGATGACCATTCCCGGCTTTAATCTAGGGCCTCTATTTGGTGGACCATAGTGCGGGATTTGAGGGTCCTCATGTAAGTCTTGCCCGATTCCGTGACCAACATACTCCCTAACGATCGAGAACCCATTCTCTTCAGCATGGGTTTGAACCGCATGTGAGATATTTGATAATCTTTCGCCTGGTTTTACTTGTTCTAGACCAAGATACAACGATTTTTCTGTGACATCAAGTAGCTTTTGAACAGATTCAGAAATGCTTCCAACTGGATACGTCCATGCAGAATCGCCATGGTACCCATTGTATTTCGCACCAATATCGATACTGATGATATCGCCCTCTTTGAGCTTGCGCTTCCCTGGAATTCCGTGTACAAGCTCTTCATTTACAGAAGCACAAATGCTCCCCGGAAATCCGTTGTATCCTTTAAAAGATGGCGTAGCACCATATTTTTGAATCGTCTTTTCCGCTATTTGATCGAGCTCTTTCGTTGTAATTCCTGGAGTAATGTGCTGTTTCAACTCTTGATGAGTTAAAGCAACGATCCTGCCAGCTTCTCGCATGATTTCTATCTCGCGAGGAGTTTTGCAGATTATCATTACGCTAAGCCTCCGATGAGAACATCGATATCAGCAAATACTTTATTGATATCTTGCTCACCATTAATGCTTTGTAGGTAACCAAGCTCCTCGTAGAAATCAAGCAAAGGTTTTGTTTGCTTAATATTTACATCTAAACGATTTGCTACAGTTTCTTCATTGTCATCAGAGCGTTGATATAATTCGCCACCACATTTATCGCACACGTCAGCTTTTGCTGGCGCATTGAATTCTAAGTGGTAAGTCGCACCGCACTCTTTACAAATGCGACGGCCTGTAAGGCGTTTTAATAACAACCCTGAATCCACATTAATGTTTAAAACATAGTCGATTTTTTTGCCAAGATCTTTCATAATCTCTTCAAGAGCTGATGCTTGTGCAACAGTTCGTGGGAAACCGTCTAGTAAGAAACCTCTTACGCAGTCTTCTTGACTTAAACGTTCACGAACGATTCCGATTGTAACTTCATCTGGAACAAGTGCACCTTTATCAATAAAAGATTTTGCTTGTAAACCCATTTCAGTTTCAGCCTTCATAGCTGCACGGAACATATCTCCTGTTGAAATGTGAGGGATGTTATACTTGGCAACAATCTGTTCGGCTTGTGTACCTTTACCAGCACCAGGAAGCCCCATTAAAATTAAGTTCATCCTTGTTCCCCCTCAGAGTACATGAGCATGTAGGGAAGACAATTCTTCCCACTTACTCACTGCTTGATAAACCCTTTGTAATGGCGTTTTACCAGTTGGCTTTCTAGCTGCTTCATTGTTTCTAAAGCAACGCCGACAACGATTAACATACTCGTTCCACCAATCTGTGCAGATGGAGGAAGATTTCCCAGTTTCGTAAAGATAACTGGTAAGATTGCAATCGCTGCTAGGAAAATTGATCCTACAAAGGTCAAACGATACAAGATTTTTGTTAGATATTGTTCCGTATTCTTACCCGGACGAATACCTGGAACATATCCACCTTGTTTGTTTAGATTCTCTGACATTTGCTCTGGATTAACCTGAACAAACGCATAGAAATATGTGAAGGCTACAATGAGCGCAACATATATAATCATTCCCACTGGGTGAGAATAGTTAAAGTTTGCAATGATCCACTGCGATACATCATGATTCGGGAAGAACTGTGCAATAGTTGGAGGCGTAATTAAGAATGAAACAGCAAAAATGACTGGAATAACACCCGCACTATTTACCTTAAGCGGTAAATGTGTGTTTTGTGCTCCAGCATGATTCCCATTCCCTCCTGTTACACGCTTCGCATATTGAATTGGGATCTTTCTAACAGCCTGTTGAATGAAAATAACACCAACAATAACTGCTAGCACAGCTAGTAAGATCAATGCAACTTTAACGATACTCATGAACAATTGATCTCCGATATTTTGAAACTGTTGTTGATACACTTGAGATATAACACTTGGGATCGCTGCGGCAATACCTCCAAAGATAAGGATGGAAATACCATTACCTACACCTTTAGATGTAATCTGTTCGCCTAACCACATTAAAAATGCAGTACCAGCAGTCAGTACCGTAGCAATGTATAAATAAGTGCTCCAACCAGGATTCAAAATTAATTGCCCACCTACCATACCGTTAAAACCGATTGACATACCAAACCCCTGAATAAACGCAAGAACAATTGTAAAGTAACGCGTAAATTGCGTTAGTTTACGACGGCCCATTTCACCTTGCTTCGACCATTCCGAAAATTTAGGAACAACATCCATCTGCAATAATTGCACGATGATGGATGCTGTAATATACGGCATGATTCCCATCGCGAAGATGGAGAAGTTTTTCAAGGCGCCACCGCCAAATGTATTTAGGATACCTAAGGCATTTAATTGATCTTGTGCTTTCAGTACGTCTCCATTTGTAAATGGCACTGGGATAAACGTGCCAATCCTGAATACGATTAACATCGCTAAAGTGAATAATATTTTACGTCTTATCTCAGCAACGCGCATAAAGTTGGAGATTGTACGAAACATTAGATCACCTCAACTGATCCGCCAGCTGCTTCAATTGCTTCTTTAGCACTTGAAGAGAACTTGTGCGCTTTAACAGTTAGTTTTTTCTCTACTGCGCCGCTTGCAAGAATTTTAACACCGTCGTTTAACTTGCTGATAACGCCAGTTTCCAGCAATAATTCAGGTGTTACTTCTGTACCATCTTCAAAACGATTTAACGTTGTTAAGTTTACAATAGCAAACTCTTTACGGTTAATGTTTGTGAAGCCGCGTTTTGGTAAACGACGGAATAATGGAGTTTGACCACCTTCGAAGCCAAGACGAACACCGCCACCAGAACGTGCGTTTTGTCCTTTATGACCTTTACCAGCAGTTTTACCGTTACCAGAACCGATACCACGACCGACACGGTTACGTACTTTACGAGAACCTTCTGCAGGTTTTAATTCATGAAGTTTCATTCCCAGGCACCTCCTTATATTAATGAGTTATCCTTAAGCTTCTTTTACAGTTATAAGGTGAGAAACTTTGTTGATCATACCAAGAATAGCAGGAGTTTCTTCCTTAACTACAGTTGAATTCAACTTTTTAAGACCTAAAGCTTCTACCGTCGCACGTTGATCTTGTGGACGACCAATTACACTACGAGTGAGGGTAATTTCTAACTTTTTCGCCATTTGTTTTCCCTCCTTAACCTAGTAGCTCTTCTACAGATTTACCGCGTAATTTTGCAACATCTTCAGCGCGCTTAAGTTCGCTTAATCCGTTCACAGTAGCGCGAATCATGTTGATTGGTGTGTTAGAACCAAGAGATTTCGAAAGAATATCTTGTACACCAGCTAATTCAAGTACCGCACGAACAGGTCCACCAGCAATAACACCAGTACCTTCAGCAGCAGGTTTTAAGAATACTTCACCAGCTCCAAAGTGACCGTTGATTGTGTGTGGAATTGTTGTACCAACTAATGGTACAGCGATTAAGTTTTTCTTAGCGTCTTCGATAGCTTTGCGGATTGCGTCTGGTACCTCTTGTGCTTTACCAGTACCGAATCCAACATGACCGTTTTTATCGCCAACTACAACTAGTGCAGCAAAGCGGAAACGACGACCACCCTTAACAACTTTCGCGACACGATTTATCGTAACTACACGTTCTTCAAGTTCTAATTTACTTGGGTCAATGCGATGCATCAATTTTCCCTCCTTTGACCATTAAAATTGTAATCCAGCCTCACGAGCAGCTTCAGCTAGAGCTTTAACACGGCCATGGTATAAGTAACCACCGCGATCGAATACTACTTCTTTAACGCCTTTCTCTACAGCACGCTTAGCAACTGATTCTCCTACTTTCGTAGCAGCTTCAGTATTGCTAGTACCGTTAAGAGCAAGGTCTTTATCAAGAGTAGATGCACTTACTAACGTTACACCATTCACATCATCAATAACTTGAGCGTAAATATGTTGGTTAGAACGGAACACGTTTAAACGTGGACGCTCTGCAGTACCAGTAAGTTTAGCACGTACACGTGCATGTCTTTTCTTACGAGTCGCATTTTTATCAGCTTTAGTGATCATTTTCTTGTCACTCCTTTCTCTCACCTAACGGGTTTACTTAGCAGTTTTACCTTCTTTACGACGAACAACTTCGCCTTCGTAACGAATACCTTTACCTTTATATGGCTCAGGAGCACGTACAGCACGGATGTTAGCAGCAAATTCGCCAACACGTTGCTTGTCGATACCTTTGATTACGATTTTAGTTGGTGCAGGTACTTCAACTTCAATACCTGCTTCCGGAGTCATTTCTACTGGATGAGAATAACCTACGCTTAATACAAGTTTATCACCTTGTTTTTGAGCACGGTAACCTACACCGACTAATTCAAGTCCGCGTGCGAAACCTGCAGTTACACCTTCAACCATGTTTCCGATTAAAGCACGAGTTGTACCGTGTAATGCACGGTGGTCCTTCTGTTCAGATGGACGCTCAACTGTTAATGTATTCTCTTCAATTTTGATAAGCATATCAGCATTGAAAGTACGAGTTAATTCACCTTTAGGGCCTTTTACTGTTACAGTATTGTCTTCTGCAACTGTAATAGTAACACCTGCAGGGATTTCAAGAATCTTTTTACCAATACGAGACATGTGGTCACACCTCCGTTCGTTTTAAATATATATTACCAAACGTATGCTACTACTTCTCCACCAGTTTGTAATTGACGAGCGTCTTTGTCTGTCATTACTCCCTTAGATGTAGAAACAAGAGCGATACCTAATCCGTTAAGTACACGTGGTACTTCATCAGCTTTAGCGTAAACGCGTAAGCCAGGTTTACTGATACGTTTTAATCCAGTGATTACACGTTCATTGTTTGCACCATATTTCAGGAAAATACGAAGGATACCTTGTTTGTTATCCTCGATGTATTCTACATCACGAATGAAACCTTCACGTTTTAAAAGTTCAGCGATCTCTTTTTTGATTTTAGAAGCAGGAACCTCTAATTTCTCATGACGTACCATGTTCGCATTACGGATGCGAGTAAGCATGTCTGCAATTGGATCTGTCATCACCATGTGTTTTACCTCCTTCCCATTTGTGGGTTTTACCAACTAGCTTTTTTAACACCAGGAATTTGACCTTTATATGCAAGTTCACGGAAACAAATACGGCAAAGCTTAAATTTGCGGTATACAGAATGCGGACGACCGCAGCGTTCGCAACGTGTATACTCTTGTACTTTAAACTTAGGAGTACGCTTTTGTTTCGCTATCATAGATTTTTTAGCCACGTTTTCGCCTCCTCTACTTAGCGTTGGCTTCCATTATTTTTGGAATGGCATACCGAATTGTGTTAAAAGTTCACGAGCTTCTTCATCAGTTTTCGCTGTAGTAACGATTACGATGTCCATACCGCGGACTTTGCTTACTTTATCATAATCGATCTCAGGGAAGATAAGTTGCTCTTTAACACCTAATGTGTAGTTCCCACGACCATCGAATGATTTCTTAGAAACACCACGGAAATCACGTACACGTGGTAAAGAAACTGATACTAATTTGTCGAAGAACTCATACATTTGCTCGCCGCGTAAAGTTACTTTCGCACCGATTGGCATACCTTCACGAAGACGGAAACCAGCGATTGATTTTTTAGCACGAGTTACAACAGGCTTTTGACCTGCGATTTGTGTTAATTCTTCTACTGCATTGTCTAAAGCTTTTGAGTTAGATACCGCGTCACCAACACCAGTGTTGATTACGATCTTTTCGATTTTCGGTACTTCCATCACAGATTTATAGTTAAACTTGCTCACTAGAGCAGGAGTAATTTCCTTTTGGAACTTCTCTTTAAGGCGATTCAATGAAGTGACCTCCTTTCTTAAGAAAATTATTTATCTAATAATTCACCAGATTTTTTTGCAATACGAACTTTTTTACCATCTTCTACTTTGAAGCCTACGCGAGTAGGTTCACCTGTTTTAGGATCTAAAACCATAACGTTAGAAACGTGAATAGGTGCTTCTTTAGTAATAATTCCACCTTGTGGATTTAATTGAGATGGCTTAGAGTGTTTTTTAACGATGTTAACACCCTCAACGATAACACGGTTTTGCTTTGGGAAAGCCACAAGGATAACGCCTTGTTTTCCTTTGTCTTTACCAGTGATTACCTGTACTTTATCACCTTTTTTTACATGCATCTTAATTCTGCACCTCCTTAGCAAGGCAATACCTTAAATTATAGAACTTCTGGAGCTAAAGAAACGATCTTCATGAAGTTGCTATCACGTAATTCACGAGCTACTGGTCCGAAGATACGAGTACCACGTGGGCTCTTATCGTCTTTAATGATAACCGCTGCGTTTTCATCAAATTTGATGTAAGAACCGTCCGGACGACGAGCTCCGCTCTTCGTACGTACTACTACTGCTTTAACAACGTCACCTTTTTTAACAACGCCACCTGGTGTTGCTTGTTTTACCGTAGCAACGATAATATCACCGATGTTAGCATATTTACGACCAGAGCCGCCTAATACTTTAATTGTTAAAAGTTCACGTGCACCAGAGTTGTCAGCAACTTTCAAACGAGATTCTTGTTGGATCATCTTATGAAACCTCCCTTCGGACTAAAAATTCCGATTCATCTATTTAGATAATAACCGCTTCTTCAACGATTTCAACTAAACGGAAACGCTTAGTAGCAGAAAGCGGGCGAGTTTCCATGATTTTAACGATATCGCCAAGTTTCGCTTGGTTTTGCTCATCATGGGCTTTGTACTTCTTAGAATACTTAACACGCTTTCCGTACAAGGAATGAGTTTTGTAAGTTTCAACTAAAACTGTAATCGTTTTGTCCATTTTGTCAGACACAACACGACCAGTATAAACTTTGCGTTGGTTACGTTCGCTCACTATGCAAACCTCCCCTCAATTTATCGATTAATTCCGATCTCTCTTTCACGAACTACAGTTTTCATACGAGCAATTGCTTTACGCACTTCACGAATGCGAGTTGGATTCTCTAATTGTCCTGTAGCAAGTTGGAAGCGAAGATTGAACAATTCTTCCTTTAAAGCTTTAACTTTTGTTTCGATTTCGGCAGTGGTTAATTCACGAATATCATTAGTTTTCATTAGATTCACCACCATTTTCTTCACGTTTTACGAATTTACATTTCACAGGTAACTTGTGAGCTGCAAGACGTAATGCTTCGCGTGCTACCTCTTCAGATACACCCGCGATTTCGAACATAATTTTCCCAGGTTTTACTACTGCTACCCAGCCTTCTGGTGCCCCTTTACCGGAACCCATACGTACTTCTAGAGGTTTTGCAGTGTAAGGTTTAGAAGGGAAAATTTTAATCCATACTTTACCGCCACGTTTCATGTAACGAGTCATTGCACGACGAGCAGCTTCGATTTGACGGTTTGTAATCCATGAAGCAGCTTGTGCTTGTAAACCGAATTCACCGAAAGCAATTTCAGTTCCACCTTTTGCACGACCACGCATTTTACCACGATGCTCTCTACGATATTTTACGCGTTTTGGCATTAACATATTATTTTCCTCCTTCCTCAGAAGCTTTCTTTTTTGTAGGAAGGACTTCTCCACGGTAGATCCATACTTTTACGCCTAATTTACCGTATGTTGTATCAGCTTCAACTGCTGCATAGTCAATATCAGCGCGAAGTGTATGAAGTGGAACAGTTCCTTCACTGTAAGATTCTGCACGAGCGATATCAGCTCCGCCAAGACGACCAGAAACCTGTGTTTTAATACCTTTAGCACCTGCACGCATAGCACGTTGAATAACTTGCTTTTGTGCACGACGGAATGATACACGGTTTTCTAATTGACGAGCAATGTTTTCGCCTACTAATTTAGCGTTAAGATCAGCTCTCTTAACTTCTAAAATGTTGATGTGTACACGCTTGCCTGTTAATTGGTTAAGAGCTTTACGAAGTGCTTCAACTTCAGTACCACCTTTACCAATTACCATACCAGGTTTTGCAGTGTGAATTGTAACATTTACACGATTTGCTGCACGTTCGATTTCTACTTTAGCAACAGCAGAATCTTTTAAGCGTACAGTAATGTACTCACGGATTTTGATGTCTTCATGTAATAATGTAGCATAATCTTTCTCTGCGAACCAACGAGATTCCCAGTCACGGATAACGCCGACACGAAGACCAATTGGATTAACCTTTTGACCCATCGATTATCCCTCCTTCTTTTCTGATACCACAACTGTGATGTGGCTTGTGCGTTTGTTAATTTGGCTTGCACGACCCATTGCACGTGGACGGAAACGTTTCAACGTTGGACCTTCGTCAACGAAAACTTTTTCAACAACTAGGTTGTTAATATCCATCTCATAATTGTGCTCTGCATTTGCGATTGCAGATTTTAAAACTTTCTCTACAACTGGAGAAGCAGTTTTTGGTGTGTGGTTAAGGATAGCAATCGCTTCACCCACTTGCTTACCTCGGATTAAGTCTACTACTAAACGAACTTTACGAGGAGCAATACGAACTGTTCTCGCTACTGCTTTAGCTTGCATTGAAGTGCCTCCTCTCATTATCTTCTAGTTTTCTTATCGTCAGCAAGGTGACCTTTATACGTACGAGTTGGTGCGAATTCACCTAACTTATGGCCAACCATATCCTCAGTGATGTACACAGGTACGTGTTTACGACCATCATATACAGCGATTGTGTGTCCGATGAACTGAGGGAAGATTGTTGAACGGCGAGACCAAGTTTTAACAACTTGTTTTTGCTCAGATGCAACTAATTTTTCCATTTTGCTCATTAAGTGATCATCGACAAATGGTCCTTTTTTTAAGCTACGAGCCATTTTGGTGCCTCCCTTCGTGATTGGCGTACGGTTCTAGAAATGAACCGTACTACAATCCCATTATTTTTTGCGACGACGAACGATGAATTTGTCAGACGCTTTGTTTTTCTTACGAGTCTTGAATCCAAGAGTTGGTTTACCCCATGGAGACATTGGAGACTTACGTCCGATTGGAGAACGTCCTTCACCACCACCGTGTGGGTGATCAACTGGGTTCATTACAGAACCACGAACTGTTGGGCGTTTACCTAACCAGCGAGAGCGACCTGCTTTACCGATCTTGATAAGTTCGTGTTGTTCGTTACCTACTTGACCGATTGAAGCGCGACAAGCAGATAATACAAGACGTACTTCACCAGAAGTTAAACGTACAAGTACGTATTTACCTTCTTTACCAAGTACTTGAGCAGATGTACCAGCAGAACGAACTAATTGTCCGCCACGACCAGGCTTAAGCTCGATGTTATGAACAACAGTACCTACTGGAATGTTGATTAATGGTAATGCGTTACCGATTTTGATGTCAGCTTCTGGGCCAGACATAACTTCCATGCCTACTTCTAAGTTCTTAGGAGCAAGAATGTAACGTTTTTCACCGTCAACGTAGTTAATTAATGCGATATTCGCAGAGCGGTTTGGATCGTATTCGATCGTAGCAACGCGTCCTGGAATTCCATCTTTGTTACGCTTAAAGTCGATGATACGGTATTGACGCTTATGTCCGCCACCTTGATGACGTACAGTAATTTTACCTTGGTTATTACGACCAGCCTTCTTGCTTAAAGGAGCAAGTAATGACTTTTCTGGTCTGTCAGTCGTGATTTCAGCGAAATCATTCGTAGTCATATTACGACGACCGTTAGTAGTTGGATTATACTTTTTAATTCCCATCTCAATTTCCCTCCTTCTTTAGTAAGAATTAAACGCCTTGGAAGATTTCGATTTCTTTGCTGTCAGCAGTTAGCTTAACGATTGCTTTACGACGACGGCTAGTAAAACCAGCGTGACGACCAACGCGTTTTGCTTTCGGCTTGTAGTTCATGATGTTCACTTTTTCTACTTTAACACCAAAGATCGCTTCAAGAGCATCTTTAACTTCTGTTTTATTAGATTTAACGTCCACATCGAACGTGTATTTTTTTTCAGCCATCATTTCCATAGAACGTTCAGTGATAACTGGGCGCTTAATGATATCACGAGGATCTCTCATTATGCAAGCACCTCCTCTACTTTTTCCACTGCCGCTTTTGTCATGATTAGCTTATCATGATGAAGCACGTCTAAAACGTTTACGCCATCAGCAGTGATTACTGTTACTCCAGGGATATTGCGAGCAGATAACTCTACAGATTCGTTTGCATCAGCAGTTACGATAAGAGCTTTCTTCTCAACAGTTAATCCTTTAAGTACTGCTAGCATGTCTTTTGTTTTTGGTGCATTTAACACTAGGTCTTCAAGAACTACAATGTTGTTCTCAACTACTTTAGTAGCTAATGCAGATTTGATTGCTAAACGACGAACCTTCTTAGGAAGTTTGTACGCATAGCTTCTTGGTGTAGGTCCGAATACCGTACCACCACCACGCCATTGAGGAGAGCGGATAGACCCTTGACGAGCACGTCCAGTTCCTTTTTGACGCCATGGTTTACGACCACCACCACGAACTTCAGAACGAGTTTTTACTTTGTGTGTACCTTGACGTAAAGATGCACGTTGCATCATTACAGCTTCGAAAAGTACAGCTTCATTTGGTTCGATACCGAAAATAGCTTCAGCTAATTCGATTTCACCAACCTGTGAACCAGTTTGGTTATATACAGTAACTTTTGGCATTGGAATTCCTCCTTCCTATGTGAATTATTTGCTAACCTTCACAGCGCCTTGAACAACTACAAGAGATTTCTTAGCACCTGGAACGTTACCTTTTACTAGTAATAAGTTGCGCTCAGTGTCAACTTGAACGATTTCTAAGTTTTGGATAGTAACTTGGTCTCCACCCATACGTCCAGCAAGTTTTTTGCCTTTGAATACACGGTTCGGAGCAACTGGGCCCATTGAACCTGGACGACGGTGATAGCGAGAACCATGAGACATAGGTCCGCGAGATTGTCCGTGGCGTTTGATAACACCTTGGAAACCTTTACCTTTAGAAATTCCTGTTACGTCAACGATTTCACCTGCAGCGAAAACTTCAACTTTTACCTCTTGACCAACCTCTAATCCGTCCACGTCTGCATCGCGGATTTCGCGAATGAAGCGCTTAGGAGTTGTAGATGCTTTAGCAGTGTGGCCTTGTTCAGGTTTGTTAGTTAACTTTTCACGTTTATCTTCAAATCCTAACTGGATTGCATTGTAGCCATCAGTTTCAGTTGTTTTCTTTTGAAGAACAACGTTTGGATTAGCAGCGATAACTGTTACTGGGATTAACTCACCGTTCTCAGCAAATACTTGAGTCATACCGATCTTTCTTCCTAAGATTCCTTTGGTCATGAGTTACACCTCCTACATTTTTAAGTTATATGAATTATAGTTTGATTTCGATATCTACACCAGACGGTAAGTCTAAACGCATTAATGAATCTACTGTTTGTGGAGTAGGACTCACGATATCGATTAAACGTTTGTGTGTGCGCATTTCGAATTGCTCACGAGAATCTTTGTACTTATGAACAGCACGAAGAATTGTGTAAATAGTCTTCTCAGTTGGTAATGGGATCGGACCAGAAACTGTTGCCCCAGAACGCTTAGCTGTTTCTACAATTTTCTCAGCTGATTGATCAAGAATACGGTGATCATAAGCTTTTAAACGGATACGAATTTTTTCTTTTGCCATTATTTTCCCTCCTTCGTTCGCCTATTTCTAAAATAGACCTTCTCCATGGAAATTTCCCCACACCATGCCATGGCAAAGCGGCCGGGTGTGTCAGCAACCTTCCACTTCATCGCAGTCAAAGACCAACATTGTCTATTATACAATGTTATTCGTCTAGATGCAAGCATCTTTTTGTTTGCATCTGCTTTTCTCTACTTTTGCTATTATACATGGCACTTTAAAGAATTTCAAGTTTTCATCTCACAGAATTCGTTTTACAGTTTCTGGATTTTAGTTTTATTATTTTTGTATTACTATAGAAGAAACTCGTCAAAATATAAAAAAATCATTTCATTCATTATATAAATACAAACAAAAAACCCAAGGGGAAATCCCTTGGGTTTTTTTATATCAGTTAAGATTACTCAACGATAGTAGCAACTACACCGTAACCTACTGTACGTCCACCTTCACGAATAGAGAATTTAGTTCCCTCTTCGATAGCGATTGGAGCGATAAGTTCGATAGTCATTTCGATGTTGTCACCAGGCATTACCATTTCAGTACCTTCTGGTAATTGGATGATACCAGTTACGTCAGTTGTACGGAAGTAGAACTGAGGACGGTAGTTAGCGAAGAATGGAGTGTGACGTCCACCTTCTTCTTTAGATAATACGAAAACTTCAGCTTTGAATTTAGCGTGAGCTTTTACAGAGCCAGTTTTAGCAAGAACTTGTCCACGTTGGATGTCTTCACGAGCAACCCCACGAAGTAATGCACCGATGTTGTCTCCAGCTTGAGCTTGGTCAAGAAGTTTACGGAACATCTCTACACCAGTTACAGTTGTAGAAGCATTTTCTTCAGCAAGACCGATGATTTCTACTACGTCACCAACTTTAACGATTCCGCGCTCTACACGACCAGTTGCAACTGTACCACGACCTGTGATAGAGAATACATCCTCGATAGGCATTAAGAATGGTTTGTCAGTTTCACGTTCTGGAGTTGGGATGTAAGCATCAACTTCAGTCATTAATTCAATGATTTTTGCTTCCCAATCAGCTTCTCCTTGAAGAGCTTTAAGAGCAGAACCTTTGATTACAGGAATGTCGTCGCCTGGGAATCCGTATTCAGATAATAGGTCGCGAACTTCCATTTCTACTAATTCTAATAATTCTTCGTCGTCTACCATGTCGCATTTGTTTAAGAATACAACGATGTAAGGAACACCTACTTGACGAGAAAGAAGGATGTGCTCACGTGTTTGAGGCATTGGGCCATCAGCAGCAGATACTACTAAGATACCGCCGTCCATTTGAGCAGCACCAGTGATCATGTTTTTAACATAGTCAGCGTGACCTGGGCAGTCAACGTGTGCATAGTGACGAGTTTCAGTTTCGTACTCAACGTGTGCAGTTGAGATTGTGATTCCGCGCTCTCTTTCTTCTGGAGCAGCGTCGATTTGATCGTATCCGCGTGCTTCAGCACCACCAGCTTTTGCAAGAACTGTAGTGATCGCAGCAGTTAATGTAGTTTTACCATGGTCAACGTGGCCGATTGTACCGATGTTAACATGGGGTTTAGAACGTTCGAATTTAGCTTTAGCCATTCTAAATTCCTCCTTAGTTTATATAGGTTATTTTATATTTAGGCTAGAAAGTGAAACTTGCGTCCCACTTTCTAAGCTTACATAAGTAGTTATACGTGAAGAATCGATAAAAATCAATTATTCACCTTTATTTTTTTTGATAATTTCTTCAGAAACAGACTTCGGTACTTCTTCATAATGATCAAATGTCATTGAGAATGTTCCGCGTCCTTGAGTGTTAGAACGTAATGCTGTCGCATAACCGAACATTTCAGAAAGTGGAACCATAGCGCGAACAACTTGTGCGTTACCGCGAGCTTCCATACCTTCTACACGTCCACGACGAGACGTTACGTCACCCATGATGTCTCCCATGTATTCTTCAGGAATTACAACTTCAACTTTCATCATTGGCTCAAGAATTACTGGGTTACATTTAGAAACCGCAGCTTTAAGTGCCATAGATGCAGCGATTTTGAACGCCATCTCAGATGAATCGACATCATGGTAAGAACCGTCAACTAATGCTGCTTTAATGTCAACTAGTGGGTAACCAGCTAGTACACCATTTTTAAGTGAGTCTTCAAGACCCGCTCCAACAGCTGGGATGTATTCACGTGGAACTACACCGCCGACGATTTTGTTTTCGAATTCAAATCCTTTACCTTCTTCGTTAGGCGCAAACTCAATCCAAACGTGACCGAATTGTCCACGTCCACCAGATTGACGAGCGAACTTACCTTCAACTTTCGCAGCAGCGCGGAAAGTTTCACGGTATGCTACCTGAGGAGCACCAACGTTTGCTTCGACTTTGAATTCACGACGCATACGGTCAACGATGATATCAAGGTGAAGTTCACCCATACCAGCGATGATAGTTTGGCCAGTTTCTTGGTCAGTGTGAGCACGGAATGTTGGATCTTCTTCAGAAAGCTTAGATAATGCTGTACCCATTTTATCTTGGTCAGCTTTAGATTTTGGTTCGATAGCTACAGAGATAACTGGCTCTGGGAATTCCATAGACTCAAGGATAACAAGGCTCTTCTCGTCACAAAGAGTATCACCAGTAGTAGTATCTTTTAAACCTACAGCAGCAGCGATATCACCAGCGTAAACTGTTGAAATCTCTTCACGGCTGTTAGCGTGCATTTGTAGGATACGACCTACACGCTCACGCTTACCTTTAGTTGAGTTTTTCACGTATGATCCAGAGTTTAACACACCAGAGTACACACGGAAGAACGTTAACTTACCAACATAAGGGTCAGTCATGATTTTGAATGCTAAAGCTGCGAATGGTTCTTCATCGCTAGACTTACGTTCGATTTCTTCATCTGTATCCGGAAGAGTACCTTTAATAGCAGGTACATCTAATGGAGATGGTAGGTAGTCGATAACTGCGTCTAACAGAATTTGAACACCTTTGTTTTTGAATGCAGAACCACAGATTACTGGGAAGAATTCTACAGAAGTTGTAGCCTTACGGATACCAGCTTTAAGCTCTTCTACAGTGATTTCTTCACCTTCTAGGTACTTCATCATCATTTCTTCATCAAGCTCAGCTACCGCTTCAATAAGTTTTCCACGGTATTCTTCAGCTAATTCTTTGTGCTCTTCAGGAATTTCAACACGTTGAATGTCTGTTCCTAAATCGTTACCGTACATGTAAGCACATTCTTCAACAAGGTCAATGATACCATTGAACTCATCTTCAGCACCGATTGGTAACTGAATTGGGTGTGCGTTTGCTTGTAAACGATCGTGGATTGTTCCTACAGAGTATAAGAAATCCGCACCGATTTTATCCATTTTGTTAACGAATACGATACGAGGTACGCCGTAAGTAGTAGCCTGACGCCAAACAGTTTCTGTTTGTGGTTCTACACCAGATTGTGCATCAAGTACTGCTACCGCACCATCAAGTACGCGTAAAGAACGTTCTACTTCTACTGTGAAGTCTACGTGTCCTGGAGTGTCAATGATGTTTACACGGTGACCTTTCCATTGAGCTGTAGTTGCAGCAGAAGTAATTGTGATACCACGCTCTTGCTCTTGCTCCATCCAGTCCATCTGAGATGCACCTTCATGAGTTTCACCGATTTTATGAATACGTCCTGTGTAATACAGAATACGCTCAGTTGCTGTTGTTTTACCAGCATCGATGTGAGCCATGATACCAATATTACGAGTGTTTTCTAAAGAGAACTCTCTTGTCATTTGGTGTCTTGCTCCTTCCATATATGGATTGGATTTTTTTATTTTAAGTAGCAAAAAAGCCACTTTATATTGTTACACATGTCAGTATGTCCAGTACCCTCATTATGTAAAACGAGCGCCCAACGAAAGGGAGAGGCATTCTCCCTCTCCACACTTCCATAAGCGACAAATAAAGCGGTTTATGCTTACATTTATTTTAAGTTGAATCCTACCAACGGTAATGAGCAAATGCTTTGTTAGCTTCTGCCATTTTATGAGTGTCTTCACGTTTTTTAACAGATGCACCAGCGTTGTTAGCTGCATCTAAGATTTCGTAAGCTAGACGCTCTTCCATAGTTTTTTCACCACGAAGACGAGCATAGTTTACTAACCAGCGAAGACCTAAAGTTGTACGGCGTTCTGGACGAACCTCAACTGGAACTTGGTAGTTAGCACCACCAACACGACGAGCACGTACTTCAAGAACAGGCATGATGTTCTTAAGAGCTTGCTCGAATACTTCCATAGGGTCTTTCTCTGAACGTTCACGAACGATATCGAAAGCGTTATAAAGAATTGTTTGAGATTTACCTTTTTTACCGTCAACCATCATTTTGTTGATAAGGCGTGTTACTAGCTTAGATTTGTACATTGGATCTGGTAACACGTCACGTTTCGCAACAGGTCCTTTACGAGGCATATTGAGTTCCTCCTTTCATTTTAAAGTTATTATTTTTTAGCAGGTTTTGGTCGCTTAGTACCATATTTAGAACGTCCTTGCATACGTTTGTCAACACCAGCAGTATCAAGCGCACCACGAACGATGTGGTAACGTACCCCTGGTAAATCCTTTACTCGACCACCGCGAATTAATACTACGCTATGCTCTTGTAGGTTATGACCGATACCTGGGATGTAAGCTGTAACTTCAATACCATTTGTTAAACGTACACGAGCGTATTTACGTAACGCTGAGTTCGGTTTCTTCGGAGTCATTGTACCAACACGAGTACATACACCACGTTTTTGAGGTGCAGAGATATCAGTTGATTTTTTCTTTAAAGAGTTAAAACCTTTGTTTAACGCAGGTGATTTAGACTTCCATACTTTATCAGTACGACCATTTCTCACTAATTGGTTAATAGTAGGCATTTGATTATCCTCCCTTCGCATGTTTGTATGACCACATATCCAGGTGGTTCATTATTAGTTGAAAACAAAGTTTTTGCAAGGGAGAGCAAATGCTCTCTCCTCACAAAAACAGTTTTAACTTATTATTCCTATTGCTGAAGCTCCCACTTGAATCCCCGAAACTTTTCCAAGCTTACGAACTGATTCAACTTTGTTTATGGGTATGTTATGTTGCAAGGCAGTACGAATGATCATATGGGTTAACCGCATATCAGCATCTTCCGCAATAACAACTTCTTTAACTATACCATTTTTGATTGCCTCCAATGTGCGTTTATGACCAACGACTACATTTTCAGCATTTGACACTTTTTGATAAGACATATAAATATCCTCCAAAGCATCGTTCAGGAGCAACCTTGATTATAGTAACATTTTGCTTCATACAATGTCAACTAGGATTAGCTGTTTTTATACAAAATTTACGACGGAAAATTTTACTGTTCCACATAAACTTCATCGTTTTCTACATTCATGTCACCTTGAGTTGTTTTTACAAGGTCCACTTTGCGATAACGATTCATACCTGTTCCAGCAGGAACAAGTTTACCGATAATAACATTTTCTTTCAATCCTAGAAGTTCATCGCGTTTACCCTTAATTGCTGCATCAGTTAAGACACGTGTCGTTTCTTGGAACGATGCTGCAGATAAGAATGAATCAGTTTCAAGCGAAGCTTTTGTAATACCAAGTAGAACAGGTCTAGCTGTTGCTGGTTGTTTACCTTTCAGTAACACCTTCGCATTCGCATCAGTAAACTGATGGATATCTAGTAATGTTCCTGGTAATACATCTGTTTCACCCGCATCACTTACACGAACTTTACGTAACATTTGACGTACCATTACTTCTACGTGTTTATCGCCAATTTCTACCCCTTGCATACGGTATACTTTTTGAACTTCACGTAATAAGTATTCTTGAACCGCCGTAATGTCCGTTACTTTTAGTAATTCTTTCGGATCAATAGAACCTTCTGTTAACTCTTTACCGTGGCTAATTGGCTGTCCTGGAGTTACTTTCAGACGCGCACCGTAAGGAATAGCATACGTACGAGCTTCAACTTCACCCTGTACAACTACTTCTTGGCGATCTTTAACATCGTTGATCGCTGCGATAACACCATCGATTTCACTGATAACTGCCTGACCTTTCGGATTACGAGCTTCGAAGATCTCTTGGATACGAGGTAAACCTTGAGTGATATCATCTCCGGCAACCCCACCTGTATGGAACGTACGCATCGTTAACTGTGTACCTGGCTCACCGATAGATTGAGCTGCGATAATACCTACCGCTTCTCCTACTTCTACGTCTGTACCAGTTGCTAAGTTACGACCGTAACACTTCTTACATACACCGTGGCGAGTGTTACACGTGAACGCTGAACGAATGTTTACAGTTTCAACACCCGAATTTTCAACGATATGAGCGATATCTTCAGTGATTAGTTGGTTTTCACTAACTAATACTTCACCTGTTTCAGGATGTTTTACAGTTTTTCTTGCAAAACGTCCAACAAGACGATCATATAATGACTCAATTACTTCATTACCCTCTTTAATCGCACCAATTAATAGACCACGATCTGTTCCACAATCATCTTCACGGACAATTACATCTTGTGCAACGTCTACAAGACGACGTGTTAAGTAACCAGAATCGGCAGTTTTAAGTGCTGTATCGGCAAGACCTTTACGCGCACCATGCGTAGAGATGAAGTACTCAAGTACTGTTAAACCTTCACGGAAACTTGATTTAATTGGAAGTTCGATAATACGACCAGATGGATTGGCCATCAGACCACGCATACCAGCAAGCTGAGTAAAGTTCGATGCGTTACCACGGGCACCGGAATCACTCATCATGAAGATTGGATTGCGTTTATTCAAGGATTTCATCAGTTTTCCTTGGATAACATCTTTTGCATTACTCCAAATAGAGATAACGCGATCGTAACGTTCTTCTTCTGTGATCAAACCGCGACGGAATTGTTTAATTACATTATCTACTTTTGCTTGTGCTTCATGGAGAATTTCATCTTTTTCGCCTAATACAAGAATGTCAGATACCCCAACTGTAATACCAGCTTTTGTAGAGTACTTAAATCCTAAGTTTTTCATGCGGTCAAGCATACGAGATGTTTCCGTTATTTGGAAACGTTTGAATACTTCCGCAATGATGTTACCAAGGATCTTCTTGCTAAATGGCGCCACTTCTTCGCGACTAGCAATAATTTCTTTAATGTTCGCACCTTTTTCAACGAAATACTCCGCTGGTGTTTCTTTTTCAAGGTTTGAGTTTGTCGGTTCATTAATATAAGGGAACGACTCTGGTAAGATTTCGTTAAATATTAATTTACCAACTGTTGTTAATAGAAGCTTACCTTTTTGCTCTTCAGTAAATGTTACGTTATTTACTGAACTTGCAGCAACTGCGACACGTGTGTGCAGATGTACATATCCATTTCGGTATGCAAGTATTGCTTCGTTTGCATCTTTGAAGACCATACCTTCACCGATTGCGCCTTCACGCTCAAGAGTTAAGTAGTAGTTACCTAATACCATATCCTGAGATGGAGTAACAACTGGTTTTCCGTCTTTTGGATTCAAGATGTTTTGCGCCGCTAACATAAGAATACGAGCTTCTGCTTGTGCCTCTGATGATAACGGAACGTGAACCGCCATTTGGTCACCGTCAAAGTCCGCGTTGTATGCAGTACATACAAGTGGGTGAAGACGAATTGCGCGACCTTCTACTAATGTAGGTTCAAACGCCTGGATACCAAGACGGTGAAGTGTTGGTGCGCGGTTTAGAAGTACTGGATGCTCTTTGATCACAGATTCTAAAACGTCCCAAACTTCAGGTTGTACACGCTCGATTTTACGTTTAGCACTCTTAATGTTGTGTGCTAAACCTTTTCCAACTAACTCTTTCATAACGAAAGGCTTAAACAATTCAAGCGCCATTTCTTTCGGTAATCCACATTGGTACATCTTTAAGTTCGGTCCTACAACGATTACAGAACGGCCAGAGTAGTCAACACGTTTACCTAATAAGTTTTGACGGAAACGTCCTTGTTTACCTTTAAGCATGTGAGATAGTGATTTTAATGGACGGTTACCCGGTCCAGTAACTGGACGGCCACGGCGACCATTATCGATTAATGCGTCTACAGCTTCTTGTAACATACGTTTTTCGTTTTGAACGATAATGCTTGGTGCACCTAAGTCCAATAGACGTTTTAAACGATTGTTACGGTTAATTACACGACGGTATAAGTCGTTTAAGTCAGAAGTAGCAAAACGTCCACCATCCAACTGTACCATTGGGCGTAGTTCTGGTGGGATAACTGGAAGAACATCTAGGATCATCCAAGATGGGTGATTTCCAGAGTTACGGAATGCTTCTAATACTTCTAGACGTTTAATAGCACGAGTACGGCGTTGTCCTTGTGCTGTTTTTAATTCTTCTTTTAAGAAGTCTACTTCTTTATCTAAATCGATGTCTTGTAGTAGCTTTTTAATCGCTTCTGCACCCATAGCAGCTTGGAATGTGCTACCATATCGATCACGATATGCACGGTATTCTTTTTCAGAAAGTAATTGCTTCTTATCAAGTGGTGTATCTCCACTTTCTGTTACAACATAAGAAGCGAAATAAATTACTTCTTCAAGCGCGCGAGGGGACATGTCTAAGACAAGTCCCATGCGGCTCGGGATACCTTTGAAATACCAAATATGAGATACAGGAGCAGCTAATTCGATATGACCCATACGTTCACGACGAACTTTTGCACGCGTTACTTCAACGCCACATCGATCACAAACTACACCTTTATAACGTACACGTTTGTATTTTCCGCAATGACATTCCCAGTCCTTTTGTGGTCCGAAAATACGCTCACAGAACAAGCCATCTTTTTCAGGCTTTAACGTACGATAGTTAATTGTTTCTGGTTTCTTAACTTCACCGTATGACCAAGAACGAATCTTGTCAGGTGAAGCAAGTCCAATCTTCATATATTCAAAGTTATTTACATCTATCAAGGGGCCTACCTCCCTTTTAGTCTACAGGTTATCCCAATTATTCCTTAGTTGTCTCAACTTCGACATTCAATTTATCTGCTGATTGATGATCATCGTCATCTTCTGTATCACGCATTTCAATTTCTTTATCGTCGCTAGACATCATTTTAACGTCCATACCTAAACTTTGCAGCTCTTTAATCAATACTTTGAATGATTCAGGAACGCCTGGTTCTGGAACATTTTCGCCTTTAACAATTGCTTCATACGTCTTAACACGTCCAACAACATCATCAGACTTCACTGTTAAGATTTCTTGAAGAGTATAAGCAGCACCATAAGCTTCAAGTGCCCAAACCTCCATCTCACCGAAACGCTGTCCACCGAACTGAGCTTTACCTCCAAGAGGCTGCTGCGTTACAAGTGAGTATGGTCCAGTAGAACGAGCATGAAGTTTATCGTCAACCATGTGCGCAAGTTTGATCATATACATGACACCAACAGATACGCGGTTATCGAATGGTTCACCAGTACGTCCGTCATACAGGATTGTTTTCGCGTCATTTGCCATACCAGCTTCTTCAATCGTGCCCCAAACATCTTCCTCACGAGCACCATCGAATACTGGTGTTGCAATGTGAATGCCAAGGTATCTTGCTGCCATACCAAGATGAAGCTCTAATACCTGACCGATATTCATACGAGATGGTACCCCTAATGGGTTTAACATGATATCGATTGGCGTACCGTCTGGTAAGTAAGGCATATCTTCTTCTGGTAAAATACGAGAGATAACACCTTTGTTACCGTGACGTCCGGCCATCTTGTCACCTTCAGAAATTTTACGTTTTTGAACGATATATGCACGTACAAGTTGATTCACGCCTGGTGGCAATTCATCGCCATCTTCACGGTTGAATACTTTTACGTCTAAGATAATACCGCCACCACCGTGTGGTACACGTAGTGATGTATCACGTACTTCACGTGCTTTTTCTCCAAAGATAGCATGTAATAGACGTTCTTCAGCTGTTAATTCTGTTACACCTTTAGGTGTTACTTTACCAACAAGTAAATCTCCATCTTTTACTTCCGCACCAACGCGAATGATACCGCGCTCGTCAAGGTTGCGTAATGCATCTTCCCCAACGTTTGGAATGTCACGTGTAATTTCTTCTGGTCCAAGCTTCGTATCACGAGCTTCTGACTCATATTCTTCAATATGAATAGAAGTGTACACATCATCTTTTACAAGGCGCTCACTCATAATGATCGCATCCTCGTAGTTATAACCGTCCCAAGTCATGAAGCCAACAAGCACGTTACGTCCAAGTGCTAGTTCACCTAATTCCATAGAAGGACCATCCGCAAGGATTTCACCTTTTACAACTTCATTTCCAACACTTACGATTGGGCGTTGGTTGTAGCAAGTTCCTTGGTTAGAACGAATGAATTTTTGCATTTTGTAGCGATCTAAGTCGCCTTTTACCGTTTGACCGTCAACTTCTACAAAGCGACGTACCCAAACTTCACGTGCTTCTACGCGTTCAACAACACCAGGGTGTTTACAGATTACTGCAGCACCTGAGTCTTTTGCTGATACGTACTCCATACCTGTACCTACAATCGGAGATTCCGGATTCATTAACGGAACCGCCTGACGTTGCATGTTCGCTCCCATAAGTGCGCGGTTAGAGTCATCGTTTTCTAAGAACGGAATACAAGCTGTCGCTGCCGACACTACTTGTTTTGGAGATACATCCATGTAGTCGATGCGTTCTTTATTTGTGACAATGTTTTCACCACGGAAACGAGCTACGATATCTTCACTAAGGAATTCTCCTTCTTCAGATAATTTCATATTCGCTTGGGCTACAACATAATTATCTTCTTCATCTGCAGTTAAGTAATCAACCTGCCCTGTTACAAGACCAGTTTCTGGATCAACACGACGGTATGGTGTTTCAATGAAACCAAACTCATTTACTTTCGCGAACGATGATAATGAGTTAATCAAACCGATGTTTGGTCCCTCTGGTGTTTCAATCGGACACATACGACCATAGTGAGAGTAGTGAACGTCACGCACTTCAAAGCCTGCGCGCTCACGCGTTAAACCACCGGGTCCTAATGCAGATAGTCTTCGTTTGTGAGTTAACTCTGCTAATGGGTTTGTTTGGTCCATGAACTGAGATAACTGAGAACTTCCGAAGAACTCTTTAATAGATGCAATAACAGGACGAATATTAATTAGCGCCTGTGGTGTAATTGCATTTGTATCCTGAATCGACATTCTCTCACGAACAACACGCTCCATACGAGAAAGACCGATACGGAATTGATTTTGTAATAGTTCTCCAACTGAACGCAGACGACGGTTTCCTAAATGGTCGATATCATCTGTATCCCCTACTTTGTATAGTAGGTTGAAGAAGTAACTGATAGAAGCAAGGATATCACCTGGTGTAATGTTTTTTACATCACGAGTAATATTTGCATTACCAATTACATTAATTACGCGTTCGCCTTCTGACTCAGGAGCATAAATCTTAATAGATTGCAGCTCAACATCGCCTTCTACCACTCCACCCATTGGTTTCGCTGTTTTGAATCCAATGTTTTTCTCTAAGTAAGGTAAAATGCGATCAAGTGTACGACGATCTAAGATTGTTCCTTCTGCCGCTAAAATTTCACCAGTTTCTGGATCCACTAATGTTTCAGCTAAGCGTTGGTTAAACAGTCTGTTTTTAATGTGTAACTTCTTGTTGATCTTATAGCGACCTACATTTGCTAAATCGTAGCGCTTTGGATCGAAGAAACGAGACACAAGTAAGCTCTTAGCATTTTCTACTGTTGGTGGTTCACCAGGACGTAGACGCTCATAAATTTCAAGCAATGCTTTTTCTGTGCTATCTGTGTTGTCTTTTTCTAATGTGTTGCTTAAGTATTCGTTATCACCTAAAAGCTCGGTGATTTCTTGATCAGAGCCAAACCCTAATGCGCGTAACAAAACAGTTACAGGAAGTTTACGCGTACGGTCAATACGCACATATACAACATCCTTAGCATCTGTCTCATACTCTAACCAAGCTCCGCGGTTTGGAATTACAGTAGCAGTAAAACCACGTTTTCCGTTTTTATCCACTTTGCCACTATAGTATACGCTTGGAGAGCGAACTAACTGGGAAACGATAACACGTTCTGCACCGTTAATTACGAATGTTCCAGTCTCTGTCATGAGTGGGAAATCTCCCATGAACACATCTTGTTCTTTTACTTCACCAGTTTCCTTGTTGATTAGACGCACTTTTACACGAAGTGGTGCTGCATACGTCACATCACGCTCTTTGCATTCGTCTACAGAGTATTTAGGTTCACCTAAGCTGTAGTCGATAAATTCAAGCGATAGATTTCCCGTAAAGTCTTCAATCGGAGAAATGTCTTGGAACATTTCTCGCAAACCCTCATCAAGAAACCACTGATAAGAAGAGGTTTGAATTTCGATAAGATTTGGTAACTCTAATACTTCACTAATACGGGCATAACTTCTTCGTTGGCGGTGGCGTCCGTATTGAACTAGTTGACCTGTCAACTGCTTCACCCCTCAAATCATGAGTATTATAAATGCACAAAAAAATTTGCGCAAAATCACAAATAAATACAACTACTGCTATTAGCGTAGTCTTTTTCTCTTAAAGATAAATACGTTGAGTCTTTCTACCTGCTCAAAAAAGAAAAATGGCTTCTATAAGAAAACCATCATTCTGTTTCATAATCTGCTGATTTTACTATCTTTTCCAAGAGAAACAAAAATATACATCTTTCTCAACGCAGAAAATCATATATTGGCATTGTATAATGTTAACATAGCCAAAAATAACCGTCAACGTTTTTTTGATTTTATGATATAATATCCTTTTTTCTTTTCTACAACTTCGACTTCAGAGAATACTTCCTCTAGTTTCTTCAGTGCAGATGGTGCACCTTGCTTCTTTTGAATAACAATCCACAACTCTCCACCTGGAACTAAATACTCTACAGCCTTCTCTAAAATCTCATGCACGATGTCTTTACCTGCACGAATTGGAGGATTAGATAGAATAGCAGCATACATACCATCTACATTTTCATAGACGCTACTTTGAAAAATGTGTACATTTCCAATCCTATTGTTAGCGGCATTTTCTTTCGCAAGCTCAAGCGCCCTTTCATTCACATCCACCATGTGAACTTTACGGTCTTGAAACTCTTTCGCCAACGATAAACCAATTGGTCCATATCCACAACCTACGTCTAATATATCACCTTTAATATCTGGCACTTGAAACGCTTCAATTAAAAGACGAGAACCAAAGTCCACTTCGTTTTTCGAGAACACCCCACGGTCAGATAAGAAAGTAAATTGAGATCCACGAAGTGCAAATTCCCATCGCTTACGATCACTTTTACTAGAAGGGTCGTTAGAAAAATAATGGTCTGCCATATGGCCACCTCTTTTCTTTACAGTTAAAAAAAAAGCTCGCATGAGAGCGAGCTTTTTTTAAAGCATCAAAAGTTAATTACTTAACTTCTACAGCAGCGCCAACTTCTTCAAGTTTAGCTTTCATTTCTTCAGCTTCCTCTTTAGAAACGCCTTCTTTGATTGCTTTTGGAGTGTTGTCAACTAATTCTTTAGCTTCTTTTAAGCCAAGACCAGTGATTTCACGTACAGCTTTGATAACTTTGATTTTTTGAGCGCCAGCACTTGCAAGTACTACGTCAAATTCAGTTTTTTCAGCAGCAGCTTCACCAGCGCCACCAGCTACAGCTACAGGAGCAGCAGCAGTTACGCCGAATTCTTCCTCGATAGCTTTTACTAAGTCGTTAAGTTCTAATACAGTCATAGATTTAACTGCTTCAATGATTTGTTCTTTAGTCATTGTAAATATCCTCCCTTAAATAGGTTTGTATTGTTTTATAGATAACAAGTAATTATCTTTTAAGAAATTAAGCGCCTTGCTCTTCCTTTTGTTCTGCAACTGCTTTAGTAGCAAGTGCAAGGTTACGGATTGGAGCTTGAAGAACGCTAAGAAGCATAGAAAGTAAGCCTTCACGTGATGGAAGAGTAGCGATAGCTTTAACCTCATCAAGTGTTACAAGTTTACCTTCGATTACACCAGCTTTAATTTCTAAAGCTTCGTGTTTTGTAGCGAAGTCGTTTAATACTTTCGCAGGAGCAACTACATCCTCGTTACTGAACGCGATTGCGTTTGGTCCTGTTAAGAATTCGTTTAACTCAGCCATTTCAGCAGATTCTGCAGCACGACGAGTTAAAGAGTTTTTGTAAACTTTGAACTCAACGCCAGCCTCACGTAAGTTTTTACGTAATTCTGTTACTTCAGAAACTGTTAAACCACGGTAGTCAACAACGATTGTAGATTTACTTTCACGAAGTTTGTCCGCGATTTCAGTTACAACTTGTTGTTTAGTTTCGATTACTTTGCTCATGTTATTACACCTCCTGTAGATTATATAGAAGATGTACCGAAAGTGCACTAAAAACCTCCATGCCCAACTTGTAGACATGGAGGCATATAGTCACAGAAAAAAATTCCGTTTCGTATATTAACACCTAGGTAGGAAATTAAGTCTATTGACACCTACTGTCTACGGTACACTAATTAAATTCACAACATAAATGATTATATAAAAACTTCTTTATGAAGTCAACTTCCAAAATTTACGCTAATGTAGAAACGTCTACACGTACGCCAGGTCCCATTGTAGAAGCAACTGTTACGTTCTTCATGTAAGTACCTTTTGCAGCAGCTGGCTTAACTTTTTGTAAAGTGTCAGCGATTGTGCTGAAGTTTTCTACTAATTTAGCATCTTCGAAAGATACTTTACCGATTGGAACGTGGATGTTACCAGCTTTATCAACGCGGTATTCAACTTTACCAGCTTTGATTTCGTTAACAGCTTTAGTTACATCGAAAGTAACTGTTCCAGTTTTAGGGTTTGGCATTAAACCTTTAGGTCCTAATACGCGACCAAGTTTACCAACTTCACCCATCATGTCAGGAGTTGCTACTACTACATCGAAATCGAACCAACCTTGTTGGATTTTACCGATGTAATCAGCATCGCCTACGAAGTCAGCTCCAGCAGCTTCAGCTTCTTTAGCTTTTTCGCCTTTAGCGAATACTAATACACGTTGTACTTTACCAGTACCGTGTGGAAGAACAACTGCACCACGGATTTGTTGGTCAGCTTTCTTAGGGTCAACACCTAAACGGAATGCAACTTCTACAGTCGCATCAAATTTAGCTGTGTTTGTTTTCTTTACTAATTCTACTGCTTCTGTTGCAGAGTAAGCAGTTGCACGATCAACAAGCTTTGCAGCTTCTACGTACTTTTTACCTCTTTTAGCCATTTTTATTTCCTCCTCGAATGTGGTTTTAGCGGAATAACCTCCCACGTTTACGCTTATTTTCAGGTATAACCTGAGGATGCGCGCCATCCATTTATTTAAAAACGATAATCATTTACGATAATAAAGGTTGCGAATTGGAATTCCAGACCCGCAACCTTTTTAAAAAAAACAAATCGAATTAGTCTTCGATAACGATGCCCATACTGCGTGCAGTACCTTCAACCATACGCATTGCAGCTTCTACGCTAGCAGCGTTTAGGTCAGGCATTTTAGTTTCAGCGATTTCGCGTACTTTATCACGCTTAACAGTTGCCACTTTATTACGGTTTGGTTCACCAGAACCAGACTCAATACCAGCTACTTTCTTAAGAAGAACAGCAGCAGGAGGAGTTTTAGTAATGAAAGTGAATGAACGGTCCTCAAATACCGTAATTTCAACAGGGATGATAAGACCAGCTTGATCAGCTGTACGAGCGTTAAACTCTTTACAGAAGCCCATGATGTTAACACCTGCTTGTCCTAATGCTGGACCAACTGGTGGAGCTGGGTTAGCTTTACCTGCAGGAATTTGAAGCTTTACCATTTTAATTACCTTTTTAGCCACGAGACACACCTCCTTAAGTCCGTGATGTGGTCAATTGGACAGTGATTTGCCCTCCCACGTCATATTTTATCTGTAAGGATAAAATCTTTCAAAAAACGTCTCCGATAACGAAGACGTACTGACTTAAAAGATATTATCACTTTTTACAATTCATTTCAAGTTTCATTTTATAATTTTTCAATTTGATGGAAGTCAAGTTCAACTGGAGTCTCGCGACCGAACATGTCCACAAGCACGCTAACCTTTTTCTTCTCCACATCAATTTCTTCAATAGCACCTGTATAATCTGCGAATGGTCCCTCATTTACACGCACTGTTTCATGAAGTTCAAAGTCGAAATCAACCACTTCGTTGTCCATTCCCATATGCTTCATAATGGTAACAACTTCCTCTTCTAATAGAGGTGATGGTTTAGATCCAGAACCAGAAGAACCAACGAACCCAGTTACACCTGGCGTGTTACGTACAACATACCAAGAGTCATCAGTCATGATTAATTCTACTAATACATAACCTGGGAACACTTTTCTTTTCATTAATTTTTCTTTACCGTTTTTCATTTCTACTTCTACTTCTTCCGGGACAACAACACGGAAAATTTTATCTTGCATACCCATTGATTCTACACGTTTCTCTAGGTTTGCTTTTACTTTATTTTCATATCCAGAATAAGTATGGACAACATACCAACTTTTTTCCATTCATTTAGGACGAGCGTCCTTCCCTCCCTGACGTACATTTTTTTGCGCAAATGAAAAAACCCGTTCACCGGGCTTTTACACAGTTCTTATAAATAACATTATATCATGGATAAGTGCTTCTTATTCAAGAATTAACCAAGAATTAACCGAATTAAAGAAGAAATGCCCATATCAACCACTGCGAAGAAAATCGCAAAGAAGACAACTGTAGCGATAACAGTCGCTGTTGAACGGAGTAATTCATCTTTTTTAGGCCAACTTACTTTTTTCATTTCGCGACCTACATCGCCGAAAAAGTTCGTTAAACGCATCTACGGGACCTCCAGTGTATTATTTCAATTATTTATTTTGTTTCCTTGTGAACTGTATGCTGATTGCATGTTTTACAAAACTTCTTTATTTCAAGTCGCTCTACTGAGCTCGTATCTTTCATCGTAGAGTAGTTTCGATTTTTACACTCTTCACATGAGAGTACAACTTTTTTCCTCATTAGTTACACCAACCTTGTAACATTATGTCCCTAAAAATGTATCATACAACAAAAGACAATGTCAATGACATGCCTTTTGTACTCTCTACAAAAAGAAAACAGGTGATTTTTTACACCTGTAGTATTTGTTATGAATTTAAAGTGGTACTCTCTCTCATTTCCATATATCGTTCCAATTTCCGCTTCACCCTCTGTAAAGCGTTATCAATAGATTTCACATGTCTATTTAACTGTTCCGAAATCTCTTGATAAGAACGACCATCTAGATATAAAGAAAGAACTTTTCTTTCTAAATCGCTTAATAATTCAGATATTTTAGATTCTATGTCTGTATATTCTTCCTGACTTATAATCATTTCTTCAGGATCCGTTACCTTCGCTTCCGAAATAACATCTAATAATGTCCGATCAGATTCTTCATCATAAATCGGCTTATCTAAAGACACATATGAATTTAACGGAATATGTTTTTGCCTTGTTGCTGTTTTAATAGCGGTAATAATTTGTCGAGTGATACACAGTTCAGCAAATGCTTTGAATGAAGACAGCTTGTCCTCTTTATAATCACGAATCGCTTTAAACAATCCAATCATACCTTCTTGAACAATATCTTCTCGATCGGCACCCACTAAGAAATAAGATCTTGATTTCGCGCGAACAAAGTTCTTATATTTGTGAATCAAATATTCTAGAGCGTCAGTATTACCTTTTCGAACTAATTCAACGATTGCCTCATCCTCTAAATCACGAAATGTAACGTCGCCTACACTTACGAAGCCTGCTTCCACCTTGATCCCTCCGACCGCTATTTATTTAGCAATATTATACAGTAAAAAGATAAAGAGCGTCAATGCTTCAACGCTCTCCTCTTCTTAATTTTTCTAATTTTTCTGTAATATCTTTACTAAATATCTTTCGCATGGCGGGTTGCTTTTCTTTTGTGTCTTGCGTACGCCTTCTTACTTGTTGCTCCATCGCTTGTACTTCCAACTCTAATTCACGTGCAGATTTCCGAAGAGCACCTTGCGCAAATATAACCCATTGTTCCGTATAATCAGAAGTCGCAACATATATTTGCGTATTTATATTTCTAAGCTCTATCGCTAGTTGCTCTATCTTTTCATCTGCAGTTTGATTCTTTCTCGTGAATATGACTTCCACACGCGATTGTTTCATCTTTTTTTCAATGCCTTGTACCGTATAAGCATCAAAGACTATCATTACCTTTGTACCAGTGTATCCTTGGTAATCCGCCATCTTATCAATCAGTGCATCCCTTGATGATTGCAAATCTACATCCCGTAGTTTCTTCAAGTCTCCCCAAGCTCCGATAATGTTGTAACCGTCAACGATTAAAATATCGTTCATTTTTTATTTACCAATTTCGTGACGCTTACGATATACCTCATACATTAACAAACTTGCGGCTACTGAAGCATTTAAGGATGTAACTTTACCCACCATCGGTAAAGTAATTAGGAAATCACATTTTTCACCAATAATACGACTCATACCTTTTCCTTCACTTCCAATTACTAATCCAATTGGCATTTTACCATCTAAATTACGGTAATCCGTTTTCCCTTTTGCATCTGTACCAGCAATCCAAAGTCCACGTTCTTTTAATTCATCGATTGTACGAGATAAATTCGTTACACGTGCGACAGGAATATATTCAATTGCTCCAGTCGATGCTTTCGCAACTGATGCTGTAAGTCCCACAGCTCTTCTTTTCGGAATAATAATTCCATGAGCTCCTGTTGCATCCGCAGTACGCATAATAGAACCTAGGTTATGCGGGTCTTCAATTTCATCTAAAATTAAGAAGAACGGATCTTCATTACGCTTCTCTGCTACTTTAAATAGATCTTCTAGCTCAGCATATTGATACGCAGCCACTTGAGCAATTACACCTTGATGGTTCCCCTCAACTAATTGATCTAACTTCTTCTTTGGCGCATGTTGTAAAATAACCTTATTTTCTTTCGCTAGTGCTAGTACAATTTGTACTTGTCCTTTGGCAGCACCTTCTGCGATCCAAATTTTATTAATATCTCTTCCTGATCGTAACGCTTCAATTACAGGGTTACGTCCGATAATATATTCACTACTCATGATGATGTGCCCCCTTCCTTTTCTTCTAAAACAGCAATTGCCTTATATACAATTTCTTCTAATCTTTCGCGATTATTTAATAAGTGATGATAGCCAATTAGCGCTTCAAAAGCTGTGCTATGTCGATATGTTTGTACATCCGTGTTTTTCGGAACAGTACCTGAATTTGCATTACGCCCTCTTCTTAGTACTGCTTCTTCTTCCTCAGTTAAAAATGCTGTCTCTAATAAATGATAAACAACTTTCGCCTGTGCTTTTGCCGAAACAAAGCTTGTCCCTAATCGATGTAATTGGTTAGGACGAACTTTCCCTTTTTGAAGTAGGTGATAGCGGATATATTGTTCATATACCGCATCACCCATGTATGCTAACGCTAAGCTGTTCAATTGCTTTGCATCAATCATTCTTATCCTCTTTTCCATCTTGTACCTTGAGCGGTATCTTCTAAAATAATATTACGGTCTTTTAAATCATCGCGAATTTGATCTGACAATGCAAAATCACGATTTTTACGAGCTTCAATACGTTTTTGAATAAGTGCCTCAATTTCTTCATCAAGCAACTCGTCTTGCGCTAATTCTAACCCTAAAATATCAAATAATGTTTCAAGTTGTTTTACGTATGCTTCAATTACCACTTTAGACGTATGTTCTTCCAGTAAATATTGATTCGCATGATTTGCTACATTATATAACTCAGTGATTGCATTAGCAGTGTTGAAGTCATCATTCATTGCTTCTTCAAATGCAGTCTGGAATTTTTCCAGTTCCGCTAACCAATTTTCATTATGGTCTGTTAAATCGGTACTGCTTTCCATACGGTGTTTTAAGTTACCGTAAGCCGTTTTAATTCTTTCCAGTCCGTTATTTGTACTTTGTAATAACTCTTCACTGAAATTAATTGGGTGACGGTAATGCACCGATAGCATAAAGAATCTGATTAACTGTGGATCATATTGCTTAATGATATCGTGAACTAAAATGAAGTTCCCCAGTGACTTAGACATCTTCTCATTATTAATATTAATATATCCATTGTGCATCCAATAACGTGCAAATGTTTTTCCAGTTAACGCCTCAGACTGCGCAATTTCATTCTCATGATGAGGAAATGCTAAGTCTTGGCCACCAGCATGAATATCGATTGTATCTCCTAAGTATTTACGCGCCATTGCCGAGCATTCAATATGCCAGCCTGGACGACCTTCCCCCCAAGGGCTTTCCCAGAAGATTTCTCCTTCTTTCGCAGCTTTCCATAAAGCAAAATCAAGAGGGTCTTGTTTCTTTTCTCCTACTTCAATACGCGCACCGTGACGTAAGTCTGCTATTGGTTGATGCGATAATTTACCGTACCCTTCGAATTCCTTCGTTCTAAAGTACACATCACCTTCTGATTCATATGCATATCCTTTATTCACAAGTTCTTGAATAAATTCAATAATGATATCCATATTTTCCGTTACACGCGGATGTACTGTTGCGTGTTTGCAACCTAGTGCCGTTACATCCTCAAAGTACGCTTCAACGAAACGATCAGCAATTGTCGGCACATCTTCACCTAATTCATTTGCTGCTTTAATTAGCTTATCATCTACGTCAGTAAAGTTGGATACATACTGCACATCATACCCTTTATATTCTAAATAACGGCGTACCGTATCAAATACCATAGGTGGTCTTGCATTCCCGATGTGAATATAGTTATAAACTGTAGGTCCACACACATACATCTTTACCTTATTTTCTTCTAATGGAGTAAACTCTTCCTTTTGACGCGTTAACGTATTATAAATGTGAATAGTCATTTTTATCCTTCCTTTCTACCTTTACTTCAAGTTGTTTTTTCAATTTATCAAGTTCTACTTCCATAACCTTTAATTTATCAAAAATTGGATCTGGAAGGTCAGAATGATTTAATTCTTGACCGATCTTTACTCCATTTTGAATAACGACTCGGCCAGGTATACCTACAACTGTAGAATGCGCAGGGACTTCTTTTAATACGACAGACCCTGCTCCAATTTTAGAATTCTCTCCAACTGTAATAGAACCTAGTACTTTAGCACCTGTTGCAATTAATACATTATCCTGAATTGTAGGGTGCCTCTTTCCCTTTTCTTTACCCGTACCACCTAATGTAACTCCTTGATAGATCGTTACATTATCGCCAATTTCGCACGTTTCTCCAATTACAACCCCCATTCCATGGTCTATGAAAAAACGACGACCAATTGTTGCTCCTGGATGAATCTCGATACCAGTAAAGAAACGACTAACTTGTGAGATCCAACGTGCAATAAAGAAGAAATTCTTTTTATAAAAAGCATGTGCAATTCGATGGGCCCAAACTGCATGTAATCCAGAGTAAGTCAAAATGACTTCGAAATAACTTCTTGCCGCTGGATCCTGTTCAAAAACGACTTCAATATCTTCCCGAAGCCTCTTAAACATCGACGTTCCCTCCCCTTTATGGGCTGCTTTTTCGAGTGAACTAACTCCCTACTTATCTCCCTAAATCTTTATACACGTAGATAAAACTTATACTCATACCCAGTTTTACGGTATAAAAAAAGACGCCTCTGTCATATTGACAGAGACGCCTTATAAGCGCGGTTCCACTCTGTTTAGGCTAAAAAAAGCCTCAAACTCATCTCTGATAACGGTGTACACCGCTTCTGCTTACTTTACGCCCTAAGACGTTTCGCAAAACAATTTGCTGTTCAGCAGAAGACTCGAAGGGGCATTTCAAAAATCCGCTTATAAACCACTTCCAGCCTAAAGGTGGTTCTCTCTGTAAAAAGCCTGATTTTCTACTTCTCCTTCTCGTCGCTTTTCCTTATTAGGTTTTAAGTATACTTATTATATTTCTAAACCTAGAAAATGTTAACCAATTACTTTTTGAAGACGATTTAAAACTTTTTCTTTTCCAAGAAGTGCAATAGCATTAGGAAGCTCTGGACCATGTGTTTGACCAGTAGTTGCAACACGGATTGGCATAAATAAATTTTTACCTTTATGGCCTGTTTCCTTTTGAACTGCTTTAATAGCCGCCTTAATTGCTGCTGGTTCCATCGCTTCTAGTGCTTCTACTTGGCCAGCAAATGCACGAAGTACTTCTGGTACTTGTTCACCTTTTAATACTTCTTGTCCTTCTTCTTCATGATCAACATGATCTTTGAAGAACATTTCAGAAAGCTCTACAATTTCAGCTCCAAAACTCATTTGTTCATGATATAACGCAATTACATCATGAATCCAAGCTTGCTCTTGTTCACTTAAAGTTTCACCTATACGTCCAGCTTTCACTAGATGCGGTAAGCTTAATTCTACCACTGTATCTAAGTCTTGCTTTTTCATATATTGGTTGTTCATCCATTTTAATTTTTGAGAATCAAATAATGCAGGTGATTTTGATAAACGAGCTGCATCGAACATTTTGATAAACTCTTCTTGAGAGAAGATTTCTTCTTCTCCTACTGGCGACCAACCTAGTAATGCAATAAAGTTAAAGATTGCTTCTGGAAGATATCCAAGCTCTTTATATTGCTCAATAAATTGAATAATAGATTCATCACGCTTACTTAATTTTTTACGGCTTTCATTTACAATTAAAGTCATATGACCAAATTGCGGGATATCCCAACCGAAAGCTTCATAAATCATCATTTGTTTTGGCGTATTTGAAATATGATCATCACCACGAAGTACGTGTGTAATTTCCATTAAGTGATCATCTACTGCTACCGCAAAGTTATAAGTTGGAATTCCATCTTTTTTCACGATAACGAAATCACCGAAATCATTTGAATGGAATGCAACTTCATCTTTTACGATATCTTTAAATGTGTAATCACGGTCAGCTGGTACACGGAAACGAATACTTGGAATACGTCCCTCAGCTTCAAATTCTTTCTCTCGTGCTTCAGTTAAATCACGGTGGTTACCTGCGTAACGAGGTGTTTCACCACGAGAGATTTGTCCTTCACGTTCTGCTTCTAGCTCTTCTTCTGTCATATAACATTTGTAAGCTAAACCACGCTCTAGTAAATCTTCATATAATTTTTTATAAATATCTAAACGCTCTGTTTGACGATATGGTCCAAATTCACCACCAACATCAACACCTTCATCCCAGTCCATACCGAGCCATTTCAAGTATTTTAATTGGCTTTCTTCTCCACCAGCAACATTACGTTTTACATCAGTATCTTCAATACGAATAATAAACTTACCATCTTGATGACGAGCAAATAAATAATTAAATAATGCCGTACGCGCATTTCCGATATGTAAGTGTCCTGTTGGACTTGGCGCATAGCGCACTCTCACTTGCTTTTCCATAATTGGTACACCTTCCATTCTTAATGTCAACACATTCTATAATTGTACACCAAACAAATGTGATTATCCATCTTACGAATTAAAAACCCTTATTTTTTCTGTAATAAAACAACTGCTTGAGAAGCAATTCCTTCTTCTCTACCTGTAAACCCTAATTTTTCTGTTGTTGTTGCCTTTACATTGATATTATCAATAGACGTTTCTAATAGCTCACTAATGCGTTTACGCATACTTTCAATATGTGGTGCCATCTTTGGCTTTTGAGCAATAATTGTACAATCTAGATTCCCTAACTCGTAACCTTGTTCACATACAAATTCCCAAACCTTTTGCAGTAATACAGCTGAATCAGCATCTTTAAAGGCGGGATCTGTATCAGGGAAATGCTTTCCAATATCCCCTGCTGCAATTGCGCCTAAACATGCGTCCGCAATCGTATGTAACAATACGTCTGCGTCTGAATGACCAATTAATCCTTTCTCATGAGGAATTGTAATTCCACCAATAATTAACGGTCTACCTTCCGCGAATTCATGTACATCAAAACCTTGTCCAATTCGAAACATTTTTTACATCCTCCTCAAGCTAAACTACATAGCTTTATGATTCTATATTATATTGCTATCCTTATAAAGAAAAGCCCGGCTGTTGCCGAGCTTTTCTTCGCTATAATCATCACTGTCATTTCTTTTGAACGTGAAGGAAACTTTCAGCAATTAGTAAGTCTTCTGGAGTCGTCACTTTAATATTATAGTAACTTCCCTCTACTACACCTACTTGCTTCCCGATACGTTCTACAAGACTTGCATCATCTGTACCAAGGAAACAACTCTGTTTCGCACTTCTATGAGCTTCTAACAAAAGAGAAACAGAGAACCCTTGCGGTGTTTGTACAGCTTTAAGCTGAGATCTTTCTACCGTTTCGACAACAACACCCTGCTCTACCTTCTTAACAGTATCTTTCACTGGCACCGCACAAATGGACGCCCCATATTTTTCTGCTGCAGTTAATACCTCTTGAATCACTTTATTCGTTACGAATGGACGCGCACCGTCATGTACAAGGACATACTCAACATCACTAGTATGCTGAATCGCATTATACACACTATCTTGTCTTTCAGCTCCGCCCTGAATAAATTGTACTGGCTTTTCAATCGGATACTTCTGCATTAGCTCTTCAAAATACGAGCGCTCTTCTTCATTAATTGCCATAATAATACTTTTGCACGCTTTATCCTTTTCAAAAGCACGTAACGTATGCACAATAATCGGTACTTCATTAATAAGTAAGAACAACTTATTTTTGCCAGCACCCATCCGCTTCCCTTGACCAGCTGCTGGAATAATTAATGTATACATATTAATAATCCTCTACTTATAATGCTTTTTCTAATAATTTACGTTTGGCGAAAATCATACGACCAGCCGATGTTTGCAACACACTCGTAACAAGCACATCGAGTTGTGAACCTACATATTCTCTACCATCTTCTACTACGATCATCGTGCCGTCATCTAAATATGCAACACCTTGATTTTGTTCTTTTCCGTCTTTTACAACATAAACACTTAGTTCTTCTCCCGGGAGTACAACAGGTTTAATTGCATTAGCTAAATCGTTAATGTTTAACACCGTTACCCCTTGTAGTTCAGAAACTTTATTTAAGTTGAAATCATTCGTTACTACTGTTCCGCCAGTGATTTTCGCCAACTTTACAAGCTTGCTATCCACTTCTTGAATATCATCGAAATCGCCTTCATAAATTTCTACCGGAATCGGCATCTCTTTTTGAATACGATTTAAAATATCTAATCCTCTGCGACCACGATTACGTTTTAAAGCATCCGAAGAATCGGCAATGTGCTGAAGTTCTTCTAACACGAATTGTGGAATCACAATTGTTCCTTCTAAAAACTTTGTTTGGCAAATATCAGCAATACGTCCGTCGATAATTACACTCGTATCGAGAATTTTCCAATGAGTTGTAGATTCTTCTACCTCTGCTTCAGTTTCTTCATTATCACTATTATTATTTTTCTTCTTCCCACGTTGTGGTAGTGTAAATAATCCTAGCAATTCATTCCTCTTTTTAAACCCTACTTGGAATCCTAAGTATCCAAGTAAAAGAGTAAAGAACACTTGCAACACTGTACTAATAACTGGAATTGTAAATTCACGAATTGGTATTAAAATTAAATACGCAACAATAAGCCCAGAGATTAAACCTAATGTACCAAATAAAACATCCGCTACAGGCGCCTTTACAAGGGCCTCTTCAATATGCTTAATAAGTTGAACAATATAATCTACAAGCCAAAATGTTGTTAAAAATAAAATAATTGCACCAATAATTGCACGAGCATACGATCCTTCCAATAAAGGAACGGCACCGATGTCTAATACATTAATAACTTTTGGGATTAAGTAAATCCCTAACGCTCCCCCAATTACTAGAAAGAAGAGCTGTACAATCCGTTTTAACATCCAACCACCTCCTACTCATTATTAACCATTGTTTCGCTAATCAAAACGCCGAATGCAAAAGCGGACGTGTTTTTTTATAAATAGTTTTATTTACCAATATATCATATCATATACCAAAAGTGTTCTAGTGTCGTTATATTATGGAATCAATGTAATATTCTTAATTGTGTCTACTCATATAGAGATGCTCTTGGATTCTTTTTAGGCCTTCTCGTATTTTCTTCGCCCTGACTTCTCCAATTCCTTCCACATCATCCAATTCATTAATAGTTGCTCGACAAACACCTTGCAAAGTCTTAAACCGATTAATTAAATTTTCAATGATAAGTGGCGGAACGCGCGAAATTTTGCTTGTGATTCGGTATCCTCTCGGCGTCACACTTTCTTCTAAACTCGTTTGTCCTGGGTATCCAAGTAATTTAACTAAATCGCTATCCTCTAGAAGTTGTGTGTTCGCAAGATCTTGTAACTTTTTCAAAATTTGATGATGGTCTTGTGTTTTTTCTTGGTAATAATCTTTAATTAATAACGCTGCCTCTGCCTCTAAATCAGCTAGTAGTTCTGTAAGTTGTAAACGAATTAACCTACCTTCTGTTCCTAGCTCATGAATATAGCTCAATATTTCATTTTTAATACGCAGTACCATTTCAACACTATGTAGCACATGAACCACCTCGGACATTGTAACGACTTCTTCAAATTCTAGAATGCCCAAATTGGTAATACCATCATTCCATACAGCCTTATATTTTTCTAACGTCTGAATAGCTTGGTTTGCCTTTGTTAAAATAACACCTATATCCTTTAGTGTATAACGTAAATTCCCTTGATATAGTGTAATTACGTTACGCCTTTGTGAAATAGCCACAACGAGACTACCTGTCTGCTTTGCTACACGCTCTGCCGTCCGATGGCGCATACCTGTTTCAATAGAATCGATAGATGCCTCTGGAACTAACTGTGCATTTGCAATTAAAATTTTACTTCCAGTTTCATTTAAAATAAGTGCCCCATCCATTTTTGCTAATTCGTATAAACTAGCAGGAGAGAATGCGCAATTAATATGAAAGCCTCCATCTACAATACTTTTAATTTGTTCGTTATATCCAAGAACAATTAGTCCCCCTGTTTGTGCGCGAAGCACATTATCTATCCCTTCGCGCAGTGGTGTTCCTGGGGCCACGAGTTGTAAAATATTAATCATACTTTTGACACGTTGCTTGTTTTCTTCCATAGTCTAGCCTCCTAATGTCAAACGAAGCGCTTCCCCTAAATTAGATACACCTACTACCTCAATCCCATCCGGAATTGTCCATCCTCCCAAATTTTTTCTAGGAATAATAGCACGTTGAAATCCTAATTTAGCTGCTTCTTGTACACGTTGTTCAATTCTCGATACTCTTCTTATTTCTCCAGTTAATCCTACTTCTCCTATTACTGCATCGGTTGGTGCCGTAGATTTATCTCTAAAACTTGAGGCGATACTTAAAGCCACAGCTAAATCAATTGCTGGTTCATCTAATTTCAAACCACCTGCCACTTTCAAATATGCATCTTGATTTTGCAATAATAAACCTGTTCTTTTTTCTAACACTGCCATAATAAGCGATACACGGTTATGATCAATTCCCGTCGCCATTCTTCGAGGGTTTCCAAAACTAGTAGGGGAGATTAATGCTTGTATTTCTACTAAAACCGGTCTTGTTCCTTCCATTGAGGCAACTACTGTTGATCCTGCGACTCCAACAGGTCTTTCCTCAAGAAAAATTTCAGAGGGGTTTAAGACTTCCGCAAGACCAAGCTCTTTCATTTCAAAAATGCCCATTTCATTCGTGGAACCAAAACGATTCTTCACAGCTCGCAAAATACGGTATGTATGATGACGATCTCCTTCAAAGTAAAGAACTGCATCGACCATATGTTCTAACATACGAGGTCCTGCAATTGCCCCCTCTTTTGTTACATGTCCGACGATAAAAATAGGGATTCCTTTCGTTTTTGCAAGTTTCATTAATTCTGCTGTACATTCACGTACTTGTGCCACACTTCCCGGCGCTGACGTTACCTCAGGTAAATGTATCGTTTGAATGGAGTCAATAACAACAAAAGCTGGATTCATCTCTTCAATGTGTGCTGCAATTCGCTGCAAGTCCGTCTCTGATACAACAAATAGATTACTACCATTTACATGCAAACGATCTGCACGAAGTTTAATCTGTTTTGCCGATTCTTCACCGGATATATATAGTACATCATATGAAGAATCTGCTAATTGCGATGAAATCTGTAATAGCAATGTTGATTTTCCAATACCAGGGTCTCCACCAATAAGTACTAAGGATCCATCTACAATCCCACCACCAAGTACACGGTTAAACTCTTGGAATTTCGTTTCAATACGTGCCTCAGATTTTGTTTCTACTTCTGTTAGGCGTCTTGGTTTTGTTACTTCCGATTGAATTGCATTGGCATAATTAAGGCGTCTTGATGATACAACCGGTTCCATCTCTTCAACAAGTGTATTCCATTGACCACAACCAGGGCATTTCCCCATATATTTTGGTGACTGATAACCACACTCTTGACATGTGAATTTTGTTTTCTTTTTAGCCATATCGTTTTATATTTCACTTCACTTTCATCTATAAACAGTTTATCCTTCTCGTACAAGAAAGAGGGCTATCTCGTAGCCCTCTTAGTTTGTCTATACTTATTTTACCTTTTCAGCACTATGAATGACAAATGTTTCCCCTTCAACATCAAAGATAACTTTTTGACCTTTCTCAATAGCACCTTTTAAAAGTTCTTCCGACAGTCTATCTTCTACATGTTTCTGAATTGCTCTACGAAGCGGACGAGCACCGTATTCGCGGTCAAATCCTTTATCAGCAATGGCTGAAATAGCTCCTTCTGTTAAATGCAATTCAATCTCTTGCTCTTTTAAGCGATTCACTAACTGATTTACCATAAGTGTTACAATCTCTTGAATATGTTTTTTCTCAAGCATATGGAACACGATAATTTCATCAATACGGTTTAAGAATTCTGGACGAAATGCTTTTTTCAGTTCATCCATTACCTTACCTTTCATATCTGAATAATCGCGGCTCTCATCTTGTACGTTAAATCCAAGATGTTTATTACGTTTTAACGCGTCTGCACCAACGTTAGATGTCATAATAACAATTGTATTACGGAAATCAACTGTACGCCCTTTAGAATCCGTTAAGCGACCATCTTCTAATACTTGTAGTAAAATGTTAAACACATCAGGGTGAGCTTTCTCTACTTCATCTAATAGGACAACTGAATATGGCTTACGGCGAACCTTTTCTGTTAATTGTCCACCTTCTTCATATCCAACATATCCTGGAGGAGATCCAACTAAACGAGAAGTAGAATGCTTCTCCATGTACTCAGACATATCGATGCGAATCATTGCATCCTCATCACCGAACATAGATTCTGCCAATGCTCTTGCTAGCTCTGTTTTACCTACACCTGTTGGTCCTAAGAAAATAAATGAACCAATCGGACGTTTTGGATCTTTCAATCCCGCTCTAGCACGACGAACAGCCTTTGCTACAGCTACTACCGCTTCATCTTGACCAATAACACGATCGTGAAGGATGGATTCTAAGTTTAATAATTTATCAGTCTCTGTTTGTGCAAGTTTAGAAACCGGTATACGAGTCCACGTAGAAACGACATTTGCAATATCTTCTACTGTCACTTCTGAGTTTTCTTTTCCTTGTTGCTCTTTCCATTGACGCTTCGTATCTTCTAACTTCTCACGTAAGCGTTGTTCCATATCACGTAAGGAAGCAGCTTTTTCAAATTCTTGACTTTGCACAGCTGCATCTTTTTCTTTTCTAATTTCCTCAAGCTTCACTTCAAGCTCTTTTAGATTTGGTGGTGTTGTATAAGAACGTAAGCGAACCTTTGAAGCAGCTTCATCAATTAAGTCAATTGCCTTATCTGGTAAGAAACGATCTGTAATATAACGGTCTGAAAGCTTTACAGCTGCATCAATTGCATCATCTGTAATAGATACACGGTGATGTGCCTCATAACGATCACGTAAACCTTTCAAGATTTGAGTTGATTCGTCTAAACTTGGCTCATCAACGTGAATTGGTTGGAAGCGTCTCTCTAAAGCCGCGTCTTTTTCAATATATTTACGATATTCATCTAAAGTTGTCGCCCCAATACATTGTAACTCTCCGCGTGCTAAAGATGGTTTTAAAATGTTCGATGCATCAATAGCACCTTCTGCTCCACCTGCACCAATTAATGTATGAAGTTCATCAATAAATAGAATAATGTTGCCAGCTTGACGGATTTCATCCATAACTTTCTTTAAACGATCTTCAAATTCACCACGATATTTCGTTCCAGCTACAACTGTACCCATATCTAGTGTCATAACACGCTTATCTCTTAATGTTTCAGGAACTTCATTATTTACAATTTGTTGTGCTAATCCTTCTGCAATTGCCGTTTTACCTACACCAGGCTCTCCAATTAATACAGGGTTATTTTTTGTTCTACGGCTTAAAACTTCAATTACACGTTGAATTTCTTTACCACGCCCGATAACAGGATCTAGACGATTTTCACGTGCAACAACTGTTAAATCACGTGCTAAGCTGTCCAGTGTCGGTGTATTTGCATTTGTTGAAGAACCACCTTGGTGACCTGAACTTGCTTCATTACTTCCAAGAAGTTGCAATACTTGTTGCCTTGCCTTATTCAGGCTAACACCTAAGTTATTTAAAACACGTGCTGCTACACCTTCACCTTCACGGATTAAACCAAGTAAGATATGTTCTGTTCCGACGTAAGAATGACCTAATTTACGAGCTTCATCCATTGACAACTCAATAACTTTTTTAGCACGCGGTGTATAATGTACAGTTTGAGAAGCTTCTGTTCCGCGTCCAATTAATGCTTCTACCTCTTTTTGAACTTTCTCTGGACTTAATCCAAGAGCAATTAACGCTTTTGCTGCAATTCCTTCACCTTCACGTACAAGCCCAAGTAAAATATGTTCTGTTCCAATATTATTATGCCCAATACGAATTGCTTCCTCTTGAGATAAAGCTAATACTTTCTGTGCTCTTTCTGTAAATCTTCCAAACATCATAGAAATCGCCTCCTACTTGCGCTTAGTTTTTTTCAATACGTAATCGCTCACGGATTAAGGTTGCTCTTCGATAATCTCTTTCTTCTGGTCCTAAAGGTCCACCTGCATATTGTTGTAAAATACCTGGTTGTGTAAGAACCATTAGCTCAGTCAAAATATTTCTCGATACACCTTTTATATATCCTAAATCAATACCAAGTCGTACATCTGATAAGCAAGTGGCCGCTTCCGCAGATTGAATTAACCGACTGTTTGCTAGTATGCCATAAGAGCGATAAACTTTATCTTCAAGCTCAATACTTGAATTTTGTACAATTAATTCTCTATCCATTTTCTCTTGCTGTATGATTTGTTGAATGACACTCTTTAAATCTGCAATAATATCTTCTTCAGATTTTCCTAGCGTCATTTGATTTGACACTTGAAATATATTACCTAACGCTTCGCTACCTTCACCGTATATTCCTCTTACTACTAACCCTAATTTTTGAATTACTTGTATAATACGGCTAATTCTTTTCGTTAAAACGAGTCCCGGTAAGTGAATCATTACGGAAGCCCTCAATCCTGTACCAACGTTAGTAGGGCAGCTCGTTATATATCCAAGTGATTCATCAAAAGCATATTCAACCTTTTCCTCTATCCAATTATCTATTTGATTGGCACTTTGAAGGGCCTCTGATAACTGCAACCCTGAAAATAAGCACTGAATCCTAATATGGTCTTCTTCATTCAGCATAACACTAATATGTTCGCTTCCTGACAATAGACATGCTCCATATTCTGTTCCTGCAAGGTTAGGACTAATTAAATGCTTTTCAACTAATACTCTCCTTTGAAGAGGCGTTAATTCATTCATTTTTAATAGTTCAAACTCTCCAAAGGGTTCTACCGTTTTATTTATAAATTCCTTTTTAAATAATTCATGAATCTGTTTAGCTTCTTCTTCGTTTTGCATAGTAGAGAATTGATATTTTTTAAAATTACGAGCCAAACGTATTCGACTACTTAAAACAATATCAGAATCAGGGCCATCCCCCTTCATCCATGGACTAATCGCTTCATTCATGATTTTGTCCAGTGACATAGAACTATTCCCCCTCTCTATGCTCACTAAGCTGATTTTCAAGACCTCGAATTTTATCCCTTACTTCAGCAGCTTTCTCAAACTCCTCTTTCTGTACGTATTGTTTCAGAATGAGTTTTAGTTCATCTAATTCTTTCTTTAAGTGAATATTTCCTTCTATACGTTCCGGAATTTTTCCACAATGATCTGTATGTCCGCCGTGAAGACGTTTTAATAATGGCTTTAAATGTTCCTTAAATGTATCGTAACAAGAAGCACATCCAAAACGTCCCACCTTTGTAAATTGCTCATATGTCATCTTACAATCTGGACACCTTAATATACTTGTATTCGAAAGCCCGTTTTGTCCTTCTTCAAACATTGTTGATTCACCATGTAATAAACCAGCAAATAAATCATGGAATGAAAAGTTAGACTGCGGCGATTGAAAGAAAGACGTATAGCCACTTTGTTCTGCACATTGCTCACAAAGATGAACTTCCGTCTTCTGTTCGTTGATTACTTTTGTATAATGTAAAGTTGCTGATCTTATATTACAGTTTTGACAAGTCATCACTATCCCCACCTTTACAACAGGAACGATCTATCTCATAATACTTTTCATACATTACTAGATTGTTCACTTTCCCTTATTCGTTTAAATAAAAGTGCGTGTTCTTTTTTCAAAACCTCTACAATATTTAACTGCCTTATATCTTAGTTATTACTCTTTTACAAAAGCTGTATTTATTTATATTTCAGTGTTCTTAACATTGCGCATAATATTCGAGCCCTAAGTTCATCTCGAGAAGGAACATCCATTGATAATACAGAACGATCTAGTACACTTAACATAAGTTTAGCTTCACGATTTGTTATGATTCCCTCTTCTATTAAACGTATAATCATACTCTCTGCATTCCCTTGCGCAACGCTATGATCAATCATATGAAGCATTTGATCGATAATGTCTATATCGTCATGCAGTTTGACTTTTATAATGCGAATGTAACCTCCTCCACCACGTTTACTTTCTACTACAAATCCTCTTTCTATCGTAAAACGGGTATTGATTACATAATTGATTTGAGATGGTACGCACTCGAATCGATCCGCAATCTCATTTCTTTTGATTTCAATCACATTATTATTACTTAAGTCAATAACTTGCTTTAGATATTGCTCAATGATATCAGATATATTTCTCATTTATCCGCCACCTTTATTGACTTTGACTATCTTTGACTTTAATTATATACGTATTAATAAAATTTGCAACTCTTTTGCTTATTCACTATCCTAGCCACATTCCCCTGTATTTAATCAAAATAATGATTATTTAAACACATTTTTTAATTACTATGGATTATAAAAGAAAACACGAAAAAACACGAGTCATTTGACTCGTGTTTAGTTGCTTGGCGACGTCCTACTCTCACAGGGACAAGGTCCCAACTACCATCGGCGCTAGAGAGCTTAACTTCCGTGTTC
>NZ_JAQFNK010000026.1:0-58875 GCF_027710505.1 Bacillus cereus group sp. TH152-1LC | reverse complement strand
ATGCGAATTTATACTCCACATGACCTGCCATACATTGCATTTGCATTTTTCATTCCTTTTGAAATGAATTATATAATACGGTACGTGATATTTTAATATCCATTCACCACTGTTATCGAACCTTACCTTATTCACGACATATGCATCTTCTAATTTTGGCATACGAAAGAGGGCACTCCCCTCCAGATAAGTGCCCTCTCGTAAAGAGGAATTGTAACTGTTCCCTATAAATGTATGATTCGGCATTCCGATTATGTCTGAAATTTGGTAAATCCAACAAAATTAATTAGTTTTTTGGTAACAATCTTTATCTATTGTTACATATATTATCTTGAAATCCTTCTTGTCAAACTATTATTTATTTAGGACTTACTCTCATAACAATAATAGTAGACTATCAGTTTCAAAAAACGAGTACTGCCTCTGTCACCAATACGCGTTTTTTGACATGATGAAAGAACAACTGTAGACCAGCTATCTTTTCGTCAATTCTTTATGTTATTACTATAACTCCTTTTTGCAATAGTTAACATGAACTGAAGTGAACTTAATGTTTTGTTAACCTAGCTTTTGAGCATATTCAATCATTCGCTTTATTTGCGCATGTTTATTATAGATATAACGCGGACTGTAGTCTAATTCTTCAGCAAGCTTTTCCAATGTCTTACCCTCCACATACTTACCATACATAATCTTATGTTCTAATCCTTTGAATGATTGAATCACTTTCTTTAATTCGTACATGTCATTCATCTTATGAGCTAGGTCATGTTCACGTACAGCAATACGATCTTCAAGCTTTCCTCCTTCTGCCCCTTCAGTTAATCGCACTTCTTGCAAGTCACTATATATCCAACGTTTTAACTCTTTCTTGCTTCTATCTAAATCACTTTCTAAATAGATAATTTCATCTTCTAACTTATGATAACCTTTTAACCATTCTAGCAATGTGTATGCCACCTCACTTATTTTAAGATGCCAGCTTGTACAAATATGTTTCTCCACGCTGTTTCAACACGATATCTTTCTACTAACTTACCTCTACGAGCAATTGCCTTTCTAACCTTACGTTTCGTATCCTTTTTCATTGTTTTCTCCCCCTTTGATTTCATCTCAAAACTGATGAATTGTTTTATAAACTGGTTTCACACATTTTTAGACATTTTATCGTCCACAGAACTATGGTATTGAGAATATATTTAAACGCTGAATTTCCTCATTATATAGCTCCTTTTTCATAGGAAATGAATGATTGACTAAATTACATATCGTTTGATTCTTTTATCGCCTACGTTCACCTCTATATATTCCAAACCATCACTGGTTTTATCAAATGACACTACTTCACCTATTATTTTTGAAATTTCATTTGATAATGTTCTAAATGGAAACAGTAGCGTTTCACCTTCCACCACATTCGCTTTTCCCATACTAGGTCTGTATTTTTTCATATCCATTCCTCTTTCCATAAAAATATCGTTTGTATTAAAATTAGCTTTGACTATTTTGGGTATTTATAACCATTTTTTCATTCCACTTATGTATAAAATAATTGTGCTTGCCCATACTATACACATAAGGTCATTGAGTTACCTTCCGATTTGCTTCTTCTTTACACTTGGGCATCTAACTTTTGTTAGTTGCTCCTTTTGGTTCAATGAACCTTTTCTTAAAGATGAACATACACTATAAAAAAATTTACTCAGCTGAAAAAGTCTGATTACACTAATTTTTCCGAAAGTTATTGAAGACTGCATCTGGATTTCAATATCTTTTTTGGTTTAATTAACCATTTACAAAAGCTAAGCATATATTATTAGTAATTGTAGGTATACACTGGTCCGAGAGCCCTTTACTTCAGGGCTCTTTCTTTATAAATACGCTTATCCATGTTTCTCCCCAAAATTAAAAAATGCCCGTTTTAAGATAATATTTCGCTTGATAATAAAAATGATGATAAATCCAATTCCCACTGAATTTTTTATCCAAATACACAATTTCAAAGCCATACTTTGCTTTAAATGTATTTAGCCTTCCCAGTAACGCTAGTGGATTGTATTTGGAATGATACTTCCCTTGTAGCATCTTTTCGTATCCATGTAGGTCCTCCACAATTAGAGTGAATGGAATGTCCTTTGAACGAATCAATTCATTTTCAAACGCTGTTTGCGTATTTTTTTGTAAGTTCCCTGTGATCTCATCCATGTGGGCCTTTCGTTCTACTCGGCTATCTAAATAGATATCACGAGGTATTCCCAGTTCTTCATTTTTCGGAATCATGTAACCATAATCACCTGTATCTAATTTTTGATTTTTCATAGGGACTCCCTTTTGATGTAAATAATCGCGAATATGGCCATTTACGTTTTCACGAGAATCAATTACAATCGTGAGTGTTTTAAGAATGTTGTGTATTTCCGTGTCTGTATAACGATAACTGATCAATTCCATACTCCTTTCTTCACATGTATAACCGCACGTTCATATATCTTTCTTGACATTACAACCGATTTATCATTTTTAAATGGACGATAGTCTTCATAGATGTCTGTCCAACCATTCTCCGCAAGTACAATCGTCCAGTCATAAAAGAGTTGTAAGGAATCTACATCAGCTCGTAACCAGTCATGTAATTTTTGATTATGCTGCCATCCACAGAATTGATACAAAATCTTCAACATGGTGATGTCCTCGACACTTTCATTCTTCCAGGATTGAAACCATGTATGGATTTCCTGAAAATGTTGTTCTGCAGCTTGCATCACTTCCGTTGAGATTAAGTTTTGTCTCGTTATTCCCATTCGGTCATCGCTCGGATCCAAATAAATATTCGCACCCGCTTTCCAAATATCTGATACAATTTTCAATACTTGCATGGCAGTAGTTTCACTCCCCACCTTGCTGGTTTATTTCTAAACTTGTGGTATGCTCCGATTCGTTCTTTACTCAATTGATAACTAAAGCTTCTTCTACTAATAGATTCCAAATCATACGTTTCACAATATTTCAAATAACGTTTATATAAGTCATCAGTTAACTCAAAACTTTTAATATCTCGTTCGGTATTTTCTTCTATAAACTTTTTCATAATAACCCACCTCCATTACCCAGCCTGTTACTAAAATGACCTTTTCCCACTCAAAAAACACCATAAATCACGCTTTTTTTCATTTAGTAACACGTCACAAGACTTACAACCACAAGGGATTGAAGTGTTTCGTGTTATTGGTGTTATCTAAAAATTCCTTGTAGGCTCCTAATAGAATATATATATTATTTTTTTAGAAGGTAATATTTAATAACAAAAGTAACAAAAAGAATATAAAAAGCATCTTTAACCCTTGATACACAAGGTTTTTTATGAGATTTTAAATTTGTTACTTTTAGTAACATTCTCACTATTTTCTTCGTTTTCCAGTAACTTTGATTGCTTATCAGTATTATTTCGGTCTATTAAAGTAACACCTTTGATGTAATACTTATTTCTGTTGCCACGCTCTCTTTTAAAACCCTGCGTTTCCAAAATCCGATAAAATGCCCTATTTTTTAATTGATGCTCACCATTTCTAAAACACCAATTCGCATACGTTTCATATAATTGTTTTGCTTCCAATTGAACGTCATCTCTTTTAAAACAACACTCAAACATAAATGGACCAAGTATATCCATTTCTTCTTTGTAATCACCTGTGGCTTTCCTAACAATCGCCGGATCATTTAAACCTGACTGCTGCCACTTCAAACAACCTTCAATCGCCCAATTTAGTATGCCTGGCATTTCAAGACTTAGTTTTTCTGGCAATTTCTTATCACGTTTTTCTTTAGGTAGCTGTAGATTGAATGGAATCAAACGAATACGTCTCCAAATCCCTTCATCCACACCTTTTATAACCGGCTTATGATTTGTAGTGAAGAAAACTTTAAATTCAGGTATGAACTCGAAAAACTCTTGTCTTAAGAACCTTGCTAATACAGGCTCACCACCTGTTATTTGCTTGACAAATGTCTCTGAGAGTTGCTCCCCATCTTCACTTTCGATGGCGGATACAAACCGGGCCCCAGCCAACCTAGCAATATCATTATTCGCTCCTGTTTCTTTCTTCTTGATAAAAGTATCGGACTTCGTTTGTCTTCCATAATCACCCATAAGGTCCTTAATGATATTGATAAAAGTTGATTTTCCGTTAGAACCTCCACCGATTAAGAAGACCATGATTTGCTCGGCAATTTCTCCAGTAAGAGAATAGCCAATCAATCGTTGCATATATTCCATCAACTCTTGATTCCCCTGAAAAATTTGTTCTAAAAACTTCATCCACTCTGGACATTTCGCTTGCTCATCAAATGTAACATTGGTGATTTTCGATAGATATACCTCCCGATCATGCGGACGAAGCTGCCCCGTCTGTAAGTCTACCATTCCATTTGCAACATTGAATAAATATTTATGGCTATCAAAATCTTCACGCGCTCCTGGGACCAATGGCATAAGATCTTTGATACTATTCATTCTTACATTTCTACGCTCACACATACGTGCCCATTTTATTTCCGATTCATCTTCTGATTTAGAAAGACTACGGAGAACTTTTGCTGTAATTCTTTCAATTTCTTTCTTCGTATCCACTCTCCATCGTTTTCCATCCCATATATACCAACCGATATCATGAACGAATTTAATTACATGGCCGTATTCATAAGCAATACGTTCCGCATTTCCAAGTTCCGTTAGTTTAAATTTCCTTTTTGGTTTGTCTTCCACAACTTCAGCTACATCTTCACTTATAAAATCAAATGAAAATTCATCGAATGGTTGCTTATAATCTAGAATTGTGGAAGAAGTAGATGAAATAGCCGTTGCTATCGTTCTTTCCCCATATGTTTCGTTTGTATCTCTGAAATGGATAACGTCCCATTTATCACGTATTAAGCTCGTCTCACGAAACATGGAATCCATTCGTGTTGCTGATTTCCCTGTCCAAAATGCTAAATGGTTACATAGAGAAAGGTCACTTGCCGAATGATCTTTATTAATTAGGCTTCCATTGTATAATGAGCGAATTTCATCGCCATTTTTACTACGGAACATTTTCTCCCATAAAGCATCATTTGAAATTTTGATTTCATCTTTTTCAAATTCTGCTAAATTCACGCGACCTTGTATGTCACTATCATCGAAATACTGTTCAAACACTTCTGCTAATTCATCCGTACGATCATACACATTATTAGAATTTTCTCGATTTCCAGTGAATGTGAAGAATCGTCCGTATGAGTAAATTTCTAAACCATGCTTGGTATTCTTCCTTCCAGTACCTAAAACAGATTGTGGAAGGTTCCCTTTGATAATGATGTGGATACCTTTTCCTGATGGTGAAAACTCTGTATAACTGTCTACTGTATCGATAATTTCTGTTGCAAAAGTATTTGTTTTTCCGGCCACAACACACTTATCAATGTCTATTCCTATATAGTTATCCTGCCTGCTGAACACGAACCCTATTCCGTCATAATCGCCTTCTAAATAAAACTTGACCGCTGTTGCTAATGTCGACCATGTACGCCTATTATTTGCTTGCGCCATTTCGCCGTTGGCTTGATACGGTATCTTCGTCGGTTTTCCATTTCTCTCTTCTTTGCGCCAAAGCACCCACTGCGGTAAGCTTTTCAGCTCTGTTGGTATCTCATTAAAATTGTATGGATTCTGTTTCATTACAACCTCCGGTTAGCCTTTTAAGATATAAACAAGAGAAGTCGGTACAAACCAACCTCTCTATGTAGTTATTTAAAACGGTAACATATCATCACCGACTGTTACTGCTGGACCACTTGTTATCGGATTTACGTCCGACACATCATAATATTTTGCCTTGGCTACCGTACGTTTTTGTTTTTGACCATCCACAATCTTATCGTACTCTTCATGTTTTACTGTGATTTGTAGATTCTTATTGAGAAGTTGTTTCCCCATATCTTCAGCAGATGCGAAAGCATGATGATGTCCAAAGCCACATGCTTTTAATAAAGAATTGACGATTCTAACCGAAACCTCATGTTCGAACGTAAACATGTTATAAAGCACTTTTGCTCCTTGATGATGTTGTGTTACATCACTTCGAATTTCAAAATCTATCGATAATTTATCTTTACCAGCTTGTGTTTTGCCAGCTTCCGCATTTACAATTACCGCTTCATATTTACCTTCAGCAACTAATTCAAAACCTGTATTTACGTTTGTTTCATCAAATTGAAAGAAACTCATTATTTATTTCCCCCTGTTTATTAGTTTGTGGATGACACAATTAATTCTTCTTGTATACAGCCTTTCCGCACATCGAGATGGTTCTTAGCAAAAACACTTTGATTACCTTCTAAAACAAATCCTCTTGTACCATCTGCCTTTTTAACCAATTGACCAACCACATGAACAATTCCCATAATATGATTGACGATTTTATCCCGAATATCTGGAATGAATTGTGTATATTGCTGCCCATCATCATGAATGATATTTCTTGTTGTTTCCCAAGCTGTAAAAATAACATTTGCATCTAATGAGTTAAACGTTTCTACTACCTTTAAAAGATGGTTATCTAGTAAAGCGTAATCCTTTAATTCCGGCATACCACTTTTCGTATTTTCACCTTTTTTAAGTAACCATAACTTTTGGTAATGCGTTAAATTATCAACAAAGATGTTATCGTATTTAGCGATATTTGCTTTTGCTAATGCATAAAATTGTAGGATGCTATCATGTGGATTTTCACCATCAATTTTAGCTACATCTACATTTTCATATCCTTCTAAAACTTGGCTTGTCCCATCAATATCCAAGACTAATGTTTTGCCTGGTAACAATCCAGCAACTGTTGTTTTACCGTTACCTGGCTTTGAATAGATAATAATTTTTGCTTTTTTACTTTTGGTAATGGCAGCACCGTTTGTGATTTCCAATTGATTCACTCCTTCGCCATGCTTTTCAAAACAAAAATAGAAGCTTCCAAATCAAAAATTTTACTTTCTGTGTTCCAAATATTTTGTTCCACAATCGGTTTCTTTTCTATTAGCCTTTCTAACTCTCTTTTGTGTTCACTTAACCTTCGTTGTTCCACACTTAATGACTTTTCTAGTTCTTCAATTCCACCATTCAAAACGGCAGCACCTCTTTTTGTTTACTCATTTCATATACTTCCATCAACATCTGCAATCCATATTCATAGGCAATCACCATACAAATGGATTCCGAATCATCACAACGTTTGTATCGATCAATTAGACGCCTTAAAATGGTTATCTCACTTTCAATCTTTTGTTGTAAGTTCATTTCATTCACCTGCTATCTTTTGGGTAGAATGTACAACAACGTATTCCTTAACGCATTCTGTTGAATTGTGTATACAATCACCTTCAAAATCCAAGTACTCTTCACCGCAGTAGATTTCCTTATTGCAACTCGCACAATGCCCCATAACATTCGTTATCGCTGAATCATTTGGATTTCCTATAATCATTAGATTTTCAATTATGATCGTTCACTCCTTTACATGCATTCATTTCATGCTATAATGACCTCAACATGTGTTTTTATTAGGCCGTCAGCCCCAACTGGCGGTTTCTCCTTTTATACAGCTCGAAAGCATTCAACACTTTGTTCCGCAATTAAGTAATTCGTTTGATTTCCTTCAAGTACGGCATCCTGGCCAAACATAAAATACTTATCATCTTGTTTAATTTCACAACCATAGAAATCTTCAATTGGTTGATCTGGCTCCTTAGATTCCTCTTCAATAATGTCTTCCACAAATATTGCATCGATATTACTCACACCAATGTGCAATGGTACCTTTCCAGTAGCACCTTCATATTCAATTCCTGATAAAAATCCAAAACTATTTTTAAATGTTTTAAATTGTTCTACTGTAAAACTTGCTTTAGCACCTGATTTAAAAACTAATGTTACTTCCTTCAATTAACTCACCTCCCTTCGATTTGAAACCTTACGGTTCATTTCATATAACTTACGTTTTGCTTCTGATTCCATAGCTTCTAATAGTAAAGGGTTATTTCTTGCTTCTGCGCATTTTTTAACGACTTCATGCCCTTTCATAATTCGTGTTGCTAATAGTACTCCATTCATGCTTCTCACTCTCCTTAAGATTTATTGATCTAATGGATATATGTAAATTAACTTGCTTTTATTTACTTACAATCTGATTAAAATGCTTCTCAAGAAACTCCTGCATTCTATCAGCTATAAACAACCACTTTTTCCCTCTAGACTCTGGATAATAAACAAAACCACCGTTGTTAATATCCAATATTTTCTTATAACAAGGTTTGTAAAGAATATTTTGTGTTAACCAACCATAACTATATCCAGTAGCTTTTTTTAAATCTTTCATTTCCCACCATGTTTTTTCTTTTTCCACATAAAGCCCTCCTAAAATATTGAGATACTCGATATTAATCTATAAAAAAAAGATACTCAATTGGTAAGCCTAACTTTTTTTTAATAACTTGCATCTCATAATCCGAAAATGAAAATTTCCCTTTTTCCTTCGCAGAGTATGCGTCTCTATTGATTCCCAATGCAATTGCCATTTCTGCAATCGTGATATCACGTGCCATTCTTTCTCTTTTTAAAATTCGTTTGGGTTTTAAATATTTCTTTCTAATTTCTTCTTTAACAGTCATTGTGTCACCTCCGAATTATCCGATGACCAAATAATATCGCACATCTCGATATTATTCAAGCTATATACAGAAACAATATTATGATACGCAATATTATTATTGTATCACGCGTTATTTTAGAGTATACTATCCTTATCGTATCAATGGATGGAGGTCACTTGAAATTGAAAAAAAATATTCTGGGTCCAGCGATCAAATATTTACGTAAATACAGAAGAATGACTCAAAAAGATTTAGAAAAAATTACTGGTTATAAACAAAGCACCATATCTGGTCATGAAAATAGAAATAGCACACTTGATGAATTAGATATACAAAATTATGCAAAGGCATTACAGGTAAGTCCCCAAAGTTTCTTTACGATAGCAGAAAAGCTGGAAAAAGGAGAAAGAATTACTGATGATGATGTATCAGGGATTATCACTATAAACAAGGATCAGGAAACAGAAGATGATCCTCATATGGTAATCGCAGCTCACATGGAAGATAATCTAAGCAAAGAAGAACTACAAGAGGTAATGGACTTCATTAATTTTGTTAAAAGTAAAAGAAAATAGGAGCATTTATATGAACAAGTTGGAAACACTTATAGCACAATATCCAGAAATAACTTTCAACTTTAATAATGAGATGCCTAATGGGTTAAGTGGACTTTGTGTTGGTAGTGAAATATATATCAATAATAATCTTAATCAAACCATTGCAGAAAAGTACGTAACAGTTAGTGAGGAAATAGCTCACTTTGAGAAAGGCATAGGTAATATAATTAGACAGGAAACTATTACCGAACGTCAGCAAGAATTCCAAGCCCGAAAAATAGGCTGCCTCCGAATTGTTACAATTGATGCTTTAATACTATGCTATGAAAAAGGCATCCAAACACCTTGGGATATAGCAGAAGAACTTGAAGTTACAACGGCTTGTGTTATAGATGCATTTGAATATATCCGGATGACAAAAGGAGTATCTTTTTATCATAAAAATTACTTAGTTCATTTCTTAACTGATACACATATAAACATTCAAAAGTTTTAGTGAATTTTATTTTGAATGGAGGAGAAAAACTTGGCAAGTTTTGAAAAAAGAGCAACTGGTTGGAGGTATCGCGTTTCTTATAAAGATGGAGATAAATACAAAACAAAAACCCAAGGTGGATTCTCGACCAAAAAAGAAGCAGCAATTGCAGCAAGTGAATTAGAAAAAAAAATAAGTCGTGGACATAATTTAAATGCAGAAGATAAACTATTCTCCGAGTATATGAGAGAATGGTTTGAGGTATATAAAAAAGGAAAACATAGTCTATCGCATGAGAAAAACCTTTTACAATCTGTAAAATTAGTCGAAGAGCATTTTATTGGTGTCCGTATGAAAGACTTAAATAGAGTTTTATATCAAAACTTTTTAAATGAATTATCTAAAAAACGTGCTAAAATGACCGTCAAGAAAAAACATAACTGTGTTAAAGCATGTATAAAATATGCAATTGAAGATGGAATTTTGCATAGAGATCCTACTTACAAAGCTATTATACATGGAGAGAATGAAACAAAATCAGAAGAATTAAAGTTTATCAATCAAGAAGAGATGAAAAAAATAGTGGATGAATTACGCACAAATTTAACAACACAATACATTTCAAGATATATAATTCTTTTTGCCATAGCCACTGGGGCAAGATTTGGTGAAATAATAGGGATGACATGGGACTGTGTAAACATAGAAGAAAGAACAATTACAATCAATAAGACGTGGGATTATCGTGATAAGAATGACTTTGGTAACACTAAAAATTATCAATCTGTACGTACAATAACAATTGATAAGGAAACAGTGAGTATGTTAAAAGATTTACAAAAACACCAAAAAGAACATGCTCTGAAAACAGGTTTAAGGAATACTAAAAACTTGTGTTTTATTAATAATCAAATGGAAGTTATAACAAATAACGCTGTAAACAAAGTTCTCAAAAAGATTTGCGCAAGATGCAATGTTAAACCGATAACATGTCATTCATTACGCCATACACATGCATCTATACTCTTATACAATGGCGTTAATATAAAATACATTTCAAGAAGACTTGGCCACAAAGATATTGTAATTACACTACAAACATATTCACATGTCTTAGATGAAATGGAACAAAAGGAATCTAGAATCGTTGATCAAACTATGTTGAATTTGTTCCAATCAGTTATATAAAACGTGCAAAAATCGTGCAAAAAAAATTCTAAACGTATAAGTTTATTTGAAATAGATAGTTCCTACAAAATTATATAAACCCAGTCATATCAAGGTTTTAAGAAAAAACATGTAATTATTTAAAAATCTAAAAGCGCGCCCAGAGGGATTCGAACCCCCGGCAGACGTGGTACCGGAAACCACCGCTCTATCCGACTGAGCTATGGGCGCATGATTATAGAAAACACTTCATTTTCTCTTCATAATAATAGCAATAAAAACCATTTAAATCAATAAAAACTCTTTGATAGCACATTATATATACGCTTTTTGTCTGCATAAAAAAGCCCCCTAATTTCTACATTTAGGAGGCACTTCTTACCCATTTTATTTATCTAGTTTCTCTTTAATCCCTTTTGGAATTTCATTCGGCTGTACTTCTTGGTATGTTTCAATATATTCACCTTTTGTTTTAACCTTTACATACGCTCCTTCTCGAAGCCCACGAGGTGCATAAAACTTAACGTCTTTTCCTTCTCCCGAAGCGTAATAACCAGTAAGTTTATAATCCCCAGCTACCTCTCCGATTTTGGATAGTCGGCCAGATTCTTTCGCTTTTACATATAACCAATCCTCTTTCACAAGCGGGTTGTATCTATCTGTTATCTCATTATGAGAAACACTTGCCACACCAATAACTAATATAAAAAGTCCAATTAAACCTAATAATAATTTCTTCATTTTTTCTCCTTAAAATATCTTTTTGACTTGCTTTACTTTCTTTATTCTAGAAGAAAAAAATTTGTTCCACTATCGCTTTTCCTTACATATTCATTACAAAATTGTAACCTTCACATGCTTTCCCCCTAAATTTTCCAATCATAAATTCACCCCAACTCACAAATTATAATCTTTGAATTGATATTCCAAAGGGGGCTTCATTCAATGACTGTAATTACAAAATTAAAGCAAACTGTTTCTGGATTAAAAAGTGCACAAGCTAGCTTAGAGGGATTCGCTCTTGATACGGATAACCAACAAGCAAAGCAACTTTTCCAAACAGCTGCAGAGCAAACGCAAACGATTATCGATTCTTTAAACCCACGCGTTGAAGAAGTCCAACAAGAAGAACCACAATACTCACAGCAATAACGTATTCGTCATGCTGTGAAATAGAAAAAGGATGATATGCAGTCATCCTTTTTCTATCACATTACATATTGCAATAGAAATGGAATGATAATCATGCGAAAACTCGGCCTCATAACCGCATTATTTGCCCTTCTATGTAGCTCTTTTACCGGATGTGATAATAGTCCCTTAGATAAAAAAGTGAAAGAAGAAGCAAAACGAACGGAGAAAGAGAAAGGTCCCAAATTAACAAAGACGAGTACGGAATCATTTAATCAATCTATATCACAAGGAGCAAAGAAAAGAGCTCTCGCTATGGATGAAATTATAAAAAGCACAGCAGTGAATTCAAATTTAGATCTCTACATAGCAGTTACACCGGAGCACCACGAAAGGTTTGGATTAAAACCTTTACGTAAGAAGCTTCAAAAGCAGCTAAGTGATGAACATCCTACTTTCGATGTTCGTGTAAGTACAGATAAAAAAATCTTTATGTTACTCGAAAAACTTGAAAAAAGGATAAAGGAAAAAAAAGTATCTAAAGATGAGATTAATAAGCAATTAAAACTCATCGGGAAAAAAATGGAGTCTAACACTTAACGCTTTTTAAAAGAAAAGGAAGGATTGCAATGTCTAGTAAAGATAAGAACTTAACCCCTGTGCAACAGGAGTATAAAAAATTCGAGCAAGAACGAGAACCGAAGCGCCCTGTCTTGAAAAATTGTATAAAAGCCTTTTTCGTCGGTGGTTTTATTTGCTTCATCGGACAACTTATTTCTACTTTTTACATCACATATTTTGATTTCACTGAGCGTTCAGCAGGAAATCCAACAGTCGCAACTCTTATTTTCATCTCCATGTTGCTAACTGGATTCGGTATATATGACCGCTTTGGGCAGTTTGCTGGAGCAGGCACAGCTGTACCCGTTACTGGATTCGGTAACTCTGTTATTGCCGCATGTATCGAACACCGAACTGAAGGGTTCGTACTCGGCGTTGGAGGAAATATGTTTAAATTAGCCGGTTCTGTTATTTTATTTGGTGTATTTTCAGCTTTCGTCATCGCACTTATTAAAACGATTCTCGTTCAATGGGGAGGGCTATAAATGTTACAAGGACACCGAACGTGGGTATTTGAAAATAAACCCGTTATTATTTCGACAGGAGTCGTTGGTGGACCGTTTGAAGCAAAAGGGAACATTCCAGAAGACTTCGATATCCTTCATGAAGATTTATGGCTCGGACAGGATTCCTATGAAAAAGCCCATAAAATTTTATTCGAAGAAGCTTGTAGCCGTGCTACTGAAAAAGCCAAGCTTCGTAAAGATGATATTCAATTTGTACTTGCAGGAGATTTAATTAATCAAATCACTCCAACAAGCTTTGCCTGCCGTACACTCGGCACACCATATCTCGGATTATTCGGAGCATGTTCTACTTCAATGGAAGGATTAGCACTCGGGGCAAGCATTGTAAATGCAAAAGGCGCAAAATATTTATTAACTGGGGCATCCAGCCATAATGCCGCTGTAGAAAAACAATTCCGATATCCAACTGAATACGGCGGTCAAAAACCTCCTACCGCACAATGGACAGTAACTGGAGCTGGTGCAGCTATTTTAAGCGACACTGGACATGGTCCTAGAGTAACATCTGCAACAATTGGACGAGTGATTGATATGGGATTAACAGATCCTTTTAATATGGGTGGTGCGATGGCCCCAGCGGCTGTCGATACAATTGAAGCCCATTTACGTGAACGACAAATTGACGCCTCTTATTACGACTTAATCGTAACAGGTGACCTTGGACATGTCGGTCGCGAAATTGCCTACGACCTACTACATAAACACGGAACAAAAGTAACAAGTGAACAATTCCAAGATTGTGGAATCATTATTTACAGAGACGGACAACCAGTCATAGCTGGGGCGAGTGGACCAGGATGTTCCGCAACAGTCGTGTACGGTCATTTATTAAACCGAATGAAAAGAGGAGAGTTCAAAAAAATACTTGTCGTTGCGACAGGCGCTTTACTATCTCCACTTACATTCCAACAAGAAGAAACGATTCCGTGTATCGCTCACGCCGTTTCGATTGAATTCGGAGGTGCAACGCAATGATTTTTTTCTGGGCTTTCGTCATTGGCGGACTCATCTGTGTAATCGGCCAACTTATGTTTGATGTCGGCAAGCTAACACCCGCTCATACAATGGCAACACTTGTTGTTGTCGGCGCTATACTGGACGGATTCAACCTGTATGAACCATTAATTGATTTCGCTGGAGCCGGGGCAACTGTACCTATTACAAGTTTCGGTAATGCCCTCGTTCACGGCGCAATGGAAGAAGCTGCAAAACATGGTATCGTCGGCGTCATTACCGGCATGTTTAAAGTAACGAGCGCCGGCGTATCTGCAGCTATTATTTTCGGCTTCATTGGAGCATTGCTATTCAAACCGAAAGGGTAAGGTGTTCGTATGACAGTTATCGCTAGCGTTAAAACCTGCCTCGCTAGTGTAAGGGGCGCTCAAGCAAGTTTAAGCTCTCTTTCACTAAATTCACAGGACGCGGAATCAAAACGTGTATTTCATGAATGCATGTTAGAAATGGACAGCATCATCACTGATTTACAGAATAGAGTTTCAGTATTAGAACGTGAAGAACCTCAATATAAAGGGTTTTAAGTAGACTGGAGGAAATGACTATGTCTCACCTGCCGGAATGGACACTTGTCATTCTTCGCTCTGTATTCATATTAATTATTTTATTCGCTATTACGAAATGGTTAGGGAAAAGACAAATCTCTCAGCTCTCCTTTTTTGAATACATAGCCGGAATGACAATCGGTGACATCGCTGCCCAAGTATCTACAGGGCTCGATTCAAAATTTTTCCACGGCGTCTTTGCGATACTCATTTTCGCTGTGGTACCTTTTTTAACAGGCATCCTCTCTTTAAAGAACAAAACAGCTCGAGATTTTTTTGAAGGAAAATCTACCGTACTAATAAAAGACGGAAAGATACTCGAAGACAACTTAAAGAAAGAAAAATATACAAGTGACGAATTACTGGAACTACTTCGTGGAAAAAATGCTTTCAGCGTAGCTGAAGTCGAATTTGCTGTCTTAGAACCGAGCGGAGAATTAAATGTACTATTAAAGAAAGATTCTCAACCACTTACAGCAAAAGACATCGGCTTAAAAGTACCAAATGAAAAAGAACCACAAACTGTTATTATGGATGGAAATGTCTTAGATGAACCTTTATCCTCAAGCGGGCATAACCGTGCTTGGTTACATTCCGAACTAGAAAAGCTCGGTGTTGTTATTGAAAATGTTTTTCTCGGTCAAGTGGATTCATATGGACAACTTACTATCGACATTTATAATGACAAACTACAAATGCCTTCTCCTCAAAATAAGCCTTTATTATTAGCATCTTTAAAAAAATGTCATGCTGATCTTGAACTATTTTCCCTAGAAACAAAGTCGAAATCAGCAAGCGAAATGTATAGTAAAAACGCGAAACACATCGAAAAGATTTTAAATAAAGTAACCTATCTTTTAAAAGAATAGATATCGAAAGAACGCTGTAGTAAAAAGGCGTTCTTTTCTTTTTTTCTATAGTTTTTATAACGTTTAAATTTATGTAATTCGGTTATGATGTTGAAGATACATAAGCAGGGAATTTCAAAAACATAGCGAATATTTCATGGTACAACTACATATTTTTTTGATTTAAAGTGGTTTCGTTTGACCTTTATTGACCATAATTGTATTATAAGACTAAGAAAGCTTTAGAAGGAGGAAATAACAGATGAATTTAATTCCTACAGTAATTGAACAAACAAATCGTGGAGAACGCGCTTACGATATTTACTCTCGACTATTAAAAGACCGCATCATTATGCTTGGTAGTGCAATTGATGACAACGTAGCTAACTCAATCGTTTCCCAGCTTTTATTCTTGGAATCTCAAGATCCAGAAAAAGATATTCACATCTACATCAACAGCCCTGGTGGTTCTATCACAGCAGGTATGGCAATTTACGATACAATGCAGTTTATTAAACCACAAGTATCAACAATCTGTATCGGTATGGCTGCATCTATGGGTGCATTCTTACTTGCAGCAGGTGAAAAAGGAAAACGTTATGCACTTCCAAACAGTGAAGTAATGATTCACCAACCACTTGGTGGAGCACAAGGTCAAGCGACTGAAATCGAAATCGCTGCAAAACGTATCCTGTTCTTACGTGAAAAACTAAACCAAATTCTTGCTGACCGCACAGGTCAACCACTTGAAGTACTACAACGCGACACAGACCGCGACAACTTCATGACAGCAGAAAAAGCTCTAGAATACGGTTTAATCGATAAGATCTTTACAAATCGTTAATAGATATTTAAAGCAGAAGCGGCTCGTTCAGAATCGCAGGGCGATGGAGCCCCTGATTCCGAGGCGCTTTTGCCTCGAATGAAGGGGCGAAACGACCGAAGATTCTAGCCGGTGGAGCTAGATAGATTTAAAGCGGAAGCGCCCTATAGCAGGGCGCTTTTTTTATAGTGTGGCCTCCGCACTCGCATACCCACCAACAAACAACAAAACAAAAAAGCTATCGCACATGCGCGATAGCTTCTTATTGTACATATGCAGCTAATGCTTCTAAAGCTTCTTCTGCATCTGAACCTTCTGTTGTAATTGTTATCATGCTACCAGTTCCAATTGCTAAGCTCATAATCCCCATTATGCTCTTTGCATTCACTGTCTTTCCATCTTTCTCGATGAAGATATCCGCATGAAAGCGATTGGCCTCTTGTACAAACAACGCAGCCGGACGTGCTTGTAAACCGTTTTTTAATGAAACCTTAACTCTTTTTTGAACCACAGCTCCATTTCCCCTTTAACCTCTTATTTTTTTGCTACCGTTTCCCCCGCGCGTAATTTCTCTGCAATCTCATCGATTTTACGCAAACGATGATTAATACCCGATTTACTAATTTTCCCCCCGGATACCATCTCGCCTAACTCTTTCAATGTTACATCTTGATAATCTCTTCGTAATTGTGCAATTTCTCGCAGTTTATCTGGTAATATATCAAGACCAACTGTCTCATCAATATAACGGATATTTTCAATCTGCCTTAGCGCTGCACCAATTGTTTTATTTAAATTGGCTGTTTCGCAGTTCACCAAACGATTTACTGAATTACGCATATCGCGAACGATTCGAATGTCTTCAAATCTTAAAAGCGCATTATGAGCGCCTATAATATTTAAAAACTCTGTAATCTTTTCTGCTTCTTTCAAATACGTAATGTACCCTTTTCTTCTTTCCAACGTCTTACTATTTAAATCAAATCCGTTCATCAGTTCACATATAGCATCATTATGTTCCTTATATAACGAAAAGACCTCTAAATGATAAGATGATGTTTCTGGGTTATTTACTGAACCACCTGCCAAAAATGCACCGCGTGAATACGATCGTTTACAACATTTCTTCTCAATCAATTCTTGTGATATATTTCGGATCAACGAAAAGTCGTCTCGAACAATATGAAGATCAGCTAATATTTCACGAGACTTCTCAACAAGCCGCACAATATATACATTATTTTTCTTCAATCGCATTTTTTTACGAACAAGCAATTCTACCGTCACGTCATATCCTTTTTTCAAAAGCGTATAAATCCTTCTTGCAATTGCCGCATTCTCCGTTTGAATATCGATAGATAGACGACGATTTGAAAAAGAAAGCGATCCGTTCATTCGAAGTAACGCTGATAATTCTGCTTTCTCACAGCATTCCTTCATCTCAAGATTCGTCAACTCTTTCTTTGTTTCTGATGCAAATGACACAGTCAACACCTCCTTATACGATTACTTTGGAACAAAAATCTTGTCCTATATGAAAGGATGAGCGTTACCTCAAACGAGGCAACGCTCATCTACAACAGTGAATATAAAATAGAAGCTAGTTTTAATGTATCGTGCCTTACAACACGATCATCATACTTTGCTAATTGATCTTGAATGACATCAATATTGCTCTCTGTAAAACGCTCTTCATCTACTACAACTGGCGCCGACATTTCTTCCTCATATAACTGACGTAATTCACAAGGAATATCACGGTTATTTACAATTGCAGTATCGATAAATGGTTTACCTAAATGATCATGTAACGCCTGCACGTGGTCAAACGCAGTATATCCCATCGTTTCACCAGCTTGCGTCATAACATTACACACATATACCTTCTTAGCTTTTGCAGCAAGAACAGCGTCCCCGATTTTGTTAACAACTAAATTCGGTAATATACTCGTATACAAACTTCCTGGACCAAAAACAAGTAAATCAGCTCGTTTAATCTCAGCCAACGTTTCATGTAACGGCTCTACATCTTCCGGAGTTAAAAAGACGCGGTTAATCTTCTTTCCGTAATAAGGAATCTTTGATTCACCTGTTACAATTTCTCCATCCTCTAGTTCCGCATGAAGTACCGCACTTTGGTTCGCTGCCGGTAACACACGTCCTCTGACATTTAACACTTTACTCGTTTCCGTAATCGCATGGAAAAAGTCTCCTGTAATCGAGGTCATACCCGCCAATAATAAATTTCCTAACGCATGACCTTTCAGCCCGTCTCCCGTTGTGAAACGATGCTGAAATAAAGCTTCCACCAGCGGTTCTACATCTGATAACGCAACAAGTACGTTGCGAATGTCACCTGGGGGTGGAATTTCTAGCTCATCACGTAATCTACCTGAACTGCCACCATCATCAGCGATTGTAACAACTGCTGTAATATCAACTGGATATTGTTTTAATCCTCGTAATAAAACAGAGAGTCCGGTACCGCCTCCCATGATAACAATTTTAGGTTTTCTCTCTTTTTTCATCCCTTAATGGCCCTTTCTCTTCTCCACATCACGATGAGATACATGAACGCTATACTCTGGTTTCAAATGTTTCCCAAGGTATTCTGTAAGCGTAACAGAACGATGCTGTCCACCTGTACATCCAATTGCAATTACAAGTTGACTCTTGCCTTCTCTTTTATAATGAGGCAGCATGAAAGTAATAAGATCCGTCAATTTCTCTAAAAACTTATGTGTCTCATTAAATTTCAGCACATACGATGAAACTTCCTCATCTAGTCCTGTTAATGGCTTCATATGTGGAATGTAATATGGATTTGGTAAAAAACGAACATCAAATACTAAATCTGCATCAATTGGAATACCGTACTTAAATCCAAATGACATAACATTTACACGAAATGCTTGCTCAGTTTCAGTTGAAAACAGATGAACAATTTTTTCACGTAATTCTTTCGGTTTTAAATCCGATGTATCAAGCACAATATTCGCTCGTGCCTTCATATCAGTTAATAAGCTGCGCTCCATTTCGATTCCCTTTAACGGCAAACCAGTTGGTGCAAGTGGATGCGAACGTCTCGTTTCTTTATAACGAGTTACAAGCGTGCCATCTTTCGCATCTAAGAATAAAATATGAGGAATAATCCATGTACGTTCTGATAAATCATCAAGCGCTCCCCATAAATGTTCGAAAAACTCTCGGCCACGTAAATCAACGCCAAGTGCTACTTTATTCATTTTTCCTTTTGAATCCGCCATAAGCTCAATAAACTTTGGCAATAACATCGGTGGTAAATTATCAACACAGAAATATCCTAAATCTTCAAAACTTTGTAAAGCTACTGTCTTTCCAGCTCCAGACATTCCTGTAATAATTACCATTTTTATATCATTATTCTCTGTCATCGTATCCTCTCCTTGACGGTTTAACTCGGATCTAATCGATATGAAAGCAACTCAAAATCTGGGGTATATACAAATGTACCGTAGATTATGCCATTTCCCTTAATTAAATAATCAATAATGTGATAATCTCCTGGTGCCATTGCTAAATCATCAATTTTGTCAAATGTATGCCAACCAATGATGCCTTCTTCGCTCTCTAGTTTGTTTTCTCCTGCAAAATCTGTCGCTAAAAAGGAGAACATCATCCACTCAGAAACAACTTTATCACCTTCTTGGATGACAAAGGTGAAGACCCCTTTTAACGCTGGGTTCTTTAAATAAATACCTGTTTCTTCACGATACTCGCGAACAACGGAATCTCTTACTGTCTCACCACGCTCCATTTTCCCGCCTGGTGCAACCCACCAATTTCGGCGAGGCTTTTGGAGTAAGAGCACTTCATTATCTCTAACTAACACACAGTTTGTCACTCTTTGCATGTTTCTTCACCTCAGCTACTTGCAGTAAATTTCTCACTGCATACTCATTTCATTATACTATCAAAAACAGTTTGCTACAACGAAGGAGCCAGTCCTCTTTCGCTCAGCATATGCTACTCAACAATTTTAAAAAAGCTTTCTAGAACAAGCAATGTAAATGCCTAGACTTTCAATGAATAGCATGAAAAATCCCCTTAACGATTTTTATCGCCAAGGGGATTAAAGTACTTATTTTTTACCGAAATAAGTAACAATCGCGAATCCTAAAATAAAGGTAATAATTGAACTTATAATTGAAAATCCTCCAGTTGGAATACCAGGGAACACAATTACAATTGAGCCGATAACAAGTCCAATAATTGCCGCAAATGTCATACTTTTATAACGATCTAACAAGAAACTAATTCCTTTACTACTTACAACAAACCCTACCATAACACCAGCACCGATAACTACGATTAAAGGTAAGTTCAGTGTAGTTAAAGCATTAATTGCTGTCGGATACACACCAATAATTAATAAAATAAATGATCCACTAATTCCAGGAAGCAACATAGCCATACTAGCTATCCATCCTGCGAAAAATAAACCAATTGCATTTAAAATTGTTAACGTCGTAATTGGATCTGCTGCCTTATCCGGTTTAAAGAAAGCTGTGATTGCAACAAGAATTGCTGCAACGATTAGCAAAACAATGTGTTTACCTTTAAACGAAGACTTTGCATCAGCTTCTCTCATTAACATCGGTAATATACTAATAATTAAACCGAGGAAGAAAAATTGAGTCGGTTCATAATGATTTGCAAGTAAATATTTAATAACGTGGCTTAATGTTAAAAACGCTGCTGCCACACCAGCTGCAAGGGGAATTAAAAATCCTAAATGTTTTTTCCATTCACGACTAAAGAATCCACTAATCGCCGCAAGTAATTGTTCATAAATCCCTAACACAACAGCGATTGTACCGCCGCTCACACCAGGAATTAAATCACTAACGCCCATACAAAATCCACGATATATATTACGCCATTCCATACTGAATAAATTCCTCATTTCTTATAGTGATTTTTTCCGTAAAGTCCAGTATATCAATAAGAAAGCTTATAATCCTAATATTTTTTGACAAAACTTTGACATTTTCACAAAAAAGAAGAAAGCTCCTATCGGTAGCTTTCTTCTCAAAAGGTATGTTATCCCTTATTTTTCTGATACAGTTTTTAGTTCTTCTAACAATTCTTCTACGTAATGTTGTGCACTTTGTGCTGCAATACTACCATCACCTGTTGCAGTTACAATTTGACGTAGCATTTTTTCACGAACATCACCAGCTGCGAAAATACCTGGAACTTTCGTTTCCATACGCTCGTTTGTTTCAAGGTAACCATTTTCATTTGTAATACCTAGTTCCACAAATGGTTTTGATAATGGTAACATACCGATGTATACGAATACGCCGTCAGTTTTGACTTCTTTCTCTTCTCCACTGTTTACGTCTACAAGCGTTACGCTTCCTACTTTACCATTTGCATCGTTAATTTCTTTAATAGTGTGATTCCAAATGAAATCTACTTTCTCGTTTTGGAAAGCACGATCTTGTAAAATTTTCTGTGCACGAAGCGTATCACGGCGGTGAACAATTGTCACCTTCGATGCGAAGCGTGTTAAGAACACACCCTCTTCAACAGCAGAATCTCCGCCACCAATAACTACAAGTTCTTTTCCTTTAAAGAAAGCACCATCACATACTGCACAATATGATACACCGCGGCCGCCAAGTTCTGCTTCGCCTGGCACACCAATTTTTTTATACTCTGCACCGCTTGCAACGATAATTGCACGTGCTTTATATTCTTTTTTACCAGCAACAATTGTTTTATATTCTTTACCATCGATGACTGCTTTCACATCACCGTATGCATATTCAGCACCAAATTTCTTCGCATGCTCGAACATTTTATTTGATAAGTCTGGTCCTAAAATAGACTCATAACCTGGGTAGTTTTCTACATCTTCTGTGTTTGCCATTTGGCCACCTGGGATACCACGCTCAAGCATTAATGTGCTTAAATTTGCACGAGATGTATATACTGCAGCTGTCATCCCAGCTGGTCCTGCACCAATAATAATGACATCATAAATTTTTTCTTCTGACACACTATTCACTCCTATTCATTCCTACACAATTAAGTTACCCTCATTATACTGTTAGCATCATTTTTTTCCCAATGATTTGCTTACTCTATGTGTGCGTACGCTTAACAGCCTGCACATACTTTCGAACAGTCGCTACAGATACATTATATACATCTCCAAGCTCCGACTGTGTCATCTTATTTCCTTGTTCGCTGCGCACGATATATTCAACCGCAGCTGACCAGCCGTATACATTGGTGAAAACTACCCCAGATGTATATAAACGTATGAACGTACAGAACCAAAATTGTAAACACTCTTCGATTAATTCATCATCTTTTTTCGTATAATTATATAAAGCATCCGCAATTCGCGCACACTGTTCAAATTGCTGTAAATCAGCCGGAATGCTCTTATGGCTATTAAGTAAAAAGAAATACTTTGCAAGTTGCGATACGATTGGAACACCGTTCTTCGCCTGCGCTACATCAAAGAAGAATCCCACCTTCTCTGGCGTGGACAACTCATTCATTAAATATAAAGCTAGCATTTGTTCCTCTAGCGTCGCACTTTGCTGAAATGATTTTCGTAATTCTTCAAATAATACGTTTTGTCCTTCATCCGCTAAATTCAGCGCATTCCACGGTTCTCTCCCCTTTTTATCAGGGTGCAATTCTACAACATGTTGCCACATTTTTTCAGCTACTTGCTGATCTTTCACCATGTAAGCAGAATATGCAAACCAATAATAAAAACTAACGTCTCCCTCGTATCCTTGACGCTTTAATACTTTAAACCATTTATATGCAGGCTCAAAATGACCAATTGTGGCAAGTGTCGTTCCCAGTTTCAAACGATGCTCGAACGAAATTGGATATACCGAAACTAACTGAGCAGCTAACGCTTCTACTTGTTTATGCTCTCCAATTGAATATAGGAAAATAAGCGTATTACAAAGCGCATGTATATTACCAGGATTTTTCTCTAAAATCATTTCCGTTAACTTCAGCGCCTTATCTACATTACCAGATTGAAAATGTGCAATGGCTAAATTATTATGCCCCGACCAAAATTCCGGATAATCTTTCGTAACAATTTCTAATGTAGCAATTGCTTCTTCCAATTGTCCGTTACGAATATAACGATTCGCTTCTTCCTGCATAACAATTAAATCATCTTCATCCTCAATCTCTTCCGCACCCATCGCTTCTTCTTCCATAATCTCAAGTAATTCTAATGTATCTTCTACAAATTCCTTCTCTTCTGCAACTTCTAAATAGCGATCCGCATACTTTTTCGCCTGCTGAAATAGCCCCATATATGCATAATTATTTGCAATAAAATAATAGCCCTGTTCAAGTTCTGGATTAGATCTAACAAGCTTAAAGAAGATTTGATTCGACTCTTGATATTCGCCAGCCTCAGATAATACTGTTGCTAATTGGCATAAAATAAACGGCTCCTTCTCACTTTGTGCCGCTCTTCGAAAATATTTAATTGCATCTTGCAATTTTTGCCCTTTGTAAGCCCTCATCCCTTTTTTATAAAAGAAGTCCGCTAATTGATTAAAAGAGATAACTTGTCCGTTCTCCTTATATATTCCTTGATTTTTCCCCATATATCCTCCAGTTTTTTGTTTTCTTCGTTCACACATTCTTCTATCTATAAGTATAAACGATTCCGTAAAAAACAAAACAGTATATTATACTCAATTATTTCCTTTTTATTCATTAAAAAAGAAGAGAAATGTTACATTTTTACTATCAACCTTCTCTAGCATCCATTTCTTCTTTCGTATAAATAACACGCATTGGATTTCCACCCACGAAAGCACCACTTGGAACATCTCTATGAACAAGTGTGCCAGCTGAAATAATCGCGCCATCCCCAATTTTTACACCTGGTAATATAGTCGTATTCGCTCCAATCATCACTTCATTTCCTATGATGATCTCTCCAAGTCGATATTCACGAATTAAATATTCATGTGCTAAAAGCGTTGTGTTATAGCCGACAATCGAATTCTCTCCCACAGTTATCTTTTCTGGGAACATAATGTCCGGCATTACCATAAGCGCAAATGATGTTTTCTTTCCGACTTTCATCCGTAAGAATGTGCGGTACAACCAATTCTTGACGGATAAAAATGGCGTGTAACGTGCAATTTGGATAATAATAAAGTTCTTCATTACCTTCCAAAAGGACACTGTTTTATACACATTCCATAATGAATTCTCTCCCGAAACAGGATAGCGCGTTGTCCGTCGCACTTAGCTCGCTCCTCTACTAAAGTAGGGAAATACGCCCCTACTAACTTACTTGGACCTTTATGACCGGTTCATATTAGACAAAATCGGTAGCAAATCACTCATTTTATCTAGCATAAAGTCCGGCTTGTAAGCCGCTAAATACGCTCTACCTTTCAACGTCCATGAAACAGCAGCCGTTTTCGTACCCGCATTTTGTCCACCAACAATATCATGATGGTTATCCCCAACCATCAATGCTTCTTCCGGTTTCGCATCTAATAACTCAAGCGCTTTTTGAAGTGGCTCTGGATGTGGTTTCACATGCTCTACATCATCAATTGTTACGACAACATCAAAAAAATCATCAAGCTTTGACAGCTTTAATCCCATTTCAACGGTTTGTCTCGCTTTCGTTGTAACAATACCAACTTTATAGCCTTGCTTCTTCAACTCTTGAACTGTTTCATATACAGTTTCATATTCTTCCACTAATTCATCGTGATGCTCATGGTTAAATTGACGATAACATGTAATCATTTCTTCAACCTTGTTCTCATCAATCTTGCTGAAAGTATCATGTAAAGATGGACCAATGAATGGCAATACATCTTCACGCTTATATTGATTTGGATAATATGTATGTAACGTATGTAAAAAAGAAGAAATAATAAGTTCGTTTGTATTAATTAACGTTCCATCTAAATCAAATAACACTGTATTTATTCTCATTGCCTTAGTCCCTTCTCTTTCCTGAATATGAAAGAAGCAGCATCTCATAATAAGATGCTACTTTTCTCTAATTTTCCGAATATCTTTTATCAGCTTGCCCCATTTTTCGTCTCACAATAATGAAAATAATAGAAATAACAACAAGTCCAATTGACATTACTTGTGCGATACGAAGTGGTCCTAGCATTAAACTATCTGTACGTAAGCCTTCTACGAAGAAGCGCCCTACTGAATACCAAATTAAATATGTGAAAAATAATTCCCCGCGTCGTAAATTCACTTTTCGTAATGCAAGTAATAAAATGACACCTGCAAAATTCCATAATGATTCATATAAAAACGTTGGGTGATAGTACACACCTTCAATATACATTTGATTAATAATGAAATCCGGTAAATGAAGACCCTCTAAAAACTGTCTCGTTACTTCATCACCATGTGCCTCTTGGTTCATAAAGTTTCCCCATCGGCCAATTGCTTGTCCTAGTAAAATACTTGGCGCTGCAATATCTGCTAACTTCCAGAATGAAAGTCCGCGTCGTTTCGCAAAAAGAATCCCTGTAATAACAGCCCCGATTAAACCACCATGAATCGCCAAGCCACCTTGACGAATATTAATAATTTGACTCGGGTTTTGCGCGTAATATTCCCATTCAAAAATAACGTAGTACATTCTCGCAAATAGAATAGCGATCGGTACTGCAATTAATACAAGGTCAACAAATGTATCTTTTGGAATACCTAGCCTTTCTCCCTCACGAGTTGCTAGCCAAAGACCTAGTAGCACACCTGTACCGATAATAATCCCGTACCAATAAACAGGAAACGGTCCAAGTTGGATCGCTACACGGTCAAGCTGTGGTACAGAACCTAACAGCATATGTATGACCTCCCTCTCCAAAGTTTACTCCTGATTTCCTAACTCAATCGCACTCATTAATCGTTCAGAGAACTGTTGTGCTGCATTGACTCCCATACGTTTCAAACGGAAGTTCATCGCTGCTACTTCAATAATAACAGCCAAGTTTCGACCAGGACGAACTGGAAGTGTAATCTTCGTAAGTTCTGTATCAATAATCTTCATCTTCTCTTCATCAAGACCTAAGCGATCGTAATTTTTCTTTTGATCCCAAATTTCAAGATTAATAACAAGTGTAATACGCTTATAATTTCGCACTGCCCCTGCACCGAATAACGTCATAACGTTAATGATACCTAGACCACGAATTTCTAATAAATGCTCAATTAAATCTGGTGAGCTTCCTACTAATGTGTCTTCATCTTCTTGGCGAATTTCTACGCTATCATCCGCAACAAGGCGGTGACCACGTTTTACAAGCTCAAGAGCTGTCTCACTTTTACCGACACCACTTTGACCTGTAATTAAAACACCAACACCGTAAATATCTACTAACACACCATGTACAGCTGTTGTTGGCGCTAACTTACCTTCTAAATAATTTGTTAAACGACTTGATAATCTTGTTGTCGTTTGAGAAGAACGTAATAAAGGCATACCCGATTCACGTGACGCTTGCAGTAACTCATCTGGTACATCTTGATTACGAGTTATAATAATACACGGCGTCTCCTCAGTACAAAGCGCTTTCATTCTCTCTTGTTTTTGCTCTGTCGTTAACGTGTCAAAGAACGTAAGCTCCGTCTTTCCAAGAAGCTGTACGCGATCAGCTGGATAATATGTAAAAAATCCTGCCATTTCAATTCCAGGTCGCGATAAATCACTTGTATCAATCGGACGATGAATTCCTTCTTCACCACTTATTAACTCCAATTGAAATTGTTCAATTAAATCTTTTGTCCTTACTTTCGGCATATGTATAAACCTCCACTCCGCTGCGGGTTCAGTCTCATTTGATGTAAAATTCCATTCTACCGGATATTGTACCATTTTTTTCTGGAAACAAGAAATACGGTTTCTAATAAATAGAAAAAAACATTTCATACACATCATGAAATGTTTTTCTTTTTGTCATTTTCTCTTTTTTTCATATAAAGGTTCCACAATTGCCTTTTCAATAATCATATTAAAAATTGAAATACAAATTGCCGCAACGATTGCTACACCAAACCCTGATATATTAAATGCATCTCCTAACAATGAATCTGCTATCTTTAACGTAATCGCATTAATAACAATTAAGAAGAACCCGAAAGTTACAACAGTAATCGGTAGCGTAATTAAAATTAAAAACGGTTTTACAAACACATTTAAAACAGCCAAGATAATACTCGCAATAATTGCAGTTTGTATATTTGCTACGTAAAACGCGTCTGGCGCAATCCCTTTTAAAAGTCCCGATACAGCGATTAACACAACGCTATTTACAAGAAGTGATACAATCCATCTCATTTTCTTACACATCCTTTTGACATATATATTTCATCATACGCTAATAGATAATAAACGCAAGTATCATACAAATACTTATATCAATTTATTCTATTCTCCATGCTTGTATACCTACTAACATTTCCTCACAAAATAAGGGCCACACCATCTATGTTCATGAGTTTTTACAAAGGTCCAAGTGAACTCTTTATCTACAATATAGATATCCCCTTTATACATATCGTCCCTCTCACACAATATATCCTCTATATGTAATAAACTCGCATCTTTTATTAGCAGTACATCATCACAATGTTGATAGAATATACAGCAATCCTTTTTCACTTCATTATGAAACGCGTTCTCCGCTTCTTCACCCTCTAAACACTTCTTTTTCTCATAACTAAATATGTGCCAAAGATACCCACATGCATACTTATCTCCATACAGGAAAATGTCTTCTTTTTCCCTATCACTTAAATGGTTTGCAAAATGCTCCTCCCAGCGCTTGCGAAAATATACACCCCAACTTTGAAACTCTCTTACTTTCATATTTTTCTTTCTTAAAATATCTATAAAGTGAAACTTTAATCAGTGGGTTTTTGTTCATCTCCCACTGATTATTAGTTGAACCAATCGGGCTTTTACGGGCAGTTAATCCCCCACCTAACTTCTTTGCTTCCGCTGAATTTTGAGGTGGGGATCTTACTGCCCGTTAATGCGGGGCAAACTCCATCTTCTCCCCCTATGAACGAAAAACCGAGCGGCATTTCCACTCGGTTTTTAGTAATACACTTATTGTGATAACTCTACTTCTTTTATTTTCTCTTTCATTCTTGCTTTATCACGGACTAAAATCTCTTTTAAATACTTACCTGTATACGATCGCTCTTCTTTCACTACTTGCTCTGGCGTTCCGGAAGCAACGATTTGTCCACCCTTGTCTCCACCTTCTGGTCCAAGGTCAACGATATAATCAGCTGTTTTAATCACATCTAAATTATGTTCAATTACAAGTACGGTTTCACCGCTCTCAACAAGACGTTGCAGAACTTCTAGAAGACGCGCGATATCATGTGCATGTAAACCAGTCGTCGGCTCGTCTAAAATGTATAGCGTACGCCCAGTAGAACGACGGTGTAATTCAGAAGCTAGCTTCACACGCTGCGCTTCACCACCAGATAACGTCGTAGCTGGCTGTCCCAATTTCATATAACCAAGCCCAACATCTACAAGTGTTTGAAGTTTACGCTTAATTTTCGGGATATTAGCAAAGAACTCTACTCCATCTTCGATTGTCATCCCTAACACTTCAGAAATGTTTTTATCTTTATATTTCACTTCTAACGTTTCACGGTTGTAACGTTTACCGTGACAAACTTCACACGGAACATATACGTCTGGTAAGAAGTGCATTTCGATTTTAATAATTCCATCACCACGACATGCTTCACAACGTCCACCTTTTACATTAAAGCTGAAACGTCCTTTTTGATATCCGCGCACTTTCGCTTCATTCGTTTGCGCAAACACATCACGAATATCATCGAATACACCTGTATACGTCGCTGGATTAGAACGTGGTGTACGCCCGATTGGCGATTGATCAATATCGATTACTTTATCTAAATGCTCAAGACCTTTAATTTCTTTATGAGTCCCCGGCTTCGCTTTCGCTTTATATAACTTTTGCGCTAACGATTTATATAGTACCTCATTAATCATCGTACTTTTACCGGAACCAGATACACCCGTTATCGCTACAAACGTACCAAGCGGGAATGACATCTTTGCATTTTTTAAGTTATTCTCTTTTGCACCGACAATTTCCACTTTACGTCCGTCACCTTTACGTCTTTCAAGTGGAACCGGAATAAACTCTTTACCACTCAAATACTTACCTGTTAACGAACTCTCATCTTGCATCACTTCAGCTGGTGTACCTGCTGACACAACTTGACCGCCATGAATACCTGCACCAGGTCCGATATCAAGTAAATAATCAGCAGCCATCATCGTATCTTCATCATGCTCAACGACAATTAACGTATTACCTAAATCGCGCATTTCTTGCAATGTGCGAATAAGACGATCGTTATCACGTTGATGTAAACCGATAGAAGGCTCATCAAGAATGTAAAGTACGCCAGTAAGACGAGAACCGATTTGTGTCGCTAAACGAATACGCTGTGCCTCACCACCTGATAAAGTTCCTGCAGCACGACTTAAGGTTAAATAATCTAAACCAACGTTCACTAAGAATCCAACACGCTCTTGGATTTCTCTTAAAATTAAATGAGCAATTTTTTGTTGCTTCTCCGTTAGCTCCACATTTGAGAAGAATTCCTGTACTTCTTGAACAGAATACTTCGTTACGTCAGCAATCGTTTTATCACCAACGAAAACAGCTAAACTCTCAGGCTTTAAGCGTCCACCTTTACACTTTGGACAAGCTTGCTCTGCCATATACTTTTCCATTTGCTCACGAATATAATCAGAACTCGTTTCACGATAACGACGTTCAATATTCGGAATAACACCTTCAAATAAAATCTCATTTTCCTTCACTTGACCAAATTCATTTACATAGCGGAAATAAACTTTCTCTTCTCCGCTTCCGTACAACACTTTATCAAATAAATCTTTCGGTATATCTTTCACAGGCATATCCATATCAACGCCGTAATGATTACATACAGATTGTAAAAGCTGTGGGTAATATTGTGAGCTTGTCGGTTCCCAAGGCGCAATCGCATGTTCATTTAATGATAAATCCCAGTTCGGAATAACAAGTTCTAAATCTACCTCTAACTTTGAACCAAGTCCATCACAAGAAGGACATGCCCCGAATGGACTGTTGAATGAGAACATACGCGGCTCTAATTCTCCGATTGAAAAACCACAATGTGGGCAAGCATGATGTTCACTAAATAGAAGTTCCTCTTCTCCCATTACATCAATTAAGACTCTTCCCCCGCCAAGTCTTAATGCACTTTCAAGAGAATCCGCAAGACGGCTTGCGATTCCTTCTTTTACAACAATACGATCAATTACAACTTCAATAGAATGCTTCTTATTTTTATCTAACGCAATATCTTCAGATACATCAAGCATTTCACCATCAACACGTACACGAACATATCCTTGCTTCTTAATGTCTTCAAGCACTTTCACATGTGCACCTTTACGCCCAGAAACGATAGGAGCTAACACTTGTAATTTCGTACGTTCAGGATACTCAAGTACACGGTCTACCATCTGCTCTACTGTTTGTGATGTAATTTCAATACCATGATTCGGACAAATCGGCGTACCAATTCGTGCAAATAATAAACGTAAATAATCATAAATCTCCGTTACCGTTCCGACAGTTGAACGTGGATTGCGACTCGTTGTTTTTTGGTCGATTGAAATCGCTGGAGATAAGCCTTCAATCGTATCCACGTCAGGTTTATCCATTTGCCCTAAAAACTGGCGCGCATACGCAGATAACGATTCTACGTATCTGCGCTGCCCTTCTGCATAAATCGTATCAAACGCTAATGATGATTTCCCTGAACCAGACAATCCTGTCACAACAACAAGCTGATTTCTCGGAATGGTTACATCAATATTTTTTAAGTTATGTGCTCTAGCACCTTTTACAACAATAAAATCCTTGCTCATGCTCACTCTGTTCACCCTTCCGCTTTTAATTCTAATAGTAAATCTCTTAATTCAGCTGCACGCTCGAAATCTAACGCTTTTGCTGCTTCCTTCATCTCTGCTTCCATCTTCGCAATTGTCTTTTCACGCTCTTTTTTCGTCATCTTCTTAGCTGGTGCTGCTTCATATGTTTCCGGCTCTTCAGCAGCTGTCGTTGCACGGATAACATCACGCACGCCTTTTTGAATCGTTTTCGGCGTAATACCGTGCTCTTTATTGTAAGCCTCTTGTATCGTACGACGACGCTGCGTTTCTTCAATCGCAATTCCCATCGATCTTGTTATACGATCTGCGTACATAATTACGCGGCCGTTTTCATTACGTGCTGCACGACCGATTGTTTGAATTAATGAACGCTCTGAACGCAAGAAGCCTTCCTTATCAGCATCTAAAATAGCTACAAGTGATACTTCTGGAATATCTAACCCTTCTCGTAATAAGTTAATACCGACAAGTACATCAAACTTACCAAGACGAAGGTCACGGATAATTTCAATACGTTCTAACGTTTTAATTTCAGAGTGAAGATAGTTTACTTTAATTCCTACATCTTTTAAGTAATCCGTTAAATCCTCTGACATCTTCTTCGTTAAAGTCGTAATTAATACACGTTCATTTTTTGCAATGCGATCTTGAATTTCTCCTAATAAATCATCAATCTGTCCTTCAATTGGTCGTATATCAATTGGTGGATCTAAAAGCCCTGTTGGACGAATAATTTGTTCTATTACTTCCGGTGACTGCTCTAACTCATAAGGTCCTGGCGTTGCTGAAACGTAAATCACTTGATTCGTTTTCTCTTCAAATTCATCAAACGTAAGCGGTCTATTATCTAAAGCTGATGGCAAACGGAATCCATGATCTACAAGCACTTGCTTACGTGCTTGGTCACCGTTATACATCGCTCTTACTTGTGGCACTGATACGTGTGACTCATCCATAACGATTAAGAAATCTTCTGGGAAATAGTCTAATAACGTATATGGCGTTGCACCCGCCGGACGAAGTGTTAAATGACGGGAATAGTTTTCAATCCCTGAACAAAATCCCATCTCGCGCATCATTTCTAAATCATAACGTGTGCGCTGCTCTATACGCTGCGCTTCTAACAACTTGCCATTATCATTTAATTCCTTTAAACGCTCTTCTAATTCTTTTTCGATATTTTCAATAGCGACCTTCATCTTTTCTTCACGTGTAACGAAGTGAGATGCTGGGAAGATTGCTACATGATCACGTTCTGCTAATACTTCACCTGTTAACGCATTTACTTCGCGAATACGATCAATTCCATCGCCGAAAAACTCAATTCGAATACAATGCTCGTCAAGTGATGCCGGGAAGATTTCAACTACATCCCCGCGCACACGGAATGTACCACGCTTGAAATCAATATCATTACGTCCATACTGCACATCAACAAGTTCACGAAGCAATTGATTGCGGTCCTTCTCCATGCCAACGCGAAGTGAAACAACTAACTCGCGGTATTCTTCTGGAGAACCTAAACCATATATACATGAAACACTCGCAACGATAATTACATCGTCCCGTTCAAATAGTGCAGACGTTGCTGAGTGACGCAATTTATCAATTTCATCATTAATTTGCGCATCTTTTTCAATAAACGTATCTGTTTGCGGCACATACGCTTCTGGCTGATAATAATCGTAATAACTAACAAAATATTCAACTGCATTATTCGGAAAGAAATCTTTCAGCTCACTATATAACTGTCCAGCTAACGTTTTATTATGAGCCATGACAAGTGTTGGCTTCTGCACTTCTTTAATGACATTTGAAATCGTAAATGTCTTACCCGTTCCTGTCGCTCCAAGCAACACTTGCTTTTTCTTTCCACTATTAATTCCCTCTACAAGCTTCTCTATAGCTACCGGCTGATCACCTTGGGGGGAATACGCTGAAATAATTTCAAATTGATGTTCCACTTAAGTTCCGACCTCCTCATAAAAATCTGTATTATTATTTTACCACGAACGCCCATAAAAAACCTAAAAAAACGAACAGATATTCGGTAAAATTTTCGACAATATATACATAGAAAAAGGAAGGAGTCAAATCTTCCTTCCTCTACTAACTCTATTTTTTAGGTACATATAATAAATCATATCCATTGCGCCCACTTTCATTCGCACAATCTATTAACCTATAAGCCATTTGTGCTTCACGCCACTCTTTAACAATCCTTTTACAGCTATCTTCATTCATACCTGTATGATTACCAGCAAATCGATCTTGTCTATTATCTAACATATGAATTATATCTGTTCCACTATACTCTAACGTTTGAAAAACCGGATCACCTTCATGTGTATAATGTACAATTCTTATTTTATCAACTTCCCCTTGTTCCACATTCAAAACGAACTTTTCAAATTTATCTAGATTGGAAGTTCCTGCTTCCTTTACAATGACATCATTCTTCTTATCAATTGTAATGTTAGGTTGTGAGCATGCTACTAAACTAAAGAGAAGTAGGCATATAAAACCACTTCTTTTTCCTATTGTCATCCGCTCCTATAAAAATCATTTGTATACTGCAAAAGCTACTTTCCTCTACGAAAGTAGCTTCTCTTTTCCTTTTTCCTTCTTCGGGAAAAGAACATATGAAAATGAAATAACTGTATCCACTAAAAGTATAATCGCCCAAACTTGGCTAACACGACTTGCTTTTTCATTTAAAACAATCCCCGTTTCTAACCAATTATGCCACTGTTCAAACGGGACAAAACCGTACAGAAAGAAAAAGAAAATATGCACAACAACGAATAAAACAAGATGTAATACCCAATTTTTTATTTCCTGCTTCGCGTAAGCCATACCTGTTAATTCTACGTGTTCTTCCCTAATTGGCGCTGGTTCATTCCGCCATTTCGCAACTAGCTTTTGCGCAAATATATCAAGCTTCTTCAAATCCTTTTTCCCGTAGAAAACTGCATACAATAAAATAATTACCGTAATGATTTGAAAATTAGAGAACTTCCCTGTTTGATAATAGTCCACTACCCCTAAAGTTAAAATAAACACTTCATTTACGAGGAGTACAATCCCCATCATAAAGCTCGCCTTTTTCAAACGGAATCCGTAACGAAGTAAAAAGAAACCGATAGCCGATAACCAAAATACAATCTCTGCCCCAATTAAAAAGTACCAACGATATTCTGCGAGTATACTCATTTATCCCTCTCCTTCTCATCATATATACGAAAAGCTTCATCCATATATAATAAAAATTCTTCTTCGATTGGATACATGCTCATTTTCTGTGAATCTTCCTTCGACTTTCTAACTTCCCATAACTTATCTAAAAACGCTTTATCACCATTGGCCATTTCTAAACACTTCTGTATTAATCTCTTCATTGCCCCTTGCACCTCATCACTTGCCGCTTCTTTACCGTCTTTCATAAAGGTGCGTAATTGATTTAATAAATCTACCCATTCTAAAACATTCGGATTTTCTTCACTCATATTTGGCAAGTTATGAAGCAATTTTTGTTCTTCCTTTGAAAATACTTCATTTTGAAATATTTCACGTATACGAGACGACTGTTTCGAAAGCTGAATCAGTTCAAACATAACTTTCCAATCAAGTTCTCCCTCCACATCCACGGAATAAACAACAGCTTGTAAAATACGTTCCATTCGATTAAATTTCTTTTGTTCTTCCTGTACAAACCGAAGTTGTTTTTCAAGAGAGTCCTTTAAGTTAAACTCACCTTTTACTAACATATTCGCAGCCTCTTTTAATGAAAATCCCATTTCCTTTAAAAATAAAATTTGTTGCAGACGTATTACGTCAGCTGCACCATATAAACGATGCCCGCCTTCTGTTTTCCCGCTCGGCTTCAATAAATCTATTTGATCATAATAACGTAATGTACGTACTGTTACCCCTGTTTCTTTCGTCAATTGTTGTATTGAAATCACTACCATCACCTCTTCCCCTTCATTATAAAAGATGACGTCACGTCACTTTCAAGCCTTTTGTAAAAAAATACAAAAAGCTGTTTATACTCTTTGTATAAACAGCTTTTACTGAAATAATCCTTTTTGTACAGCGCGGCCACAAAATAAAATAAGTGCTCCAACAACAACGCTCGTTGCTGTTTTATGATAATGAGCTGAAACTAATAAATAATATGATAAACCTACAGTACCAAGCATAATACAAATGCTTGGCACTGGATAACGAGAGAAGTTCTGCATTCCCCAAAACAAAGCAAAAATAGCCGTAGCGACACATAATACCGGTAATCCCATCCCAGTTCCCCTTTTTCTATCTATTCCTTGTTGCTAACACACTCGTCGATGCCATACTTATTAACAAACCAAAAATAACAATATATAATAACTCATTTACCTGTACTACTTGCCTATCTAAATACTTATTTACACAAAGATACATAATGAACAAGAACACGAAGCTTGTCATACTAAGCGTAAAATACGACTTCATCTTGTTCACAACTCGCTCATCAATCGACGGTACTCCCTCTTCTTTCAAACGCTTTTGTTCTCTATATTCCGAAATACTATATAAAATGACTAGCGCTACATTTGATATGAAGATTGTTCCCCACGAAATACTTAAAATCATTAAACTCACATTTAAAACAAGACCCGCTAAAAATAAACTTCCTATGAACCGTATAACATCTTGCTTACTCATACATGATCAGCCTCTTTTTGATTTCTATATTTCCACTTCGGCCAATAGTTCACAAGAAAATACACCCACTGCCCTAGTACAAACAAAACAAACGGCATACCGGCATTTCCATCAACAATTAAATTATATAAACTCCATATCGCTAAACTAATCGTAAAAAATAACCCTATATATTTAAACGCTTTATCTGACTGGAATCTCTCAAACTCATCTTGCATTTTTCATTCCTCCTATCTCTATGCTCGTTTCCCTATCATGACTCCTATGATGAGACTCCCCGCAAATAAAGAACTAAATATCATAAGTATTTCTTGCACTGGTATAACAGCTCTGCCTATTGCTTTACTCGCAACAATATAAACAATAAGCAATAGAAACGCGAATACAAATGAGACATTTACATATTTTTTTATATTTTCATTTACTCGCTCATCTATATCTGGAAGTTCTTCTTTTTTGTACTTACGCTTTTTGTAATACGTATACACTATCAAAAATACAATTGCTAAAACGTTACTCACTACGAGCGGTAAAATTGGTATAGCCGGATTCATAATATGAACTACAATGTCTCCCAAAAACAATCCAAAAGTCGCACCGATAAATAACTTTTTAGTATCGCTCATTTTTCTCCCCTTACTCTAGCGTAAATATTTCCTCCACCTTCACCCCAAAATATTTGGCGATTTTTAGGGATAACTCTAGACTCGGATTATAATGATGGTTTTCAATCGCCACAATCGTCTGTCGCGTCACCTGCATCGCCTTTGCCATTTCAACTTGCGTTATATGATGTTGCTTTCTTAACTCTTTTATTGTATTTTTCACACCCATAGGCTCCACCTTCGAAAGTAAAGATATCTTTACTTTAATTATAAATATTTTCCAGTTGCAAGTAAAGATGTCTTTACAAATTTTAGAAAAACACTTCACTGAACACCTTCTCTAACAACGTACAAGCGTAACTCAATTTTTATCGGCGATTATATATATCGCCTTACCGACCTCCGTTGTGCTATAAGCATAAGAAAGAAGCTGTTCCCAAATACCTTTGGGAACAGCTTCTCCGCCTGACTACATAAATCCTAATGCATATACAAGAACGTATCCAAGAATAGAAAGGAAAACCGAACCGATCAGCCCCGCCACGAATGCTTTACTTCCTAACTTACGGAACGTTTTAAACTCTACATTTAAACCAAGCCCCGCCATCGCCATTGCAATAAGCATGTAAGCAATGACAACAATGTATCCGGCAACAACTTCTGGTATAATCCCGAGCGAATGCACTGCACTCATCGCTAAAAATCCGAAGATGAACCACGGAATTGGAAGGTCGCGCCACGATTTTTTTTCCTCGCTTCCTTCACTCTTACCAAACCATAATCCAATTAAAATCGCTACTGGCACAAGCATTGCTACGCGCGTTAATTTCACGATAACTGCGATGTCTACAGCCTTACTTCCTCCTGGCGCCGCAGCTGCGATGACATGAGCGATTTCATGCAGCGTCGCACCCGAGAATACACCGTAACCATACGGTGAGAAACCAAGCACTGGATATAATAACGTATAAATAAGTGTAAATATTGTACCTAAAATGGCAATAATCGCTGCGCCTACTGCCGTTTCCTCATCCTTCGCTTTCACTTGCGGCGCAATTGCCACGACCGCAGCCGCGCCACAAATTGCAGTTCCGCACGCTGTTAAAATTCCAAGCTTTTTTTCTACCTTAAACACTTTCGTTAGCCCATACACAACGAAAATTGTAAATGTAATAACAACCGCTGCGATGACCAATACTTTCGGCCCTGCCTTCGCAATATCAACAAGGTTTAACCGCATTCCAAGTAAGATAATCCCGAAGCGAAGCAACTTCTTACTCGCAAAGTTCGTCCCAGCTATCGCTTCTTGCGGAACTCCAATTGCCGCACGCCAAACCATCCCAATTAGAATAGCAATTACTAATTGTCCCATAATATTTAAAAACGGAAGCTCTGCTAAATATTTCGCAGCAATTGCGATTAATAGTGTAATCCCAATTCCTTGTGAAAATCCAAAGCCCTTCTTCTTTTGTATAACAAGTGTTTGTTCCACTTTGAACCACTCCAATAATCGTATTGGAACATGCATGTTCTTTCTACTTACATTATAAGAGAGTTTCTATAATAAGTTTAATATCAATATTGAATCTCTATCATCAGAAATACTTATGATAAGATGAAAGAAAAACGAAAGGAGCCCATTACATGAACGTAGACATTTTAAAAATATTTGTTACTGTCGTTGAACAGAAACACTTCTCCCGTGCAGCAGAATTATTAAACCTTTCACAGCCTGGTGTAAGTATGCATATACGCAACTTAGAAAACGAATTTGGCACTACTCTTATTCAGCGTTCTCCAAAGCACGTTCAAGTGACAGAGGCTGGAAACATATTATATATACATGCAAAACAAATGCTCTCTCTTTATGAAGATGCTAAGCAAGAAATTAACGAGCTACATAACGTTGTAACAGGAACTCTTCGCATCGGTGCTAGTTTTACAATTGGCGAATACTTACTTCCAAAAATACTTGCTAACTATGCGAATGAAAATCCACACGTCGAAGTTCATACTTTCATCTCAAATACAGAAGATGTTTTGCAAAGCCTTCGCTCTAATCAAATTGATATTGGCTTGGTGGAAGGGCAAGTCGTATACGCCGACGTTGACGTTGAAACGTTTATGCAAGATGAAATGAAGCTCGTCGTCCCGCCAAATCATCCACTACTCCGCACAAAGGAAATAAATGAAAGCACACTCCAAGATCAAGTATGGGTATTAAGAGAAAGTGGTTCTGGTACACGCGCTTATAGCGACCGCTTTATTCATCAACACCATTTAAAAATGAAAAGATTCTTTACGTTCAGTAGTATCCAAAGCGTGAAGGAAGCAGTTAGTGCCGGACTTGGCATCGCTATCCTTTCTGATTGGACCATACGGAAAGAGTTACTGGCAAAAGAGCTATTCCACGTTAAAGTTCCAAATGAACAACTCATCCGTCCATTCTCCATCGTGCGCGGCAAATATTTTATTCCGTCTAAGGCTATTCAAGTGTTTTTAAATCATGTAGATTCCTTTGCGAAAAAACAGAGTTGACCTTCACATTAGTGTGAAGGTTTACAATACATGTAAAAGGAGTGAAACCCATTGCGAATTGGAGAGTTATCAAAAGAAACTGGCATTAGCGAAAGATCACTAAGACATTATGAAGAAAAGGGGTTACTCCCTTCTAAGCGCCTCGCAAATGGCTACCGTGATTTTGATAAAAGTGCCATCGAAAAAGTGGAGCTTATTCAAATGTACTTGCAAATTGGCTTAAATTTAGAAGAGACGGCAAAAATGCTGCGCTGCCTTGAAATCGAACCGCATCTGTACGAAAATCCTTGCAGCAGTATCCTTACGCTTTATGAAGATAAACTTAATGAAGTAACAAAGCAGATTTCACTACTTTCCAGCATTCAAACAAATTTGCAAAAACACGTTTCACTCCTAAAACAAGCAAAAGAAAAGAGATGATTACATGTTTGTTATACATGGCAGTTCAAGACAAAATGGAAATACAGAAGCTTTAACACATACGATGATCGATGGAATTGAGACAGAACAAATTTACTTGCGAGACCATACAATCCATCCTATTACAGACCAACGTCATGACGCAGAAGGTTTCCAACCTGTACATGATGACTACGAGCAGTTAACCAAACGCATGTTAGAGCACGACACAATTATCTTTGCTACACCCCTATACTGGTACGGAATGAGCGGACATATGAAAAACTTCGTTGATCGCTGGTCACAAAGTTTGCGTGATACATCCCTTCATTTCAAAGAAAAAATGAAAGATAAAAAAATGTACGTTGTCATCGTTGGTGGAGACAATCCTAAACTGAAAGCATTACCGCTTATCGCTCAGTTTCAATATATCTTTGATTTTGTTGGTTCATCATTTGAAGGATATATTATTGGGGACGCAAATGGATTAGATGAAATCAAAAACGATGCTAAGGCGCTGCTAAAAGCACAATTGTATAATAACGAATTCAAAAATGATAAATAGAAATAAGTTTGACAAACTATTTTGTATGCGCATACAATAAAAGTAATATTATGAAAGGAAGGTACTTTGACCAATGAAGTTCTAATTCTCTTATTTATTTCATCCATCACAAATAGTGAACAAAAAATGATGAAAACTAGCAGAGGATTAGTCTGTCCATTTGTCGATACTTTCTTTCGAAACGATCATGTAAAAATCGTTTATTTATGTACGATTTTTACATGCAAGGGCGACGTTTATCCTCTCTAGTGAAACTAGGGAGGTTTTTTTATGACTATTTTATTCGCACGTAATATTGAAAAAAGCTTTGGTGATCGCACACTATTTACGTTACCATCACTGGAAATTCAAGCACAGGATCGCATAGGAATTGTTGGAGTCAACGGGGCTGGTAAATCTACGTTATTACAAATATTAAGTAAAGAAATAGAAGCTGACACTGGCATAGTAACTCATCATAGTTCTATCAGCATCATTCCTCAACTTAGCGAGGAACTACCGGAAACCGCTTCTTCTCTCGCAAAAGGAAAATGGAGTATTTCAAATGTTACAGATGCAATGAGCGGTGGTGAACGAATGCGGCTAAAGATTGCTCATGCTCTCGAACAAGATGCAGGCATTTTATTCGCTGATGAACCAACAAGCCACTTAGATATGCTTGGTACAGAGCAATTAGAAAAGGCACTTTTCTCTTATAAAGGGGCACTTGTTTTAATATCACATGATCGTGATTTTTTAGATAATATATGTACAAAAATCATTGAAATTGAAGACGGTACTATTCAAGAGTATAAAGGGAATTATTCAAACTATCGAAAACAAAAAGAACGTGAACAAATACAAAAACAAGCAGAATATGAGCAATATATACAAGAAAAAAATCGGTTAGAGCAATCAATTTCACAAAAAAAGCAACGTGCTTCTAGCATGACAAAAATCCCAACTCGGTTCAGTTCATCTGAATCTAAACTTTATAAGTTAAGCGGGGCTCATGGGCAAGAACAGGTTAGCAAAGCAGCAAAAGCATTAGAAACACGTCTCGAAAAACTAGAAAAGAAAGAAAAACCAAAAGATATTTCTCAGGCTCAGTTTGACGTGCAATACCATACACCCATTCATAGTAAAGTCGCAGTACAGTTCAATAAAGCAACAAAGAAAATAGGCGACCGCACACTATTTAAAAATATGAATGGAACTATTGCCCCTAGTGCAAAACTTGCTATTTTAGGAGCAAACGGAAGCGGTAAAACAACTGTGTTCAACATGCTTCTCGCAAACGAGCGTGGCATTCAGCTTTCAAAGAGTTGCAAAATTGGATATTTCGAACAAACGCTATCAATTTTACAAACAGATAAAACCATTTTGGAAAACGTTCTAGAAGAAACAAACTATACGGAAGCATTCGTTCGCACAATACTTGCCCGGCTTCTATTCCGTCGTGAAGATGTTCATAAACCTGTGCATGTCTTAAGTGGCGGCGAACGAATGAAGGTTGCGCTCGCAAAAGTATTTTTAGGAAACTATAATATGCTTCTGCTCGATGAACCGACAAACTATTTAGACTTAGCGACGCAAGAAGAATTAGAAATCATGTTACAAGAATACCCTGGCACAGTACTTTTCATTAGCCATGACCGTGCCTTTATTCGCTCTGTTGCAGACCATATCCTACAAGTAGATGAGAGTGAACCAAGAGTATTCCACGGTAATTACGAGCAATACACAAAAAGAACAACCGGGGATTCTATAAACGTTACTGAACAAGAATTATTACGATTACAAACAAAATTAACAGAAATCATTGGCCGAATTTCCATACCAAATCATCACGATGACATCACATCTCTCGAACGAGAATACGAAACATTATTAGTTCAAATCCGAAAATGTAAGGAAGCGCTCTAATGTCTTCCCTATATATCGACAAGGCCTTCCGCATTTCCCAAGAAATATTGAAACTTCGACATGATAACAAAAAAGCCGTGCACCTGCACGGCTTTTCACTTTATATACGGACAGCAGTTCCGCTCACTGCAACCATTAGCATTCCTTCGCGAACTACTTCGTAATCCACGTCGATACCAACAATTGCATTCGCATTTTTTTGTCTTGCGAAAGTTTTCATCTCTTCCATTGCAATGTCGCGTGCTTCTTTTAATTTACTTTCATAAGCGCCCGCACGACCGCCGACAACGTCACGGACAGAGGCAAAAAGGTCACGAACGATATTCGCGCCCATAATCGCTTCTCCATTGACGATATCGATATACTCAATAATTTCTTTCCCTTGAATTGTAGACGTTGTTGTTACAATCATGCTTCATAGCCTCCCATATAAGATTTTCACTTACTTATGGTGCACTAATTTAGCAGAAATTATATTTACGAACTGAACTGAGCTTCGTATAAACGGCTATATCCTCCGCCTTGCTCAATTAGTTCCTCATGCGAACCTTGTTCTGCAATACCGTCTTTATTTACAACGACGATACGATCCGCATTTTTAATCGTTGCAAGTCTATGAGCAATAACTAATGTTGTACGGCCGACAGATAGCTCAGCAAGTGACTTTTGAATTGCCAATTCTGTCTCTGTATCTAATGCAGAAGTTGCTTCATCTAATATTAAAATTGGTGGGTTTTTCAAGAACATACGTGCAATCGCTAGACGCTGCTTCTGTCCTCCTGAAAGTTTCACGCCGCGCTCACCGATAACAGTATCTAAACCGTCTGGTTGTGAGTAAATTAAATCTTCTAATTGCGCTCGTTTTACCGCCTGCCAAATTTCAGCTTCTGACGCCTTTAAATTTCCGTAAGCAATATTTTCACGAATCGTTCCTGAGAATAAGAACACATCTTGCTGTACAATTCCAATTTGCTTACGAAGTGAAGATAACGTCATATCTTTCGTATCAATACCATCAATTTGAATCGATCCAGATGATTGTTCATAAAAGCGTGGGAGTAAACTACATAACGTTGTTTTCCCAGCTCCTGATGGTCCAACGAACGCAACTGTTTCCCCTGCATGTATTTTCAAACTAATATCATTTAAAATCGGTTCTTTGTTTTCATATCCGAATGTAATGTTGCTATATTGAATATCACCATGTACATGTTTAACTTCCATCGCATCTTTAGCGTCTACAATATCTGGCTCAGTTTCAAGAAGCTCTACATATCTCTTAAAACCAGCGATCCCTTTCGGATAACTCTCGATTACTGCATTAATTTTTTCAATTGGGCGGAAGAAAATATTCGTTAACAGAACAAATCCTATAAATCCACCGTACGTTAATTCACCTTGCAACACAAACCATGTACCGCATATTAAGACGAAGAGCGTTACAAGACGCATGAGCATATAACTAATTGACGAATTTAACGCCATAATTTTATACGCCATTAATTTCGTTGTACGGAAACGAGCGTTGTTAACAGCAAATTGCTCTTTCTCAAACTTTTCATTTCCGAATGCTTGTACAACGCGGATACCGCCAACATTGTTCTCAATACATGCATTAAAATCAGCAACGTCTGAGAATAAACGTCTAAACGTACCTGTCATTTTTTTATTGAAGTAAAGTGCCAACCATAATAAGAATGGAATAACGAAGAACGTTAATAGCGCTAACTTCCAGTTGATCATCATCATAAATGAGAATGCCCCAACTAAAGTCATAACAGCGATAAATAAATCTTCTGGCCCATGGTGAGCAATTTCCCCAATCTCCATTAAGTCGTTTGTAAGACGTGAAATTAAATGACCTGTTTTATTATTGTCAAAAAATCTGAATGATAGCTTTTGAATGTGATCAAACAATTTCTGCCTCATATCCGTTTCAATGTTAACGCCAAGCATATGCCCCCAATATGTAACGACGTATTGTAAGCCTGCATTTAAAATATACACTGCAAGTAAACCGAAACAAGCCCATAAAATAAGCGTCCAGTTTTGCCCTGGCAATAACTTATCAATAAATTGATTTACGATAAGTGGGAAGCCAAGTTCTAATAACCCTGCGACAACTGCGCAAGAAAAATCGAGTATAAATAAACCTTTATACGGTTTATAGTAAGAAAAAAATTTACGTAGCATATCTTCCCTCCATTTTCCAAAATTAAAAAGACTCCCTAAATGATAACCATTATCAAATAATTATTCAAGTGATTCGACTATGAAACTAAAATAAGGTTTGCGAGAGTTGTCGTTTTTTGCCGGGAAGTCGATATATTTGGATAGTCGCTGATATAAATTTCATTTACTATTAATCCCGTTCAAACCAAAAAGGGTATCACCACAAGGTGATACCCTTTTCTTCTATTACATCGCTTCCGAATCCCACTCATGCTCCTGCTGAACAAACACAACACCTAATTCGTGATGTCCTCCGGCGTATAATGCCGTTTGAGCAAGGCGAAGCTCTCCATTAGTATCTAATACTTCTAACTTGCAAAATGCTCCTGTCGTCTTCGTTTGAAGCGCATCATAAAATTCCTCAGCACTTCTTGGAATGACTCCATTTACTTTCGTAATCACTTCTCCAGGCAGTAAATTCAGCTCTGCCCCAATTGTATTCGGGATTGTATCTAATACAACAAGTCCATCATTACGTGCAGCGAAATACGCCGGTCTTGTCTCATCCGCAATTTTTTCTTGCATGGAAATTGTGAAACGTCCAAGCATTGCGACTCCCATCGCGATAATGGCAAGTACGTGCCACCAATAACTTGCGATTCCTAAAACAAGCACAAGTCCTGCTAATCCGTACACACGTCTTCCTGTAAATAATAAAGCTTCCGTTGGCTCATAGCTTCTAATCCTTCTCATAAATCCAATTAAAAATGGAACGAGGAATAGAGAATATGTATCTGAACCTATTGAAACGACAGGCCACCATGAAATAAATTGTGTTACCGCGTCACCTGGTACAAGAATAAAAATTGGAACGATCCATAAACGCTTTGATTCGTGTAAACCAATCTTTAACCCACGCTTACCCTTCCTAATCTTCGGTGTCGAATATCCTACTGCATTTTTAGAAATCAACAAGCCCTCTACAACGAGCATGACGCCTAGTAAAATAGTAAGGGATACGATTGTACTCTCTTCCCCCTCTCCAAGCTGTAAGAAGGAAACTGGTAGCTTAGAAGATAATAGAACACATACAATCGCGATACTAAGCGTATAAGCTGCTGATAAATATCGATACATAGCAGTTAATCCAAATAATAACGTCCAAAGTAAGATGACCCATAAGCTCGCTTTAGAAACGACAAGGCCAAGTCCAATTGTAATAATAGATACGATTAATCCGTATCCAACTCCCGCAAATAGAGATGTTCGCAGTTCAAACCAAATATCATAAACTTTAAAGGAGAAATCCTTTCGTTCTCGTAACATACGTAAGTATCCAACGAAGATACTACTTATTAAAAATACATAGACAGCAGGGTGTAAGAAAAAACGTCCAACTGCCCGCATTATTTCAAAAATCCATGCCTCCACGAACCCATTCACCACCATTTATATCATTCTTTCTTTTTATATTATCATAACTGGACAAACGTTTGTTTAACACAAAAAAATACAGGCAGCAAACTGCCTGTATTTTTTATTTCGCTATTAATTTTAATGCGGACTGTAATTGTAAATCATTTTCTCCAGAACGGATTTTTTCAATAATTTTCGTTTGAATCGCCTCAGCTGTCTTTTTATCCAGCTGCCCTGTCGCTTCCATCTCATTCGCATTTTGGAATGCTTTCAGCGCTGATTCTGTCTCTTTACTAAAGTATCCATCTTCACGCCCCGGTACATATCCTAGGCTCTTAAGCATTTCTTGTGCGTGCTTTACTTGCACATCATTTGAATTGTATGAAAGTGTTTTTTCAATTTGAATTGGTGTCGCATGATAATAATCTGGTTGCTTCACTTCTACTGTAGGCGCGATTCCTTTTTTATGAATCCAGTTTCCATCCGGTGTTAACCATTTAAACATCGTTAATTTAATGTTGCTGCCATCTTTAAATGGAACGGCTTGCTGCACGGTACCTTTACCAAACGTTTTTTCACCAATTAAATCGTATCCTTCTCCCTCTTTTAGCGCACCCGCTAAAATCTCTGAAGCAGAAGCACTTCCGTTATCAATTAATACTGAAATTGGATATGGCTTTTTCTCCTTCAGTTCCGTAGAGAATTTCTTTTTCTCACCATTTCGTTGCTCTACTTGTAGCATCGGCTTTTTATCCGTCATTATTTCCCCTAGTATCTCTTCTACACTATTTAAGTAGCCACCAGGATTACCACGCACGTCAATAACTAAGCCTTTGATATTTTTCTTCTCTAACTCTTTTAACTGATCCTTAAATTCTTTCGCCGTATTTTCAGCAAAAGAAGTGATTTGCATATAACCGATATCTTTTCCACTCTCTTGTTTCACAGAACTAAACACTGTGAAGATTGGAATTTTTTCACGTTTAATTTTAAATACAATCGGATCAGCTACTCCTGCACGCTTAATTTCAATTGCGACATTCGTTCCTTTTTTACCACGAATCTTTAATACCGCTTCTTCACGTGATAAATCTTTCACACTATTTCCATCTACAGATAAAATTTGGTCATTCGGTTTAATTCCAATCTTTTCTGCTGGTGAGCCTTTAATTGGAGATACGATAATAAGCTTACCGTCTGTTTTGTTCACCTCAGCCCCAATCCCCTCTAACTCAGGATCAAGTGATTCACTAAACTGTTTAGCCGTTTCTTTATCCATATACGTGGAATAAGGGTCCTTCAGCGTAGACAACATGCCTTGTATTGCACCTTCGACTAACTTGTCATCCTTCACGTCTTCCACATAACGTGAATCAATTAGTGCATACGCCTCATTAATTTTTGCCAAATTCCCTTGCGCGGTGCTAGCGTTTCCACTCGAAATTGTTTGCGTTACTTCTGCTGGGTTAACCCCAAATAAAGACATACCTGCAAACATTCCGCCAGCACCAATTAAAAATGCAACAACCATTCCAATAATTGCAACTCTACGTTTCAATGCGGAATTCCCCTTTCCAAAACACACAGGTGGTGTAGCAAAAGGCATCACACAGCGTGTGATGCCTTTACCTATTTCTACTATATGATAAGCTTGTACGAATTATGTTTGCAACTTTTTATACTTTTAAGAAGCGACGAATTGACATTACACTTCCCCACATACCGATTAAAGCCCCGATTAACACTAATAAACCTGCTAATTGGAATACGAAAGGACTGTATGGTAGAAGTTCGAAAATTGTTCCGCCAAGTTTTTCATTAAACACACTTTGTAGTGAATTATACGTAACTAGAATTAGGCCAATTGGAATAATTGATCCTAATACTCCTAGGAATAATCCCTCTAATAAGAACGGCCAACGAATAAACCAGTTTGTTGCACCTACCAGCTTCATAATTTCGATTTCTGTACTACGAGCATAAATTGTAATTTTAATTGTATTAGAGATTAAGAACATCGCTGTGAATAAAAGACCTGCAATTAACGCAATCCCAATATTACGTCCTGTTTTTACAGTATCAAATAATTTTTCAACTTGCCCTTTACCATATTGAACATTACTTACAAACTGCATTTTCTCAATCTTTTTCGCGATTGTCGCTGTATCTGTTGGCTCTTTTGCTTTTACAATGAATACGTTTTTAAGTGGGTTATCTTGTTCAAATAACTCAAACGTTTTTCCGCTATCACCTAAGCTTTTAATTAAGCGTTTTAGCTCTTCTTCTTTAGAAGAATATTTAATAGAGTCTACTTTTGCAACCTTACTCATATCATCTTCTAATTTCTTTTGATCAGCTTCTTTTGCTGCTGGATCAATGTGTACACGAATCTCTACATCTTGCTCTACTTTCGTCGCAAAATGGTTCATATTCATAATCGCTGTTAAAAAGACACCTACAAGTAATAATGTAACTGTTACTGCACTAACAGAAGCAAACGTCATCCATCCGTTACGTGATAGATTCTTTACACCTTCTCGCAAATGTCGACTAAGGGTCTTAGCCTTCATATCCGTATCCTCCCTCAATCTCATCTCGAACAATTTTTCCGCCTTCAATCGCGATTACACGATGACGGATTGTATTTACGATATCTGCGTTATGTGTCGCCATAACGATCGTTGTACCGCGTTCATTGATGCGTGTGAAAATCTTCATAATATCAAGAGCTGTTTCAATATCTAAGTTACCTGTTGGCTCATCGGCAATTACAACCTTTGGTCTATTAACAATTGCTCTCGCAATCGCAACACGTTGTTGCTCTCCGCCTGAAAGTTCACTTGGAAGTGCGTCTGCACGATCTTCAAGACCTACAAGACCTAAAACTTCTGTTACACGCTCGCGAATAGCTTCTTTTTCTTCTTCAATTACCTCTAGGGCAAACGCAACATTCTCATATACCGTTAACTTAGGTAACAATTTAAAATCTTGGAAAATTACGCCTAATTGTCGACGGAAATATGGAACATCTCTTTCTGCTAATGTTTCAATAACAAGTCCATTTACATTAATCGATCCTGTAGACGGCTTCTCTTCACGATACATCATTTTAATAAATGTAGATTTCCCGGCTCCACTCGGTCCAACTACGTATACAAACTCACCTTGTTTAATGTTAACTGTGAGACCAGCAATGGCTTTCATACCATTCGGGTACTCCTTATAAACATTCGTCATTTTTATCATTATTTATCACCCAATACTTAATGATTTTTTTAGAAATACTTTTCTGTACATTTGAAAATAAAAAACTTTATTCTCACTTAACCACTCTTGTTGAAGGTAGCTCCCATTCATGCTTTTTATTAGCAGCGCTACTCTATGTAATATATTTCAGCAAAATTCTACAAACCCCATTGTAACATCAAACGGTTTCCAGTTCGGATACAATTTTGTTACAGTTATGTTACACTCCAAAAAAAGGAAACGAGCTGTCATAATTCTTATCCAAAATCATTTTGGGATAAGATTATGCAATCAACTCGTCCAGTTTACCCTTTTTATTTATGTTCAGCTAACCACTCAGCTACTTTTTTCGCATCCTCACCTTGAATAATTCCTGGCGACATGGAACCTCGACCTTTTTCAATAATCTTTTCAATCTCTGCCGCATCATATTTCTGTCCCACTTTTCGTAAATCTGGTCCAGTTGCTCCCGATAAATCTTTCGCATGACAGCCTATACAACTTTTTTGGTAAATTTGCTCTGCGCTATCCGTGCTTGCAGATTGTTTCGAAGGCTTACTCTCTTCTTTATTTCCACATGCTCCTAAAGCAAAAACAACTGATATTCCTAGCGCAATAGCCAACAATTTCTTTTTCACTTCTATCGCTCCCCATTGTTGATATTCTTTTCATTCCTAATACACTCATTTTCATTATAAGCATTATCTTTATATAGAAAAACTAAGGTATATTTCATATTCTTCAAAAATACAGTAAGAACCCTGATAATATAAAGCTTTCATAAGTTGTTTCAATTCTGTGAACAACGTAAAAACTTCTATAAAGAATTCTTTTTGAACAGAAAATCAGAAAAGTTCTGTTAAAGTCTTACTCTATTGCCACTCTGTTTTACTATTCTCTTCTTTTTACAAAACAATATACAACATTATATGCTACATATAATCCCATCAAAAAGAGAAGTTGTCGTTTCCAACTTCTCTTCCTCTTTACTTCATTTATAGAAATAAAATCAAATTCTTTATATCCTCGATTACCCTCAGCATACGCCGACAACTCTGTTGGCTTTTTTTCGTTTACCCCGCATTAACGGGCAGTAAGATCCCCAACTCAAAATTCAGCGAAAGCAAAGAAGTTAGGTGCGGAATCAACTGCCCGTAAAAGCCCGATTGGTGAGGGCTGATAATCAGTGGGGATGCCCCCCACTGATTAAAGTTTCACTTTATTAGATGCGAGAACGTAAGTAAGCATCAATAAATGGATCAATTTCTCCATCCATAACTGCTTGCACGTTACCAACCTCTGTATTCGTACGGTGGTCTTTTACAAGAGAATACGGGTGGAATACGTAAGAACGAATTTGGCTACCCCATCCGATTTCTTTTTGTTCACCGCGAATTTCATCTAATTCTGCTTGTTGCTCTTCTAATTTCTTTTGGTATAATTTCGCTTTTAACATTTTCATCGCGTGCTCACGGTTTTTAATCTGTGAACGCTCTGACTGACATGTTACAACTGTGTTTGTAGGTGTATGTGTAATACGAACTGCTGAGTCTGTCGTATTAATATGCTGTCCACCTGCACCACTTGCACGGTACGTATCAATTTTTAAGTCCTCTGAACGTATTTCGATTTCAACTTCATCATTGAACTCAGGTACAACTTCACAAGATACGAACGATGTATGACGACGGCCTGAAGAATCGAATGGTGAAATACGCACAAGACGATGTACACCTTTCTCTGCTTTCAAGTAACCGTAAGCGTTATGACCTTTAATTAATAAAGTAACACTCTTAATACCAGCTTCATCACCTGGTAAGTAGTCAACCGTTTCTACTTTAAATCCACGTTTTTCAGCCCAACGTGTGTACATACGTAGTAGCATAGAACCCCAGTCTTGTGACTCTGTTCCACCAGCACCTGGGTGTAATTCTAAAATAGCGTTATTTTTATCATAAGGATCGCTTAGTAGTAACTGAAGCTCATACTCATTCATTTCTTGAATTAAGCCTTTCACTTCTGATTCAAGCTCCTCATGTAAATCTTCATCATACTCTTCTTTTAAAAGCTCATGCGTGATTTCTAAATTTTCGAATGTCTCATCTAACTGACGAAACTTTCCAACCATCTCTTTCAGTGCATTAGCTTCGTTAATTACAGCTTGTGCGCCTTGTTGGTCATCCCAAAATCCAGCACCCATCATTGTCTCTTCTAATTCTGCAATTTGTTTTTCCTTAGTAGGAAGGTCAAAGAGACCCCCTAAAAGCCGCTAATCTCTTAGCCATTTTCTCTAATTCTTGTCTAATTTCTACTAATTCCATTTCCTTCACCTCTATGTAATTGCTGTTACTTTCGTATGAAAACAAGGGAAACTCTCTCCACTTATGACGGAGAGAGTTTAATCTTTCTTAATGATACATTTTTGATGTAAAAGTTTGCAAAGTAATCTGGACTATCACCCTGTATTACTTCCCGATACCACAGCAGTTTTTATATTTTTTACCGCTACCACATTTACATACATCGTTGCGGCCTACTTGGTCACCTTTTACAACTGGTTTTTTCTTCGCCTCTTCCCCATCACTAGATGGATGAACAGCTTCACCTTGAACAACTTCTTGACGCTCTAAGTTTTGTTCAATTTCAGCCTTCATAATGTAACGAGAAATTTCCTCTTCAATAGAAGCAATCATCGATTCGAACATTGCGAATCCTTCCATTTGATACTCACGAAGTGGATCAATTTGACCGTAAGCACGTAAATGAATACCTTCACGAAGGTGATCCATCGCATCAATATGCTCTGTCCACTTCGTATCTACTACACGGAATACAACAACTTTTTCGAACTCACGCATTTGCTCTTCTGGCAGAAGCTTTTCTTTGTCGTTGTAACGCTCTATTAATTTCGCGATAATTGGCTCGCTCATTTCCTCTGGAGCAAGACGACGTAACTCTTCTTCTTTTATATCTCCTTCTTGCAGAAGGTTTGTATTTAAGTAGTCAACAAGACCTTTAATGTTCCAATCTTCTTCAATTTCCTCTTGAGTATGAAGCGCAACAGCACGTTCTACTGTAGATTTCATCATACCTTCAATAATACTGCGTAAGTTCTCAGAATCCATTACTTCTTGACGCTGTTTGTAAATAACTTCACGTTGCTGACGAAGTACATCATCATACTGCAGTAACTGCTTACGTGCATCATAGTTATTTCCTTCTACACGTTTTTGTGCAGATTCTACCGCACGAGAAACCATTTTACTTTCAATCGGCTGTGAATCATCCATACCAAGACGATCCATCATCGCTTTCATATTGTCAGAACCGAAGCGGCGCATTAGTTCATCTTCCATAGACAAGTAGAACTGCGTTACACCAGGGTCCCCTTGACGACCAGCACGACCACGTAACTGATTATCAATACGACGGCTTTCGTGACGCTCTGTACCGATAACTGCTAGACCAACATTTTTAATATCGTCTCCAAGCTTAATATCCGTACCACGACCAGCCATATTCGTCGCAATGGTTACAGCACCTTTCATACCAGCTTCTGCAATGATATCTGCTTCACGCGCATGGTTTTTCGCGTTTAAGATGTTATGACGTACACCTTTACGTGTTAACATTTTTGAAATAAGCTCTGACGTTTCAATTGCAACTGTACCGACAAGAACAGGTTGTCCTTGTTTATGACGATTTACAATATCCTCAACAACAGCATTAAATTTACCTTCCATTGATTTGAAGATTAAATCAGCACGGTCATCACGAATAATATCTTTGTTCGTTGGAATTACGATAACATTCATATTGTAAATGTTGCGGAATTCCTCTTCCTCTGTTTTCGCTGTACCAGTCATACCAGATAACTTTTCGTACATACGGAAGTAGTTCTGGAACGTAATTGTCGCAAGCGTCATACTTTCATTTTGAATTTCTACGCCTTCTTTTGCTTCAATAGCTTGGTGCAAACCTTCGCTATAGCGACGACCTTTCATAAGACGACCAGTGAATTGATCTACAATTACGATTTCGCCTTCTTGTACAACATAATCTGTATCAAGGTGCATAACAACGTGCGCACGAAGTGCCTGATTAATATGATGAAGAAGTGCTACATGTTTTAAATCGAATAAGTTTTCAATATGGAAAGCTTTCTCCGCTTTCGTAATACCATCTTCTGTTAACATTACATTTTTCGTCTTCACATCAAATGAATATTCTTTTTCATTTTCTAATGTACGAACGAATGCATTTGCAAACATATATAGCTCTGTTGATTTTTGCGCTTGTCCTGAAATAATAAGTGGCGTACGTGCTTCATCAACTAAGATAGAATCGACTTCATCGATAATAGCAAAATGAAGTGGACGCTGAACGCACTGTTCTCTATATAAAACCATGTTGTCACGTAAGTAATCGAATCCAAGCTCATTATTTGTGCTATACGTAATATCAGCAGCATAAGCCTCTTGTTTTTCTTCGCGTGACATACTGTTTAAGTTAATTCCTACTGTTAAGCCAAGGAACTCATGAAGTTGTCCCATTTCGCTCGCATCACGTTGTGCTAAGTATTCATTGACTGTAACAACGTGAACACCTTTTCCTGTTAAAGCATTTAAATATACAGGTAATGTAGATGTTAACGTTTTACCTTCACCCGTTTTCATCTCAGAGATATTCCCTTCATGTAAGGCAATACCACCCATTAACTGTACGCCATACGGACGCATTCCAAGAACACGAGTCGCAGCTTCACGAACAACCGCAAAAGCTTCAGGTAGTAAATCATCTACTGTCTCACCTTTTGTTAGACGTTCTTTAAATTCAAGCGTCTTCCCTTTTAATTGTTCATCAGTTAATGGCTTAATAGATGACTCTAATGCATCAATTTGCTCAACTGTCTTCTGCATACGTTTAATTTGACGTTGATTTACATCAAACACCTTTTTTAAAATACCGATCATAGGAAATACGCTCCTCTTTTTATTAAAATAAAACTCCCGATTGTTTTTTCTTTTTCTCTATTACAATCAGTCGTTATAAAAATCAAATGTATGTTATGCCAATTTTTCTCCTAATTAAAAAAACTAAAATGTATATACCTAATGATAATTGTAACACTTGTCTTATAACTATGACAACAATCGGCCGAATGTCTCGTTCTAAATTAAGAAAACTTTTTTAAAAAATCTATTTCCAGCAAAAAAAGCGCAGCCATTTCGGCTGCGCTTTTGAATTATTATTTAGTTTCGATTACACCATATTTCCCATCTTTACGGCCGTATACAACATTAGTTTCATTTGTATCAGCATTTGTGAAGACGAAGAAATTATGTCCTAGCATATCCATTTGTAGGATCGCTTCTTCAACGTCCATCGGTTTTAAATCGAATCGTTTTGTACGTACAAGTTCTAGTTCATCCTCTTCTACCTCATCCAAAACAGCTACTGCTTCTGGAAGGATAAAGTTCGTTTTCACAGAACCTTTCTCACGTAACTTACGATTTACCTTTGTTTTATGTTTACGAATTTGTCGCTCAAGTTTATCAACTACTAAATCGATAGCAGCGTACATATCGCTATTAGTTTCTTCTGCACGAAGTAATAAATCAGTAAATGGAATTGTTACCTCGACACGTTGCTTGTCAGAGTATACCTTTAAATTAACTTTAACCTCTGGGAATGTATCAAAATAACGCTCTAACTTACTTAGTTTTTTCTCTACATATTCCTTTAATGCTGGAGTTACTTCAATATTTTCACCACGAATGTTGAATTTCATAGATGAATTCCTCCTTTCAAGCCTATGTACTATAATTTCGACACTGGCTTAAAAACTCCTTCTAACTTTTTAAAAAAATTAGTGGAATTGCGATTTTTTTATCGTTTTTTGTTGAAATGAAAAGATGCATCGTTTCTATCTTTATTTTATCCTATTAACATCGTGAATAACGAATATAACTGTGGACAATTCGTTACAGAAAAGAAACAACTTTTTGACAACTTGATTTATAACAAAAACCCCTTGCAAAAACAAGGGGTTCTACCACATATATATAACGTTGCCACAAACGCAGCTTTCTCTTCCCAAAAACAAAACCCTACAGTTTTACAACATTAGCTGCTTGTGGTCCACGTGCTCCATCCACAATATCAAACTCAACTTGTTGCCCTTCTTCTAATGACTTATATCCATCTTGTTGAATAGCAGAAAAATGAACAAACACATCATCACCATCTTCACGCTCAATAAACCCAAATCCCTTTTCTGCATTGAACCATTTCACTCTTCCTTGCATGTTCATTCCATTCCCTTCACTCTAAAAATCAGGGCATTTGCCCCATACTTTGACTATAACGAATGACAACTTACGAAGTCAAAGGAGACTTATCGTCTTTTTATTATCCCTTTCGACAGTTACAGATCAACTTCTACATAGCGTCAAACTAGAAACTTCGCTTGCTCCTCTATCGTATAAAAGATTTCCAATTTGTCTAACTGTAATTCCTGTCGTATATACATCATCAACGAGTAAGATATGTTGACCATGAAACATATCTTCTCCCTGAAAATAAAAAGGATTACTTCCCGAAAGCCTTTCTTTACGTTTCTTCTTACTTTGCTTTTCTGTTTCTCTTCTTCTTAATGATGGATAAGAGATTTTGGCAGGTAAACAAGCTGCTAATAACTCTGCCTGATTAAAACCACGTTCATATTCTCGTTCCCTACTAAGCGGAACAGCAATAACACTTGAAACACTCGTAAAATGCTTTTGAAATAGCTCCCGAAAAGATCTATGAAAAATATGAACTAACTCCGCATCCCCCCGAAACTTAAACTGTGCAACTATTTCTTTCATCTCATCATCGTACACGTGCAAAGAACGATTTTTAAAAGGACGATACTTCTCCTCATTTATCCACCTTACGCAATCCATACAAATATCATTTTCTTTATATTCGGAAGGCAAGTCCTCTAAAGGTCGCCCACACTCCATGCAAATCTCTCCTATAATATAGGAAAGTTTCCGTTCACACCTATCACATATATATTTTTTATGAGGCTTTACAAAGAAGGTGTACCAACTAACTGTTTCCAAAATATACTCATCGCAAAGTAGACAGTGCATTAATCGAATAATCCTTGTTCTTTTGCCCTTTTGTTCATACTTTGAATATGTTTTTTCGCGCGTACCATCGCCTCTGTTTTACCACAATGAAAATAAACGACCTCGCCATAAGGTTCTTCAAAACTACGACCTGCTCGGCCGGCAATTTGTACGAGTGCACTTTCTGAAAAGATCTCTTCTTCTGCCCCTAGCACCGCTACTTGTAAGTTCTTCACAGTTACTCCTCTCTCTAAAATCGTCGTTGTAACTAATAATGGAATTTCTCCCTTTCTGAAAGCTGCTACCTTTTCCTTTCTCATCGGATCTTCTGTATGTACACCTTCAATTCTATTATCCAACGATTTCAATAACAGGCTCATTTCTTCTATATATCGCACATGGGGAACAAATAAAAAAATGGGATAGTTTTTGCTTACGTACATTTTTAACCATTGTAGTAACACTCGAGGAACTCCTTTATGATGGAGACTTTTCTTCCAACTTCCGCACCAGCAAAATAGAGGAACTGGCAACGGATGCCGGTGATACCGTCCAGAGACAATGACACCTTTTTGTTTGCCCCTTCTGAAATTATGCTTCCACTTTTCATCTGGAGTTGCAGTTAAATAAATACGCGCCGCTTTCTCTTTCATCGCTTGTTGTACTGCATACTGTAACATTTCATCCGCATGATACGGGAAGGCATCAATCTCATCTACAATCATGACATGAAACGCTCTATAGTAACGTAACAGTTGATGCGTCGTTGCAACGACTAACGCTGCATCTTTTTCACGATCTACACTCCCTCCGTATAAAGCAGCTACATTTATACTAGGAAACGCTTCTTGTAATCTCGGTGCTAATTCCAGTACAACGTCTGTTCTTGGCGTTGCGATACAAACTCTTTCTCCTTTTTGAAGTGCCTCTGCAATACCGTAAAATAACATTTCTGTTTTTCCAGCCCCGCAAGTAGCTAGTCTTGAATACCGAAAATATTCGAGACAAAACAAAAGAGCACAGCCTGTATATAAAGTGCTACCAACACTCTATATACCGTCCACCTGATTACGCCAGGTAAACACTTGCTATACTCTCATGAATTATTTTACATCATGCAGGGTTTATTCAGCAACGTTTACCAAATTGGTGACGTTGCTTTTTTGTTTCCACAAAGGAGACATATAATATGGAAAGAAAACGTATCGATGTTATCGCAACTAAAGAATCCTTCCACAACTTATCATCATTCAAAGATGTGGAAGAACTAAACAAAACTATACGTACATACAGAGATAATATCCGTATGTCTATTAAGCGTACGGATGTACAATCTAAACTCATCACATTACTTGAAATTTTAAAGCGCCACAGCTGCAAATATGTAGGTGTTAGTTTCCTATGCAAAAATTCAATTGCTGACATGATGGAAGTTTCATATAAAACTGTACAACGTTTAATGAAGAAGCTTGTGGATCTAGAGATGATTAAACAGGTGGCAATGAAGCGTAAAAGGGACATGCTTCAAACTTCTAATGCTATTATCATTCAACCAATTGTGGAAGAAGTGTCCAACAAGGTAGATGCAAAAAGTCCTACAAAGTGTCCTACCATTAAAACAAAACCTGTTTCCTTAAAACAAAATATAAAAGATATAAACAAACGTAATAGTAATGAGAATAGCATTACTCCAGAAGAGAATATGGAACAAGCTGATTTTGTTGCTCATTGGGTACCAGAACGTTTTATTTCTTTAGTTCGCTCTTTTTACCATGAATCTAAAACCATCCAAGAACTATGGAAGGTCGTAAGACAGTGCAATAAAGTAACAAACTTCTCTACAGGTGATAAAGCATTTACTAAAGACCAGGAACTTACTATTGGCTTACAAGCTATCAAAGAGTTTGTTATGAAAATTAAGTCTGGAACGAAAATGAAAAAGAGTAAATTCGCTTATTTCAACGGGATTGTAAGTAAATTAATGGATAAGTTTTACTTTGATAAAGAATTTATTGAATCCTACAAAGAATCACTTAACGACTATTAATAAAAAAGAAACCGCCCTTTTTTAAGATAGGTCGATTCACTATCGTATAACAAAAAAGACGGACCTTTTATCAAATTTGAATATTTATTAATTTTCCCTCTTATCTACTCCTATAAAAAACACCTTAAGCAATTCTCATAACAAGCAAGAAAGCATTCATTTCATTACAATTTACACCTGATATAGTTTGATTACTTCCTGAAGTATTTAGCACTGAAATCATATCTCCTGGCTTAAGCGATAAAAGGTATTCACCACCTATAGGAACATTTGTACCCGCTACAGCTGTAGTATAAAATGAGCCACGAGGAATACGAGTATTATTAATAGCTACAGCCCATTGTAGCAATAAAGTCCTAGAACTATATGCTGTAGTAACTTGAAAAGCCACCCTATATATCCCAGCTGTCTTAACTGTTATATGATTTGTAGCGTAGGTTGTATCCGCTGAACCTATCTTATCTATGAAAGGAATCGCAGTGTTATTCGGAACTTGAACTGATCCACTATTTAAAACAACATACCGATAAGAATTAGAAATTTGAGGACCCGCATTTCCTGTTGGGCCTGTATTTCCTGTTGGACCCGCACTTCCTGTTGGACCCGCACTTCCTGTTGGACCCGCACTTCCTGTCGGACCCGCACTTCCTGTTGGACCCGCACTTCCTGTTGGACCCGCACTTCCTGTTGGACCCGCACTTCCTGTTGGACCCGCACTTCCTGTTGGACC
>NZ_JAQFNK010000025.1:0-66043 GCF_027710505.1 Bacillus cereus group sp. TH152-1LC | reverse complement strand
CTACGAAGTCACCTTTTGTTACTTGTAATACTTGCTCTTTCATTTTGCATTCTCCTCTCTTTTTCTTTTATTACAAAACTTCTATTATACTAATACGCTTGATAGAAATACGATTAATGCTGTTAATACTACTGCTCCACTTGCCGATCCTACGAAGTCACCTTTTGTTACTTGTAATACTTGCTCTTTCATTTTGCATTCTCCTCTCTTTTTCTTTTATTACAAATCTTCTATTATACTAATACGCTTGATAGAAATACGATTAATGCTGTTAATACTACTGCTCCACTTGCTGATCCTACGAAGTCACCTTTTGTTACTTGTAATACTTGCTCTTTCATTTTATGTATCCTCCTTTTTAATAAGTTATCTATATGTAATTTCTAAGAAATGTTTATTTCATAGTTTTTATGTTAGCGTTACATTAAAGTTAATAACGTAACGTTTGTAACATTAATGTAACATAACTATTGTTACGTTGCAATATAATTACGTAAATTTTATTACACTTTTTTTATGTTTTTTTATAAACACCCTTAAAAACCTTGTTTTAATGCACTTTCTACTAAGTTGATATTTGTAATGTTATTGTAACATTACAGTCATATAACGAAACATCCCCCTACTTACCTCTCCTTTTGTTACAAATCAAAGTACATATTTAAATGAATACGTTGGAATCTATCAAGCTTTTACTAACTGTTTGTGCTAGATAAAATACAATCTTTCCAAGATAAGTTTATATGTTTCCTCTATATAACTATGTATAATAAAAGCAAAGAGGTGGTCATTTTGAAATTAATCGCATTAGATATGGATGGTACACTACTATCATCTAATCTTGAGATCTCCAAAGAGAACTTACAAGCTATCCAAAATGCAAAAGAGGCTGGTCATATTGTCATGATTTGTTCTGGTCGCGCAAAAGAGGATGCTTTAAAATTATTGGAAGAATATAAACTATCTCTTCCAGTTGGAGCGAGCAATGGGGCAATTGTTTATGTGGATGGAAAGGTAATTAACTCGCGTTGTTTACAAAACGATAAAGTATACAAGCTTGCAAAATTACTAGAATCTGAAGGTTTTCCATATAAGCTATATACGAATAAAGGAGTTTATTCTCCATATACATGGCAAGATCAAGTCATGCAAGCGTTTGAAGAGAACAAGCATGCACTAGATGTTACACTTGAAGAACTTGAAAGAATTACAGAAAAACAAAAGAAATCAAACTTAATTACTGATTTCCAAAAAATTGAAGATGTTGTAAGTAATCCAGAATTAGAAATATCTAAATTCTTCATTTTGACATTTAATGCAGCGCATCGCGCACAGCTATTAAGCATGTTACAAGAAGACACTGATATTTCAGTTACGGCATCAGCTCCTACTAATGTAGAAATTATGGATAAGCATGGTCATAAAGGGAACGGTCTACAAGAAATGGCTGCTTATTTCAATATACCAATTGAAGATACTATTGCAATCGGGGACAACTTTAATGATGTGCCAATGTTACAAGTAGCTGGCCTATCAGTTGCAATGGGAAATGCTGAAGAAGATGTAAAAAAACTATGTGATGTTGTAACGTTAACAAACAATGAACATGGTGTTGCTCATGCAATCGAGCAATTTGTATTGAAACAAACTTCATCTAGTAAATAAAAGAAAAGGACTCTTTCTATTTGAAAGAGTCCTTTTTTTATACATGATGACAAGCAACAAAATGCTCCTCACCAACATTACGGAATTCTGGTACCGTTTGTTTACAAATATCTGTTGCAAACGGGCAACGTGTATGAAAACGACAACCAGAAGGTGGATTTGCTGGACTTGGAATGTCACCCTCTAGTATGATTCTCTCTCGTCTCACTGTTGGATCTGGTATTGGCACAGCCGATAACAATGCTTTTGTATACGGATGAAGTGGATTCTTAAATAACTCATCACGCGGCGCTGTTTCCACAATCGTTCCTAAATACATAATCCCAATTTTCGTGCATAAGTGCTCTACCACGCTTAAATCATGCGAAATGAACAAATAGGATAATCCCTTTTTCTCCTGTAACTCACTAAACAAATTAATGATTTGTGCTTGAATAGATACATCTAGCGCTGCCACAGGTTCGTCAGCTACAATGAATTCCGGGTTTAATACCATAGCTCTTGCGATAACGATACGCTGACGTTGTCCACCAGAAAACTCATGAGGATACCGGTCAATATGATATGGGGCTAAGCCACATAACTCTAATACTTCTGTCACTTTTTCACGAACATTCTCTTTCGTCGCTAGCCCGTGAGCCAACATCGGCTCGCCAAGTGCTTCTCCAATTCTCATTCTCGGATTTAATGAGCTAAATGGATCTTGAAACACAAGCTGCATATTAGGACGATGTTTTCTCAATTCCTCTTTTGATAAAGAATGAACATCATGTCCCTTAAACTTCACTTCTCCCTCCGTTTTTTGGACGAGACGTAAAATTGTTTTTCCTATCGTCGTTTTTCCGCTTCCTGATTCACCAACAAGACCAAACACTTCGCCTTTATTAATAGTAAAACTTACTCCATCAACTGCTTTTACATGTCCAACTGTTCTACTAAATATGCCGCCTTTAATCGGAAAATATGTTTTTAAGTTTTTCACTTCTAATAATGGTTCACTCATTGTTCCGCACGCTCCTCATATAACCAGCAAGCTACTTTATGATTCTCATCATGTACATTTAGATTCGGTGCTTCTTCTTTACATATTTCCATACAATGCTCACAACGACCGCTGAAGTAGCAGAATTCATCCAAACCAACTAAATTAGGAACTTGCCCTGGAATAGAATATAGTTTATCTATTCGTTTTCCCATCACTGGTTTTGATTTCAACAAGCCTTTCGTATACGGGTGTTTCGGATTTTGGAATATCTCTAGTACTGGTGCTTCTTCAATAACTTTCCCACCATACATAACGACAACGTAATCAGCCATTTCTGCTACAACACCTAAATCATGTGTAATTAATAAAATGGATGTTTTAAATTCCTCTTTTACTTGTCTTAATAAGTCTAATATTTGTGCTTGAATCGTAACATCAAGAGCCGTTGTCGGTTCATCAGCAATTAATAACTTAGGATTACAACTAAGTGCAACAGCAATCATAATACGTTGTAACATCCCGCCGCTCAGTTCGTGCGGATAAGAATGGACGATTTCATCCGCACGAGCTATGCCGACTTTACGAATTAACTCAATTGCTTTCTTATACGCTTCGTTTTTACTAAGTAATTCATGCTCCCTTAACGTCTCTACAATCTGTTCCCCTACAGTGAAGACCGGATTTAGCGATGTCATCGGTTCTTGGAAAATCATCGCAATATCATTACCTCGTAAACTACGAAGCTCTTTCTCTTTCATTCCTAAAAGACTTTTTCCTTCATATAAAATATCTCCGCCTACTACACTGCCGGATTCAGCAATAAGTCCCATAATAGATAAAGCTGTTACACTTTTCCCGCAACCCGATTCACCTACTACACAAACCGTTTCACCTTCTCGAACAGCAAAACTAACATGATTTACAGCCTTTACTGTCCCTTCTTCTGTCTGAAAGTGTGTTTGTAAGTCTTTCAGCTCTACTACCGCTCTACTCATACCTTCTCACCTACCGTCTCATCTTTGGATCTAACGCATCACGAAGTGCATCACCAAGTAAGTTAATTGATACAACTGTTATAAAGATTGCGAAACCAGGTGGAATCCATAACCACGGACGCTTTTGGAAATCAATTAATGAGTTAGCTGCGCTAATCATATTCCCCCATGATGGTGTAGGTGGAACGACTCCGAGACCTAAGTAGCTTAGTGCGGATTCACTTAAAATAGATCCAGCCACACCCAAAGTTGCTACAACAATAAGCAATGGGAAGACGTTAGGAATTAAATGATGGATAATTTTCCGAGAATCTTTTAATCCTAATACATCTGCTGCTTGCATAAAGGCTTGCTCCCGCAATGTTAAAATTTGTCCCCTCACAAGACGAGCAAGTCCTGGCCATCCTACTAAACTTAAAATAATCATTACAACATATAAACGATACTCCGATGGTAATTTCCATTCTGACAGAATTGCTCCCATTATAATAAGTAGCGGTAATCCCGGAATGGACATTAACACATCCGCAACACGCATAATTAAATGATCCACAACCCCTCGATAAAAACCAGCAATTGCTCCTAATAGAGCACCTAGTATAACGGATAGTAGCATCGACGCTAAACCAATCGTTAGTGAGATACGTCCCGCTTGCATAAGTCTAGTTAAAATATCCCGTCCCAACTGGTCGGTTCCAAGCCAATGTGATAGGCTGGGTGGTTTATTAATTTGTGTTACTTGTACTTTCCCATCAGCATACGGTGAAAAGATTGGACCGATAAAACTAAATAAAAACATGAATATTAAAACGTATAAGCCATACAATGCCATCTTATTTTTCTTAATTTTTTTATACGCTTGGCGCCATGGTGATGATTCATTTCCCTTTTTTCGTTCTTTCTTTTTCTCTATTATTGGTGTAATAGTCTCCATATCTTCCCCCCTTACTTCAATCGAATTCTTGGATCAACAAACGCATATACAATATCAGCTAAGAAATTAGCCATAATGGTTAAACAAGAAAGAAACATCGTAAAGGCCATTAATACCGTATAATCACGGAAGTTTAATGCTTCTAATTGAATACTCCCAATCCCTGGCCAGTTAAAAATCTGTTCAATAATAATAGCTCCTGAAAATAAACCTGGTAATTCAAAAGCAAGTAATGTAATTGCTGGTAAAATTGCATTTTTCAATGCATGTTTATAAATAACAGTTCTTTCTTTTAAACCTTTTGCACGAGCAGTACGAATGTAATCTTGCCTAACAACATCCAACATGCTAGTTCTAAAATATCGTGTTAACGACCCTACACCAAGAAGCGTTAAAATAAACACAGGTAGAATCATGTGACGTAATACTTCTAATATGTATGCTATCCCTGTTGAGTTACTCCCAATATCAATCATGCCACCAATAGGTAGTAACTTTAAATCAACTGCTAATAATTTAATTAAAAATAATCCTATAAAGAATGATGGAAATGACATTGCTGCAAAGACACCGATTGTTACTAATCTATCAAACCAAGAGTGCTGCTTTGTTGCAGAAATAACCCCAATAATAAGAGCAATAATCCAAGTGAAAAATAAAGCTGCAACAGCAACGATAAATGTATTCCAAATAAATTTATTAAGTAATGAAGTTACAGGTTCTTGATACTGTAAAGAAAATCCAAAATCACCATGTAAAGCATTCACTAACCAGTGAAAATATCTTTCAATAATTGGTTTGTTTAAGCCATACAATTCCCTTAACTCTTGAGCTCTCTCTGGTGTTAACTTTGGATTTGAATCAATATAATCCCCCGGCAAAAGTGCAAATAAGAAAAAAATAATAATAGATGTACCAAACAATGTAGGGATCATTTGAAGGAACCTACGAATGATATATGTTTTCACCTTTTGTCTCCCCAATCTTATTTACTTAAAAATAGAAGAACATTTTTTCAAAACAGCTACTATTCCATCGCCGTATGAAAAAACGCCTTCTATTATTTAGGTCAACCCTTATTGTTCAATAGATAACACTGGTAAGTTGGAACTAATGCTATCGTATTTTTCTGGATCAATTCCTTTTATACGTGCATTATGAGCATACAGTAGTTTACGATAGTTTAATAAAATAACTGGTGGGTCATCACTTAACTCTTTATACAGTTCTTTATAAATCGCTTTACGCTTTTCAATATCTGTCGTCCCTATACCTTTTACAATCAAATCATCTACTTTCGGGTTGTTATAACCCGTATCACTTTTTGGATTCGTTGATAAGTACTCACTTACAACTTCACTTGGATCACTAATTCCTGGTGTTGAAACTGCCGCTAAATCGTAGTCACCTTTTCCTACTTTTGAAAGCATCGTATTAAAGTCCATCAACTCTGGGTTTAATTCAACACCGATTTCCTTGTAACTTTCTTTTGCAATTGGAATAAAGATATCATTTGTTTTACCTGTATTTGATGCGTAGTATGTTAATTTTAATTTTTGACCATCTTTTTCACGAACCCCGTCAGAACCTACTTTCCAACCAGCCTCATCCAATAATTTTTTAGCCTTTTCTACGTCGTGTGGATATTTATTAATACCTTCTTCTGTATATGCCCATGAAACTGGCGCAATTGGTACGTTAGCAACAGATCCATATCCTTGTAAAGCTGTATCCACATACTTCTTACGGTCTAATCCATAAGTAAGTGCTTGACGTACCTTCTTATCTTTCAAATACGATTTCTTATTATTTACATAGATATAAGCAATATCACTTGATGATTCAAGATTAATATTTGCAAACTCTAATCCTTTTAATTGGTCTATATTCTCAGGATTTGCTCTAAATCCACTATAGTCCAGTTCACCCGTTTGGAATAATTGGAATCCAGTATCACCTGATGTGATTTTGTAAATAAAGTTTTTGATTTTTGGTTTACCTGCATAATAATGTTCGTTAGCAACAAAGCGTACTTCTTGACCTGGAACATATTTTTCAAATTTATATGGGCCCGCTGCAATTGGTTGCCCATATAATGCTTTTAAATAGTCTAAACTTGTATTTTGTTTATAATCTTTTCCATAATAAGCTTTTGATAGCACTGGGCCACCTAAATTCGTTAGTGCCTGTGAATTAACTTTTTCAGTTGTAATTTTAATTGTCTGTGGATCAACAACTTGAATTCCTTCAATAGAAGTTGCTTTTCCTTCTTTATATTCTTTCCCGCCTTTAACAGCATACTGAGCAATATCCAATCCACCTTCATACGCTTTATCATGAAGTAGTGTTAGTGTAAATGCTACGTCATCCGCCGTTAAAGGCGACCCATCACTAAATTTTAAATTTTTACGTAAGTGGAATGTATATGTTAACTGGTCAGCAGAAATATCCCATTTTTCTGCAAGATCCGGAACAGGTTTACTTTGTTTGTCTGTTGTTACTAATGATGCAAAAATAACAGACGTTACATTTCCATCCCATCCATTCTCCATAAAGTGCGGCAGGAATATCCCTCCAGGACTTGGCATTCCAACTACAAAAGTATCTTTTCTTTCTTTTACTTTAGTAGGACTTTTTGCTTTGTCGCTTGCTTTAATAAACTCATCTTTTACTTTTGGTACGTTCCCGGCTTCATTTGTACTTGCTTCCTCTTGACCACATCCGGCTAGTAATACCGATACACTAAGAAATGTAGCAAGTACTCCTTTAAAAGCATTTTTCATTAGACGCTCACCTTTACCTTCCTAATTTTTAACGATGTAGGAACATAGCCTCCTTCCTGTAACTATCTTTATTTTTCCTATAAAAATAGTATGAATTAATTTCAAGATTATTCCTTTCCTTTCAGCATGTCAATTGTTCTCTTTTATTTCGTATTAAAAAATTAAAAATCCACTTCTATTCGTTCAGTATGGGACATAGAATACTAATAACCAATTACCAAAAAGGGGGCGAAAATATGGACAACCTATTCCAATACGTCCTGCACTACGTATTATTAACAATTATGATAGTCGGGGCGCTATTACTATTCCCATTCTTCCCAAAGTTCGTCCTCTTTTTAGCTTTTTTTATTATGCTCGGGATCGCCATTATCATTTCAACAAGAGAAGATACGACAAAAAAAGAAAACAGAGTTCAGCGCGTAAAGCTGTAACTCTGTTTTTTTTGTTTTCAATCACGAATCGCCGTTCACATACTTATGTCTCGGGAAATAATTTATCAATCCAAAAAGCTCCCAATACCTTTTATGTTTCACACCCTATGCAAATTATGGATCAAAGATGTATCAACATTACTGTTTCACGTGAAACACAACTTTTATTTATCTCTTAAAGTATCCATATAAAAAGCGAATTCCTTCAGTAAAACTGAAAGGAATTCGCTTCCCACTTTTTACTCCACAATATTCCCTAACTCATTATATAACTCCGCTCGTAACAACTCTTGCTTCGCTTTTTCCACATACAATTGTTCAAGTATTTCAACATCAACTACATGTTCCATCTTACACTCAAGCGTATATATATCTTCTTCTACACGCATTAACTCGGTTTCAATCTCCTCAACATTCCTAACTTCTTTCTTTTTTATAGGAGCTATTTCAATCCTTTTTCTTCCTTGGCGTTGCTGCTTTATTACTTGCGTCTCAAGTTTTTCTTCCCACTTTTGACGCGCCCATGCATAGTTCCCTGCAAACTCAAATAATTTACGCTCATCAATCCAATACGTCTTTTCAAATAACTTATTTAAAAAATAACGATCATGTGAAACAGCTAGAATCGTCCCATTATATTGCTCAAGAGCTTCCTCTAAAACTTCCCTTGATTCAATGTCGAGATGGTTTGTCGGCTCATCTAAAATTAAAAAATTGATATCTTGATACATAAGTTGCGCAAGCCTTAATCTCATTTTTTCTCCACCGCTCAGTTGCGTTACTTTCTTAAACACCGCTGGACCATAAAATAAAAACTTAGCTAATATACGTCTCGCTTCTCCCTCTGTTACAGCTACATATTCCCTGAAAGCTTCTAATACATTACTCTTCACATTTCCGTACGCATGCTGTGATAAATAACCGATTTTCACACTACTACCAATTCGAATTTCACCAGCGTCTGGTTCTATTTCTTCTAATAGTAATTTTAGTAGCGTTGTCTTTCCTGTACCATTACGACCGACGATCGCCGCACGCTCTTGAAAACGAACATGTAAATTCGCTTCATTAAATAAAGGATGGCCAGCAAACCCTTTACTCACTTCTTTCATTACAACAACATCTTTCCCACTTCTCTCTTGCCCTTCAAACTGAAGCCCCATTTGTTTTCGTTCTAAAATAGGTTTCTTTAGTTTCTCTATACGTTCCAGTGCGCGTTCCATACTTCTCGCTCTCTTATGCAATCCTTCATTCGGAGGATTCGCCTGATTTGCCCATTCACGTAGTCGCTTAATTGCTTCTTTCATTTTCTTTATTTTCTTTTGCTGTTCTTGATAAGCCTGGAACTCCTGCAGCAACCGTTCTTCCTTTTCCTCAACAAACTGAGAATAGTTTGTATGATACACGTGAATCTCTCCATCTTCTAAATCAAAAATCTTCGTTACAACTTCATCAAGGAAATAGCGATCATGTGAAATAACCATAACCGTTCCATTGTATTCTTTTAAAAATTGTTCTAGCCATTCTACGGCGAATAAATCTAAATGATTGGTTGGTTCATCTAATAGAAGTAGATCTGGTTTCTGCAATAGCATATATGCAAGACTTATCTTTGTTTGTTCCCCACCACTTAACTCCAGAAATGATCGAGGAAATAGTTCTGTCACCTGTAGACCATTTGCTACCTTCATCAAATTCGTTTCTATTTCATAGCCACCAAGGAACGCAAACTTTTCTTGAGTTACTCCGTATCTCTCCATTAATTTTTGTAAAGCAGACGGTTCTCGTTCTTCCGCCATATCTTTTTCTAAAGTACGCATCTCTCTTTCTAATTCCTTTTCTGCTTTAAAAGCCGAACTCAGTACATCATATACAGTCATATCCTCATCAAATTTCGGAATTTGTGCCACATGACCAATACATGTACCTTTCTTCATATGAATGGCTCCTGCATCTAAACTTTCCATTCCAGTTAGAAGCTGAAAGATTGTTGTCTTCCCACTACCGTTACGACCAACTAATCCAACACGTTCACCATTCTTTATTTCAAGCGATATATTTTCAAATATGATGTTTCCACCAAAAGATTTCGTTACATTATTTACACTACAAATTGTCATTTTCCGTACTCCTTTCAATATAAAAAACCATGGGAAAGAAACATTCCCCATGGTTTTCGACATAGAAAAAGGAAGCAAAATAGCTCCCTTTTCACACGTTTATTAAAAATGGGTGAAGAGATTTCTATCGTTCAATAGCTACTATGCAATTGTTAAAAAAGGACAGACGTATCCCGTTAACAACTACATCATGAAAAATCGCACGACAAAAATAGATATAATCTAAAAATTTGGCACGTGCAGCTAAAGAACGTTTCATCTCATTCACCCCTTTCGTACGGAATTTAATACTTACTTCTTTATTATACTTTCCCATTTCATGTTTGAATAGTCATTTTTCTGAAAATAATGAAGATAGACTAAACATTTCAATAAGTGACATCAAATCTTACAAAACTGTTATGTTCACGTAATGGAAAGCGATAGTACGAAAAGATGCCTCCCTATACAATAAAGATGCAAACAAGAGAGACAACAAAAGAAGGAAACAATCATGATGAAAGAAATCGTAAAAGCAATCTTTGAGGTATTAGTGAACGGACAAGCAGTTGTAAAAGAACTAAACGAACTATAAAAAGGAGTGAGAGAATATGATGAACATGGTAAAAATGATTTTACACGCTCTAGTTGATGCAAAAGCAGTTAGCCAAGAATTAAACCAACAATAAAAAAGGGGTAAACGAATATGAAGAAAGCCATTATTGTAATAGCGAGTACAGCAATTGCCTTATACACAATAAAAAATAGAAAAAAGAAACATAATAAAAACGATCTATATTATCCATACACATTATTAAAGAAAAAATAAAAGACAAGGTACCCTGTTGTAATGAGGATATCTTGTCTTTTATTTTTCCTATTCCCTTTAAAGGATTTCCTTCTTCTTTTCACGAATGTATTAAGCGGGATTTTTACACACATTTTAAAGGGGCATATATACAAATGGATACACAACAACTATACTTTTTAAACGATATCGGCAAACAAAAACCAGAAAGCATCCGGAATAGAAGCGCTGCATGTCCTTTTTGTGACAGAGAAAATTTAACAGATATTTTAGCAACTGAGGGCTCGATTATTTGGCTGGAAAACAAATTTCCTACATTAAAAGATACATTTCAAACGGTGCTAATCGAAACCGATAATTGTGAAGATCATATTGCGACATATACAGAAGAACATATGAGATCACTAATTCGTTTCTCGATTAAACATTGGTTAGGCTTACAGAAGAATGAAGAATTCACATCTGTGATTTTATACAAAAATCACGGGCCATTCTCAGGCGGAAGTTTGCATCATGCACACATGCAGATTATCGGAATGAAATATGTAGACTATCTCGGTAACGTAGAACAGGACAACTTCCGAGGAGTAATTGTACAAAAAAACGAACGCATTGAACTCAATATTTCAGATCGTCCTATTATCGGTTTTACAGAATTTAATATCATCATTGAAGATATTGGATGCATAGATGAACTAGCAAATTATATTCAGCAAACTGTACGGTACATACTGACAGATTTCCATAAAGGATGTAGTAGTTATAACTTATTCTTCTATTACTTAAATGGAAAAATCATTTGTAAAGTTGTTCCTAGGTTTGTCGTTTCACCATTGTATGTAGGATATAAAATACCGCAAGTTTCTACAAAACTAGAAGACGTGAAAATACAACTAGCGGCGTATTTCACAAAACAAGACGACGCAATTATTCACAAAAAATAGAGTAGGTATAGAAAACCTACTCTTTTATTACACCTTTATTTCGATAGTACACATCTTCTAATCCGATGTTATACTTCATGTTATTATCCGTCCACTCTGGACCCAGATTACCTGGCCATCCAGATGTATTTGCTACATATTTTAGTAATGCAAAATCCGTCAAACCTTTCTGCACCCCGCGCTTATACCCTTTCATTAAATGCGGCATTGCAATTTGCGCATTTTTGTGCGGATCTTTCAACTCTTCATCAGTTAAATGATCTGGTGCAAGTCCACCACCACGGTGCAATTGAAACAATCCGAATGAAGTTCCGTTATCTCCAACACTTCTTGGATTTAACCGGCTTTCATGTTCGGCAATTGTAAGAGGTATCCATTCCGGAAGATTGACTTTCTTTGCTTCCTCTATAATAATTTGTTTCATCTGTTTTGCTTCTTCTGAGTCAACATAGCTTGTCTCATTCACTAACTTGCCCATTCCTTCAGACTTTCCTTGGAAATATAAGTACACCCCAAGAACAACTAAAAATCCTACAAAGAATTTCTTCACTACCTCTACCTCTTTCTCCGCTGAAATTTGTCCCCTTTCAGCCTTCTTCCCTTTACAATTACCCACACTCTATCATTCTCTTACCCTTTTATCATAGCAAATAATTACACATATTATCATCATGCTTTAGACCGATTTTGTGAAAAAACAGCTGGTAAATACGTACAAAAATGTAACTTTCATAGACTACAACGTATTTCTTGTATATAATTGTAAATTGAACTCTACATATAGAATAGGAGCAGACCAAATGAAAAAGTGCATAATACTCTTGTTCAGTATTTTACTTCTTGTCCCTATCCACACCTCTGCACAAACATCATCAAAACCAAAAGTACTTGTTTTATACAGTACAAAAGACGATAAAATTACAAATAATATTCAAATCCTTAATACTCAATTAGGACATTTTACAAACGATATAACTACGAAAAGTTTAAAAAAGGCTAATGAAATTACTAATTCATCTTCTTATACACATATTGTCTATATCGGTGAACAAAAAGAAGAATTTCCTATTGAAATAAAGCAAATTCTAGAAAATTTCTCAGGCCCAGTATTAGTTTTAGGACAAAATGTTGAACAATTATCTAATCGCTTTTCTTTCATTACGCTAAAGGATAATGATATACGAGTTAATAAAATCGAATATCCAAGTAATAAACTAAAAAACACTTTAGAAGAAGAACGATTGATTCAATCTTTTGATACAAACGGAACCGTTCTTGCTAACGCTGTAAGCTCAAATAGCAAGAGCCCACTAATCGTTCAGCGCGAAACATCTTATTACGTTGCAACGCCAAATCTCTTTGACTGGATGTCTCATTACGTCGGAGAAATGTTATTTTCTTACTTTGGACAAAAACCAACGACAAATAAGGTGGAAGCTTATTTACGTCTTGAGGATGTTCATCCAGCCGCAGACACAAATCAATTAAAAGAAATTGCTGAATTACTAAAAGAGAAAAAGATTCCTTACATGATTACAGTCATACCGGTATATAAAGATCCTGATACAGGGAAGACAATACATTTAAAAGATAAACCTGAGCTAGTTGATCTTTTACGCTCTATGCAAGATAATGGTGCAGCAATTATTATGCATGGTTATACACACCAATTTTATGATAGTGAAACTGGGGAAGGTTTTGAATTTTGGGACGTAAAAACAGACCAACCAATTCGTCAACCGAAGCATGAAAAACCAAAAACAAAAGATGACTTTCCTAATATAGAAGCATACAATGCATACGTAAAAAAAGGGGAAGAATTTGAAGAAAAATATACAACTGAGCATATTGAAAAAGGCATTCAAGAACTTGTAGATGCCAAACTATATCCTGTCGCATTTGAAGCACCCCATTACACGATGTCTCAAAAAGGATATGAAATATTATCAAGATACTTTTCAACTTATGTAGGACAACTACAGTTAAGTGATACAACTTGGAAATCCATGCACTCACCATTTTATACAAGTACCCCATCATTTTTACACGGGATGAAATTAATGCCTGAAACAGTTGGTTTTATTGAAGAAGATAAGCCACATGCTATTGCAAAGATGAAGGAACGTGCTGTATCTGTTGCTAAATTATCCGATGGAGTTATTGGTGCATTCTATCATCCTTACTTAGGTGTGAACCCATTAAAAGAAGTACTAAAGGATTTAGAAAACATTCCAAATATACAATGGATTGATTTACAAAAAGAAACAAATGAAGTGAAAATGAAAGATATTCATATTACTACTAATAAAGAGGGCATTCACGTTGAAAAACCAACAAGTGCAAGTGACGTAATGGATTATGTAAAACAATATGGATTCTTCCTTATACTTGGTTTCTTCATCATTGTCTTTCTATTTTTATTAAGACGTGCGAAAAAATTAGAATCCTAAAATAAAACCACCAAGCAAAATGCTTGGTGGTTTTTTATAACACTAATTTCCTTTAATACCTCTCGAATCATTCTCGGATGCGTCATAACATTCTCTTGAAATTCCCACGTTCCATCCGTTTCATTATGTACAGCATAAAGTTACCTTGTTTGTATCCTTTTCTCGGATTTTCAAATTGTTGTTTTTATCAATTTTATAAGGAATATTATTATCTTTTAACTTTTGTAATACACTATCATTTTCGTATACGTTTTTTTCCCAAATAATATACTTTTCATTTTTTGTATTATTGAAAAATATAACTCCACTTAAGCATAGCAATAAAACTATTAATATTGAAATTAAAATATATATTTTTTTCATGATTTGTTTATTCCTAACCTTTCATTTATTGGTTGGTCCATAATAACCACCCTTCCGGTTCTCTTATATATTTTAGTAAATCATTTCTTATTGTAATATTTTTCATCTCCCTACAAATAAAATATTACAATAAATTCCTAAAAAAACAATAATGTTCATTTATGATTTTTTTTGTTAAAATTAATTTGTATCCAAATATTTATTTAATTAAATTAACTATAAACTTCATGTATATATTTTTGAAACGAAAGACGGAACAGAGACTTTTGATAATTCTGCCGTAATGACATTAGTTGCTATTCCTAAATAAGCCCAGAATTTAAAAATGGATATGAAAATATAAGTATCGAAGACATTAATAAGTTAGTAAATCCGACAGTAGTCGTAAGTAATCTACTTCTCTCTTCATCCTTATATTGGTCAACATGTATATGGCTATCAATCCATTTCATATTTATTCCCCCATAAAAAAAACAAGAAGGGAGATCCCTTCTTGTTTTTTCATCTATATTATTTAACAATTAAGTTTGTTATGATATCAAATAATCCAATACATACTACGGCAACAGTAAAGTAGCTACAGAAATCTTTAATTGGAAACTTCACTACTTCTTCTTTACGCATCCTAGTTTTCTCCCTTCTTACTATATCCCTAATTATTTTTATCTATTTGTATCTATTATGCAAAAAATATGACAAATTTACTATCGAATTAACTTACGTAAACCTTACAATGTTGTAAGGTTTATAAAAAGAGCCTCATCTACATACAGATGAGGGCTATTAAAAAGTAGTTGGTTTTCATCCTTCATTCATATTACAAACAGAAAGTAATACAGTGAAACTTTCTAAGTACACTATATAAAATTCATTATCTTTTAACCATCGAATTACATTACAGAAGGCTTACATGTTTGTAAGCTATGTGTAATGTAATTCGATAGTTTCCCTTCGCTACATCTCATACAATAAAGTTAGAAAGTAAGCCAAATAAGAAGAACACTCACATAACCAAATTACATTGCTAGTAGCTATTCTTCTTATACCTTTCATTCATGCTACTACAATGTACCCCCTTCCCCTTTATATAATGAAGAAAGCCTTAGTCCATATGGAGACTAAGGCTTTCTTCTACACCCAAAAATACCCCTACCTAGTATTTTTATTTTCGACAAAAAATAGGTGGGGGTATAATTCGCTATCTCATCGCTAAAAGTTTACTCTTCGCATTAATAGGAATATTTACAGCTTCAATTTCTTCAATCGCCTCGCCATAGCGCCCTTTTGCATATACCTTTAATGCTTCATCTCTCTTTAACATATGCTTAACAGTCTTCTTTATTTTTTGTTCTCTGCCACGTTCGTCAAACGCAATAAATTCATATTCATACCATTCATCACCAATAGGCTGACCAATTGTATTCACAACCGTATAGTATTCTTTCGTCTTATAAAGCGGATTATATTTATCGATAACCGGTCCAAGTTTCGTAGGCAGTAACATTATTACTATCACTACCATCGCTATTATAGTAGTGATCATTTTTTTCTTCATAATAAACATTCCTCCTCAGCAGGATATATATACATCCATTTTAAAAAGAAGGAATAAAATCTACTATTGAATCTCATTACATTACACTTACATTTTTGTAAGAATTAAAAAAGGTGAACGAATTTACTCGTTCACCTTTTAGCTCGCTTTAAAGCCACCGCCAAGTACATCACGTACATCATGAATAACAACGAAAGCATCTTCATCTACTCGGCCGATAACTTGCTTTAACTTAACAAGCTCTTGTTTATTAATAACAATATATAATACTTCTTTATTTTTACCAGTATATCCGCCGCGTCCTTCTAATACAGTGACACCGCGCGTCATGTTTTTCGTAATAGCTTCACGTATTAAGTCTGGTTGATTCGAAATGATTGTAACAGCCGTTTTTGTATCCATTCCTTCTACAATGAAATCAATCACCTTTGCTCCGATGAATACTGCAACAAGTGTGTACATCGCTTTTTCTTGCCCTATTATAAATACAGAACCAGCAATAACTACGATATCAATAATAAGTACGCCTTTACCAACGCTCCACCCTAAATATTGATTTGCTAATTGTGCTAAGATTGCCGATCCCCCTGATGTACCTCCAGCTTTGAACATACAACCTAATCCGACACCGACAAATAAGCCAGCGAATAAAGCCGCTAATAACGTATCACTATTTACATGATACTCAATATGTTCCGTAACATATAAAAACAAGGATGTTTCTACAATCCCTAAAATTGTATAAACCATCGTTTTCTTATCAAAAAATTTATAACCGATAGCTAGTAAAATTGCATTTATAGCAAAGTTCACAATTCCCGGCGACCAATCAAATAAATAGTACGTAACAACCGTTACACCGATAATTCCACCCTCTGATAAACGGTTTGGAATTGCAAAGTAATTAATACCAATTGCGAATAATAATGAACCAATTGTAATTAGTGTTATTTCCTTTATACGTTGATTAACCATAGTTTATACCTCCCCCCATTTGACATTGTATCACTATCTCCTAGAGGTTTAGAAGTTGTTTTTATTACGCATTTTCACTCTTAAAGATCGAGATATTATGTTTAAACAAAGGGGTGATTAATTATTCATATTCGCTCTAACTGTACGGACAAATCGCTCCACATTCCCCTTCTGGATATACTTAGCTCGAATGGTTTCATGATTACAAGTACATTCGAAATGCGGACGAAAATCTATGCTATCTATATGCAAATATGAATAATCTTTAAATGTTGCAGGATAGTATGGAAATTTCCCGTAAAAGAGGAGACGTCTAGTAGTAGCAGCAAAAATCCCATGTTGATACGATAGCGCAAAATCATCCTTCTCAAATATCCCTACTACAAAGGCCAAAATCTTTTCATCATCCTCTATATACTTTTTCATACTCAATAAAAGTTCATTCATGCATATCCCTCCAAATACTATTTTTGAAAAGAATCCATGGATTATTACAGACCGGTTTAACTCCTTTATAAAGTATGAAACGCGTTTCCTGTCAAAGATATTTCAAAAAAATAATCCGTTATGCACTTTCCACATAACGGATTAAAACTAAACAGTAGAGCGTTCCACAAGTTCGTATGGAATTTCCAACTTTTCTTGTTTAGAACTTTCATCACTTATTTGCCTATAAAACATTTCAAAGGCCTTTTTACCTATTTCCTTTAAATTTTGATCAATGGTTGTAAGTTGTAACACTTGCGAAATAGGTTGATTATCAAAGCCAATAATCGCTAAATCTTTAGGAACTTGAATGCCTAATTTTTCAGCTTCTGTCATCACCCCAATCGCAACTTCATCTCCTGCTACTATTAACGCTTCAGGAAGATGCTGCATCTCCTTTAATTTATGAGCCACTCTCACACCATCTTCTAATGTAAAACATTCTGTGAAAATCCATTCTTCATTCACTTCTTCATCTATAGATTGCAATTGCTGTTTATAAACATCAAAACGCTTTTGACTACTCGGTCCTAATTTCCTTCCCGTGCAATAACCAATTTTTTCATAACCTTTCTTGATTAAATAATCCATTCCTAATTGAAAAGCGGCCGAATGATTCGTATATACACTTGATATATTTGAAATATCATTATCTTCACAAGCGACAATTGCCCCATAGGAAGCATACGGCTCTATCGTTTCCCAATCATTTGCACGAGAACAAATAATAAGACCATCCAATTGTTTTGTTTTTAACATATGTAAACTTTTCATTTCTTCTTTTTTATTATAATTCGTTTGGCAAAGTAGCACTCTGTAATTATGAGCTAACGCCACCTCCATCATCCCGCCCACCATCGCATCAAAGCATGGATGATTAATATACGGTAAAATCACACCAACAATATTCGTTTTCCCTTTTGATAAATGAACAGCATTTGCGTTTTGCGAGTAATTCAATTTCTCAACTATCTCTATAACCGCTTTCCTTTTTTCTTCACTTACATACGGATGATCATTCAATACTCTCGAAACAGTCGTAACTGAAACTCCCGCCATCTTTGCAATATCTTTAATATTAGCCATACACTCACCTCTACTTTTAAATTAATGAATTCCATGCACATATGTCAAATCTACTCATCATTACACCTACATTCGTTTTTCTTACAAAAGTGTAATTTTCCTGTAAGCTAATTCGATAGTGACTCCCCGCAATATTTCATACAATTAAGTCAGAAGGAAACAACAACTATTCGAAAAGGAGCAGATTCATATGATGAACAAAGTGAAATCAAACAATTTTTTAAATACAATGGGCATGGTATTATCCGCTCTAATCGATGCTAAAGCTGTTGCTTCTACATTAAACAAGTAAGGAGAATTCATTATGAACAATATCACTTTTAACAAATTAGATTTTTTAGGACTAGCTAGCGGATCAGTTCTTCTTACTGCTTTCATTTACGCCGCTACGCTCATATAAATTTCGTGTCCCCTTTCCCCTTTATTATAAATAGTAATAGAAAAGACGACCGTCTATGCCCGGTCGTCTTTTCTTATTTTTGATTTGATTGCAAAGTTTCCTTTAGCTCCTCAAACTTCTCATTTAATTGATCTGTCATCATTTTCATCGCTGTTTTTCGATCTATTTGTTCTTCAGCATCAATTTGAATTGGGTCTCCAAAAATCAATTGCGCCTTTTTCCCCTTTATTAATTCTTTTACACTTGATGGACCAACATAAGCTGCCGGTACTAACGGGACATTAGAACGTAGCGCAATCGTAACAGCTCCAGCTTTTAATGAAACGTCTTCTGTTGATCGCGTTCCACTTGGGAAGATCCCTACTACTTTGCCTTCCTTTAATAAGCGTGACGGAATTTTGAGTGTGCTCGGTCCTGGATTTGCACGATCTACAGGGAATGCATTCACATTTTTAAAGAACCAATTTTTGAACTTCCCTTCAAATAATTCTTTTTTAGCCATGTAATGAATTTGGGTCGGATACATCCCTGTAGCTAACATTAATACATCCATAAAACTTGTATGTGTACACGCAACAACATACGGGCCGCCTTCTGGTAACTTTTCTCTTCCTTGCACTTCTACTTTTCCAGCTGTTTTAAATATATATTTCAACAAAAATGTAATTGGTTTATACATTTGTTTCGTTCCTTTCTGAACATCCGAATTATAATCATTCTCTTACAACGATTATAACACTAAGTTTTAGGAGTTAGTAATAAAAATGAGTATTAATTGTTAAATTTCAATTCTTACAAAAGTGTAATTTTCTTGTAAGCTAATTCGATAGTTACTTCTTGCAATATTTCATACAATTAAGTCAGAAGGAAACAACAACTATTCGAAAAGGAGCGGATCAATATGATGAACAAGATGAAAACGAACAATTTTTTAAATACAATGGGCACGGTATTTTCCGCTCTAATCGACGCAAAAGCTGTTTCTTCTACATTAAACAAGTAAGGAGAATTCATTATGAACAATATCACTTTTAACAAATTAGATTTTTTAGGATTAGCTAGCGGCTCTCTTCTTCTTACTGCTTTTATTTACGCTGCTACGCTTGTATAACTTTGTGTCCCCTTTCCCCTTTATATAGAAAAAGACGACCGTCTATGCCCGGTCGTCTTTTTAAATGTTTCTTTCTTTTAACTCTTTTAAGAGCTGTATCATTTCAGCTTGTTGTTTTATCTTCTTACGACCATTTCGGTTAATCGCTGCAAGCTCACAAGCAACTCCGACAGCAAAGAAAAACAATACACTTTCTAACATGTGAAATCCTCCAATTGCCTACTAAACAGCTTGGCGTAATTGCTCTTCTTGTAAAACCTTCTTATTTATATTTTTTTCTTTTCTCTGACAAACGTTATTGCGAATAAGTGCTGCAATAACAAGTAAAGTTCCTACAATATCAAACATCGTTATTTTGTATCCTTGCATCATCATAATCATTAAAGTCGTAATCGGTACAAAGTTAATAAATAAAATCCCATTAATAGATGATAAAATCTTCACACCATAATTCCAAGCGAGTAACGCTACGATTCCCGGTAATGTCATCATAAACAATAAATCATATTTCACGATAGAAATCGTTCCCATACTCGGAATCGATACATATCCAAGTGATGTAATAATTACAGTTATAATCCCTGTGACAGTCGTACCGAATACACACGTCAACGTAGAATAACGTAATGTTGACCAATCGCTACACGTTTGACCACCCATCGTATAAATAACCCAGCCTACAACTCCAACAAATATACATGCTAGTGAAAACATGTTATCTTTCAACGTTAAAAAGAAACCCATATCACCTTTTGTAATAACAAATATAGCTCCTACAAAAGCGATAATCATACTCGTTATCATATACTTTTTCGGTTTTACATGCTTATATCCCCATAGAATACAAATAGAAATCATCGGCATAAGTGCTTCCATAATGGAGGCTACCATCACACCTGATTTCCCCATTAACATTTGACCTAAAAATATAAGTACATTATATACAGTAAACGCCATCATCCCGAAAAAGACGAGTAACTTTCCTCTTCCCTCTAAACGAAATGCCTGCCTTCCTTCTTTCGCTAACAACAATACAATCAGTACGATTGCCACCGCTCCATAGCGAATAAGAGAAAAATAAAATGGATCTATGTATTCTAGCGCATGATCAGCAACTGGAAACATTGCTCCCCATGACATACTTGCAATTAAACACGCTAAAGCCCCTATTATCATTTGACCTTTTTTCACCACAATCCCCCACCTCTTTCTATTTGCACAAAGAGAATTGTAAAAGAAAAAATATATCACGTAAAATGATTCGAAATGATGTTAACTATCACTTATAATGATAGTTAACATCAAGGAGGAGCATAAAATGGAATTAAGAGACTTACAAATCTTCCAAAGCGTTGCCGACCAAGGCAGTGTAAGCGGCGCAGCAAAGGAATTAAACTACGTACAATCAAATGTAACTGCACGTATTAAACAATTAGAAAACGAACTAAAAACACCGCTCTTTTATCGTCATAAACGAGGTATGACTTTAACAGCCGAAGGAAGAAAAATGCTCGTTTATGTTCATAAAATTTTGCAAGATGTTGACGAGCTAAAACAAGTATTTTTAGATAGTGAAACACCCTCCGGTATATTAAAAATTGGTACAGTCGAGACAGTAAGTACATTACCTACCATCTTATCTTCTTACTATAAACGCTATCCGAATGTCGATTTATCATTACAAGCCGGTCTAACAGAAGAATTGATTAGAGAAGTCCTTAATCATCAATTAGATGGTGCCTTTATATCAGGTCCAATTAAACATCCACTAATCGAACAATATGATGTTAGTACAGAGAAATTAATGCTTGTAACACAAAATAAAGCTTTTCATATTGAAGAATTTACAACCACACCCCTCCTCGTTTTTAACCAAGGATGTGGATACCGTTCCAAACTAGAACGATGGCTGAAAGATGAAGGTTTGCTACCAAAAAGAATTATGGAATTTAATATATTAGAGACCATATTAAACAGTGTTGCACTCGGCCTTGGAATTACACTCGTACCACAGTCCGCTGTCCACCATCTTTCTAAAGCTGGTAAGGTACATTGTCATGCAATCCCTGAAAAATATGGTAGTATTTCAACGGTTTTCATACGCCGTAAAGATAGCTATATGACGAATTCAATGCGTAGCTTTTTAAAAACAATTGAAGAGCATCATCATATCAATATGCTTTAATAGACATTCTTACACGAATGTCTTTTTTTCTTACAAAAGTGTAAACCTTCCGTAAGCTAATTCGATAGTTGCAGGCGATCATATTCCCTATAATTAAGATATAAAGCAGGGCAATAACAATTCGAAAAGGAGCGGATACGCATGATGAACAAAATGAAATCAAACAAATTTTTAAATACAATGGGCATGGTGCTATCCGCACTTGTCGATGCAAAAGCCGTTGCAACTACATTAAACAAATAAGGAGAGATTATAATGAACAACATTACTTTCAACAAATCAGACTTTACCCCGCATTAACGGGCAGTAAGACTTCCACTTCAAAATCCAACGAAATCAAAGAAGTTAGGTTTGGAATCAACTGCCCGTAAAGCCCGATTGGTTCAACTAATAATCAGTGAGGGATACCCCGTCCTCATTGATTAAAGTTTCACTTTATCGGACTTGCAAGTGGAGCTACTCTTCTTACAGCTTTCATTTACACACTTGCTCAAGGTCTTGTTTAATACTTTGTTTCCCCAAAACCCTTTATAGATAGAAAAAGCTGCTCGTCTTATAGACAAGCAGCTTTTTAGTTTATCCCGCTTTAATGGGCAGTAAGACCTCCACCTCAAAATTCGACGAAAGCAAAGAAGTTAGGTGGGGGGCGGGCTGCCCATTAAAGTCCGATTGGTGAGGGATAGAACCCCCCACTGATTAAAGTTTTAGTTTATTTCATATATAATTTGACCTGTTTTCGTCATATCGTATCCGCCAATTGCTTTTAATTCATTATGAAATTCTTCCGATTGCAGAATATCTTTCACGACTTCAATCAGCTCTTCATTTTCTTTATTCTTCAAAATCACCAAATCATACTGTTCTTTCATGATTGGAATAAAATCTACATTTACAATTTGCGAAAACTTTTCTGATCCTACTCCCACATCAGCTTTTCCATTCGCGACTTGCGTGGCAACACCAAGATGATTCGATTCTTCCCATTCATATCCACTAATACGTTCTTTATTTAACTTTTGAATGCGCAATTGTTCATCGACTAACACCCTAATACCAGAACCTTTTTCTCGATTTACAAATCGTATAGATGATTGAGATAAATCAGCCCATGTTTTTATATTTTTAGGATTTCCCTTTTGCACATAAAACCCGACGTTCCTTGCTAATAAATTAATCATAGTACATGGTTGTCCAACTAAAATACGTTTTACGTAAGGAACATTATATGTACCCGTTTCTCCATCAAACAAATGAAGACTAACAATACTTCCTTCTCCTTGATACATTTTTATTAAACTCGTTAAACTACCTTGATATGCCCTTAATATATTTGAACTTGGCAGGCGATTTTCTATACGTTTTGCCAACATATCTAACGTTAGTTCTTGTCCGCTAATAATACATGTATCCAAGCCTCTACTATCTTCGCTCTTTACAGGAGTACCTTGTATTTTCCCTGTTTTCATTTGCTTTATATATTGTTCTAAATCTGTTGCATCAATGCGCATCTGTCTACCGATTCTATAAGAAGGCAGTTTTCCTTTTTTAATTAGATCGTATACAGTTAATTTTGATACTTTTAATCGCTTCGCTACTTCTTCCGTTGTGTAGGAATGATGATCCATAGACGATTCCTCACTTTCTTCCTTCATTGTAACAAAGAAAAGAATATTTCTCCTATATTTTAAAAACAACTACATCGTTCAAATTATATTCAATTATAACTAGTTATATTTAGTTATATTTAGTTATATTTAGTTATAATTAAATATGTCAAAACGAAAGGGGATTTTTTTATGAACAAGTTTACATTACGATCCATCGGAGCACTTATACTTTCTTTTCTTCTTATATTTAGTGCTGCATGTACAAGCGGCGAAAAGAAAGAGAAATCAACTGCTAAAGAAGGAAAAACAGTAGAACTTACTATATCAGCTGCTGCAAGCTTACAAGATGCACTAAAAGAAATTGAAACAAAATATAAAGAAAAAGAACCTAATATTAAACTTTCTTTTAACTTCGGTGCTTCTGGTGCACTTCAACAACAAATTGAGCAAGGTGCACCTGCTGATTTATTCTTCTCAGCAGCCGAAGATAAATTCCAAACCCTTGTTAAAAAAGGATTTATTAATGAAAAAGAAGGGAAAAATCTTCTTGGAAATGAACTCGTTCTAGTCGTCCCAAAAGATAGTTCTCTTACAAAAATTCAAGATTTAAAAGATGAAAAAATTAAGAAGATCGCACTTGGTACACCTGAATCAGTACCTGCTGGAAAATATGCAAAGGCTTCTCTCACACATGAAAATCTATGGAATGATATTCAAAATAAAATCGTATTTACAAAAGATGTTCGCCAAGTGTTAACATATGTAGAAACAGGTAATGTCGATGCTGGTATTGTATACAAAACAGATGCTCTTATTTCAAACAAAGTAAAAATTGGTGAGACAGCAGCAGCGACTTCTCATGAGCCAATTCACTATCCTTTAGGTGTTATAAAAGAATCTAAGCACAAGAAAGAGGCGACCTCATTTTATGAGTATTTGCAGTCAAAAGATGCACAATCTATCTTTAAGAAATATGGATTTACAGTCCTATCCTAATTGCCATGAGCTTTGATGCTATTTTGTCACCAATCTTTCTATCTTTACGAGTAGCTGCATGCGCCACCCTGATCGTTACAATTTTAGGAACGATAATTGGACGAGTGCTAGCACGCTCCTCATGGAGATATAAAGTAATATTAGAAACTATTTTCTTATTACCAATGGTGCTTCCACCAACCGTAATCGGCTTTTTTCTCATTATCATTTTTGGAAATAATAGTCCCATTGGAGCGTGGGTAGAATCAATATTTCAGCAGTCTATTATGTTCACATCTACTGCTGCTATCATCGCTTCTACAGTTGTTGCATTTCCGCTTATGTATCAATCAGCAAAAACAGGATTTTCTATCGCAAATGTACAAATTGAAGAAAGTGCTCGTGATCTTGGTGCAAGTGAATATCAAGTTTTTCTACACGTCACACTCCCGCTTGCATTTCCTGCCTTACTAAGCGGAATGATTTTGAGCTTTGTTCGTGCACTAGGGGAATTTGGTGCTACACTCATGTTTGCCGGAAATATTCCTGGTAAAACACAGACTATCCCAACTGCAATTTATATGGCGATTGATGCAAGTAATATGCAACTTGCTTGGACACTAGTAGTTATCACTATTAGTATGTCACTCCTATTTCTGCTATGTATTCAGCTTATTAATAAAAGAATTACTAACCCTTAAAGCAGCTTCTGTCGAAGCTGCTTCTTTATTTCTTAGGAAATAAAATATACTAACGGGAAATAACTGAATTTTACCTCTTATTAAAATATACATTTTATTTGAATTCACTTTCTAAAATAGGCAATTTCCTGTTATTATATGGAGGTGTTTCAAAAAATGAAGAAATGAAAACGCATTTATATCGTGAATTCTTCATCCTGTTTTAGCGATCGGTAATCTTCTACTCTATTAGTGGGGCATTACCGATCGTTAGAACGATATGTAATTATATTGGTATAGAAAACCGAAGGGAGTCTTGTAATGGACATTTTATTAGCGCTTCTTCCTGCAATTGCATGGGGAAACATCTTATTAGTAAGCGTAAAAATGGGCGGTGGTGCATATAGCCAAACGGTAGGTATGACAATCGGTGCTCTATTCTTCGCAACAATTATGTATGTATTTACTCAACCAGCTTTAACAATGACAGTCTTGATTGTTGGTTTTATTTCAGGTTTATTCTGGGCATTAGGACAAGTAAACCAATTAAAAACAGTTGAAAAACTAGGTGTTTCAACTACTGTAACGATTTCTACTGGTATGCAACTTGTTGCAACTTCTATCTTTGGGGTTATCGCTTTCCGTGAGTGGACTACTACAACAACGATTGTTCTGGGAACGATTGCAATCCTATTAATCGTAGTTGGTGTTGTATTCACATCACTAGATGACAAAGAAAATGCACAGCCACCAGGACAATTGAAAAAAGGACTTCTTACTTTAATTGTTTCTACTTTCGGCTACCTTGTATATGTAATTATTATTCGTTGGTATAATATCGATGGTTGGTCTGCTATTTTACCACAAGCAGTTGGTATGTTTGTTGGTGCGGTTGTACTGACATCTAAACATAAGCCATTTAACAAATATGCAATCCGTAATGCTTTATCTGGTTTACTATGGGGAACTGGAAACTTATTCTTACTTCTTTCATTACCACGTGTCGGAGTAGCAACAAGCTTCCCATTATCTCAAACTGGAATCGTTATCTCAACATTCGGTGCGATTGTCTTCTTAGGTGAAAAGAAAACAAAACGTCAATTGATCTTTATTGCACTAGGTAGTGTTTTAATTATCGGCGGCGCTGTATTGTTAGGTATGACAAAAGCATAAACTTATAATCTATTAATCCCTGAAGCAATTATGCTTCAGGGATTTTTTATTACAACTATTTTTTAAATATAATAATCTTTATAGCCTTATTTGTATCACCTCTCCTCCCTCCCATTCCATTCTTTTCACGATAAGTCTTTTCTTTTTACAAAATTCTCTTAAAAATGGTATCGTTTTTTATAACATATCTCCACTAGAAAGGAATAAAGGATATGCTAACTAAACATCGAATTCTATTTATTGGTGCTGGTCGTATGGCAGAAGCTATATTTTCCGGATTACTTAAAACAAGCGAAGAATACATCGAAGAAATTATCGTTTCTAACCGAAGCAACGTAAAAAAGCTAGAACAATTACAAGCACGATATAATGTGTCTACTGCAACAGATTGGAAGCAGCATGTTACATCTGTTGATACGATTGTTTTAGCAATGCCACCTTCTGCACATGAAGAATTATTAGCAGAATTATCTCCGTTACTATCGAATCAACTTGTCGTAACGGTAGCCGCTGGCATTGGCCCATCTTATTTAGAAGAAAGACTTCCCGGGGGAACACCTGTTGCTTGGATTATGCCAAACACAGCTGCTGAAATTGGAAAGTCTATCTCCTTATATACAATGGGACGATCAGTAAACGAGATGCATCAAGAAACCCTGCAACTGCTTTTAAGAGGCATTGGTACTTCGCAACTTTGTACTGAAGAGGAAGTTCATCAGCTTACTGCAGTTACTGGAAGTGCACCAGCTTTCCTTTATTACTTTGCTGAAAGCTTAATTGAAGCAACAAAAAGTTATGGAGTCGATGAAGCAACCGCAAAACACCTTGTCATTCAAATGATTTCCGGTTCTGCTTCTATGCTTGAACAAACGCAAGATCCAGCTAACCTCCGCGAACAAGTAACAACACCAGGTGGTTCCACAGCTGAGGGTCTCAAAGCTTTATATGAATATAATTTTTCAGAGGCAATTCAAAAAGCAGTAGAAGCAACAAACAAAAAAGCTAGGGGGAAATAATATGAATTTAACAAGTTTAAAAGACTATACAACATTACATAACGGTGTAAAAATGCCTTGGTTTGGTTTAGGTGTTTTTAAAGTAGAAGATGGTTCAGAAGTAATTGAATCTGTAAAAGCAGCAATTAAAAATGGCTACCGCAGCATTGATACTGCAGCAATTTATCAAAACGAAGAAGGCGTTGGAAAGGCGATCCGTGAATCAGGTGTTTCACGTGAAGAATTATTTATTACATCAAAAGTGTGGAATAGCGATCAAGGGTATGAAACAACACTTCAAGCATTTGAAACTACATTAGAGAAATTAGGCCTAGAATATTTAGATTTATATTTAGTACATTGGCCTGTAAAAGGGAAATATACTGAATCATGGAAAGCATTAGAAAAGCTTTATAAAGACGGCCGTGTTCGCGCTATCGGTGTGAGTAATTTCCATATTCACCACTTACAAGACGTATTTGAAATTGCTGAAATTAAGCCAATGGTCAACCAAGTGGAATATCACCCACGTTTAGCACAAGAAGAGCTGCATACTTTCTGTAAAGAACATAACATTCAACTTGAAGCTTGGTCACCATTAATGCAAGGCCAACTGCTAGACAATCCAACATTACAAGACATTGCAACAAAATATAATAAATCAACTGCACAAGTTATTTTACGCTGGGATCTACAAAACGAAGTTGTAACAATCCCTAAATCTATTAAAGAACATCGCATTATTGAAAATGCAAATATATTCGATTTTGAATTAAGTGCTGATGACATGCAAGCAATTCAAGCTTTAAATGAAGATCGTCGCGTTGGTCCAGACCCAGATAACTTTAATTTCTAATAGAAAAACCACTGCTATATGCAGTGGTTTTTTTCATCAAAGAAAACTGAAAATTTAAACTATATTTCATTCGGTTGACACTTCATTATCCAAGGTGTAAGATTTTGAATTATCAAAGAAACACAAAAATTAATAAAGTTTATTCGTTTACTCATTGTATCAAGAGAGGTGGAGGGACTGGCCCTTTGAAACCTCGGCAACAGGTTCACTTTGAATACTGTGCCACTTCCTGCAAGCTTTATGCTTGAAAGATAGAATGAGGGACTTCGTTTATATACGGGTGCATAACTTGTACGTAAAAATCCCTCTTTCTCAATACGAAAAGAGGGATTTTTTATTTTTCATTTCCCTCATCATCATCCAAACTTAATTATTTAGGAGGAAAATCAAATGAAAAAGAAGTTTGTACCCGGTATTGCATCAGTTGTAGGAGTAAGTATTTTATTAACTGGTTGCGGTAGTTATAAAAACGAAGCAAGCGGAGCAAATGCAAAAGACGAGGCGCCTAGTAAACAGGTTTTAAACTTATCTTCACCTACTGAAATACGAACAATGGATACAGCTCGTGCTACAGATACTGATTCTGGTCAAGTAATGAGAAACGTATTTGAAGGTTTGTATAATCTTGGTGAAGGTAACAAACCTGTCCCTGGTGTTGCAAAATCTCATGAAGTAAGTGGCGATAAAACGAAATACACATTCCATTTACGAGATTCAAAATGGTCAAACGGCACTCCTGTTACAGCAAAAGACTTTGTCTTTGCTTGGCAAAGAGCTGTTGATCCAGCAACAGCCTCTGAATATGCATTTCTATTCTTTGATATTAAAAACGCAACAAAAATTAACAATAAAGAACTTCCAGCCGATCAACTTGGTGTAAAAGCAATTGATGACCATACGTTTGAGGTAGAATTAGAACGTCCTGTTCCGTACTTTATAAGCTTAACAGCGTTCCCAACATTTCTACCAATTAACGAGGAATTCTTTAAAGCACAAGGTGATAAATATGCTTTAGAAGACAATACAATTTTGTACAACGGAGCTTTTACACTAAGCGATTGGAAGCACGAGCAAAGCTTTAAATTCAAGAAAAACCCTACCTATTGGGATAAAGATACTGTCAAACTAGAAGAAATCAACTTTAACATCGTAAAAGAAAAGTCTACAGAAGTAAATTTATTCGAGTCAAAACAATTAGACCGTATCAAACTAACATCTGACTTCGTTGATAAATATAAAAAGGATGCTAACTTTAAAGAGCGTCCGAATGTAGGAGTACAGTTTTTACGTATGAATCAACAAAACAAAGTACTTCAAAACGTTTCTGCACGCCAAGCAATCGATCAAACAATTGATCGAAAATCCTTTGTAAATACGTTATTAAATGACGGCTCTACACCAACCTCTAGTCTCGTGCCGAAAAACTTTGCAAAAGGACCTGACGGAACAGATTTCCGTGCTGCAAACGGCGATTTAACAAAGGTTGATACAAAATCTGCTCAAGAATTATGGAAAAAGGCAAAACAAGAACTTGGGTCTGAAAAAATAACGTTAGAGCTATTAACAAGTGACGGTGACCTTGAAAAGAAAACTGGTGAATTCTTAAAAGGACAACTAGAAAAGAATTTAGATGGCTTAACAGTAAATATAAAGCCGCAACCACGTAAGCAACAAGTTTCACTTTTATTAAAAGGTGACTACGAAATTGGAATTGACGGCTGGAGCCCTGACTTTGCGGATCCAATTACATTCCTTGAGCTATTTACAACGAATAACCCTTACAACTTAGATCATTACTCTAATAAGGAGTTTGATGAAACAATAGCAAAAGTGAAAACAACTTTAGCCGGTGATGAAAAAGCTCGCTGGGAAGCATTACTAGCATCCGAGAAAATATTATTTAAAGACTCTGTTATCGCTCCTCTTTACCAAAAAGGCGAATCTTATTTAGAACGTTCTTATGTGAAAGGAATTGTGCAAGTAGACTTTGCAGGTCAATTAAACTTCAAATGGGCAAAAATTGAAAAATAAAACAAAGCGTTAATCCGCATCAATCGAGCTTTTATCGGTAGCCGCAATTAGCGTAATAAAAGGCCACTTTATTTGAAGTTTCCCCACCTACACCAATTATTTTTTTAGAAAAACATATGAAAAGTAGGTTCCCTAATACGAGGGAATCTACTTTTTTAATATATTATTTCAAGAAATTAACAATCTATTTTTATTATTGACATATAGTTCTTTCCAGTGTTAATATTCTAAATAATCAAAAAAACGAAATATTTAACCATCAAAATATAATGTCTTCTACGCTGAAACATATAACGATAGATTATAGTTCAGCATGTATATACATATAGAACACCTGATTACCTACATACACATACCTATAATAGGTTCTCTCTTCTTCTATAGTTACACTTCAATACATGGACATTATGACGTTACGAACAACACATTTAGGGAGGAACGAACAATGAATAAAAAAGTTGTACCTGTTGTTGCATCTGTTTTAGGGGCAAGTCTATTACTAACTGCTTGCGGAGGAAATAAAGATAACGCAAGTGGAGCGAAAGCAAATGATAAAGCACCTGATAAACAAGCAATTAACTTATCATTTGCTTCAGAAATTCCAACAATGGATGTTGCAAAAGCGACGGACGGGGAATCCATGAGCGTAATGCGAAATGTTTTTGAAGGTTTATATGCAATGGGAGAAGATAATAAACCGATTCCTGGTGTTGCTGATTCGGTTGACGTTAGTCCCGACAAAACAAAATATACATTCCACCTGCGTGATTCAAAATGGTCAAACGGTACTCCTGTTACAGCAAAGGACTTCGTCTTCGCTTGGCAACGTGCCGTAAATCCTGATACAGCAGCTGAATATGCATTCCTATTCTTCGATATACAGAATGCGAAACAAATAAACCAAAAACAATCACCAATTGATCAACTAGGGGTCAAAGCTCTTGATGATAAAACGTTAGAAGTACAGCTAGACCGTCCTGTTCCCTACTTCTTAAGCTTAACGACATTTTCAACATTCTTACCAATTAACGAAGAGTACTTAAAATCTCAAGGAGATAAATATGGTTTAGAAACAAATCATTTAATTTACAACGGTGCTTTCACATTAGATAACTGGAAACACGAGCAAAGCTTCCAATTGAAGAAAAACCCTAACTATTGGGATGCTAAAACTGTAAAATTAGAGGAAATCAACTTCAATGTCGTTAAAGATAAGTCTACAGAAGTTAACTTATATGATTCAGGACAAATTGATCGCGTTGCTTTAACTGCGGAGTTTGTTGATAAATATAAGGGCGATCCAAACTTCAAAGACCGCGCTGAAGTTGGCATTCAATTCTTACGACTCAATCAAAAAAATGAAACGTTAAAAAATCAACATGCACGCCTTGCTATTAACGGAGCAATGAATAAAAAAGCATATGTAGAAACAATTTTAAATAACGGTGCTGTTCCAGCTGAAGGAATGATTCCTGCGAAATTCGCAAAGAGTCCAGAAGGTAACGACTTCCGTAAAGAAAACGGAAACCTAGTCAAAGATGATGTGAAAACAGCGAAAGAAAACTGGAAAAAAGCGAAACAAGAACTTGGTACTGACAAAGTAACAATCGAACTATTAACAAGTGATAATGCTTTAGCTAAAAAGACTGGTGAATATTTAAAAGGTGAACTAGAAAAGAATCTAGATGGATTAACAGTGACATTAAAACCACAACCACGTAAACAACAGTTAAAACTACTATTAAGCGGTGACTATGAAATCGGTATTGATGGCTGGGGCCCTGACTTCGCGGATCCAATTACATTCTTAGATTTATTTACAACAGATAGTGCTTATAATTTCGATAAATACTCTAACAAAGAGTATGATGAGCTAATCCATAAAGTGAAAAAAGATTTAGCTGGCGATGAAAAAGCTCGCTTTGAAGCAATGAAGCAAGCTGAAAAAATCCTATTACAAGACGGCGCTGTCGCTCCTTTATACCAACAAGGTCGTTCTTACTTACAACGCTCTTTCATTAAAGGGCTTGTAACAACTGACTTCGGCGGTGAATTTAACTACAAGTGGACAGAAGTTGCAAAATAATAAGTATCAGTAAAAAAAGGTATCCAATTGAAGGATACCTTTTTGTTTTATACTTCTTTAATTATAGAACTACTTCTCTTTACCATCCCTTTTATACATATAGTAATTCTTGCTACCAATTTTATAACTAGTACAATAAGTAATAATACAATAATATTTCTCTCCCTATTAACTTCACCAAATATTATTGTATGATAACCGTTTGTTACGGGAAATAATCTCTAATCTAGTGATAACTATTTGCGGATCAATAATAGGAAGACAAACAAAACGATTATCAATTTTCTTCATAGCACTCTTTTTGCATCGAACTAAAACTCATCATAAATATAAACATAAACATCAAATATGTTCTCCATGTCAAAGAAGGTATATGTCCTGACCAAAGATAGCTAATTAAATAATTAATTCCCATAATACAAGACGATATTACTAAACTAATACTTATTAGTTTTGCATATTTGAGCATATCTTTTCTCCTTACTTTTCTATCTCTTCAAATTGCAGATTTATCGGTTCTTCTAGTAGTGTTTCATAAAAGTTTTCAGCCAAATCTGTTGAAGGAATTTTTTCATCCACTTCATCAAATCGGATACTATCTAGCCACACGCTGCCTTCTCCTGACAATAAAATACCGAATGCAATACCAAGCGCCCCTTCTTTTATATCTAATACAACCGAGTACGATTGCCAGTTATTCGTATTTTTAATTGGACGATTTTGCATATTATCCATAGCGAGCGGTTCTGTATCTTTCCCATCTACTCGCATCCACAATCCTGCCCAATCTCTTACATTCTCACTCTTAATAAACGCTGTTAAACGTAATCTTTTACCTACATATTTATCTGCTCGGAACATTTGCATTAATGTTGAAAATCCTCCATGCGTAACATTCTCTTTTGCTTTTATGTATGCAGATACTTTTCCTTGATGGGCAACTTCATAATCTAAACCCATCTCATATTCAGCAGGATGACTTCCACTTAAGATCCATCCTTTCGGTATACCTTTTTGCATTGAAACACCCTCTCTTTCTATATAAAATGACTGAAAGTACTTTCGATATTTCTTTGGTGGCAATTGAAACATTCTTTTAAAAGCTCTCGTAAATGCCTCTTGTGAGGAAAAACCATATTGCACTGCAATATCAATAACAGCTCTCTCCGTTAACACTAAGGATTGTGCAGCATGAGTTAACCTTCTCTTTCGAATATAATCCGTTACACTCATCCCAATATACTTTTGAAAAATACGATGAAAATGGTACATCGATACTGCACTGTGAGACGCCACTCTTTCTGTAGTAAGCTCCTCATGTAAATGATCCTCTATATATTCAATTGCCTGTTTTACCATCTCTTTATATTCCTCATGCATATTAGTACCCCCTCACAACTTCAATTTACCATATACATACAAATCATTTTTGATTTAAATTGCGGATTATCCCTTGCGGCTATAGGATAATAATTTATTTTCAACTCATACATAATTACATGATTTTGGGAAAAACTTGTATAGAACGAATTTACATAAGGAGGAATTTATAATGAGAATTTTACTATCAGTTTTATTAGCTCTTATGCTAGTACCTGCATTAACAGGATGTAAAGCTCCTGCAAAAGAAGACACAACTTCTAATAAAAAGACTACAGAAGAGGCAAAGAATGAAGCCCCTGCTGATTTAAAACTAGACTTTAATGAATTCGATTTAAAGGCAGACTACCAAGATACAAAGAAAGACTACGAAGCTGACTATAAAAATGTAGCAGCAGATAAGAAAATGGAAGCAAAAATTGAAGATCATAAAGCAGATGTAAAATTAACAGGAGACGAGGCTATCACAAAATTAAGCCCACTTCTACAAGAATTAAAATTTAATAAAGATACTCCTGATCAAGAAGTAATCGATCAAGTAGTAAACGTGTTCAAGCTTGATAAAGACTACCAAAAGTTCGATTTAGAAGTTGTCTTCTCTGATGGAACGAAAAAAGAATATAAAAGAGAAATAAAATAAAGAAGTAGGCGGTTGCCTACTTCTTTATTTTTACATATTTTAAATCCGGTTTAGATCCAACATAATATTGAAGACCTGATACTGACCCTTTTTGTAAATAAGAATCAGAAGGGAATATAATTGGAATTAATGGTGAATCTGTAAACATAATATCTTCTGCTTTATGCAATAAGTCAAAACGCTTATCTTCGTTTTGTTCAACTTCTGCTTCTTTTACTAAAGCGTCAAATTCCTTATTATGCCATTTTGCATAATTATTCGGACCATCACCTGCATATAAATCTAGTTTAGTAATCGGATCTAATAAAGAGCCACCCCATCCCATATAAGCTAATTGGAAATCACTTTGCTTATATGTGTCGATGTAACTCTTCCACTCTTTATTTTCTAATTTAATATCTACACCAAGATTTTTCTTAAACATTTCCTGCATTGCTTCTGCTACTTTTTTATGCTGTGTATCCGTTGTAAACTTTAATGTTACTTCAGGTAATGTAGACCATCCTTGTTCTTTCATACCTTCTTCTAACAATTTTTTCGCTTCTGCTGGATCAAATTTAACGTAATCACCTTTTTCTTTACGGAAATCACGACCACCTTGTGTTTTTGCTCCTTCTGGTACGAATGCATATGCTTCTTGTGCATTATTCTTATACAGTTTTTCAACGATAAACTTACGATCAACTGCTAGTGAAAATGCTTTACGTACTTTCGCATTTGTAAATGGCTCTTTTTCTACGTTAAACGAGTAAATATAAGATGAGAATCCCGCAACACGTTTATATTCTTTATTCCCTTTTTCTTTCTCGATCATCTCTTGTGGTAAGCTACTTAATAAATCTAATTCTTTTGATTTGTACAATTGATACGCTGTTTTAGAGTCTGGAATAATACGAAACTCAATTTCTTTTAATGTTACCTTTTTATCATAGTATTCTTTATTTTTTTGTACTGTAATTGCTTGATTATGCTTCCATTCTTTTAACGTGAATGGTCCATTTGTAATTAACTCTTTGGGATCTGTTTTTAATTTGTTGTTATCATCAATTGATTTTTTAGATAGTGGAATAAATAATGAACTCGCTAATTTTTGTTTAATAGAAGCAACTGGGTGCTCAAGTGTTACCTTTAATGTTTGAGGATCAACGACTTGAATACCAACTTGGCCTTCTTCACCTTTTCCAGTATTATATGCCTCTGCACCTTTAATAAAATACATTTCTGTCGCATTCATAGAGCCTGTTTTCGGATTTAATAATCGCTTCCATGCAAATTCAAAATCATTTGCTGTAATAGGAGAACCATCTGACCATTTAATATCTTTCTTTAAATGGATTGTATATTCAGTTCCATTCGCATTTACTTCTTCTTTTTCTGCTAACTCATTTTGATATTTCCCATCACTATCTTGCGTATATAAGCTTGAGAATAAATGTCCAATTACATAACCTGATGTGCTATCCGTTGCAATAGCGGAATCAAGTGTATATGGATCGCTACCAATATTCGTTACTAATCGATCCCCTTCTCCCTTACCAGCACTCGCCTTTTGCGCCTCTTTCTTACCGCAAGCGACAGAAGTAATTGCTAATACGGTCATAATGACAAATAATAAAAACTTCTTCATCCTACATTCTCCTTTAACCCGAAATTTTTGGTGTTGATGCTAATAATGTTTTTGTATAAGAATGTTGTGGATTACGAAATACTTCATCCGTATTTCCAAATTCAACAAGTTCTCCTTTATATAAGACAGCCACTTTTTCACATAAGTAGTGAACCATCGGCAAATCGTGCGCGATAAATAAATATGTATAACCTTGCTCCTTTTGAATCTTTTGCAGTAAATGTACAACTTGAATTTGCAATGAAACGTCTAATGCAGAAATTGGTTCATCAAGAATTAATACCTCTGGCTCACATAATAACGCCCTTGCAATAGCGATTCGTTGACGTTGCCCTCCGCTAAATTCATGTGGGTATCGATCGACATATCGTCGATCTAAGCCAACACGTTCTAGCGCATCACCTGCGACTTTATCTTTCAATCCCTTATCACCTAAACCGAATGAAATATATCCTTCTGTTACGCTATCGCGTACTTTCCAGCGCGGATTTAATGCAGCTGTTGAATCTTGAAATATGAACTGTACTCTCTGCAAGAAATCCCGCTTATGAGCTGACTTCAACTTGTGGACAACTTGACCGTTATAATCAATTTGACCAGATGTTGGACTCTCGATCCCAGCTATGAGCTTACCAAGTGTTGTTTTTCCTGAACCACTTTCTCCAATAATGCCAAGCGTTGTTCCTTTCGGGATAGAAAGTGATATATCTTTTAACGCCGCGATTTCTTTCTTCTTACTCCCATACGTTTTTGTTACTTGCTTTACCGTAATTAAATCTGTCGTCATGAGGCATTCACCTTCTCTTTTGATTTCGCTTGGTTATGCTCTAGAACATGTTGCCAACAATGTGAATTATGTTCCTCAGAATAGGATGTTCTATCAGGGAAACGATGAATACATTCTTTTATTGCTACTGGGCACCTATTTACAAATGGGCACCCAAAGCTATTTAACGTTTCAATTGATGGTGTTGTTCCCTCAATAGCCCTAAGTACCTTTTCAGAATCATCCATATTCGGAATGGCCTGCAATAAACTTTTCGTATATGGGTGCTTCGGTGAACCTATTACTTCTTGTATCGTTCCTTTTTCAACAACACGTCCCCCGTACATCACAACTACTCGATCTGCTACTTCACGTACAAGTGCCAAATCATGTGTAATTAATAAAATACTCGTATTTTGTTTTTCTTTTCTCTCTTTTAATAACCCCATAATTTGTTTTTGAATCGTTACATCTAATGCAGTTGTAGGCTCATCTGCAATAACGAGCTTTGGGTGACACGCAAATGCAATTGCTAAACAAATACGTTGTCTCATACCTCCGCTTAATTGATGCGGGTACTGTTCAAAACGTTTCTCCGCTTCATGTATCCCTAAATCATTTAATAAGTTAATTGCAATTTCTTTTGCCTCTTTCTTTGACTTCTTTTCGTGTTGTAAAATCACTTCTGTGATTTGTCTGCCTACCTTCATCGTCGGATTTAAAGAGGACAGAGGGTCTTGAAAAATAAACGAAATATCTTTCCCTCGAATTTGATTCCACTCTGATTCTTGTAAATTCGTTAATCCTTGAGATTGGAAAGAGATACTTCCATCGTCGATATGAATAGCTTCTTGATTTAGTCCAATAATAGATTGTGCTGTAACGCTTTTTCCTGAACCACTCTCTCCTACAAGTGCAACAATTTCACCTTCGTTAATAGAAAAGGAAACATGCTTCACAATTGCTTGCTTACTATTCTTTTTTTCAACGGCCAACGTTACGTTTTCTAAAGATAAAAGCTGTCCCATGTTTTTTCTCCTTTCGATTCCTTTTTACGATTTTTGGATCAATTGCATCTTGCAAACCATCACCAATTGCATTAAATGCGAACATGATTAGTGCAATCATGATTGCTGGGAAGAATAATTGCCACCACTCTCCGCTTAATAATGTCCCGAGTGCATCGTTCGTCATCGTTCCCCAGCTAGCCGCTGGTGATTGTACTCCGAGTCCGATAAAACTTAAAAATGATTCTGAGAAAATAGCTGCCGGAATTGTAAATGACAAATTTACGATAATAATCCCTGTTAAGTTTGGAATTAAATGTCCATATATAATTTTCATATGAGACGTACCTAACCGCTCTGCTGCGATAACAAATTCTCTTTGTTTTAAAGACAGTACTTGTGCTCGAATAAGACGAGCCATTCCAATCCATCCTGTTAATGCAAGGGCAATGATAATAGTAAAAAGACCTGGTTTCATAACAATTAATAGCAAAATGACAATTAATAGATATGGGATACCATATAATACTTCAATCCCTCGTATAATCCACTCATCAATTAACGTTCCAAGACGATTACGCCCTCTTACATATCCGCTAAAACCTCCGATTAGTACACCAAGCCCTATGTCTAGCGCTGCCGCTACCAATCCAACTGTTAGCGAGATTTTCCCACCAGCCCAAGTACGCGCCCATATGTCTCTTCCTAAATCATCGGTTCCAAACCAATGCTCGCTACTAGGAGGTAAATTAGTTGCTTCTTTCACTTGTTCACTCGCAGTAAATGATGTTAAACTTTCGCCAATTAGTGAGAAAATAATAATGAGTAATAACGTCACTGCTCCTAAAACCGCTATAGGGTTTGATATAAACTTGCGAAACACTTCCTTCTTTCGGCTAATCGTTTGCTGCTCTTTATTTATCGTTAATTCTTTTTTCTCTTCATTCGTTAATAACTGGTTATTGATTTCATAAGCTCCCATTTAAATGTCCCCCCTCCTTATATAATAGAACGAATACGCGGATCAACAATACGATGAATAATATCTGTAATGAAAATACAAGAAATTAATAATGCACTATAGAAAATCGTTGTTCCCATAATGACTGGATAATCTCGGTTAAAAATGCTATCTACAAAATACTTTCCTAGGCCAGGAATGGAAAATATTTTTTCAATAACGAAAGTCCCTGTTAACAGTCCAGCCATTAAAGGTCCAACAAATGTAAGTACTGGCACAATCGCATTTCGAAGAGCATGTCTTATAATGATTTTCTTAATTGGGATACCTTTCGCTCTCGCTAGCTTAATATAATCACTCTGCAAAACTTCAATCATATTAGAGCGAACAAACCTTGTAATTACTGCGATTGGCCCTAACGCTAATGCGAAGGATGGTAATACCGTATGTTCGAATGTGCCCCAAGACGCTACTGGTAACAGTTCAAATTGAATTGCAAATACTTGTATAAATAGTGGCGCTAAAATAAAACTTGGAATAGAAATACCGAGAATCGCAAGTAAGCTCACACTATAATCAATTACTTTCCCATGATAGAGAGCTGCAAATGTACCTGCTGCAATTCCGACTAATAATGAAATGATAAGTGCTTGTAAACCAATAATCGCTGATGGACCAAATCCTGTCGTTATAATTTCTGATACGCCTTGTCCCGTCGATTGAACCGATTCACCAAAGTCAAAATGAACTACACCATCTAAATAAGCGACATATTGATTCCATAACGGTTCATCGAGGTGATACTTCGCCCTCATATTTTGTATTACTTCCTCTGGGAAGATTTTCGCATCTGATGAAAATGGATCCCCAGGAATGATATGCATAATCAAAAATGTTACTGTCGTAATGACCCATAGCGTGAACACCATAACCGATAGTTTTTTAATAACATACACTTCAATAACCCCCTAAACAAATGAATTTACTTTGTTTTATTGACATATTTATTCTCCTTACTTTTCCGCTTCTTAAAATACAAAAAGCCTTGATCTTAAAAAATAAGATCAAGGCTTAATAAACGAAGGCCCATCACTTATCTTTCAAGACTTGCTTGCTGGAATTAGCACGGTGTTCCTGTTACAGAACCCGCTGCTGAGGTGTCATAGGGCCAGTCCCTCTACCTCTCTGGATAAGTAAATTGCTATATTATTATTTGGTTCAAATTGTATATTTCGAATTATAATTCTGAAAAAATGAAAAGTCAATCAAATTGGATATATTTAGAAAAATCAGTTTTTTAATTCTTTTATCGGAATTACCATTAACAATCGTTCTACTTGTCATCCTCGGCTTCTACAAACTTTTTATACTCCATTCGATACTATTACCTGGCAAACCATTTCTGAATTTCACGAAGAACAGAAGGTATTAGTATCCGAGGATGAAGACGGAGATGGTAAGAAGAAAAAATAACCTTGCACGTACGCAAGGTTATTTTTTCGTTTCTGCTTGAAAACGTTTATAGTATGTTGATGCTGTTGCAAAGTTAATTTCTATATCACGAATCAATGATGAGTCTTCTTCTTTAGCTAACTTCTGCAATTTTTTCATCGCTTGTTCCGATTCATCCAAGAAACCAGCATATACCTCATGCTCTTGCTCTTTCGACTTTGGAACACGAATTTCTTTACGTATATGATCAATATCTTCTAACATGCTAGTCGTTACCTTTTGCACATCTTCTTTATATGTAGCATTCGTTATTTCCTTACCGCCCTTTTCTTTTGCCACTTCAAATAACTGCAGTGCTTTATTAATTTCTTTATTCATTTTTATATCGTATTTTTCATGTACTGCAAGATATGCTTTCATCTCTTCTGTTTGTTCAGTAGATTGCTCTACCTTTTCTTTCGGTTCTTTCGTATCTTTATTTCCATTACACCCTGCTAGAAGGAGCATACTTCCCATTACAGCAATACCCAAAACCTTCTTCATCTCTTCTTCTCCTTTTATCTACAGCTATTACTCATTATAGTTTCTTTTATCTCCACTTGTTATTATACCGATAACACTCTACTTTTTACACTTAAGACGATATCTTAATATACACACCAACATTTTTGTCACAGTATCGTCACTTTATGCAAATAACTTTTGCATCACCTTACAAAACTGTATAAGTTATTTCAAAGAAATGAAAAAAGAGCTAATTCAAAAATATTTGAATTAGCTCTTTTTTATAAATTAAGCCTCTAAATTTTGTCTTTGCTGCAGTTCAAACTGCTTTTCACTTCTTCTGGCCATAAATAGATAACATAACACAGCACCAATTTCACAAAGAGCGATCACAACCCCCATCGGTAATGCGGTGTTGCTTCCCCCAATACCTACTAATGGTGCAACAAGTGCTCCTGAAATGAACTGTAATAATCCTAATAAGGCCGACGCTGTTCCTGCAGCTTGTTTCTGATTTCTCATCGCTAACGAGAACCCAGTTGTTGAGACAACCCCAACACTTGATACAACAAGGAATAATGAACATAAAACACCAATTAAACCTATTCCTAGTACGATTGTCAGTAATAAAGATAGGCCACCAGCAGCTGCGATAATAATACCAGCAACAAATAATGTCTTCTCATTCACTTTCCCTGCTAAACGACCCGTTACCTGACTAGCAATAATAATACCGATACCGTTAATCGCAAAGAATAAACTAAATTGCTGTGGTGATGCTCCGTATATGTTCTGCAACACAAACGGTGAGCCCGAAATGTATGCAAACATTGCCGCCGTTACTAGCCCTTGTGACAATGCATATCCCATAAACAGACGATCCTTTAACAGTTTTCCATACGTCGCCAACGTCCCTGACAATCCACCTGTTTCTCTTTCTTCAAGAGGTAATGTTTCACGTAATACGAAAGTAGCTGATATTAACATGAATACACTAATTGCTCCAAGAACGATGAAGACACCGCGCCATGTTGTAAATTGTAACAATTGTCCTCCAATAATCGGTGCCAAAATAGGCGCTGCTCCGTTTACTAACATGAGCAGTGAGAAAAACTTCGTCATTTCAGAACCTGAATACATGTCACGTACCATTGCACGTGATATAACAATCCCAGCCGATCCTGAAGCTCCTTGTAAGAAGCGCAATAACACTAAACTCCAAATAGATGGCGCAATAGCACAAAGTAAAGAAGAAGCAACATAAATAATAAGAGCAATAATAAGAGGTTTGCGCCTTCCGTAAATATCACTAATTGAACCGACAAATAATTGTCCTACTGAAAGCCCAAGTAAACAAGCTGTTAAAGTAAGCTGCGCAAGGGATGCACCTGTTTGTAAATCATCCGTTAATTTCGGTAAAGAAGGTAAATACATATCAATAGATAATGGCCCAATCGCCGTAAGTGTCCCTAGTACAAGAATCATCCATAACCTATTTGTCTTTACAGGTTTATATATTTCTTGATTAACTCCATTCACTTTTTCCGTTCACCCTTTCCTATAACTACTGAATCGTAACAATTATAGTTACAACATAAACATACGTCAAGTATAGTGCATTTTCCTGTTTTATGCTGTAAAAAAAAGCGATAGAATTTCTATCGCTTTACTTTTTCAAATTACTATTTTCAAATTTAGATACGGAAGACATCGCCTCTCCTGTATCTAAATATGTGATTTGAATTGGATCTCCCACTTCTGTAAACATAGCATATGGGAATTTCTTCACAGGTATCATAAATACTTTTTGTTCATTCTCTAACAGTACGTACACAATTGTATTTTCACCTGATTTTTCTTTATATACACGTTGTACAACGCCTTTTTTTTGTGCCTCTTTACCATTTGAAGTTGGTCTAAATGAATCTCCACTTCCACTCAGCGCATTTTTATAATTCTCAAGCGCTTCTTTTTGCGTAGAACCTGTTGCAAATATTTTTGCATTAGAAGCATAGATAACTGTATGAGCACGTACTAATCCCCCGTCATCAATAACAGGTACAATCCAAGAAGGTTTACCATACACGTTATAAATAACCGGCATCGTTCCATGCCATTTCTCTCTCTTAAAGGAATTATCCACTACTTCCGAAGCAGCTGAACCATCCATAATTCCCTTCACTTCTTTTCCGTTATAGTAATACAACTTACCTGTACGCGCATCGATAAGCGAATAACCTAGTGCAGAATCTACTCCCTCTTTCGGAGAGGTGAAATCAGTAAAGTAATATAATGTTCCATCCTTACCGAAGATTGGTGTAACTCCTTCTTTCGTTCCCCACTCAGTCGGAATCTTCATATCCGTTTGTGAGAATTTTGTATTCCAAAATCCGTGAATATATTTACCGAAATACGTATTTAATGTAGATGCGGTCTCGTGATTTAATACACCATCAACAAATTTAGGTGCCTTTCCTTTATCGTATCTTTTCACTTCACCTGTTTGTGCATCTACTACTACAACGCCCTCTACCTCAAATCCAGATCTTCCTGAGATAAATTCACCATACGTCATTGTATAATACGGCTTTCCTTTATCATCAACTTCGAATTTAGGTTTCCCTTTAAAAATTAAATCCGGTTCTGCTTTTCGAACGACACGTTCTAATTTATTACCAAAAAACATGCTTGGCACATATTTCATTTTATAACCAAGATGCAGTTTCGCTTCCGCATCAGGATTCGTACCTGACATCGTTACGTACCCTGGAATTGTCTCAGCTTTACGTGCTTTAAAAAAGCCTGAAACTTCAATAGGTGCTACATATAAAGCCTCACCATTTACCATTTGTGGCGTTAATTCCCCTAGCTCAAAATAAGCTACTTTCGGAATGTCCCCAAATACTTTTTTCATTTTATTCTCCGCTGTCTTTGGCGGCACTGTAAACGGCTGATCATTTTCAGTAAATGGCTCTGAAATATCTTTCTCTATCTTTACAACAGAATCATATTTTTTTTGCGTGATTACTATATCGTGCAAATAACCAAAATAGCCGTAACTTGCGAGTAAAACAAACATTAGAAGTCCTTTTAACGTACCTTCTAATTTCCCTATTTGATCTTGTGAAAATAAAACAAGCCCAATTAAAATTGCTACTGCAACAGAATAATGAGTAAGAATCGAATCTGCTCGATCATCAATTAGCCAAAGATATTCATAGATTGCAATACCGATCCAAAATAAAACAGGAATAACTAAAATGGATGATTTCTTACCCTTTACAACCTTCTCATCCCCTTTCTTATCCACTGCACGAAGTTTACTACCGCTTCTTGTCCATGGAATCAAAAACAAAGTGAGAATAGCTAAAATTAAAAATTTCATCAAAGGCAATGTCCCCTTTTCTTTTGTCTTCCCTTTTAGTATAACAAATAAAGGGTATTCAGGTAAAAATGGGGATGATTATATTTTTTTACTACTTAATACAACGCCGCTCACTACATATAAGATAGATGCAATATAAAAAATCGTACCAATCGTAAAGAAATCTACTAAATATCCCGTTGCAATAATTGCTACTGCTCCTCCAATCGATGTCCACACATGATATTTTCCAATCTCATAACCAGCATTTTCTTGCACAACTTTTCGCGCTAACGATGTCTTCTCCGTATTACGCTGCACAGCACCTAAAACCCCCATTAAAATTTGAAGAATGTACACATGCCAAATTTCCGTGGCAATCGGGAAACAAAGCATTAATATTGCCATGGACCAAGCATATATAATTAATAATTTCTGATCACCTACTCGATCAGACACCTTTCCTACTACCGGATATACAAGTGCTGAAGTTAGGGCAAATAAGCCATACGCCCAGCCAAACTGCGAGAAGCTATTCCCAACATTCCGAAGCAATAGAATGTAAAAAGGAAATACCATACTTCCCGCCATCATAATTATGCTTTGTGATGCTACAAATCTTCTATATGTCATTTGCTATACTCCTTATAAAATAAATTCACAAACCGTTCCTCTGGGTCTACTTCCTTCTTCTTCTGAAGGAACTCTTCTATGCGAGGATATGCTTTCTTTAGTTGCTCCTTTTCTGGATAAGAATAATAAGGTAAATAATAACTTCCATTATGCTTCAAAGTAACATCAATCATCTTCTGAATGACCGCTTTTGTTTTCTTTATTTCATCCTCTGAGCGCCCTTGATTAATTAAAAGTACAAGCGCAAACATATCATCTTTCGCATAAGATAGTACCGCATTTTCATTCTTTTCTACATAGCGGATGGTAATGTTAAGAAGGTTTAATTCCTCTTCATTCAAAACACTTCGCAAGTCATCTATATATGCTGCAAAACTATCTACCGGTACGAAATACTCCTGTAAAATCTCGGTCAAGTTTGGATTATCGTATTCCATAAAGGCACTATCCGATCTCATTACATTATTTCGTGTTTCGTACTTACCATTTGTACGTTCAAAATAACTTCTTTGTATATCCCAAAACGTATCCTTTCCCCAATCACTATAGCGTGATAAACCAAGTAAAAACTTTGGCGCAGCTATAATATTTTCTTCTTTTAATTTGCTGTATTCTTTCAACCTCTGCTGATCTTTTGCTAATACATAATCTGTCACATACATTTCTTTTAAAAATGAATGTGGGGCAACAGAAATACGTGCTAAATGCATACGTATATTCTCTTCCCTTCGCACTTTATTCTTAAAATATGAAGAGTACTCTTTATAATCTAGTACCTTCGTATGCTCTTCATACAATTCATCATCTGTTAACTTTAGCGTCACATCTAAAATCACGCCAAACAATCCATATCCCCCAATTACATACGTAAACAGATCCGCATTTTCTTCTCTACTTACATTACGCACCTTACCATCTGCCATTAACAACCTAAACGACTCTACTGTATCAATCAATGCTTCATGACGAATATCACGCCCATGTACATTTACACTTAATGAACCACCAACAGTAAAAATATTTTGAGATTGCATCACTTGAACCGCAAGACCATATGGATTGATTTTCTTTTGAATGTCATTCCATGTGACACCACTTTGCACCCTAATCCTCTTCTTCTCCGCATCGAATTCTAATATTTCATTATACCCTTTCATATCAAGCATCGTACCGTTCGGATAATACGTCTGACCGCCTTGGCTATGCTGCATACCTGCAATAGAAATCTTCTCTCCAGAAACGTTTGCATCTTGCACGACCTGTTTTAATGAACTTTCATCCTCAGCATGTTCAACACGTTTAATTTTTGTTGGAAGTAACTTTCCTACATCGCTCATAATGGGATGATTTAGTTGCTCCTTATATGTATTTACAGATGTTGCAAGCAACACTGTATAAGCTACAATGACCACCGCTATCTTTCTTTTTTTCAAATGACACTCTCCTCTTCTACAGTTTTCCCTCTTCATATTGTACCTATTTTCCTAAGAAGAAAGTATACAAAAAGGGGGCCCTTATTTTAGGTCCCCCTCATCAAAACTGTTACTTTGCTGCTGGCAATTGTATTGGGTCAAACTTTTCGTACGACGTATATTTTGCGTTCGTAATAATGTGTGCTTTATCCTTGCCATTACTACTCATAATCATATCTATCTTTGCTGATTCATATTTAAAATCTTTTGTAATGATATATTCTGCATCCACTTCTTCTATCTTCGCATTTTGTGCTTGTAACATTTTCTTCTGCGTTTCATCCATGCTAGTTAACATACTTTCTGTTTCTTGCCCTTTTAATGTAAATTTCAGTTTATATTTATCTCCGCTTTTCTCCATCTTCATTTTATCTAAAACTACTTCCGGTACTTCTAACTTATCTATAATATCTTGAGTCGCTTTCATTCCACCAGCGTTTAATTGCTCCTCTGGTACAGTTATAACTTCTCCTGTATTAGGGTTTTTTACCTCACCAGCAACTTTACCATCCACAGTATACACTACAACATCTGTACCAGAAATATTCATTTCAGAACGAGAATTCTTTGTCTTTGGCTCTAATTGCATCTTAGCCTTTAATATATCCATCTCTGTTCCCTCAGCTTTTACTCCTACACCATATGTCATCGTTACATACTCTTCATTTTTAAAAGATTCGTTCGTTTTCTTGAAAACATCCTTCGCCGCTAATTCCTTTTCTTTTTGAACTGATTCTTTTTTCGGTTCATTCGTCTTTGCCGTTTTCTCATTACTACATCCTACCCCTAGACTGATTGCAAACACTAAACTTGAAATAAAAATAATTTTTTTCATAATGTCGCCCCCTTTTCCAAAATAATATCACCTCTTTTCCTATGAAATCTATACAATTTTTAATCTATATTCGCTATATAGCGACATGTTTAATGAAGATGTTAAATATGATGTTAATAACAACAACTAAATTCAGGAGGTCATTATGAAAGCAATTATTTGCACAAAGTATGGACCACCTAACGTTCTTCAACTTCAAAATATAGAGAAACCTACACCTAAAAAGAACGAAGTATTAATTAAAATTCACGCAACAAGTGTATCAACTGGGGATTGTAGAATACGCAGTTTTAATAGCCCTCTCTTATTTTGGATTCCTATGCGGGTCATATTAGGTTTCAGAAAACCGAGAAAACCTATACTCGGCGTAGAGTTATCCGGTGAAATCGAAGAAATAGGAACAGATGTAACTCAATTTAAAAAAGGTGACCCAATTTTCGCATTAACAGAACTAAACCTCGGTGGTTATGCCGAGTACACATGCGTACATGAAAGTGGATTAATAACATTAAAACCTACCAATGTGACGTATGAGGAAGCTGCAGTTATTCCTTTTGGTGGAACTTCAGCATTGCATTTCCTCAGAAAGGGCCGTATAAAAAATGGGCAACAAGTGCTCATATATGGTGCCTCAGGATCAGTAGGAACAGCTGCTGTACAACTTGCTAAATATTTCGGTGCGAACGTTACGGCTGTTTGTAGTAATTCAAATTTTGAACTCGTTCAATCTTTAGGAGCTGATACAGTAATTGATTATACAAAAGAAGATTTTACTAAGCAGGGCGAGCGCTACGATATTATATTTGATGCAGTTGGGAAGTATAAAAAATCCCTTTGTACAAATACATTAACACCTAATGGAAAATATGTATCTGTTAATGGAATGATGGCAAAGGTAAGTAAAGAGGATATGATTCTACTAAAAGAACTAACTGAAACAGAATATTTAAAACCTGTTATTGATAGAACCTACCGGTTAGAAGAAATTGCTGAAGCTCATATGTATGTGGAAAAGGGACACAAGAAAGGGAACGTTTCGATTACCTTAAAATAAAATATATTCTGAAAATAACATTGACAATTCTTTTTGTAAGATTTACTATTAATACCATATTAAAAAACTACATACACAAACTCTTATCAAGAGTGGCGGAGGGACTGGCCCGATGATGCCCGGCAACCGAGCTTATGACGTATAAGCTAAGGTGCTAATTCCTGCAAAACGATTTTTCGTTTTGGAAGATAAGAGAGGAACCTATTTTGTCTATTCGGCACCTCTCTTATTTTGAGAGGTGCTTTTTATTTTGGAACGTATATGGAGGGGGAATTATAGATGAAAAAAGTATTATTAAGCATTGTAAGTGGAGCGGTATTATTGCTAGGTGCATGTGGTGCTAATTCTGATAAAGAGGTAAAAGCATTAGATGAGAAAAAGATTACTGTCGGTGTAACTGGCGGACCGCATGAACAAATTTTTGAAAAGGTAAAAGAAGTAGCAGCGAAAGACGGACTCGAAATTGATGTAAAAGTATTTAATGATTATGTAGCACCAAACGTATCTTTAGATGAAAAAAGCCTCGATGTAAATAGCTATCAAACGAAATCATATTTAGACGTATTTAAAGCTGAGCGCAATATGAAATTAACGGAAGTATTTTCAACAGTAACATTCCCTATGGGCGTATATTCTAAAAGCTTAAAAGATGTAAAAGACTTAAAAGAGGGCGACGCAATCGCTGTACCAAATGATCCAACGAATGAACTTCGAGCTTTAAAGCTATTTGAAAAAGCAGGAGTTTTAAAAGTAGATCCAAAGGCGACAGAAAAAGCGACTGCGAAAGATGTCATTGAAAATCCAAAAAATTTAAAGATTGTTGAATTAGAGGCATCTCAATTACCAACACAACTAAGTGAAGTGAAAGCAGCTGCAATTAATACAAACTTTGCATTAGGTGCAAAATTAAGCCCTGCGAAAGATTCTATCTTCCGTGAAGGAAAAGATTCACCATATGTGAACTGGGTCGTTGTTCGTACTGAAAATAAAGATGATGTTGTTGTAAATAAATTAAAGAAAGCTTATCAATCTAAAGAAGTAAAAGAATTTATCGAGAAAAAATTTGATGGTTCTGTTTTACCGTCTTGGTAGGAGCTGACGATAATGATTGAATTAAAAAATGTATCCAAAGTATTTACAACAAAAAAAGGGAATGTAGAAGCACTTAAGTCTACTTTCCTTCAAGTAAAAAAGGGCGAAGTATTTGGAATCATTGGATATAGTGGCGCTGGTAAAAGTACATTAATTCGATGTGTAAATTTATTAGAAAAACCAACGACAGGAAATATCATTGTAAACGGCCAAGACTTAACAACTTTATCAGCAAAAGAACTAGCAAAATCGAGACAAAAAATCGGGATGATTTTTCAAGGATTCAACTTACTTAAAACTGTGACAGTTTATGAAAATATCGCATTACCTTTACGTCTATCTGGTCTTCCCAAAAATGAAATTGAAAAAAGGGTAGAAAAGTATTTACGTATTGTCGATCTTTTTAATCGAAAAGATGCCTATCCGAGTGAACTTTCTGGTGGCCAGAAGCAGCGTGTTGCCATTGCACGTGCACTATCACATGAACCGGAAGTATTATTAAGCGACGAAGCAACAAGTGCTTTAGACCCTGAAACAACGGATTCTATTCTTGACCTATTACTAAAGATTAATGAAGAAATCGGGATTACAATTTTATTAATTACACATGAAATGAATGTCATCCAGCGTATATGTGACCGAGTTGCTGTGATGGAACATGGAGCAGTAGTTGAAAGCGGGAACGTGAAAGATATCTTCACAAACCCACAACATGTAACAACGAAGAAATTCGTAAATAGTGCATTTGCAGCGAAGATTCCAGGAGAGATACAAAAAGAACTACAAACTACTGGCGAAATTGTAACTCTCTCCTTTATAGGGACTGCTTCAGGAGAGCCAGCATTAGCTATTGCTACAAAACGTTTCCAAGTGTATCCGAATATTTTATCCGGTAATATTACACAGTTAAAACATGAATCATATGGGAAACTGGTCATTCATATGCAGGGTGAAAAAAATGAAGTAGCCCGCGCTTTATCATTTTTACAAGAGCAAGGGATCATCGTAGAAGGAGGGAGAACAGATTATGGGAAACAAGTTCTTTTTGGATGAATGGGGTAAAGTCATATGGGAAGCAACCATTCAAACATTTCAAATGACATCTATTTCGCTATTCATCTCTATCCTTATTGCATTACCACTTGGCGTTACACTTGTTTTAACGAGACCTGGTGGACAGCACGAAAATAAAATCATTTATCCAATTCTTAATACAATTATTAATATCATTCGCTCCCTTCCATTTATCATTCTATTATTCTTCATTTTACCTTTTACAAAGTTTCTAATGGGAACGTCCATTGGCGTACAAGGTGTTATCGTGCCACTTGTCGTATTCACAGCTCCTTATATTGCACGATTAATGGAGACAGCTTTATTAGAAGTGGATCGTGGTGTTATTGAGGCTTACCAAGCGATGGGCGTTTCTACTATAAAAATCATTTGGCACGTTATGGTGAAAGAAGCTCGTCCCTCCCTTGTACTTGGCCTAACAATTGCAACAATCGGCCTAATTGGTGCAACAGCAATGGCCGGACTTGTAGGTGCTGGCGGTCTTGGTGATTTAGCATATCGATTCGGACACTTACGCTACGAACCTGAAGTAATGTATGCAACAGTCTTTATTTTAATTGTCCTCGTTCAAGGGCTACAGTCTTTAGGAAATGGTGTTGCAAGAAGATTGAAGAAAGATTAAAAAAGAAGGTATCTCACCAGGGTGAGATACCTTCTTTTTACCTTTTAAACCCACCTTCAGAATGAATAACTTGTCCAGTAATCCATTCTGCTTCTTCACTTACTAAAAACTTAATAAGTCTTGCTGCATCCCTTGGCTCACCAATTCTACCAAAAGGAAACATCGGCTTTAACCCTTGCTTTATCTCTTCATTCATCCATCCCGTACTAGTTGGACCTGGGTTAATTGCATTCACTGTTATTCCTAGATGAGCTACCTCAGCTGACAACGTACTAGTAAGAGCGTCAATAGCTCCCTTCGTTGTTGCATACGCTAGTTCTCCTGCCATAGGTCCTTGAAATTGTCCCGACGTCATATTCACAATTCTACCACCAGATTTCTTATCAAATCCTCGGGCAAATTGACTACTTAACAATGTAGTTGCACGAACATTTACCATGTAGTGCTTCTCTAATTCTTCAGCTGTCAAATTAGAGAAATTATTATTCATAGAATACGCTGCATTATTAATTAATATATGAGGGTAGCCTAGTTGTTCAGTAACTTTATTTATAAGCTCTTTCGGTGCATCATTCTGAGTTAAATCTAACTCCATACTTGATACTTTCACACCGTTTTTTAGTAACTCTTCTTTTAATTGTATTTGTTCACTTTGATCAACGCCCCAGGGCATCTCTTTATCGTACGCTGTCCAATACGTAAAAAATATATCGTATCCTGCTTCAGCTAATTCTTTACAAATTGCTGCGCCTATACCATCTAGACGACTTACACCTGTAACAACTGCTATTTTATGTTTTAATTGATTCATCATATACTCCTCCAATTTTAAAGGACGCATACTTTATATAAGAGATATGAATTTCCCTACACATTATCCTTACAAAAGGGATGTACAAGCCAAATATGCAGTCCTTGAATGATTTACAGATAGCTAAATAAACCCTCACTTATGAGAGAAAAATTGATCTATCTAGTTTCCTAATCATTACAAGTTCATCCGCATATTGAGTCCTTGTCCCCTTTCCATATATCTCTATTTCTATCATACCAATATGATGTAATATTTCAAACGATAAAAAAATAAAACCCAATATCCCATGCCAATTTCCTATTAATTTCAATATATTACAATAACTAAATAATTAAAATAATCAGAAAAACACTGGTAAATACTGGCTCTTTTTTTATAATAAAATGTGGGGCTAATGTGAGAGTTGTAAGTGGTCTGATTATACAGACCCAACTAGTTTTAAACAAATAGGGGGAAGCAATATGTCAAAAAAATTACTTTCTTTATTTTCTACAGTAATCGTGGCAGCTTTTGTAATAACTGGCTGTGGTCAAAGCGATACGACAAATAAAGAACAAAAAGAAAATACAACAAAAGAAAGCAAAACAGAAAAAACGGATACAACGAAGGAAAATAAACCTGAAGAAAAAAAATCCGAAGATAAAAAAACTGATGATAAAAAGCCTGAAAATACAGCTACTAGCTCAAGCGATTACTCTAAGCTGATTTCCTATATGGAAAAAGAAACAGGTGGTAAAACAAAAGTTCTTTTTGAAAATAAGGAACCACAAGTCCATAAAGCTGAAGATGTTTCAGTATCAATGAATAGTTACACATTAGTTGAATTAAATGGATTCCATACAAACTTCGATATTCCGTTTAATCGTCAAACAGAAGGCGGAGTTATTCTTGTGAACTACAGCGTGAAAAATAGTTCAGCTAAAGATATTTATTATATGCCAGCATTGGACATGTCATTTACTGGTGCGCAGAAAGTATATAGTAACTATAAAGATTTAATTCCAAAAGAAGATCAGCTCCCAACTAAACTTGCTCCAACGAATGATTACTTAGTAAAAGCAGGAGAAACTATTTCTGGTTATATCGCTTATCCATTCGGAAAAGATGATCTAGCCAAAATTTCAAGTCTCTCAACAGTCTCAGTCACAGTCCCAACTGCACAAGCTAATAAAGGAAAATTTGATGCTCCAATCGGAAGCCCTGGAAACTTTTCATTAAGTTTAAACAAGCAAGGCGCTGAAAAGGTTGCAACAGATAATACTTTCTACCAAGATAAAGCTACAGCTAATAACATGGGCGATAAAAAAATGTTAAAAGAGAAATCAAGTATTAATAACAGCCAAGAATTAGGCGCTGTTAATGTTACATTAGACGGATACCAATTCACTCAATTCACACCAAATTCCGTCGAAGCTCCACGCTTTGCAAATTTTAAAAACGGTCTTGTTCTGTTAACAGTAAAATTTAAGCTTGATAACAAAGATGCCCAAGACGTTTCACTATCTCCTATAAGCTCTACATTAAGAGTAAATGATGGTACACAATATACGATTAATGAGGGTATGCTATTAAATTATGACTATAACGCTGCGGTTAAAACTGGAACATCTGGAGAGTTACTACAAGTATATATTTTAGATCAAGAGCAGTATGAAAAGATTTGGAAAGACAAAAGCTTTGAGATTGAGTTAGGACCTATGAGAAATAAAGAAGCAAAAGATATTTCACAAGGTAAAAAAGTTAAATTTACATTACCTAAATAAATTACTAAGCATATATTAGAAAAGGCATATAACATATGATTGTTATATGCCTTTTTCATTTTATAAAATCACAATTTTTGTTCACACTTTATCCATTGTGAATCTTTTCACAATGGGTATATAATAAACATGTAAATAAAATATTGGAGGGATTTCAATGGTTATCAATTTTTTAAGAACTGATAAACGTGCTGCTTTCATATTATTATTTTTACGATTTTACATAGGATATGCATGGCTCGCTGCTGGGATAGGTAAAGTTTTCGGACAATCTTTTGATGCAAGTGGTTTTCTAAAGGGCGCTATCGCTCAAGCATCAGGTACCCACCCTGCCGTACAAAGTTGGTGGGCAGACTTCCTTCAACACTTTGTTCTTCCAAACGCAGACCTATTTAGCTTTTTAGTTCAATGGGGAGAAATTTTAGTAGGTCTAGGTTTAATTTTAGGCGGATTAACAAAAACTGCTGCATTCTTTGGAATTATAATGAACCTTTCATTTTTACTAAGTGGAACTGTTAGTGTAAACCCAAACCTACTTATTCTGACTATGTTCATTTTAGTTGCAGGTCATAACGCTGGACGTATTGGATTAGATGGCTATGTTTTCCCTAAACTTTTCCGTAAAAACAACCATGAAGCATATAAATTAAGTAAAACTGCGTAGTAACAGTTTACTTTTAAAATATAAATAAGAAAAAGAGCCTAAGTATAGGCTCTTTTTCTTATTTACTCCAAATTTAAACGCTTAACGAACCGCGAAATCCTCTAGCAGCATAATAGGAATCTGCTCCATTGTGGTACACAAAAACGTGTCCGAAGCGATAATCGCAAAATAGAGCACCACCGAGTTCTCGAATGTCTGAAGGCGTTTGTACCCAACTTGATGATTTCATATCGAAATCCCCAAGTTGTTGCAAATCTCGATATTGTTCTTCAGTTAATAGTTCAATACCCATAGCAGTTGCCACATCAATAGCGTTATTTTCTGGTTTATGCTTTTTTCTTGCCTCTAACGCTTCAAGGTCATAACAAAGACTTCTACGACCTTTAGGACTCTCCTTTGAACAATCATAGAAAGTATACTCGTCCTTCTCTTCATCATAACTAACAACATCCGGCTCACCGCCAGTTACTTCCATTTCATGAATTGACCATAATTTTTCATTATTAGTAGCTAGCTTTACTTCAACTTTAGCCCATTCAAGACCTTCATGGCGGTTCATGTTTTTCTCAAAACGAGCTTGTAATGCTTTTAATAGTTCTTCACGTTGTTCTACAGATAACTTATTCTTATTCGCTGTCATATTAGTCCTCCGAATTACGTTTCCTTATAATAGCTTAAGTATAAATCATCTCAATGATTGTTTGAATCTCTTTTTCAACAATTTGACCTGATTAAATCCCTGTACGAAAGCCCTCCATACTTTCCCCAAGAATATAGTGTGAAAACCACATCAAATTCTGTTTCATAATAGCTACTCTCATTCCTGGCTGATCCGAACTATATGCCATTTCTTTAAATATAATTAATTCTGTATCAACTTCCATATCTCTTAACCCTTCATATAGCTCATATGCATTTGTAGTTGGAATTCTTACATCCTTTTCTCCATGTTGAATTAACGTAGGCGTACAAGCTGATTTAACATATGTCATTGGCGATGTTTTCTTATATATCTCTGGATCATTCCACGGAGTATTTCCTAAATACATGTTAATAAAGTAAGGAATATCTGTATTTACATAATGGGTACTCCAGTTCGTGATTCCGCCCCCAACTGAAATAGCTTTAAATCTACTGCTATATGTAGAACAGAAAGCTGCTATATATCCTCCGTTACTCCATCCCATAACTCCTACGCTATCTTTATCTACAATCCCTTTTTCAACTAGTTCATCCACTCCAGATATAATATCATCATAATCAGCAAATCCTTGTTTTCTATAGTTTGCTTTTAAAAATTCATTACCATAACCAGAACTTCCTCTATAGTTTGGCTCTAAAACGATAAAGCCTTTTTCAACAAACTGTTCAATCGGATATTTCTCATTGAAGCAGTCTGAAAATATCGGAAAGGACGCCCAATTCGGACCACCATGGATTACTACTAATAAGGGATATTTTTTATTTGTATCAAACTCTACTGGAGTTGATAGAACACCTTCTATTTCAAGACCATCACTACTTCTCCATGAGATGATTTCCCTGTTACTTTTAAGCTTGCCTTCGAAAAAGCTATTTTCATTCGTTATTTTTTTATCATCCAAATAGATTTCAAAGGTTTCATTTGTTATAGCCTTAGTATATGTTATATGATTGCCATCCCTTGTTATAGAGGCATCCATTATAAAACCATCTACTGTTTCGCTTAACATTTCCACAGTACCATCCTCACATAGCAATCCAATACGGTAATTCGTTTTATCCTGCCATCTAATTAAAATCCCTTTAGCTGTCCACTGTAATGGCATAACCGTACTATCAAAGGTTGGTAAAGGTTGAATTACTTCTCCAGTATTCCTATCATATATCTCTAATGTATTATCTTGTATATGATTTCTATAGTACTCCTTCTCTCTTATGCTTGCTGCGTAACATATTTTGCTGCCCTCAGGAGAAAAGCAGACGCTCGCTCCTAACAACTTATCCATATTCATTTTTTGTAGTTCTCCAGCTTCAACATCTAATATGTAGAGCTCACCATTCATATAATCGTTTAAGCTTGGTGTAGCCATACATACAACCTTTTTCCCATCATTTGAAATATCAAAGTTATGTATATAAAAATCCTTACCATCCGTTAGTTGATAAACACCTTTAATCTCGCGTTCCTCTTTATCATTTTGTATCCCTTTTTCTATTTCAATGTAATATAAACAATTATTCCGATGTTCCTTACCTACATGATGGAAATCCCCATATAACTCCTTACGTTTCTTTATTTCCTCACATTCTTTTGACTGTGCAATATAATAAAAGCCTTTACCAGTAGGCTCCCATTTGAATGTATTAACTCCCTCCTTCTCATTCGTAATTTGAACCTCACTACCACCGGCTATGGACTTAACAAAGATCTGATTTGTATTATCCTCGTCACCACCTGGGCTAAGGTATGCAATAGTCTTAGAATCTGGAGACCATAATGGATGTGTACTATCTATATCCCCATTTGTTAGTGGATAACTCTTCCCTTTATCTTTCTCATATATCCATACATGATTTCTATATGTATTGTCTTTCCAGTTAGCTGAAGTCTTTACAAATGCTACGTTTTTGCCATCATCACTTAAGTTTGCACTTGATAAGGACGGTAATGAAATAATCTCTTCTATACTTAAATATGTTTTCGCTTTCACTTTCATATAATAAGCCCCCTTGTAATGTCCATGAATCTATCGTCTCTTCTCTTCATAATAAAGAAAATTGTTCACGCATACTTAAAATGATAATGGAAAATTCAGATAAATAAAAGTAATTCTATTCCAACTCCAATAAAGTAAAACTGTCATTAGTAGGTAGGATGCTGTCCACTTACCAATTTTAGATGTTCTTTTTGTGCATAAAAATACCCCTTTAGATAACATATCTAAAGGGGTACAGATTTGTATATTTATTAACCTACCAATCTCCTACTCAACAGTAACAGACTTAGCTAAGTTACGTGGCTTATCAACGTCACACTCGCGGTGAAGTGCTGCGTAGTATGAGATAAGTTGGAATGGAATAACTGCTACTAGCGGTGCTAGTGCTTCGTGTACAGCTGGTAATACGAAGCTGTCACCTTCCATTTCTAAGCCCTTCATTGAGATGATACATGGGTTAGCTCCACGTGCTACTACTTCTTTCACGTTACCACGAATTCCAAGGTTTACGTGCTCTTGTGTAGCAAGTGCGATAACTGGTGTACCGTTTTCGATTAAGGCGATTGTACCGTGTTTTAATTCTCCTCCAGCAAATCCTTCTGCTTGGATGTAAGAAATTTCTTTTAGCTTTAACGCACCTTCTAATCCTACGTAGAAGTCTACGCTACGTCCGATGAAGAAACAGTTACGCGTTGTTGCTAAAAATTGTTTTGCTAATGCGTCCATTTCTTCTTTTTGATCACAAAGTTCTATCATTGCATTTGCTACAAGTCCTAATTCGTGTGTTAAATCGAAATCAAGAACTTCACCTTTTGCTTTAGCAATGTCCGCAGCTAAAATTGAAAGTACTGCAAGCTGTGCTGTGTAAGCTTTCGTTGATGCAACTGCGATTTCTGGTCCCGCGTATAACGGAAGTGTGTAATCAGCTTCACGAGAAAGTGTAGAACCAGGTACGTTTGTAATCGTTAATGCTTTATGACCCATTTCATTTGTTTGTACAAGTACTGCACGGCTATCAGCTGTTTCACCACTTTGTGAAATGTAAATGAAGAATGGTCTTTCTGTTAATAATGGCATGTTATAAGAGAATTCACTTGCTACATGCACTTCAACTGGCATTTTTGCAAACTTCTCGATAAATTGTTTTCCAACAAGACCTGCATGATAACTCGTTCCACATGCAATGATGTAAACACGGTCGCTATCTAAAATCGCATTGCGAATGTCTTGATCCAATTCAATCTCGCCATTTTCATCTTGATACTTTTGAATTATATTACGGATTACAAGTGGTTGCTCATCGATTTCTTTAAGCATGAAATGAGGGTATGTTCCTTTTTCAATATCACTTGCGTCTAATTCCGCTGTAAACGGTGCACGTTCAATCGTTTCACCTTGTAAGTTTTTAATTGTAATACTTTCTTTCGTTACAATTACGATTTCTTTATCCATTAATTCGATAAATTGATCTGTAACTTGTAACATCGCCATAGCATCGCTCGCCACAACATTAAAGTTGTCACCAACACCTACTAATAGCGGGCTTTTGTTTTTAGCAACATAAATCATGTTTGGATTTTCAGCATCAAGTAATCCGATTGCATAAGAGCCATGTAAAAGCGATAGCGTATTACGGAACGCTTCTTCTACACTTAGTCCTGTGCTCACTTGTTGTTCCATAAGCTGTACAATAATCTCTGTATCAGTTTCACTTACGAACGTTACATCTTGTAAATATTCTTTTTTCACTAATTCATAGTTTTCAATTACACCGTTATGAACTAGTGTAAAGCGTTTTGATGTACTTTGATGCGGATGCGCGTTTACTTTGCTTGGAACACCATGTGTAGCCCAGCGTGTGTGACCGATTCCCACGCTTGCTGCTACTTTCTCATCTACGATTTCGCGAAGTTTTGCAATACGACCTTTTTCTTTGTATACAACAACACCGTTCTCTGTTTGTACTGCAATACCTGCTGAATCATATCCACGATATTCTAGCTTTTCTAAACCTTTTAATAAAATTTCCTTTGCATCTTGCTCTCCAATAAATCCTACGATTCCACACATGTTTAGTCGCCGTTACAAATGCTTACATTGCTCTGCGAACATGTAACGACATAGTCCGATACCATTTTTATTTATACTAAAAAACGGATTACATATTGCTAGCCCTGTAAGCTTGTAACGGCTTTCACCTTCCTCTCGATTGGGTTTAAGTCCGTATATACTTATACAGCTAGTTTTCATCCGTTCCTTTTCTCTCATCACACTTTCACCTTTGTCCACTAAGTCACCTTAATGATTTAAGTAAAAGCTTGCGGTTGTGATGAACAACCGGGAGTCATCCGCCGAAATCTCGATAAACTCCACCTCGTCAACTACACTACTTGTAGTTCTGGCGCTTCTATAATTTACAATATTTCCTTTGAGAAAAAGAACAAGACCATCTTATAACAAACATGGATAAACCGTCAATGAAATTTTTTTCATCATCTATAAAACATATGAAAAAGGAGCACTTCTTGTGCTCCTTTTCAATAAATTTATCGAATTATTCAGCGCCAACTTCAGCTTTCACAACTTCTACAATGCGATGTACATATGCGTCACAAACTTCTTGTGTTGGTGCTTCTGCCATTACACGAATAAGTGGCTCTGTTCCAGATGGACGAACAAGAATGCGGCCATCACCGTTCATTTCTTCCTCTACAACACGAATAATTTCTTTAATTTTTTCATTTTCTAATGCTAGTTTTTTATCTGTTACACGAACGTTTACTAGTAATTGTGGGAATTTTGTCATCTCACCTGCAAGCTCAGATAATGGTTTTTTCGTCATTTTCATGATGTTTACCAATTGAAGTGCACTTAACATTCCATCACCAGTTGTAATGTAATCAAGTAAGATAATATGACCCGATTGTTCTCCACCTAAGTTGTAACCACCACGCTTCATCTCTTCCATTACGTAACGGTCACCAACTGCTGTTTTATCACTTGTGATATTGTTAGCTTCAAGTGCTTTGTAGAAACCTAAGTTACTCATAACAGTTGAAACAACTGTATTATGCTTTAGTTGACCAGTTTCTTTCATGTACTTCGCACAAATAAACATAATTTGATCGCCATCAACGATGTTTCCTTTTTCATCTACAGCGATTAAACGGTCACCATCACCATCAAAGGCAAGACCGATATCAGCGCCTTTGTCTGTTACTAATTTAGCTAATACTTCTGGATGTGTAGAACCTACTCCATCGTTAATGTTCATGCCGTTTGGTGAAGTTCCCATTGTTGAAATATCAGCCTCTAAATCCGCGAATAAGTATGGAGCTAAAGAAGATGTAGCACCATGCGCACAATCTAAAGCGATATGTAAACCAGAGAAATCTTCCTCTACAGTTTGTTTAATATATTGTAAATATTTTTGTCCGCCTTCAAAATAATCACTCACTTGTCCAAGATTCGTACCTGTTGGACGTGGTAGTTCATCAACTTCTTTGTCTAATAAAGCTTCAATCTCTGCTTCTTGCTCATCTGTTAATTTAAAACCGTCTGAACCGAAGAATTTGATTCCGTTATCCTGTACTGGATTATGAGATGCAGAAATCATAACACCTGCTTGTGCATCTAACGCTTTTGTTAAATAAGCAACACCTGGCGTAGAAATAACACCAAGACGCATTACTTCTGCTCCAGTTGATAATAGACCTGCTACTAAAGCTCCTTCTAACATATGTCCTGATATACGTGTATCACGGCCGATAATTACTTTTGGACGATCTGTATCTTTTGTTAATACATAACCACCAAAACGTCCAATTTTAAATGCTAATTCAGGTGTTAACTCCTGGTTCGCAACCCCGCGTACTCCATCTGTACCAAAATATTTACCCATTATGATTCGCTCCTTTTTCTGGCTCTTTTTGATTATCTACTGTTGGCTCTTGACTAGTTTCTTTATCTTTTTCTTTTTCTTTATCTTGTTCCTGTTCCGTGTCAGGCTTAGGCTGATGTTCAGGTTCAGGATTTTTTGGTTTTTCAGTTTGATTATCTTGGTTATTATTTGAATCTGGTTTTTCACCGTTACCCTGTACTTCTTTATCTGGATTTTCTTTCTTCACAATTGTGACTTTAGCACTTTTTTGCTTTGGCTCTATTGAAATATTACCAGGACCGCTCACTTGAATAGAAACATCCTTCGTCCCCGGAGATACATTTTGCAGATTAATGGCTGCTGTTATTTGAGCAGCTGTTATTTTATCTACTATACTTGTTTCTCCTGAAATTTCAACGCTTATCTTCCCATCTTGCGGCGAAAGTAGCTGAGCCGTAACGTCTTTAGAAAGTCCATTTTTTTGAATTGATATACCATCAATCGTTCTTGTTTTCGTTTGTTTTGTTTTTTGCACACCTACTGAAACCTTTACTTGATTCGGTTTCGCACTTGTTACACCTTTGGGCAATAAAACAGAGGTATCGAATGTTGTAGACTCTGTCAATTGACTAAGATCTACTTCGACCCCCTCTATCGATTGTATATTATCCAATACATCTTTTGGACCTGCTATCGTTACTTCTCGCGGCTCAACGCTAATATTTGTAACGGCCAATCCTTCTGGCAAACTCCCCTTTTTCGTATACGTTACAGGAACAGTTTTTTCCGTATTATTGGCCGTAGCTTGCGTCGCCACGTTTAACGTTACACTAATTTTAGATGGACTCGTTCTTACATTTAAACGTTTTCCTTCTTTATTGTATAATGTAACTTCAGCTGTTTTTGTAACAGTTTTATTAACACCTTTTAAATCAATATACGCCTTAGCGGATGAAATACTTTCAATCTCTTCTTTCGTCCCAACTACCTCAACAGTATCAGGTTTAATGTTTGATTTTTCGAGAGTAGAACCCGCTGGCATTTGATCCTCATTTGATAACTTTAAGTCTACATGAACGTATTTTCTCGCTTTTTCATGTAGCGTAATTTTAATTGTTGATGGCTGAACTGTTCCTTTCACATCATCTGGAAGCCCGTTCGTTTTTAAAGAAACTTCATAAGTTCCTTTTTCGCTATCTCTCAAATCAACTGGTATATCAAATTGTTTTTTCGCTTTTGCTGTAGCAACTGCTGCTTTTGGGCCCTCTAACTTTACCTTGACGCCCTCTGCCGGAATACCACTTACGATATATTTATCTTCATCATACTTAAGGGTAATAGCATAATTAGTTAATGTTTCTTTCGCATCATTTGCAAAAGGTATTATCCCCGATGTCGTATTTTTTTCAGTTAAAGTCGCTGACATAAAAAGCATACACGCCAATAGTAATGAGATCCCCTTTAAGAACCAATGATTCTCCATTAACTTATCCATGACGCTTTCTCCTCCAATTCCATAAAGACGAAGAAGTCGTTTTTTCGCTCGCACTAAATTCAGCTAACAACATATCTTTCAGTTGTTCAGTCTTCAAATCACGATGCAACTTACCATTTTTCGTTAAAGAAATTTGACCTGTTTCTTCCGACACAACTACTGTAATACTATCAGTAACTTCACTAACTCCCATTGCAGCGCGATGTCTAGTTCCTAACTCCTTAGAGATAAAAGGACTTTCCGATAACGGAAGATAACAAGCTGCTGCTTTAATGGTACTTCCTTGCATAATAACTGCTCCATCATGAAGAGGTGTATTAGGAATGAAAATATTAATGAGTAATTCCGATGATACGTTTGCATTTAGCGGAATACCTGTTTCCACATAATCACCCATACCGGTCTCTTTCGACAAAGTAATTAATGCACCAATTCTACGTTTTCCCATATATTCCGTTGCTTTCGCTATCGCTGTTGCAACGATTTCAGGTTCATCATCCTCATGAGTTCCAACACGCGAAAATAAACTCCCGCGTCCTAACTGCTCAAGTGCCCTTCGCAATTCTGGCTGGAAAATAATAATAACGGCTAAAAATCCCCACGTTAATACTTGCTCAGTCAGCCAATAAAGCGTATGCAATTCAAGGAAAATACTGATCATCCGAACGACAATAATAACTGTAATCCCTTTTAAAAGTTGAACAGCTTTCGTCCCTCGGATTATGAGAATTAGCTTATATATAATAAACCATACAACGGCAATATCTAATACCGTACTAAGATATTTCAAAATGGTCGTATCTTCAAAAGGCATGCTAACCCTTCCTCCTACTTACGAGCAATTCTATCCATATATTGAAATATTGTTTTATGCTCTATCTGTATGTATTTCCAACAACTAGTTAATTATACCATACATGAAACAAACAACAATTACAAACAACCCCCTTTAGTCTAAATTAGTAAGATGTCAAACATTATTATCGTACAGTATAATATAAATCATTATTATACGCTTATTTTCAAATAAAAAAAGCAACTTCTCAGTTGCTTTTCTTACATTTATTTTAGTTTTTCACCGAATAAAGAACCCATTAAAGCAACTGCTGTTGTTGCCGTTCTATTTCGCTCATCTAGAATAGTATTTACTTCAACAAACTCAGCTGATGTAACAATATCAGCTTCCGCTAACATTTCCATTGCTAAATGGCTTTCACGATAAGATAGGCCACCAATTACAGGCGTTCCAACTCCTGGTGCATCATGTGGATCAAGACCATCTAAATCTAATGATAAATGTACACCATCAGTATGAGATAAATACGCGATTGTTTCTTCCATAACAGCTGTCATACCCATACGATCAATCTCATGCATCGAGAATACTTTAATACCTTCATTGCGAATAAAGTCTTTTTCTCCTTCATCTAATGCACGTGCACCAATAATTACAACGTTCTCTTTTTTCACCTTTGGATATGCCCCATATAAATCTACAAGCGTTTGATGTCCATACCCTAAACTTGCTGCAAGTGACATACCATGAATATTTCCAGATGGTGAAGTTTCTTCTGTATTTAAATCACCATGTGCATCATACCAAATAACACCTAAATTTTTATAATGTTTCGCAACACCAGCTAATGTACCAATAGCGATACTATGATCGCCACCTAGTACAAGTGGAAAACGTCCTTCTTCTATAATATGATCCACCTTACTTGCTAATTCGTTACAAACAGTTGCAACTTGTGTAAGGTTTCTTAAGCTTGTATTTACATCTACTTCTTTTTCTCTCTCTATACATATATCTCCCATATCTTTAACGTCATATCCAATTTCTTCAATTCTTTCAATTACGCCTGCATAACGGATTGCGCTCGGCCCCATATCAACTCCGCGACGCATCTGTCCTAAATCCATTGGAACTCCAATAACCGAAATTTCTTTTTTCATAGATAGTATCCCCCTTTTGTGCCTTCACTAAATATTTTAAATCTTTTATATAGTCTGACTCAACTCGACATTTTTCTGTATGGATATACAAATTATTCACTTATATTCGCCTTGAAAACCAAACTTTAAGACTATTCTATGTATAAAGTTAACTTAATGAAACAATTACCATCATTATTATTAAATAATAATAAAAAACACTCCTACATTTAGAAGTGTTTTTCTGATGCTATTTTCCATACTGCAGCAATATTCTTTGCTGTCATTTCGGTATTCTCTTCCGCTACTTTATATGCCTCTTCTAATGTCATAGGGCTCGCTGTAATACTAAATACTGCATCGATTCCTTTTTCGTGAACAGCTTGATAATTCGGAGATACAGATCCTCCAATAGCAATGACAGGAATACGAAAATGCTTTGCACGCTCTGCAACACCCACAGGGGCCTTTCCATATGCTGTTTGTTCATCTATTCTCCCTTCGCCAGTTATAATTAAATCTGCTCCTTCTATATGCTTATCAAAATTTGTATAGTCTAATACAATTTCAATTCCTCTCCGTAAATTTCCCTTTAACACTGCAATAACAGCTGCTCCCATTCCTCCTGCTGCTCCTGCGCCAGGTATTTTAGATACGTCGCAAGATAAATATTGTTTAAGGATATTCGCATAATGCTTTAAATTCTCATCCAGCTCTTTCATCATCTCTGTATTCGCACCCTTTTGCCTCCCAAATACGAAAGATGCTCCTCTTATTCCAACTAAGGGATTATCTACATCACATGCTGCTTCTATCTTTATATGCGTTAAGCGTGAATCCAAGCACGAAAAATCAATAGCGACAATCGAATGTAACGTTCCGCCAGATGGCTCTATTACTTCCCCTTTTCCATCTATAAACCTGACTCCTAAAGCTGTCAACATACCTGCTCCACCATCATTTGTAGCACTTCCGCCAAGTCCCAAAATAATGTGCTCAGCTCCTTCGTCTAGCGCATGTAGTATAAGTTCACCTGTTCCTTTAGTTGTTGTAATAAGTGGATTTCGCTTTTTAACCGGAACATGTTGTAATCCTGATGCTGCTGCCATTTCAATAAACGCTGTCTTTTTATCTTTAGACATACCGTAAAAGGCTTGTACGCGTTCTCTAAGAGGTCCTGTCACATGAAGTAATACAATCCTTCCCCCTGTAGCATCAACAAGAGAATCAACCGTTCCTTCTCCTCCATCTCCAATTGGTATTTTCACATACTCTGCTTTAGGGAAAATTACTCCAAAACCTCTTTCAATAGCTTCACATACTTCTATAGCTTTTAAGCTTTCTTTATATGAATCAGATGCAATAACAACTTTCACAATTATCCCCATCCTTTATTTTCGCATTTTCTCCATTTTAAATGACAAATATGAAGTTGTCTTTTTAAACACAAAAAAAGCTTACATCATATGATGTAAGCTTCTCTATTAGATGGAGCCTAGCGGGATCGAACCGCTGACCTCCTGCGTGCAAGGCAGGCGCTCTCCCAGCTGAGCTAAGGCCCCTTAGTAATAAAGCGGAAGACGGGATTCGAACCCGCGACCCCAACCTTGGCAAGGTTGTATTCTACCACTGAACTACTTCCGCGAAAA
>NZ_JAQFNK010000024.1:0-70950 GCF_027710505.1 Bacillus cereus group sp. TH152-1LC | reverse complement strand
TCTCCTTTTATCTATGTGTATTTAAGGTTAACGATGAGTCCCAACACCAAGTTGTTGTTCCGCCATCGCTACGAGACGTTTTGTGATTTCACCACCAACCGAACCGTTTGAACGAGCTGTTGTGTCCGCACCAAGTTGCACACCAAACTCTTGTGCAATTTCATATTTCATTTGCTCGATTGCATTTTCAGCACCTCGAACCACTACTTCATTACGACTTCTGCCATTTTTGTTTGCCATATATATCACCTCCTACGGTCTTAATATGCTACAAAATGTAAAAAAATATTTATTTTATAGGATTTTGTACTTATACTATTTGATTAAACTTTGCAACAGACCCATTTCTTCTTCCGATTTGAATGCAATTAACTAGCCTGATTCATCGATATAGCAGGTGGAATCGAAATCGATAAAGGATAGCTACGAGTTTCTCCTATTGCATTTTTCGCTACCAAATGATACATATACGATTGCTCTGGCACTATATTTAAATCCGTAATAGTATTTGTCGTGAAGGTCTGGATTCTTTGATTATTTTTATATAAATCATATGTGATCGCATTTTTTGCAGAAATGTTGAACTTAATTTGAGAAGGATTTATATCTGTCGTTGTCATTTTCACACCGAATGGTGGATATTGTGTTTGAATCGGTTTAATTACAAAGGACATACTATTTGTCATGTCTAATAAAGTTTGATAATGCATATACGCATATCCATGATCGCCAAATTTTGTCCCCCAACTGTTTCTGACAATGAACCATTCATTTTTCTCATCATAACCCACGACAACAAGAGCATGTCCCCCTCTGGATTTCTTTTCTGTAACAGGTGGTACAATTCCGGATGTAGGAGTTGCATCAAAATTAGGATATACGTTGATACCTATTAAAACCGGATCTTGATTTGCCAGCGCTTGTTTGATTTTATGTACCATATTTGTTTCACGTATGACTTGATAACCACTAATTTTATACGGTAATGCATTCTCTTTCTGTGTAGGTGTTACTGGTTGTTTGAATTGTTCTATATTTTCCGGATTTACATTATATAAACGTTCTGTTTCTGGGGGAACACCACTTCGTTTTAAAACTTGAAGTGCGGATTCAATATACATACCATCATAAGGCCCATTTGGATAATACATATAAGCAGGAGACAAATAAGTAATATCGGTCCCACGTGCCCCTGCATCTTTTGCGATGTAATATTCTCTTAAAGCTGTCATTGCAAATGGGACACATGTACCAAATTTTCCTTGACTTCGTACTTCTGGAAAATATTCACGTAAATCGATGCGATTGGGAAGAATATTTGGTTTTTGAATTCCCTGTTGTTTTTGTTTGGTTGCTTCTTGTTTTGTGAGATAAGAAGTAGATGGTGTATACTCGGGTATATCTTCTTTCATTTTAGTATCTTTTAAACCCAAGCCATACGTAGAAAAATCATTTGGTTGAAATGATTTTTCTGTTTCAGCATGTAGAACTGGCACGAATAAAAATCCGATAATTACGACTAATGTCATCATAAAAAAAGTAAACGTATTATCCTTCATAAAACTCCCCTCTCCAAATGTATTACCTTTTCGTAAACTAAAACTTTAGCTACGCACTAAATATATAACAAATTAAATGCATTAACTATATTACATAAGTTGATAAATATTTTAGATTTACCGTTCATAAAGGTACACTTTTTCAGATACATAGAAACATAGGGAAAGACACGTCCATAAAAGTTTGTTTTTTATTTTACAGACATCTTTAATTTTTATATACCTTTACAGATATAAATGAGCTATAATAGTGGTCGAGGTGAAAAGATTGCAAGATAAAAAGTTTGGATATGTCAGAGTTTCCAGTAAAGACCAAAACGAAGAACGTCAAATTGAAAATATGAAATATCTTGGAATAGAAGATCGGGATATTTTTATTGATAAGCAATCTGGGAAAAATATGAAGAGGGAAAATTATCAAATGTTAAAAAGATTGGCTCGTACGGGGGATACCATTGTTTTTGATTCCTTAACAAGATTAGGTCGTAGCATGAATGATGTGTTAGAGGAATTTCGTTATTTTGAACAACAGCGTATTAATTTGCAATTTATTAAAGAACCCTTTATTAATGTGAATTATAATGGCGAAAGTACAAACGATGTGATTCAGCAAGCTGTACAAAAAGCAACTCTTACTATTCTATCTGCTTTTGCGGAAAAAGAAAGAAATGATATTAAACAAAGACAAGCGGAAGGGATTGCATTAGCAAAGAAGAAAGGGAAACATTTAGGAAGACCTCCTGTACAAATTACAGATCAATTTATGGAAGCGTACCGAGAATGGCAATCTGGAAAAATAACAGCCGTCGGAGCAATGAGAAAATATGATATAAAACGTTCTTCTTTTTATAAACTAGTAAAAGAATGTGAAGCACAAGGAAAAACGAAATATACAGATGAAATTGAATGATATTAAAAAAGAAGACAATCGAGTTTCTACCTAATTATATAAAAAGTGTGACTGAAACTGTAGTACACACCTAATATTCTAAATCATGTCTTGCAAAATTTGACGAAGACATGAACCCTATCAAGGGAATTCCCTTGATAGGGTTCATCTTCAAGTAACACAGGCATTTTTTTCAGCAAATGAATGTACTACTTGTTAACGGTAGGTGCATAGGATGAGAGTTGTTTCATACCTTTAATTTGAATTGTAAATTACAAAAAATACAGAGATACTCATTGTTCCAATTTTCTTTAGAAAATTTCCTCTTGTTTTTCTATACCTTGAGAGAAAGGAAGAACGGTGTCTTCTTCACGTACCTGAAACCAATCGTTTTTTCGTAGATATTGATACTCCCGTTTTGTAATCTTACATTCTTTGTGTAACAGAAAACGATGACCAAATGCATAATAAGATGCACCCTTTATCAAAGTTGCGTAATACATACATCAACAGTCCTTTTCATAAAAGCATATGAATAAAACGAAAAGGAAACAAATGTATTGTTTCCTTTTCGCTGCAAAGAAAGATTGTACAGCCAACCCTCTTTCTATTAGGATAACTGATTAATTGGGTTTTTATACCAATATTGTATAGAACGTAAGACAATGTTTTTATACACCCCTTGTTTAACTGCTCTTTTTATATGACAGATAAACAAGGGGTGCTTGGATAAGGGCACCTTTTGGTTACGAAATACTATCGTTTATTCTACATATAAAACATTAGGTGTCTTTCAAGTCAATATATGATTGTCCCTCTAATTTATTGTAGTCGCAATAGAAAAGTCTTAGGATTGCCCTAAGAGCTGTTCTGCATGTAAACAATTATTTGAAATATCAGGAAGACTACCTGAATAGATTGCAAATCTGTTATTAAATCCTACGAAGGTATGCACGATGGAAACATTATAGCAGTGAGAGCGGATGAAATAAGTGTTCCTAGTGAGAGAATATATAAGGTACAACCAGCAAAATAATGAATAGCAGCTGACAATGTGCGGCTGGCCTCTTTACAAATGAAAAAAGGCAACCCTCATTTCCAGATGTTGAATGACGTTGCCTTTTTCGTGCAATCAGGATGGAATATTTTATAGATTCCAGCTGATAAGGATTACCTACATCGTATCACATATACTTTTGACAAATATTGAGAAAATGATATTTGCATGTTATTTTTGTAGGCTATCTTCATGATTTTGTACATCTTCCATTGTCGGAAATGTTTTCACATCAAAGATTTCTTTTTCATTTCCACAAATAATAACAAACCCATCTTTTGTCTGTAGTACTCTACTTACATTTCCATTTGTAAGTGGGATACTGGAAAAATGTTTTACTGGCATCACATTTTTTTACTTATGTAGGTGTCTATCGGCATGCCTACAGGAAAAGCTCTGTATAGATCTTCATTGGTGTAGGGAGTATATACTTTAGAAGATGAAGTAGCCACAGAGGTAGTGTATGATGTACATCCAGTTACAGCAATACATAACGATCCAATGATAAGACTTGTAAAAATACGTTTAAACATAAAAAAGCCCCCTTATTAATGAAAGAATCAACCAGATTAGAATAACAAATACAGAGTGCATTTTTTGCTGTTTTATGGATGGCATAGCATGATACATTCTACTTTTTTGTAGAAAAAAAACGCCATCTTTACGAAAGCGTCTCTTCTTTACTTTTATTTTTATGAACAACGGAAAGGGGTTCAAGCCCACTTTCATCTTACCACATAGTCTCATCGATAAATATTGAGAAAATTCCACATATAAGACGTATTTATTCCATTGCAATCGCAACCATACCGGTAGCAGAACAGCCTGTTGAATACCCCTTATTACATTTTAAAACCAATAAATATTCGCCTTTACTCGATTTAGGTAACATTCCATTTATGCTCGTCCCTTTTGGAACCATTCCGCTTTTCAACATTGTCCCATCTTTAATAATTTCATATTGTACGGGATACTGACTATTTTTTTGATTGGATACTTCCCACCCAAAATAGGAATAGTTATCTAAATAATATGGTTCCGAAAATATAGTTCGATCTGTGGGGGTTACATTTACCAATCCTTGTGCGGATCCTGTGTTAGCCATCATAAAAAAAGATATTGAAAACAAGGAAATCCATTTTATCATTTTTTTCATCGATAGGTACTCCTCTTGTATTTAGAATTGGTGTGAAAAATTAGGGATCTCTATTTAATACGGTACTAGTTTAGGGTGTTCGCACTGTAAAGAATTATAGCTAACAAAATCATTGTGCCATTCTATCTACACTTTTTTACTGTGTAACCGAAACTATACCTGTTTTTTGTATTAATTTGCTTTTACGATAGCAGACGACGCTTGGTCATTCCATGTTCTTGCACCATCTCCCATACTATAATCCGTTAAGTTCAGATAATTCCCATTGTTCGCTATCGCCAATGCACGACCTTGTGCATTACTATGCTCATAAATTGTTGTATAATTACCGAACTTATGTGTACGTATGGAAGACACTTTATCATTACTAGCTGCATTAAAATTGGTTAAGATGACTGGATTTCTACCTGCATTTACATTGAATTGTGCGCCTTTTAAATTGATATCATGATAAAAGGTAGAATAAATTTGTGAAGAGGATTGTAATGCTTTCGAAAAATTAGGTGCAATGGGGTGTTCCTTTACATAGGATTCAAACTCTATTTTATTATCGAAGCCCACTATTGTAGTTTTTTCATTTTCTTCACCTGGTGTTACAACCTGATAAGGCTGCGAGGAAGTATCGGCATACGCCGATGTATGAGATACACCAAATAACATTGTTCCAGTTAAAAAAGCGGTAGAAACTACACCTATAATACGTTTCAAACGCATCACTCCTATAAATAGAATACTTACAAACGTATTGTACAATGGAAAGATTTCCATTGTAAGCCCTTCATTTATTTCTCAATGATGTGTTCTTACAAAGCCTGCGAATAACGAAAGGAAACTGAAATAGCAAAACAACACTTTGCGAAGTAGCTTGGCTATTCCCAATACACGGCACACTTGATTAGCCAGAAAGTATCGGTTCCCGGAAGCGCGATGAGTAAACAAAAGCAATTTGTATGACAAGCCATGAACCAGTTCATAGCAATTGGAACAGGTCTTTGGAATATCATTACTTCATAAGAGAATGTTCACTCTTATTAACATTTCTTCTTTTTCATGTTTTCGAACTAGACTGAGGGATTACAAATTAAGAAGAAAAAATTAGATCTTTTCCTTTTCGAAACAAAACATTTCGGTCCAGCAACTTATGGGGAAAAAGAGTCCTATTGAGAAATAAATGAAGCGCTTACTATCGAGAGGAATCCATTATACAATGTATTCGTACATATTCTATTTATAGGAGTGATGAATTTGAAACGTATGATGGGTATACTTTCAACGGTATTCGTAACTGGAGGATTACTTGTACCTACGATTGATGCACAAGCTTCCACTGTACAAACTGAGGTGTCAACGCAACAGGACATGTCACAAAACTGGCAACGTCCGGACCGCTTTGATTACATGGTAAAATTACAACGTGGCAAAAGTTCTAGTCAGTCACCTATTTTTAATTTGGACGAAAGAAGAAATCATGTGCAATTTAAAATCATGAACGAATCAAGGTTCAGTAATTTAACGTACAAATTATACAAAATGGAGAGAAATGGTAGAGGTCCTGATAGAACCGTGGTAATTGAACGGGGTACAGTTGATAGGAATGCAACAAAAATGTTTGATGAAAGATTCCAAAGAGGAGATTATTATGTAGAATTAGAGTGTGATCGAGACGGTCATGGCAGACCAGGTCGTGGCGAATGTGAAGGAAGTGCATTTATTACTATCCTTGGAAGATAGTAATATCGCATAAATCAAGTGAAAGAAAAGAACAAACAGACTTTTCACGGTTTGTTCTTTTTTAAATTTTTATATGACTTTCTCCGAAATACCGCAAACTGAGTTGTGGTGCTTCTCGTTTATAAAAAATTCGATGGATAAATAAATTCAAACGAATAAAAATGTTTTATGAATTTTATACCATACAATGAAATATCTATCTTAATTTATCTTCTTATTTGAAGTCTCTGTTCCTTGTAGCGTCGCTTTATCATACACGTAATAACGGAGTATTTACTATATATTTGTGCGGATCACAGTTTTAGTCATGTATGTAAAACCAATCAGTGACAGAGTAATGGTTTCGTAAACCAAATATAGCTGATCCCATCTTGAACAACCCATTCAAATTCATCTACAAACGCTTTGAATTTATATATAATACGAAACCACCTTGACGAGTTAATATGAAACAGCGACCTTATAATCACTCTTAAAATGATTGCGGATAATTTTCATATCATAAAAATTTAAAACTCACTTTTTCCCTCCTTTAAAAAGGATAAAATTAAAGTTGTTTCTAATAAAAGAGAATTGTATTTTGAATATAACTCCTGTATGGTAAGCCCATACCATATAAAACATACAACTAGGAGTGTGATACACAATGAAACCAATTTTGAAAACAAGTATAGCTCTAACGCTGTTCTCACTTTCTCTCATGGGGTGCCAGTCGCCAGAAACACAATCCAAACAAACATTTTCACTAACGGAACAACAAATTATGGCAGATGCTTGGTATCAAACGGCTGGAGAAGTCAAAGCGCTCTATCATCAAGGGTATAATATCGGAAAAATGAAATTAGACGCGGCAATTGCCAAAGGTACTGAGAAAAAGGCTGCCATCGTTTTAGATTTAGATGAAACTGTTGTGGATAATAGTCCGTATCAAACCATGACAGTAAAAGAGAAGAAAGGGTTTCCTTATAAATGGGAGGAATGGATTCAACAAGCAAAGGCAGATGCCCTCCCGGGCGCTGTTTCCTTTTTACAATATGCCAATGAAAAAGGTGTAGCGATTTACTACATTTCCAATCGTAAACAAGATCAGTTAGATGCCACTTTACAAAACTTACAGAAACTGAATATCCCGCAAGCTAATAAGGAGCATGTCTTATTGCAAGGAAAAGAAGAAAAAGGGAAAGAAGAGCGAAGAAAAAAAGTTGCGTCAGAATATGATATTGTTCTATTCTTTGGAGATAATTTATCTGATTTTACGGGATTTGATGAGAAATCTGTACAAGATAGAAATCAATCGGTCGAAGAAATTCACGAAGCATTTGGAGAAAAGTTTATTGTGTTCCCGAATCCGATGTATGGGGATTGGGAGTCCGCTTTATATCAATACGATTTCAAAAAATCAGATGTCGAAAAAGACAAACTCCGAAAAGATGCATTGCATGTATTTGAAGATGCGAAATAACAGAAATATTAGGACAAACAGATACATGTTTGCTATTATATTTTATAAGCTGTGGTAAGCTGTCACTTGGAAGATTGAGCGCATTCGCTCAATCTTTTTTCTTATTTTTTACGATTCCATGATTAGATTGCAACATATGGCGAATACATACTGCTTATCAAGGGGATTTCCTTGATGGTGAAATGTTGATGTATCAACTATAGAGAACGTTTATTCCGATTTGTATGTTCTAAACAAACGTTTGATTCGGCATCCTTCGTACAAACTTCATACGGATTCGTTACAATTCGTCAATTTTTTATATATTTTTTGAGAAAGGAATCCTTGTATGTATAAATCTAATTTCGTGGCTCTCTTATTATTCGCAATCTCTTTTTCCTGTTATGTCATCTACACAACAGAAAAACCACTCTATTTACATCCAGTCGTGTTATTGTCTATTATGTTGATTACAATTGTAGGTGTCATTTTGTTTAGCGATTTTCATGATCCAACTTATTTGAGATATATCCTTTTTATAGGATTACTTCTGTATCTTATGCTTATATGTAGTACCATGCTACACATCATAATCATATGAGTGTGGGTGTACAATAACATACCAATAATTTTTTTACTTGAATCCCTTTGCCCCATACGATAGGTGACAAATAAAATCACTCTATTTTTATTACATGAACCTTGTTTTATTCTAGTCCTATTTTTGTTTTCTTACATATTTATACTTCAAACAACAAACGCTAGTATACATACCAATTATTAACAGAAGGAGTATATATGAAAGCGATTCTGAAACTCATTTTTGCAGGTTTCCTTCTTTGCCTATTATGTGCGTGTGCGGAACGAAGAGAAATTGAAGAATTAGGATTTGTTGTTGGTGCTGCCTATGATCAATCATCACATGCGGCCATTAAAGGCACCTATCAAATGGTATTACCCAATACATTTAGTAGCTCGGAGCGTGGCACAGCTACACAAAAAAATTATATTAATCTAACTTCTACAGGAGAAAGTATTTTTGCACATTTCCGTATGATTGCCAAAAAAATTAGTCGCCCTTTATTTTTCCCACACATACAAGTCATTATTTTTTCTGAAGAGGTATTACGAACACCCTATATGTTGCAAAATATTTTGGATGTATATACACGTGATGAAGCGATGAGAAGAAATATTCGGCTATTTGTGGCTAAGGGCCGTGCAGCACCTATTTTAGCTCAAAACGCAGGTCCTGAATATTTACCTGCAAAATATGTTTGGATGTTATCAGAGCATACACAAAAAAATGCACAAATGATAGAGAAAAAGCGAATTGGCGATATTCACAGTAAAATCATCGCAAAGAAAAGTTTTATCCTTCCCGTTGTATTTCGCACAAAACAAGGCGTAGAATTAAGTGGCTCTGCCTTATTTAAAGGTACCGATAATCGCTTGGTTGCGATGTTAAACGCACAAGATACTGCCTCCTTACAGTATATGACTAGTTCAAAAGTAAGAGGGATTGTGACTGTTCCGATGAACAAACAACGTATTACCTATGAATTTCATCGTGTACACCAGCGTATGGAACTCGCTGTGGCAAACCCCAAGCGCCCTAAGGTTGATATATATGTGAAATTAGATGGGAAAATTGCGGAGATGCATTCTTCTCTAGCTCACCAACATTCCATGAAACAGCTCCAGCAGGTATTAGCAAACGAAATGAATAAACAACTACAAATGACAACCAAACGCTTACAAACACAATATAAATTAGATGTCATCGGAATTGGAGACAAGTATCAACGACAAAACTTCAAAAAATGGAAAGAAATAGAGAATGATTGGGAGAATGGCAAACAATATTTCTCTACCTGTCACATTCGTATTCATGTACAGCCTCAGATTACACAATCTGGATCGACATTGCCAAAATAGTGCATATAGAGCCTATCACCATGAATTCATGCATCTTTTGTTACGTGGATATTGTTTTATTTCTATCACATACCATACAGTGGGAGTAGAAACAAATGAAGATTAACAAGGTATATCAAGTATCTCCAATTTATGTCTTCTTTTTAATACATAGTGCACAATTTGGAGATGGTGTACTGGGGTTTGCTAGAATTGTCGCAAAAAAAGCCGGATACGATGCTTGGATTGGAGTCGTACTGGCGGGTATTTTCTTGCATATTTTAATGTGGATGATGTATCGTATGCTGTCTTGGGTTAAAGGAAGTATTTTAGAACTCCAGACGTATATGTTTGGCAGGTTTATCGGAACAGGTTTGAACCTAGTATTTCTTGTTTATTTTTTGATGGTAAGTGTCTCTATCTTACGAACTTATATTGAAATCGTCCAAGTATGGATGTTTCCTACTGCTTCTACCCTTATACTTGCCATTATTTTGTCTGTTTTAGTGTATTACATTATTTCATCAGGATTTCAAGTGATGACCGCCGTCTGTATTGTCTCTATTTCTATATCTATATTATATGCAATTCTCTGTGTATACTGCGTGATGGTATATGGACATTGGGATGGTTTTTCACCTATTTTGAATCATTCTTACTTGGATATTGCGGATGCGATGCAAAAATCTATTTATACGATGGCAGGTTCTGAAATTATTCTTATGATTTATCCTTTTCTTCATACTCCTAAAAAATCTCATAAATTTGCACAATATGGTCTGCTGTTTTCAAACTTGTTATATGTTTTGACTATTATTTCGGCATTAGCCTGTTTTAGTGAAAAACAACTGTCACACCTCATTTGGTCCCAACTGTCGCTTTCTCAAGTGATTACTTTTCCTTTTCTACAAAGATTTGAATACCTGATGGTATCAGCGTATGCATGGCAGATGGTTACGAGTATGGTTTTACCTCTTTGGGCCTGTACACGGGGTATCCGAGAAATAGCGAGGATTCGTCAAAAATATACGTTACTGATTTTATTAAGCATGAATAGTATAATTGTCTGTTTGCTGCAAAATCGACATACCATTAATACATTTATTACACAAACTGCTCGTTTTACATTTTATTTAATCTATATCTATATTCCTATACTCTTTTTGTTATTTTGTTTAAAAGTACAGTATCAAAATAAGGAGAATACATTATAAGTATTCTCCTTATTTTGGAATATCCTAAAAATGGTATGTACATTCCCATCGGTGTATACAAAAATCATTACGTATGATAGAAATCAAGGAGACGGGTGTGATGCACATTATATGCACCCTTTATTCTACATATAAACCAATTGCGGCAACAATCGCTTCAGAAGCGTATTCCCATTTTCCATCTGTTAGGGCTCCTAATTGTTGGCCAATTTGTGATAAAAGATCTGGCGTAATAGGAACACCAAAATATTGAGCAATAATTGCACCGATAGGTGCGGTAATTTTCGTCCATCCCCCACGATCAATTTTAATTTCTAAATTTTTGATTTCTCCATTTTCTTTTACAAATCGATAATAGACTTGATCATCTAGACGATAACTCAAATGATGCGAAATTTGGCCATTCACGACAGTTTGATTGTCCTTTTTAGAAATATAAGCTGGCTTTACATTGAATTCATGATCAAATACTTTTAATTTTTTTATTTCCGGACCTAACAAAGCTGCTTGTACCGCTTTATCTAAATTATTCATAGGAATAGCATCTAGACTTTGCGTTTGTTTAATAAAGTTTGATGAAAATACATAGGTTGCTTGTACTTGTTGCGGAGCCGTTTCTTTTTCTGCGGCATATACGAATGTAGATGAGCTGATTACTAATATTGCTGCTAAAGCTGTTGCACTCATAAGTTTATACTGTTTCATACGTATAGTCCTCCCTTTCCTTCTCGCTCGCGAAATGTATCAAATCGTGTCATATATAAGGATTTGATATATCGTATCACGACAGAAAGCAAATTAAAAGTTAAAGTTCAGAAATTTTAGTGTTTTATAAAAAATCATATTCTTTCGCTTAGTTTACTAAATATTAAATCAAATTGATTTGTATGTACCATGTCTGTAAAAAAGAGAAAATAAACAATGGTACATTCTTTTAAACGTTTATTCAGCCATTTCTTGTTGGAATATGTCTATTATAAACCTTACCTGGAGGACGTTCTTTTGTTGTTGTTTTAGCATGTTTAATTCCAACAACCTGTTCTTCATAGATAAATGTTCCGTTCCACCATTAAGTATCAAAAAATAACTCGACACAAAAGTGACGAGTTATTTTTGATTGTATTTTAGGTATAGAAACTATAATTTAAAGATATTCATTGTAATATATCGAACAAAATCATAGGATTGTTTCTGATATGAACTAGATAAATAAACAATCCTATTTGTCATCTTATAGGGGAGCTGTATATTGATGATACGCAGTTCCTTGATATTGCCTAAATTGATTATAAAAATCTAATTTTCTTTCTTGTACCCATCTTCCTGGAAAAACTTCCTTTTGCTTCATATAGGTTTGAATGATCCATCCTTGCAAAGAATCTGGGCGTATCAGATACTTCTCCCCAATATGAGGCGGTAATGCAACTGGGGCTGGTGCATCCATGGCACCTGGTGGTGCTAATCGGTAATATACGTTTCCATTCTGTTGAAACATATCTTGTAACTGCAAAAAGGTCGTTCCCATATATAGATATTCATCGTGTGTACTATATGTACGTTGCACCTGTCTCTGATCAGCTTGCGCAGACATACATGGTAGAGAATATATGGCTAACAAAATGAACAAACTACTACACCATTTTATTCTTTTATTCATAAGAACCCTCCTATATTTTTCATTATGTAATGATTCAAAATGGAATATCGTTTATTAGATTACATGTTTTACCTTATGCAGAACAGGTAATGGAACAAATAGTAGGATGATTTAGAGCAAACTCTATGTGAATCATATAAAACGAGTAAAAAAGATGCAATCCGTTGAAGTTGAGAAATAAATGTATAAAAAGTCGAGAATACGAAAAAACAGTATGGACATACCCCATACTGTACAAAAATAACGAATCTATCTTTTCTATTCTATTGTGACAAGCCCCTGATATCCGCCTGGTCGATTGTCATAACTATATACATATAAATAATATTTTCCGGGTTGTGCCGTATAGGTTTCAAATAATCGTTGTCCTTGAAACTTGGCATACGCTACTGGATTTTTTAAGTTTTTTTCGTGGTATAGGACCCAATTCATTTGAATCTGATGTTGATTGATTACCGCAATAGCCAATTTGTTTGGTAATTGCACATTTAATTGATAAATATCTAAGGAATTATTTGCATCAAAGTGACCTATAAAATTTGTTCGAAAAGGTAGTGGAGTTGCCTCCTGAATGGATTCATTTGGTTCCTTGGATTCTACTATATTATTCGCAATACCTTGAAAAACAATCTCACATTCTATTTGATTATTGGTATTGACTCGGTAATTTGTAAAATAGGCGGTCATTGTTTTATAGCCATTCCAAGGTTTCGTCGATAACTGCGCTAGTATTGTATCTAAAACCGTATTTAGATTTCTCCAATCGGACTCGGCACCTGCTGTTTTCTTTCCTGTGTACGTACCTCGTAAGGTAAACGTATGAAAGAAGTCAGATGTTTGCTCTGTCGTATTCGCATGTTGAAGCGGTATAATTTGGGTGATTTCTTTTTGCACATCTGCCAAAGGCTTCGCTGTTGGCTGTTGTAAATATTCATCTGAAACAGCTGGATCGGTATATTCATTCTGATAATCAATTAACAGCTGCATATAGTTTTGATACGCCACATTGAGTGTTAGATCCTTACTGACTGTTGTACGGTATTGATCATATTGTATCACTTGATTATTTTGTATGATATGGTGCAATTGAGACAATAAATCCCATCGATTTGCATATAGATAGGACTGCAAGGCAAACGCATAATTATAGAATTCCCAATTTCCATATGTGGCGTATAAGGTCTGCTGCAAGGTGTATCGATTCAAAGGATTCACTGCTAACTGTTGAACGATTGTTTTTCTGGGTACAACTTGATGGGTACGGGTAGATCCAGCAAAAAATTCTGCACTACCTTCTTCGAACCAAGTTAAACGCTCATTTTCATAGAGCTTCCCTTCACCAAATAACCCTGGAACGAGATAACGTCCTTGCAGATAGTGTGTATATTCATGACGAAATAACTCTTCTAAACTATAGATACTATCCTGTGGTGTTCGCTCATACGTAAAGAAGGTTCCATCTTGTTCAATATACATCCCACCATTATTCGTGTCATACCCATATAATAAACGATTCAATCGATATTCTTCTGGATTATTATAAATCACCATAGTCAAAATATCATCGCGATGCCCTTGCTCTAATGGCGTATCCGACCCCACTACACGATAAAATTGGGATTGGACTTCTTTAGACGCCCAATAGAGTCTTTGGGCTTTCTCCGCCGTTACTTGTTGGCCCGTTCGAATGATCATAGATCCGTTATCAAATGTGTAAGCTTTCGGTATATATTTTTTCTTCCCTGCTTCTTGGATTTGCTTGTACGAAATCAGATTTCCTGTATAATCTTTTCCATTATTATATACATATATCCCTAAATAATATTTGTATATAATAATGAATAGCATCAATTGTTGAGAGAGAAACGAGCAATGGTGTGGTAGGTTATGTAGTCATTCTAAAATAAACCATACTTTTTTAGCATGGTTTATTTTAGAGGTCCCTATCACTTTAAAATGCTGATTCAGGTGTTTCTATATGTACCCATACATAGAACGTATCGATAATGGAAGAATCTCCTTCCCATGAGCGCCACTTTTTCAATTGGAGCTTCGTGACACCAGGTTTGATGGCTTTAAACTGAAATTTGTGAATGCCAGGTTCCCCTATTGTCCCGTCTCCCGTATTATTAGGTTGAAAATGTTCACCTACTAAAGGAATTTGGTGATTTATATTTGTTGTTGTCCAGCGATAGCCGGTCGTTGGATTTTCAGCAAGGGAAAGAGAAAGGAATTGTCCTGTAGATATGTGAAAATGTTCCCCGTAGTTTTCTTGTGTAATAATAGTAGGGCGTTTCAATTCCTTTTTGTACGGTAAACTTGTTTCTGCTTTTACTGTATTGGAAAGCGTACCTCCAAATCCTACTGCCAAAGTAATTCCTAGTACGCCACAAATTACCTTTTTATATGTACCCATCATATATCTCCTGTCTATTTTTGTTTGATACGAAATATATTTATGCTCCTAGTTTAGGCAAATAAAATTGAATGTTAGATCCGGTAGTGTTGCTTTGTAACCCCCCTTTATAAGCCCATGCCCAAGGTTTCGTTTCCTCCTGATTGTATGTATTGAAGGTGCCATTTTCAAATGCATACACATCGTAATTTGTGCCATAATAATTTAGCTTCGCATGGAATTTTATACCTTGAAAATGATGTTGAAATTTAGAATTTGATGTAAATACGATCACATTGTAACGATTTTTTGCAAAAATAAATGTCTGATCTGTCATTTCTCTAGTTATATTTTGAAATGTAGTATGTTGTAATAAACCATTCATTTTTTCAGCTATCCCTAACGTGTCTACTGATACTGTTAGATTCCATTTCATCATCGTGGATTGTGTTTGACCGGATTCTGATGAATGGGAGCTCCATTCATTTGCGAGAGGTTGCATGTAGCTCTGCTTGTCTGCACTTGCATGGAGTGGTATCATTCCTAAGCTACTCCCTCCGATTGCACCTGCTACTAAAAGACTCGTTATGTTTTTGAATACTTTCATGAAAAACATCCCCCTTAATTTTGGTAATGAAAGAACAGGTTTAGTATATAAGAAAAAAGTGGTGATTTATATAATGAGTAGGTTGAGAAATATAGATGATCAACTATTTATCTTGTTAATTGTTTGGTACAGTTGGGTATAGATAAAAAGATTTATGTAGCGCTACGATAATCAATGTATCATGAAAATGTTTTTTTAAGGTTATTTCCTATTAATCTCATAGCCGTTGTAGTTCTCATTTATATATTTATATATTAATATAACAATATTACGATTAATACTTATAATATTTTACATATTAAAAGCTACGCTGATTCGTTAATTCTAGTCCTCAGATTATTCTATTTAGCACATTTCACTTACAGTGTATCGACATTAAAAATTTGCCACAAACAATCTCTATAATAATTTCTCAATGCATAACAGTTCATAAGTCAGAGAGGGTATTTATAGAATAATGAGAGTACATTCTACATCTTAATAGTTATTATAGTGAATGGAATAGTCCACATGACACTTTATTTTTAAACGAACTTACTTATTGTTTACTAGTTATATATAGAAAAATAAAAAGAAATGAGGAAATGTATAATGCCGATGAACAACATCAATTTAAAAGGTATCCAAAATGCTTTAACATCTTTAAAAAGTCCTTGGATAGCTGGCGAAGCAGCTATTTCCTTACTTACAACCGATAAGAAAAAATTACGATTAGGTGTAACACCTCCTCCACATGAACAAAGTCTTGAAGATCTAGAACATTATGTAAAAGGTATGAAACAGTCTATCCAACAACAAGTATTACAAGCTGACGGGTCTCCTACAAAATATGATTGGCGTAATGTTGATGGGAAAAATTTCATTACACCTATTAAAGACCAAAAAAATTGTGGCTCTTGCGTCTCTTTTGGAGCTCTTGCAACGCTAGAAAGCCGATGGCGTATACAAGACAATAATCCAAATAAAGAAGTTGATTTGAGTGAGGCACAATTATTTTTTTGTTACGGCTATAATGAAGGGCGTAATTGTAATAATGGATGGTGGCCTGCAAATGCGTACGAGATTTTACGGACCAAAGGTTGTAGATGAATCCTGTTATAGTTATAGCACAGGATTAGCAAAATAAAATTGTAGTGGATTATGTTCCGATGCCAACAACAGACTCGTAAAAATCACTGGATATACGGATTTAACGCAAAAACCTGCCGCGATTAAGCAATGGATTGCAACAAAAGGACCTGTGAGTGCTTGTTTTAATGTATATGAAGATTTTTATTACTATCAAGGTGGCGTCTATCAACATATAACAGGAGCCAGTCTCGGCGGACATTGTGTTACGATTATTGGATATGATGATCAACAAGGGTGCTGGATTTGCAAAAATAGTTGGGGTAAACAATGGGGAGAAAAAGGATTTTTCCGAATTGCTTACGGAGAGTGCGGTATTGATAGTTGGGCAAATCATGGGGTCGATGGAATTATAACAAATCAGCAATCAAATGAAGATTTCATTACAGGATTATGGGCACATGCTACAGAACGCAATGCATGGATTTATTTAAAAAATACATGCCGGTAATGATACCATCTTTTTGTCTATGTTAACACAACTAATCACAGCAAAAGCATCCGGATATACAGTACAATTTACAGAAAGCAACCAAGTGCTAATGGATATTTCTGTTTTTTCTAGTCAGGAAAATCAAACACGACCAGAACAACCTTCGTTTGAAAGACAAATAGCTTATCCAACACAATTACCACCTACTGCATCAAATAAAATGATTGATAGTAACGATACTCCTATAAAACAAGATAATGTAAAAGTTGATGCTGTACGAGCTACCGCACAAAGTACAGGATCCTTGATGCAATCAGGTGATACATGGAAAAATTTGCTCAGTACGCCAATCAGTTCTGGTGTGGCATTATCTATGCTAGCATCGCATGCATGCGAACACCAAAGAACTGTGAATTATACAGAAAGTAATGGAACTGTGAATGAAATGTATGTTTGGTGAAGCTTGCATCGTCATTATTACAGAATAAAATGAGTAAGCACCTTTTTTATCCATAGTTAACAATTCACATATCGAACTTCTATCATTCACACTAGGGATAGCAGGAGGTAGTCATATATTATGTCGCATAGTCACCCCGTAGTTATATTGACACAAAAGGATCAAGGAAAAGCTATCAGCCTTCCTATAGGTCAACTATTTTCTATACAATTAATAGAAAACCCCACTACAGGATATCGTTGGACTGTCTGTAACATATCAGGCGTCCATGTACTTGCAGAAACATTTCACCTTAACAGTATAAGCGAAGGGGGAAGTGGACATGGGGGAATACGCATATTTCAATTTCAATCCATACATGCCGGCAAGCATAGACTTCAATTCAAGCACTGGCGTGAAGGGCAAGGAGACTCTTTGATTATAGGGACATTTCAAGTGTATGTACATGTTATATAAACACTGGATTTCATATACACATGCATGTGAAATGAACTCTTCTTAAACGGTTTACTGTGTGATACATGCTAGGATGTATCACACAGCAGGCGTACAATGTTATCATTATGCGCCTTATCCTATTGGGAGACTCTGTTGTAAAGTGAAAAGACGATCAAAATTGTTCAAAATTACATCTCTAATTTTGCAAAGATACAACGTTGGGGTGCTGTTTTCTTTGTATTATTTATTGTGTTGCTTCCATACGCCATGATTTTTATAATAGGTGTTCCGTCCATTCATAAAATCAGCCGTATGACCAGGAATCCTATATTTTTTATTCTTTTTTCTCACTTTCTTTTCCAAGCGCCTTTCTTCTCGCATCACTTGGACATCCGCTTTCCATTCTTTAATTGCATTCTTTTTACTCCGCATTATATATAAACCCCTTTATTGCGCGCACATACACAAAAAGCACCCCTATCATGCAGGTTCTTTCCTAGAATGCAAAAAATAACTCTTACTTTACTTTTTTCAATTATTATCATAGCGAATTAGCATGATAAAGCCTAGAAATTCTTCAACATATAGCATTTCTATTTTGTCCAAGAAACAGACAAAATGTTAGCGTCCGATTTATATAATAAAAAGGAATATTGCATTGCACATTTTTGATACTGTAGTTTCATTGCATTGGACTTAATAAACGAGAAAAAATAGGTCATGTTGATAGATGGACTGAATTGTTTTAATTCCTTTTGTAGAGGTAGTAGGTGTTTCTCAAGTCAATGCATCTAATTTATTGTGTGTACCTGCAGAAAAAGCACCTGTCGTTACAACCAATAATGCATACGAATTGGTTGTAACGACCAAACATTCTCGCTGCCAGTTCATTTGTGGCGCTGATATTCTATTGTAAGACGTTTTAAATTAAGTTGAATAGCAAAACGAATAAATCGATTACTAACCGTTTATAAAGGTTTTAGATACCTTTAAATATAATAGGTGTTTTTCGTAGGTGAAATACAACTCCACATACACTGTATGCTCCTTATTTCGATTGATTATCCTCTGAATCAGCGGAGGGGGGTTACCTTTGTATCGCTCTATCTTCAGTGACCTTACCCATTTATATTTATAAAATATCGTATTAAGATTCATGCTAATTAGACATAGCGGTTCGTAATCAAGTTCCATATCATGAAACAAGCAACATCAATACCATTGAGAATTATTATTTTTTAAAATGAAACTCGCTTATTTTTATACATAAAAAGTCTCCCCGTTATTTAGTCTTGTCTATACAAAGTCGATATTTTTTATGATTCACAACGGTTCTATCATATGGAAAGTCGCCACCCATAGCGGTTACAATTTCAATTAATAGGGATCGTTCATACTTTTTGATCACGATACCAGTAATCTCCATACCATCTCTTTCAAATACGATTGTTTCTCCTATTTTCGCTTGCATAACAAACCTCCTTTAAATTTTTAATTTATATATTTGAATATAATAAAACGATTATCTCCTCTTGTAAACATAATCCGAATTTTCTCAATTAAAATTTGGATACATGTTATAAAAGAATAAGATGCTCTATGAGTTATTTGTTTCGAAAATTGTAAAAATAGCTATTTTAGCACCGGAATTAGTTTCATAAACAAAATATGTTTCTTTTGTTATCATAAAGAAAAAGAAAAATAGGGGAGAATGGAAGATGAATGCAAAAGAAACGAGAATTCAAATTATAAATATACAAGAACAGCATTGCCGTGGATGTGAATATCTATTCGGCTCCTATCGACATTGCATTGCAAATTGTAAATGGGGGAAAGAAGTATACCAGTTAGGAAAGCATTTGTCTGGGGAGGAAAATATGAGAGCAAAGAATGCAGAATGGAAATGGGATCAATTGTGTGAGGATACGGTTCAGTTACGGAATACAGGAATGGGATATGTGGAAATTGCAAAACGGTTAAAATGTCGCGCCAGTAGTTTACGTGAGCATTTGAAAAAGCGTGGACTATATGAATGATGTATCAACGATGTTATAAGAATATGGATGGTATTTAAAAGTGCATAAAAAGCTTACAATGTTAGCATGCGGTATTTTTGCTCATCTGCCAGTTCTTATTGAGAGACATGCTAGTGGGTATGGAAAGAAGTAAATTTGCTTCAATAAGATGAACATAAGCCGTATACTAGCCAAACGAAGCCAAAACCTGAGCTTAGGTTTTGGCTTCGCAACATATAATGCATGCAAACTTAGGTATTATTTTTTTATATTAATTTTTCCAATAGTATTAAATTCATCATCAGGTTGTAAGGAACGAATTAGTTCCTTACAACCTAAAATTTTCCGATCTTTCAATTCAAAAATCGCTATGATTTCTACGACACCACTATTCCCATTTTTCTTCTTTACATGAATCTCATATCTTAGCGTTGCTGTTTGCTTCTCTTCATCAAATAAAAAATCATAAAAAGGAGACAATTCTAGTGTGTCTACTATACTTTTTAAAGTTTCCATGTGAGTATGAAACCCTTGTATATTCACCTCGGTACCATCCGTAACTTGCATATATTGGTCACTAAAATACTCTGATATTTTATCTAACTTCAAATCTAAAATAACATCTTGATACACTTGTTTTAGAAATGTATAACCTTGTTCTTTATGCAACATGATCAATCCTTCCATATTTCGTTTGTCCATGCATTTCAAAAGGGGATAATAATATCTAATCTTACTTCATCAAATGTATTAAATAGATGATAGTGGTTCTCTGTTTTTTGATGAAGTTTTTCATAAATGGAGGCTAATTTGCTTGAGAATAACATAGAATTTGTTAGATGTTTTTATAAAAAACCCCCCTTTATTTATAATTTGTATGAAATGAACCCAGTTTATTATATTAGAAAAAACATATTGTCCTTATAGCTAAATGATTGAGAAATAAAGATGTCTTGTAATCTATATGTAACAACTTTTTATTACATATAGGGTGCATGGCGCTTAAAATGAATGTGTAAGATCTGGCATATTCCGAAGGGATAAACGTTTTAGGAGCAATGTAATTACAGACCAGTAGATATTCGAGGGTAATAAAAATAACTTTAAAATTCAGAATTTTTAATTTGTTTTTTCTCAACATTTGAATTAAAATAAACCTATATTCTATCATTCTCACAGAAGGGATTAAAAAGAGATGAAAATGGTCTTATGTTCATTATTAGAAGAGTTGCTGCAAGACTATGAGAAACATCACTCACGTATGTATTTTATGTTCAAACAAGACGAAGGGGACTATGTTTTTACTGATGTGAATCAGGCATTATTACAAACTGTTCATCAACAAAGAACTGATTTTGTAGGACAAACCATAGATACTGCACCGCATCTTGGAAATGAAGCCACAAGGAAAAAATTAAAAAACATTTATCCATTAGCTTGGTCCGGAAAAAAAGTGATTTTTTACTGTTTTCCAGATCGTAATGTAGATATATTTGTAATCACATATCTTGAACCTCAATATGAAAAGGGAAAAGTGGTACAAGTGAGGGGGCGCTGTGCATCCTTTGATAAAAATGAATTTCATGATACGTTACAACATCTTGAAGAGTTTGTCACTTTTGAAATGGTACCTGAATAATTCACAGTAAGTTCCTTCTCCCATCACATATATCAGCTGTGTATGTGCGAAGTCATAGTGAGCGCGATTATTTTCTCAACAAAAATGTTAGGTACATATGATAGAATCAATCTAGATAGGAATTTTATGTATATTTGTCAGTATATCAAGAGATGTTATTAAAATTAAAGTGGTTATCAAGTCAAAGGAAGACACTCATGAGAGTGTTTTTCTTTTTCCAAAAATAATGAGTGCTAAGAAAAAGAGGGTTCTGTTGCAAAGTTAAAAAAAACATCAACCTGCTTACAAAATACGGTTGTAGTTTAAGCAGTTCTGAATAACTGCTGTAATTCCTTGTACGTTGAAAAAGAGAAGTCTGGAATGTGACTTCTCTTTTGTTTGTATATGGCATGAACCGTTTCGATTCCATTCAAGGTACGTGAAGCATGGCGAAGATTTTGAAATCCTGCGGATTTAACAAAACGTCGTTTGATATGTCTATGGTCTTGTTCGATGAGATTATTGAAATGCTTAACAGTACAATGTTTCGTATGCACATAAAAGCCATTATGTTTTAATTTTTTAAACGCACAAAGTAAAGCAGGAGCCTTGTCTGTTGTGAGAACCGTTGGTTCTCCAAAAGCTTTCACTAACCTTTTCATAAAACATATAGGCTGCTTGATGATCTCGCTTTTTGCGAAATTGAATATCCAATGTGTGACCTTCCTTATCAATCGCACGATAAAGATAACGCCACTTTCCCTTGACTTTGATATAGGTTTCATCTAAATGCCATACGGAATGTGCTGATTTATTTTTCTTCTTCCAAATTTGATAAATGATATTTCCATATTCATGGACCCAACGCATAATCGTTGTAGGATGAACTGAAACACCACGCTCTCTCAAAAGTTCAGATACGTCGCGATAGCTTAAAGAAAAACGACAATAGTAGCCGACGGCTACCAAGATAATGTCTCTCTCGAATTGTTTTCCTTTAAAATATCCCATATGTTATGCTCCTCATCTCATTTTTCTACAGTCTAGCTCAGCTCCAAAAACTTTGCAACGGAACCTCTTTCATTATATACATAGTAATATAACAAAGCTGACATTCACTTCTTATGTATAGAGGGCATTTTCTACATGTATTTTTAAAATATCCACTCTTCATTTACTATAATAAAAGAGGAAAAAATACATCTTTAAAAAATATATACATATACCTATGCTAAGGAGTGTGATGCCTTTGAAACAGTTTAAAGAAATTTTAGAAAAAGGGGCCATACCTATCGGCCAATCCGATATATTAGGAAAATCGCTGCGGCAATTTGATGAGATACAATATGAAAATGAAACATATCTTATTATTTGGCATCCCATTTATAATGAATTTGTCGGTTCTCATGAATCAGGGAATTGGATTTCTCATACTGATTTACATAAAGCTGTTTGGATCAGAAATTTAAAAGAAGCATTTGTTACGAAAAAATAAGAAAAGGTTCTAACAAAAAAGTTAGAACCTTTTCTACATACTTTCTAGGGATTTCGTAAAAACGAAAGTACATATAGTATACCATAAGTACAAAAACATTTATTTGAAAAGTTAGTAAACGCCTCTTATTATTAATCGTTAATCGCCGCTAACGCTTTATTTCATGATTTGGTTCTATTGTCACACAGATCACTGTTACCAAAATGTTTACTACAAATTTTTAAAAAAATGTACTGCACAATTGTATTGAATGATATTTTTCAGTCCACGACAGTAACTCTGGCGCTCCATCTACAAAAACATCCTATTTTTTCTTATTCCCCCTTTTCGAGGGGATGGGCAAAAACACCCATGTACCACTATTCGGGTTCACTTCAAAATATAACGTTTTTTTATGTATCATTTGAATTTGTAAATTACTCTATACGATAGCTTGATACATTATTTTCTGTGCAGTATTTCTTATCTTTCCCTTCCTTCTGTTTGATTTGCTTGGAATTCCATTTTCAAAGCAATACTATCTCCTTGGAACATATTTTGATCGTTTCCATTGTCTTCAAATATAAAATTCATCCAAAACCAATCCATTTTCCCAGGTTGTAACCCTCGTGATTCCGTCCACTTGGATGCAAATACTTTCTTTGAAACGATTTCTGGTCCTTGTTCTTTTAGTTCTGCAAGGGTTGTTTCATAAACAGGGCTCTTTTCTGGGGCCCAATCCCAAAGGAATTGTACTTTTATATGCTTACCAAAATCATCTGCCTGATTATTTTTTAGAACATCGTTTACCGTATAATCTATTTTCATCACAACATCTTGAATAGCTAACGTACCACTATTTTTTAAGTTGAATTTTTTTAATATTTTATCCCCTGGTTTCAACTGATTTAAATCCAATGAAGTAGTAGATTGCATAGCTAAATCTAATGTACCCGCCGTAAATGTGTTATTCGTTACCACTTGATCGCTAAAATAGGCATATGTTCCCCCACCGATGAAAGATAAACCAAGAGCGGCAGAAACCACTCCTACCCCTAATTTCTTTTTGAATGACATATTTTGTTCCTCCTATTCTATTTCTAATCTATGTAAGAACCCCTTGATATAGATATAGCACGAATAGAGAGAAGTTTATATGGAAAATCAAAACACAACATATTGAGAAAATTTTGTGGTCATCTAGCTTTCAGAAATGCATCGCTATACAAAGTTACGTGTATCCCTAACATCTTGTTTTTCATTCTTACTCTCTAATATAAAATACTTACCCACACAATTTTCTCATAAATACATGCTAGAACATGGCATATAACCCTTATGAAAGCTATTTTTATAAAGGTAGGGGGTGAAAAGATGAAGTTACAGAAGAAATCTCGATGGATTTTATTTGGTGCATTTCTATTATTACTACTAATAGGAGTGGGGTATTCTTCAATATTACGACAAGACAATCCAAAACCGATGAAGAACGCACTACCCGTACAAACACCAGAAACGTCGATTAAACATGCTGTTTTACAGGAATTATCGCAACAAAAAAAGACCCTAGGGGAAGAATCACAGATTACAGATACACAAGTGCAGGTGAATGTGAAGCGGTTATCCAACGATAAAAACTGGGCATTTGGATCTGTAGTGATATTGGCCCCCAATGTAACAGGCGCATTTCCAGAAGGAAAACTCTTTATTGCAAAACACGCTACTACAAATTGGCAAGTCGCTTTAGAAGGGATGGATTTGTTCAGCGAACTTTCACAACAAATTCCCGATGCAATGATGAGCGCGCAAGAAAAAAAGGCATTTTCTTTACTTGGGAATGCGCAGGCCCTATCACAGAATAGACCTGAACTTCGGTTACCCTACGAAAAAGGACAATCTTGGGTGATGTCTGGCGGTCCTCATGGATGGTCAGGATCAGATAGACCCTATAGTTCTCTTGATTTATATGGCGGAGACCAACGCGTGTTAGCTGCGGGAGATGGCATCGCTTACACCATGTGCGCAAATAACAGAGGTTGGATCCGTATCTATCATAAAAATGGATATGCCACGGATTACTATCATTTGTGGAATAATATGATACCAAATGGTCAGCCAGTCCAAGAAGGAACCTTTTTAGGGGATACGGGGACGGATGTATCGTGTGGTGGATATGCAAGTGGTCGCCATGTGCATTTTTCCCTCTTGCAGGGCAATACGCGTATCCCTTTACATGGAAAAGAACTAGGTGGCTGGGTATTCTTTGAAACCTCTCCTTATAATGGCTATGCGATGCATGGGAGTACAATGAGATATACAGGCAATACTTTGTATAATTACGGAAAACTTCTGGCGAATCAAGGAATTGTAGATGCGAATGGAGGGCGTACAGTAAACCTTCGTACAGGCCCTGGTACGAACTATTCGGTTGTAGGTTCTCTTCATGATGGAGAGGTTGTAACGGTTTCTTGTACCGTAAATGGGGCGACATTTACTGGTCGTAAGGGGAGCACAAATAGATGGAATCAACTCACAAATGGGTATTGGATGAGTGACGCCTATCTGTATACAGGTACGGATGATGCGATAGCTTCTTCTTGTAACAAGTAGCGCATCCTATATGTATGTAAAATGAAAAATTGAGAGGTTCTCTTACATGGAATAGCCTCCCATTCGGATGATTCCAATCATTATTTTTATTAAGATAGAACCCAGAATCTCTTCTTATACAACAAACAGAAGGTCCTTTGGTATACGCCTCTGTTTGTTGTATGTATAAAGATTCTAAATTCCATAGCTAGCATACAAGTTTATAAAAAATAAAGTTCTATTTTCTATTACTTATGTTAGGAATCTTTATATTTAACGAATAGATGCGCCATTTGGTATAGCATGTTTCATCCACTGAGGAAGCATAGCTGCCTCTGAATGAAAAGCATACTTGTTCAAGATAGACGGACTCGTAATCCAGCGTTTCATTGGTTTTCCAGTCGCATCTTTATCAAGAAAATAGAGGAACGAATCCTTTTCAAATCGTACTAATCCCATATCCGGATCAATACTTCTTCCATTTGGAATCGTATGTAAGCTTTGAAATTCTAATACCCCATCCCAATTTTTAAAAATACGATTATACGTATCTGAATCTGTAATGTAACGTTTCATGCCTCTATCCACTAAATAGATGGCTGGTTTTCCTACTTCCTTTACACGATAGCCATTATAGACATATTGGTCATTTTGTAGAAATTCTTGGTTCATAGCAGTCATTTTTTCTTGACCAGCTGCATGGGCTTGCGGTGCAACAATGATACTGCAGCCAATCAAGGCAGCTAATGTAAATTTTGATAACCCTTTCATCATCTTTTCCACGCCTTTCATTTTTAATTGTAGCATGCAGGCAGACATGTAAGACATTCTCAGAAGTTCTTTCCACGCTGTCTATTATAATAAGAGCGTTATCATTTTTTATGTAGAAATACAGGGAATCTATTGAGAAAATAAATAGGCATATTTCTAATCCTATATGTTCGTTTGTCTACAAAATATGAATACATACTCGTACACCATCTGTTACTGCTGAATATGAAAAGGACGAATTGTATCTATGTTTTATCAATAGCTTAAGCCCTGTTTATAATTCAGTGGGGCTTATATTTTGCAATGTTATATTCCGAAGTTCTATATTTTTACATATTTTCCCGCTTTTTTATACAGAAAATTTCTAGTATTTTATAAGTAAGCTGTTATGTAACTTATTTTGTAAGAGTAGGAAACAAAATAAGTTTTTTAGAGAGACTTTCTATAGAAGGTCTCTTTTTTTCTTTCTCATCTATGCTTCAAGAAGGAAAATACAGGAGTATCGTTAAATACTAATAGTGGTGTCATACACCATTTTTAAAAACCATCGAAGACAAACCGAATGTATCATTTAAATGAAGAAGGAGCGGTCCGATGGAATTAGAACAAGTTGTGCGCAAATATGAAACAGATTTATTACGTTTACCTTATGTTGTAGGAGTAGGAATGGGATTTGTACAAGGAAAAGAAGTGATTCAAGCAAATAATTAAATTCTATGGGGTTCAAACCGGTAAGATTGCGACCGAATAGAGCGCAGGTGATGCCAATTAAAAATATAATTTATTTTATCATTTAGTACGGTACAAAAAAGATATGTCAAGAATTAAGTATTCCAAATTGTTTTTTTGTAACAATAAGAACCGTACAATTAAAAATGAAATTTACACAAGATACAAAATGTTAAACTCGTAAAAACCAGTGATATCATGCGGTTTCCTTTGATATTACTGGTTTTTTTCGCTATAAAATGAAAAGAAAAAGATTGTAAGTTTAACAAATTATAGTTATAGTTAAACTAAGTTTTACATATTATAGCTTACAACAGAGTTTTAGGAGGTCATGTTTTATGACGAAAGGGGGACGAAAACCTGGGGCAAAAGAGCCAATTCGTTCAATAGAAAAAATTGAAGAAATGAAAGATTGGCTGTTGCAAAATTCCTCATATCGAAATTATTTTTTATTTTATTTTGGAATTAACACAGGTTTACGCATTAGTGACATTTTACGATTGCGTGTAAAAGATGTTCGAGGGAAGCATGTTATAAAAATTAAAATGGAAAAAACAGATACAACGGTAGAAGTATATTTCAATACGGTTTTACAACAAGAGATTGCGAAATATACAAGTAACATGGCAGATTCCGATTGGTTATTCCCAAGTCGTCAAGGAGATAAGCCAATTACAAGACAAATGGCTCATACGTTTTTGCATAAAGCGGCACAGGCTTGTGGTATTGATTCGGAGCATTGGGGAACACATAGTATGCGGAAAACGTTTGGCTATCAGTATTATAAAAAAATGAAAGATGTGTATTATTTGATGAAATTATTTGGTCATGCGACGCAGAGACAAACACTACAATACATTGGTGTAGAAGCTGATGAAATCCGTAAAACAATGGAGGATTTCACACTATAGAGTAAGGGGGATAACAAATGGAGTCTGTTGAGTTTGAAGTATTAAAGCAATGTGGATCACCAACGGTTTATTTTTGTGAACATGAGATGAAACATAGTTGTTTGATTGCAATTCCATCCTGGAATTGGAGTTTCTTAATGGATTATGCGATTGATTTTAAAGATGAAAAACCAATGTTAATGAAAGCATTAGAGAAGTATGTTTCTTATCATCTTGTGGAGAATGTTGCAGATGCATTTTATGACTATGTATTTAGCAAATTTAATTAAGATTTTCATAAGGGGGAGCATAATGAATTTTAAAGGGGCTGTAAGTAGCTTTTTAGTAATGGGATTACTATTTTCGGGATGTTCAGCAATTCAAAATCCAAATCATGCAAAACAAACAAGTGGATCACAAGATATTGCACAAGTTATAGAGTTTCCATCAAATAAATATCCAGAAACCGCGGCACATATTAAAGATGCGATTGCAAATGGCAAGACAGATATTTGTACAATTGATCGGGATGGAGCCGCTGAAAGAAGAAAACAGTCTTTAGCAAATGTACCAACGAAAAAAGGGTATGATCGGGATGAATACCCTATGGCCATGTGTAAGGAAGGCGGAAAAGGTGCTGATATTAGGCATATAAAACCAGCTGATAATCGTGGTGCCGGTTCGTACATTGGGAATAAAGTGGAGAAACTACCAGACGGTGCAAAAGTGAAAATTGTTGTGAAATAAGGAGTATGGAGCTATGTATATACATAGCTTTTTAATTTGTCGAAAAAATACGAAATAAAAAAACAAAAATCAGTTGATTATAGGACTTATAAGTCTTATAATTGAGTTATAGAAAAACTTAAAGAAGGAGGATAAATAATAAAATAAGCCATTATCAATGTGATAAATGGCTTCGGAATGATATTAGGATTTATCATGGGGAACCTAGGAATTCCCTTCAATCCTTCTACAAACATTATAGCAAAAGTATTGTGGAGGGAAAATATTTATGAAAGCAATTGATAACTACATGACACCTAGTGAAGCCGCATTCTATTGGAAGATACCAGATTCAACTTTAAGGAACAAGTTACAAGAGGGAATTTCTAAAAAAGCAGATCAAGAAAGAGAAGTTATGCTTCAACAGGGATTAATCAAATGCTTTATTAAGCCGAATGGAAAGAGAAAAGAATGGATTATTACTTCTGAAGCAATGATAAATTGGTTTGGAGAACGAAAAAACTAATATTTTAAAAGAAAGATGTTCCCTAGCCTGCCAGCTCGAAAAACATCTTTCTCTAATACAGAATCATAATTTAAGAAAGGAAGAAAGGAAGAATGGCTATGAAACAAATCCTTATTAAAATTACGTCTGGTGAGCCTATTTTAACACAACCTCACCTTAAATTTAAATTCCTCAAAAAATTTTACTTATTCATTTCAGAAAATTACAAAAGTTTAAATCGTTATTTTGGCATTGAAGAAAATGTTTCCGATCAGATTTGGTTTTATGGTTTCTTTGCAACCTCCATTTTGATGATGCTTTTCACTTACTTATTTTCGGGTATCCTATATGGATTTTAGAGGGAAGCCATATGGAAGAACGCCTATTTTTAAAATCAGCCCTTTAGAAAGGAGAGAAAGAATTGATTCAATCATTAAAGAATACCATGCAATTTATTGGTTTGATCTTAGTTAGTGCGTTGATTGCTGTCAGCTTAGTGAATTAGTCCTTTAAGAGAGAAAGGAGCAATCACATGGAAGATTACAAATGTAGAGCGTGCGGAGAGATTGCCGCGGAAGGATTTGCGTTAGGAAGACTATGTTATTACTGCATTGAAAAAGTTGTAATTCACATGAAAAAACAGATAGAAGACAATGAAATTTATTGTAAGCATGGAGAAAATCAAACAATCGAAATTAAAGGAACAGAAGAATCTATAACAGTTTGTCATGAGTGTGAAGAAGAAGTATAAAAGGGAGGCAAGAAAATGAAAATCGGCGTATCTGTATGGAGAGTTCTTTGCAAAGAAACAAAGTTGAAATTGCTTCAAAATGCTATGCAAGAAAGTAAAAGCCGCTTTACAAAAGAATCCCTTTCCATTGCTATAAAGCAACAGAAAGGGGAAGTGTGATGAGTGATCGTATTGGTAAAGGGCACAAGAAATAAGATGCCTTCAAAAATATTTTAGCATGTTCATATGAGAAATAAAGGGGGAATTTAATGTGATGAAAACAGTCCAGTTGTTGAAAAGTGAAGAATTTGAAATTGGTACAACAGATAAAAATGGGCACAAATTAAGACAGTCTGATTTTGTTGTCACACAAGATGATTTTGAGGGTATTAGTATTTGTCAAATCCTATACAACAGTATTGCAAAAGAGTTTGTGGCTATGAGTGATTCTAATTGGTGGATACCGTATCATGATTTATCTGTTGCAACAGAAAGGCTAGATTATGTCATTGCAAAAGAGTTTTTGGGGCTAGAAAATTGCGGTACATATTGGGGCAAGAATCGTACACCATTTATTAGAATGCCGATTGAATATTTCAATCCTGTTGAGGAATCCACTTTTATTTTAGAAAAATTAGGGAGGCAATATGACGATCTATTGAGCGTAAAAGAAAATGGGTGCTGGTACCTAACGGTGAACAAGAAAATATATAGTGAAAAACGTCTAGGGATAGCCGCCTGTTTAGCCGCTGTTGATACTGTAAGAAACAAGAAGTAGGAATTTGATTTTAAGGGAGAAATACAAATTTAAATTATAAATAGGGGGAATTAAAATGTTACATGCAGTTATGCAAGAGCAACAATATTGGAAAGGTCAAAAACAAAAATTTCGGAAGGAAAACAAAAAACTGTTGATTTCGCTAGAACCACATTTGTATGAGAAATTGGAAGAATTAGCACTTTATAATGAAAACTTAGATCAAATTGCATTAGAGTTAGTAACAGAAGGGTTAGACTATATTTATATGGAGGATGTGCCTGTTCAGCAGTCTCATGCTTTTCAGCATTTTATTGAATTTGAATTAACACCATTTCAACATAAGCTCTTACAACAATTAGCACTCAAACGAGGATGTTCAGCAAGAAAAATGGCATATACAATATTAAGTTTTATGCTCAAAACAAAGTAAAAGAATCCAATCATTAAAGAAGGATTCTTTCACCAGGTATTCGTTGGCAAATGACTTCACCCGAAGAATTGAGTCTCGACCACTCAATTCTTTTTTATGTTATAAAAAACAATATAATTTGTCAAAAAGCATTTGTTATAGAATAACAAATGCTTTTGTAGAACTTGAATTGAACACTTTCAGAAAGTATTTATATTGTTTGCCTTTTTCTCTTGAAAAAATGTACCCTCAATCACTAATTATACCATAAAGTATACAATTTCAATATAGAAAACCCATTGGTTTTATGTGGATTTCTTCTTTATAATAATGAGGAATTTCACTTATATTCTTTTAACCATTCTTTTAAATTATTAAAATCTCTTAAGCTCATATCATATTTAAGCGGTGTAGCAAAGTCTATGGCATCTTTAGTAAAAGAAGATGTAGTAACTAACATACCAACATTTGCCCTTTCAGCCTGTTTGACTCCATATAATCCCCTAACTAAATCAACACCGACCTTATTAGTTTTGCTATATCGTTTTGTTTCTATTACAAATAACGTAGAAGAGAATGAATCTTTTCTTAGAGCATAAATATCTTTCCCACCATCTCTTGTTTTTGGGGTTAGTGTCACTTCATATCCTTTTTTATTAAATAGCTCAGCAACTAATTCTTCAAATTTTCTTGAATCTAGTTGATACATTAATTCGGGATTTCTAGCTAAATATTGGATTAGTTGGCTATTAATATCAGAAAAATCTACCCTTAGTGAAGGCGTAGTAACAGGTAATCCCTCATGAAAAATTTGAGGGTATACTTCTAATATCGGTTGATATCTGGAGTATCCTTGTGCACGACCTTTGTTCGTATAAGGATAACTTACAATTCTTCTAGGTTTCCTTTCACCAACAGCATCCTTTTCATTTATTTGCATGTGTTTCTCACAGATAAATGGGCAAGTATAATCCTGTTCAAAAAATTCTTCGTTCATAAAATCATAATAATCGTACAAGTATACTTCATAATCAGGTCTATTTTCACAGCCATCTACCGTACATTTAGTTGTGTTGTCATATTTTGCGTATCTTTTTACAGTGTGCATAGTCTTATTTACCACCTTTGCAAATTCATCATATTAATCTTAAATAAGTAAAAGCCCCTTGTTATGTAATTTATTTTATGTAGTATTTAATCTATATTATTAGAAGTACCTTTACCACCTGGGATTACTTCTAAAAATGTAGCATTCTCTTCCTCTTCATCATCATCAACAAATGCATCTTCTCCGTACAATGCATAAGCAAAAACACCAATTACTTTTATTTCATCTTCAATTGTGATATCTATAAATTCACCTTGTCGATGTTCTTCATTACCCTCATAAACTTTACACAAGATCATTGATCCTCTAAATCCAAAAGGATTTTCTTGTAAATCTTTTAACTTTGCTTGAGCGTCACAGACTCCCACAAAACCGCCACCTAATGAATTAAACTCAATCCATTCACATTTCAAAATTTCTTTGAAATTCTCATGCAGTGGAACAATTTCAAGATGTTCTAAATCAATTCCACCCTTGTTTAGTAAAACTTTTACTTTTTTTTGGCTTTCTCCCATAAGTGACACCCCTTGCTGTTTTATGAAATAACAGTATGATTATACCATTTTATGTAGTATAGAAATGGTATTGGAGAGGTAAATGTCTATAAATTTAGAAATTTGAAATTGTACTTGCACAAAGGTAATACTTTATACATATAGCTAATAGCGTAAAGCACGCTGATAGCTAATAATTGAAAATGAGGCCTAAAAGGGCCATTTTTTATGGAAAAAGTGATATTACCGTTTATATCAATTAAATAAAAAAGAAGAGAGTTTTTTTGTATAAAAAGGTGAATAACGTACAAACAGCAAGGAATACGTTTTAGTAATACCGATATTATCGGTCACATCGGGGAGGGTGAAGAGAATGGAAAGATCAAAGTTTAGTAAACCTGTAGCATTCAATAAGAAGAATGAAAAGGATCGGATCATGTTACAACATGTGAAACGTAAAAATTTTTCGGGGTATGTAAAGAAATTGATTTGGAACGATATACCCGATAAACATAAGAAAATAACATGCGAAGAGGATAGAAAACAAGTACCGTCAACCATTAAACAAGACGAACAGAATGTAACAGGAAAGAAAAAATTGAGTGCCGCGGAACGCATTGAACAGATTAAGGCGCAAACAAAAAGACAGGAGCCTCAAAAAAGCCCACTGCCCGTATTTTTACCCAACAAAAACATTAACAAGTGATCCAATAATCGCGCCTACAGCGACAGCAATAGCAACATGCATATCGTTAGACCTCCTACTTTTTATTTATAGATAGTATGTGTAGTTCTTAAAAAATTATACGAGAGGTGTTACAACATGACTAAGACAGAAACGATATCTTTTCGCTCTTTTATGGACCAAAGTTATAAAAAGAAAGCACATAAAGAAACAAATAATAAGAACGTACTTAAAAAGGTTTTTACCGCTACAGGGAGTTCATTAATATTAATACTTCCAAAGGTAGCATTTGCCGCGGGAGTTAACGGGACGTTTGGCAATGTTCATAGTGCCATTATGAACGGGTTTGATGCGGGCGTAGTTTTAGTTATTATCTTTTCGGGTGCGGCCTGGGCGTTGGGCCACCGTACAAAGGCAATAGAAATTTTAATTGGTGCATGTTGCGGATATGTTTTAGCTAGGCACAGCGTTGACATAAGAGACTTTTTAAAGGGAATTTAAAAGGAGGGGTCCTTGTGAAATTCATTTTAGAAGGTGGCAAAATGATTGCGGCTAATACAGCTGGATATATTGGAGAAAAGGCAAAAGAGGGTTCTTTTCTAGATCAATTAAATAACTTTAGTGATGCTATTGTAGGGAAGGAATTGGAATGGGTTTTCAAGCCAGTTGGTGAATTTATGGTTGATATAGTAAGTCAATTAGGCCATTGGTTTGTTTTAAATTTGCCCGATATTATGGGATATGGTGCATTAGTGACAGCTGGATTCATTATGCTAGGTTCAATGACACACAAAGGCGGAATGATGAAGCCGCTTGCCTATTTCGCAGGCGGACTTATCTTGGCAATATGTATATTAGGAGGGGCCTAAAAATGATACAGGGAGAAGGCTTTGTGATATGCGATAAGGAAAATTCGAACCTTCCTGTTTTGGTACAAAATGAATATTTACCAGTGTTATATGAACCTAAGAAAATTAAAAAATCCTGGTTTAAAAGAAAAGAGATATATTCTTTGAAACAATTTTTACAAGTAGAAAAAAATAAAATGATTGTATATCGGATTATTCCTCATGCGGATGTATCTAATAATACAAAACGTTTATGGCGGGCGATCCATAAGATGTATGAAATGTACGAAAGTATGGGAAGTCGTATAGAAAGAAAAGGGATTACATTTCATTATCGAGAGAAGGATTATTTCTGGTTTGATGTCATTTTCAAACAGGAAAATGGCCAGAAGAAAATTGAATTTTATGTAGCAACTAGCGAATATCAAGCATTAAAGCTCAAAAGAAAACTAGAGAACAAAATGAGTGTGACAATTAAGGAAGCGGAAATATCAGATTTGCAAATTTCTAATGAAAATACAATCGTACAAGAAATGAGATATTTAAAACATGATATCTTTTCCTTAAATACAAATAGCAACGATACAAAAACACCTATTGGTAATATTTTAAGTGTTATTGATGAATTAAGTTATGATGGAGACATTTGCCGATTGAGTATCTGTAATGAAGCGGAAAACCGTCAGAAATGGGTAAAAAACGCTTCCTGGGCCATTGAAAAGCTAAAGAAGGGGAAACCACCTCAACGGATTAATATGAGCGGCAAACGACTTGTAACAGGTGCAAAAATTGGTGTTGCGGCTGTTATTAATGAAATAAATGATTTACTAACTGATACATTCCAGGCGTTTTCGAACGCTTTTTTTAAATCAGATAAAAAATTTAACAAAGAGTACATCATAAAAAAGGCACACACAACAGCTGATGAAGTCGGAACAAATCGTGTGAGTTATGAGAAAGGAAATCAGCCTGTTTTTAAAAGTCGTATACGAGTGGCCTCACATTCACATGATCGGTTAACCAGGGAGACAATGGGGGAAACCTTAGCACTTTCTATGATGGATTTATCAGAAACGAATGAACTTCATGGCGTAAAAATAAGAATGAGAAAACGCCAAACAGAAATCTTACAAGAATTAAATGCGCTCGAACTATCAAGCAAGACAAAGTTTGATCCGAATGTAAATTTAATAAGTACCGATGAAATGAGCAAGCTAGTTTTGCAAATGCCTGTAAAAGAGTTGCAACGAAAATATGCTGATGCATTGAGTGTAAAAAAGAAAGTTGAAATTGAGATACCAGCGATTATGCGGGATGAGAAAGGAATATTTTTAGGACATTCGGAATTGAAAGATCAAAAAATACCAATCTATATGCCAATAGATAATCCAGATAATTTTTATAGAGGTTACGTCTTTATAGGAGGACAGGGGGCTGGTAAAGATACAGCAATTAAGAATTTTGTTATTGAGGGAAATACAAAACATAAGATTAGTTTTATCATACCAGATGCAATTGTAGAAGAAGGTGGGCGGGGTATGGCAGACGGGATTCGTGATGCCATACCACCAGAAAACATTATTGATCTAGATTTAAACGACAACGATTATATCCCACCTCTAGATTTAACAGAAGTAATTGCAAAGCTAGGGCGGAATGGTGCTTCAAGATTTGCCGATGAAATGATTGATTTTATGCAAATTGAAGGATTAAGCCGAAGTGAAAAGTATTTAACGGATGCGGCCAAAGCAAGTAAAGGAAGTCTATTTAATATTAAACGTATTATAGAAGATGAGGACTTTCGGGTAAATCGCATTCAAGAATTAGTGAATGAAGGGAATTTGCGTCTTGCGAATGAGCTGATACAGTGGGGAGATAATGAACAATTAGGGAATAAGTGTGATCCCATCATAACCAGATTAAACCGCTTTTTTGGGAATGAAAGATTGTATGATATCTTTGCACAAGACCCATTGAAAGAACTTGATTTTGGTAAATGGATGCAAGAAGGAAAAGTTATTATTTTAAGGGTTCCAAATGCAAGGGGATTAGGGGAACACGCAGTAAAAACCCTGGTTCACTGGATCACACTAAAAACCTTCATGACCAGGTTATTAATGACTAAAAAAGAGCAAGAAAATGGGGCGTTTATCATTTTTAATGAACCCGAGCAATATGAAAGTGAAGGATTAACTAAATTGATGGGTAGAGTGGGTACAGAGGGCAGAAAAGAGAGACTAGGAAGCATCTATGCATTTCACCATTGGAACAAATTGAAACCGTCATTACAAGAGAATTTACAAGGTGGCGGCGTACAGCAATTCCTATTTATGAACGATCATACAAAGACATTTGAATTATCTAAGTATCGATTTGAGGATACAATTTCACTAGAACAAGCATATAAAATACCAGCACATCACGCGATTATCAGTGTAAGAGCTGGGGGAGAAATGCAACCATCGTTCATTTGTAAAATGGCGCCACCGTTTAAACCAAAATATGATAATAGCTTTCTAACAAAAAGGCATTCTCGCATGTATGGCCGATCCTGGACCGATCTACAAAAACAGTACGGATAAAGCAAAGGCACAAGGGCAATAGTTCTTGTGCCTATTTACATTTTCCAAAAGTCATGTGGTTGTGCGTAGGGGTCTATTTTTCTAATAGCTTTCAAGAGCTTTTTCATTACAAGGGGTGTTGGGATATACGTTTTGTCGCGACAAGCCTTTGTTAAAGTTGCGCTAGATATTTTTGTAGCTTTCAGTATCTCTTTTTGCTCAATCCCATGACGATCTAGCCATTTTTTTAAAAGAGTCTTATTATCTTTAAAAAACATATAACACATCTCCTAAACTTGTTAATTTATTTACAAGTTTGGACATATATTTCAGAAAATATTCTACCCATTATTTTAAAAACTTAAATTTCCGATTAGAATTTCATAAATTCATAGAGCAATCAGACGAACGATTTTGTTAATTTTATGCTTGGAATCTGGTATACATATAATGCAAAGATTTGACTTAGGCATCATACAACAAATCTTTGCAAGGCGGTTTCCAAAAACATTTTGACATTTACACGCAAGAAAATATAAAAAAAGATTTAATTTGCAAACAGCAAATTAGAATTTAGTTTTGAAGAAAAATAATTTGTGTAGTGGAACAAAAATAAAGACGCATGATGTAGTTTTTCATCATGCGTCTTTATTTTTTGAAAAGAGCCTAGACCAGAATCCTTGTTTTTGCTCTTGGGTAGATGCTATGAGTTTTTGTGATTCACGCATTTCATCAAAATCTCGTTTCAATTGTTCATATTGCAATAATAGGTTTTTATTTAGCTCGTTAGCAGACTGTAATTCTTGGAGCATTTGTTGATTTGTTTTTTCTTGTTCTTGAAGTTGTCTCATAAAAGTTTCTAAAGTTTGAGCGACTTGTGAGCTATTCAAAGTTAGTTCATTTTCTTGATGAGCGGGGGGCGCCCAATCGCTCGTTTTTTCTTTAAACTCTTCTACAACAGCTGTTGCGGCCTCTTCTTTTTTTACTTTTTGTTTTTTGGTCAAATACCTATACTTTTCTAATGCTTGTATATCATGAGCGGTAAATGCACGACTGTCATTTGCACCTTTTGCGAATTTATACCCGCTCACTTCTAGTTCATTCGCCCAGCGCTTTAAAGTGCTATCAGATATTTGTAGTTTTTCAGATACTTCATGTGTCCAGTAAGCGCGTTCTTGTGATGTTGTATCATTCATATGTTTATCCTCCCTCGCTCAAAGGTCGTTCAATTCCAATTTTGAAGTGTAATCTTTGTTTAATCAAGTCTTTGTAAGTATTTTCTTTAATAATCTTCATGACTTTCAAATCAATACAAAGATAACCCTAATAAAAAAAGAGTTGCTCTTATGAAAGAACAACTCTTTTTTATTAATTTAAAACTTCTTTAAATGTTGAATGTATTAAAGAAGAGTCAAAAATTTGTTGATGGGTGTATTTATTTTCTGATAATGCTTTCGAAAAGTTTGAGGTTTCCATGATAAATAGATACATAGTTGCATCAATTGACATTGGTAATATACTATGATCTACAATTTCTTGTGCACTAATAATATACGATTTTACAGATTTTTGTCGTGTATTTATTTTTGCTGTTAATCGATGGTTTCCATCAATTAGTAGGTATTCACTCATGCCGAATGGAAACTGTGTGCATATAATCGGTTTTTGGTTATTTACAGAACCCTTCCAGTTGTCAGTAGGGGTCCAATCTAAGGGAAATGACTTATTCTGTATACTATCCAATGAGATTTTTTTGATTCTTGGGTTTGTTTTTTTTATGAAAAGGTGGGCACCTGTAATTACAAAATTCAAATAGAATGTAAATGAAGGAAGAATTATTTTTTTTTGAAAAATGTCAAACCCTTCAAAAGAGAGGTTGTGTTTATTTTTATTTTCGATTTGGATATTTGTGTCTTGATCCGCTTTTTTTAATATTTCTAACCAACTATTAAGCCATTCATCTTGATGCTGAAAATCCAGTGAATTATTTTTTTTAAACATAATTTCTAATTCTTCAAAGTCAACTCTATAAAGTTTGTCTGTAACGAGATTATAAGCCATGAACTTCTCTCCCTTTTCTTTGATACTTTTATTATAAATTAAAAAAAAAGAGTTGCTCTTATAAAAGAACAACTCTTTCTTTGCATTATGCATATGGATCATCTTCTAAATCATTTAGTTTATTCCATGATGTATTTTCTTCTTTATCATTGGATTCCCCAGGATTCGTTATTTCTTGACTTGTTTCGATATGAGTTTGATCTGAAACAGGTGTATGAACAGTTTTTGAACTTTCATCATGTTTAATTGGTAAAGGTTGTGTTTCATTATCCAATGCAAATGTATATTTACGTGGTAAAATTTCCGCTACATCTACATTACCAATTTGTTTATGAAGTTGTTGTGCCGCATACAAAAAGAACATTGTAAGATCACTTTGTTTGTTTATAAAATCGATCATGTCTGGTGAAATGTCTTTCTTAATATAAACATTTGCTCTATCACCAGCTTTGTATATTTTACGAGCCATTATTTTTCACCGACAGGAGCAAGCGCTTTTTCTTTTAATTCTTCAAATCTTGGAGAGCATGTGTACACAAGTAATCCGCGTGCATTTACGAAAAGTGGGTCTTTTAAGAAAATAACATTTGTTAAACGTCCTTTTTGCTCTAAAATTTGCTGTAGGCTTTCTTTTACGATTGCGGCACCGCCACCATAAATGAATACATACGGATCATCTTTCATATCATCAATTTTATTAATAATATCAGTTGCAATTCGATTTGCTAAACCTAATAATGCGCCACGTGATGCCTCTTTTAAACGAATATGACGAGGATGTTCAGAATCAAGATAAATTGCATTAAATTCAGCAATACTGTCTATTGTCTTTTGTTTATTGTTTAAGTTCCAAACCTTGATAATATCAAGTAAAGTTTCTTTCACTCCATATGGTAAACCACGACTCATTTTATGTTTAAAACTAACACCATGAGAAACAACTTCTTCTGTCGTACCAGCGCCAATATCGAAAGATAATATTGTTTTGTCAACAAAGTCTATTTCTGTAGTTTTGCCTTCTGTAGCTTCTACTTTTCTTTTGATGGTTTTACCTTTTTCATCATAAACGATTCCCCATGAACCCGCCGCACCCTCTGGTAAACACTTGCAAAATTCAATTTGGATATTAACTACTACCTCACGTCCGCTTGGGTGATGGAATTTTACTGTATGATGATTCATATAACGCTCTACAAATTCTTGTGCTGTTTGAGGCGTAATTGTTGCGACAGGTAATGCAACAGAAAGATCATAAGTAACATCAATTTTATCTTTATTCGGTTGTTTTTTCATAGCTGTAATTGCTAAACCAGCTAATGTAACAAGTAGCACAAGATCATCTTTCGATTTATCCGATTTCTTTTCCATTTCAATACCTTTAATGTTTTCATCAATCACTTTTTGACCAATAATGTAACGCAGATTGTTTGCTTTTAAGGTAGGTGATGAAATTGTAACATCAATGTTGTTTTCTAATTCTTCAATAGAAATATCCTCATCACTCAAAATGTTCGTTGCTTCTCCAATGTGATGTGAATAAATACTTGGTATGAATAAAGGATCAAGACCTAATACATTTAACTTTAAACCACTGTTTCCCGCGTCTGCACCAGCTTTAAGAATTGCCATATATAAAAACCTCCTAAAGATTATTTTTTATCGATTAACTTAATTCCATTATATGCTAAACGCTCCTAAAAAGTCAATACAATTACACACAAATTAATACAATTTAATACAAGTCAATACAAAATTATCAGTAAAAATCCATAAAAATCATTAAAATACAAGTATTTTTCATATTGATTCGTGTTCACTTGTATTCATTTGTATTGACTTTTATTGATTTTCATATAATTTAATTATTTTTAGATCGTGGGGCCGATTGTCTTTTTGAAATAATCCACCTGTTACCTATTTTTTTTGCTTTTATTTCTCCCGCGGCACATAAATTTTTAATTGTTCCTGGTGGCATATCCCACTTTTCGGCGGCTTCTTCAACGCCCATGACTTCTTCTAATGGGTCGCTATCATCATTATTGTAATTAATCACTAATAAACGTAAGGTTTCGCCAGGGGCACTTGTTTTTTGTAAAAATTGCTCCCAGACATCGTCTGGAAGCCTAAATTTTCTTTGCATAAAATCCCTTCCTTTCAATTTCGCAATGATATTGCTTTGCAAGCTCATCTGCATATTTTAAAGCCAGGTGACGTTCTCTACCTGTAAACATTTTTTCATGTTTGTAAAAACCGTACACCCGTTCATTTTCTATATAATCTGTACTGACGTTTGGTCGCATTTCTAGTTGTACATGATATTTCACATGATTTGTAGAATAATCCCTTCTTCTAACGAGTGTCACAACGCTTTTAAATTCAGTATTTGCAACAGTTTGAGCATGTTCATATATATCCATTTGATAATTTTTAAGTTTTTTTATTATTTCTTCTAATCTTTCTATATCTCGATCAACCATGTCACTATAACTCTTTAATCTTTTCATATCGTATATGTGCTTGAATTTTTCACAATTTGCATTTACATACATGCGGGCATCTCCTTTTTGAGAAAGATAAGAGGGGAAATCCCCTCTTATGCTTCAAGTTTTGGCTTGTTTTTCTTGATACGTTTCACTTCGTGCATTGTGCGAATTTCATCGAGTGAGAAGTCTTTATTATGAAACTTCTTATACTCTCCTTCGTACCAGTACCAAGCCTTTTTCTTAGATGCCCATTTAAAACCCAACTCTTTTAATTCAGTTTTCAAAGAATAAGTGTTTCCTGTTACCCAAATCCAGGTCCCTATGATCTCAATTTCGATATCGTATTTGATAAGTTCGTCTATGATGTTTTGGTATGCTCCATTGTTTTGTGTTCCAGAGTTACTATGTAGTTGTTCAAAAAGTCTGTCATACTCTTTCTTTAATGCGATAAAATCTTCATGCTTCCCGCCACAATCAGGATGGTGTTTCTTTGCTAGTTTTTTATATTGCTTTTTCAGTTCCTCTAAGGTAGTGACGCTTTGAAAGAATTTCATGGTCAACAGCTCCTTTTTTATTGTTTTAATGCGCTAGCGCATTTCTTAATTTCATTTTATCATGCGCTAGCGCACAAAACAAGCGTTATTTTACTTATTTTGAATTTTTTAGAAATTATTTTAGGGTTAACAAATACCATAAAAAAGCCCTGGTTTTGCTTGCACCAGGGCTTTTTTATCGATTTATTCACGTGATTTTTCACTAATATAAGTCTCTTTATATTCATTTCCTATACGAACTAACATCAATGTATTTTTTAAATCAGAAATATTTTTTGGTAATGAAGCTCTTAATTCGCCTGTCAAATAAACAATGACAGCTTGACTTAGTTCAAGTGAAAAATCAATAAATTGTTTTATATGCTCTCTTCTTAAAGGATTATCTTCAATTAATTTATCCATGTTTTTCATAGCCTTTTTAGTATTATGACTATATATATTATTCCTTTGAGTATACAACCAGTCTAAGCTGTTATTTTTTTCGAATTGTTCATATTCTTGTTTTTTTAATTTAAAAAAGGCTTCTGGTGTTGGCCCGCTTACTATCAATTCAGTTGAAAAATTTTTATACTCCATACATCGATTAAGAAATTTTTTAACGCTAATTGCATTTCTATGTTCAGTGTTATCATACAATTTGGACACGACTGCAAACGTTGAAACTACTAATGAATTATAAATATAAGAATAAAAAGCAGAGGAAACTCTTATTTCATCAAAAAATTCCACTTTTTCTCTTTCTATTTGCATCATTATTTCGTAAAAGTTATTCGCTTCAAATGATTGTTGGTAAATTTCTTTCGCAAGCTCTAATAACTGCTCTTCTGTCATAATGTCCCCTCTATATCTATCTTTTTGTTCATTATATCACAATTTAAAATCGTTCCATTATAGGGGAGCTCCCATGTTATTGCTGTTTATTCCAGAATTGAACGTACCTATGCAGGGCCTCAACGCTTTTTAATCCCAAAAACGCTTTAATTTCAATGGGTTTCATGCCATTCTGTAGCGCATTTAATATAAAACGGTTCCGTAACATAGTAGGTGTGACATGAATTTCAGTGCGTTTCGCTTCTTTTTGTAACATGCGTTGTACAGCGATTCGAGTTAAAGCGGCGGGGTGATCGTTTTCATAGTCCCAGCGGAATGTTTGCGGGCCGAAATCAAACGCCACAAAGAAGGGATCGCCCGTTTGTTGGCGTGGTCTAACAAGATTAGGAATCTTGTTGTAATAAGATAAGGCAAGTTTTACATGCTCTTTTGAAAGGGTAATAGATCGTTTGTGTGCGTGTAACCCTCCTGGGGTAATCGTATTTGTCCCAAAGTGTACATCATGCATAGAAAGCGTAAGAATGTCCTGGATAGATAGCCCATAATCTAACATGAAATGAATTAATAAAAGATTACGTTCTAGAATAAATTTTCTTCCGGTTGCTTGGTAGTCGGTTAATCCGTTATAACTACGCATGACGCGGAATAGTTTTTTTATTTCTTGATCTGATGCAAAGTGTTTAGAAGTTAGTCCAGGAGGGGAGACATCACTTTTTAAATCCTGGGCCACACCATGAAATTGTAAAAAGTTAATCAGAATGCCTCGTACACGTTTGATATTAGAAATTGACGCTCCACGTTCCTTTTTAAGGGCCTTTAAGTATTTATCTAATACATTTGTATCGAAAGAACGAAAAAACGATTCTGGGGGTAATTTGACGCGTTTCTGAATCCATGATGTAAAAAGCGTGAGATCGTAGCGGTATTGTTTAACGGTGGAAGATTTACGGCCATGTTTTAACAAATCAGAAAGGAAAACATCAACAGAAAGTTCCCAAGTCATTTTTATATACTCCTTTTTCCTAAAAATTGTGTACCGCAATTATATGCGAAAACCACATAAACAGGCAATAGGGGATTCTAGAGCGTGATGTTTTTTTGGAGGGGCTTGTGTGGGATGCCATAGCGGAGACATTGCGAGGCTACGCGGAGACATATAGGCCTGGCTAGACAGGTCGTGAGGTTGTGATATAGGGGGATATATAGATGTGTTGGAATGAGCGGAAGGCGAATGATGGGCCGATGTTGAGGGAGGACGATATGCGAGGAATGGGAATGGCCGCCGCCCCGCCTACGTAGTTTTTTGAAAATCTGCCTGTCAACGGAATCTGATTCATAGCTGAATCAAGATACCCTTAACAGGAGAGCTTCATTTTTCTTTTTCTTTATGTATGTAGAATAAAGCTAGTGTTTGTGTACATTAACCTTAATTTGCACTTATGCCGAAATGATGCCGCGTTTCATCATGTATACATTACATAGACATCATATTCGCATCACTTTGGCATAACATAAGCATCAGTATTATTGCAGTATGCTTGGATAGAATTAGGATTGATAATAGATACACAATTATCATGATATGTAGGAAAAGAAACGAATAAAGCTACTAATTATTAATGTGTTTGTTCGGAAATAGGATGAGCAACTGAAATACTGTAGATTTATATATTAAGTGAAGAGAAGATTTTTATTTTGATATTATGATCAATTTTTGGATGATATGTAGAAGTTTATAAAAAAAAGAAACTCTCGATATAGGAAACCCCTTATAATTAAATCTTGTTTTTAAAAAATTAGAATCATTAAATACATTAGGATTTATTTTTGCTCAATGAGCCTTACTCTTACAAGGGATTAGAGATTTCTTCTTATTTAATTACTGATTTAAAAGCAGGTTCAATTCGAGTTTAAATTTATAGTGGATTTGTTGTGAAAAACGCCCTTAATTTATAAAAGTATAATAGATTGATAATATGTTTAATCTATTAAAATAAAGAATGGCATGACAAAAAGCCTTGTTAGATATGAATTTTTTGAACAAGGCTATAAAACAATTATTTTTTTTGTAAAAAACGAGATTTACGCGTTTGGATCAAGCATCTTTTTGAATAAATCTAACGGGATTGTACTCTTATTTGATTTTCTCAATCCTATATTTCTTATGTTTTCTTGCGCTTGTTGCTGTCTACGCTTCCTATTTGCAGTTAACTGTTTTGTATAGATTTTCATGAAATGAGCGGGCGTACTTTCTTGTGATTTGTTTATCTCAAAAAACTGTACACAATCCTCAAAAGTCTTTCTTGCTTCCCAATCTACGTCTGGCGGCATACGCAATGCGCTTGTATAAGCATCTTTTTCAGTAATATTTGTATCTTTACTTATGATATACATATAAAGTTTCTTTTGATCTTCGCTCATAAACTCATCCATTTCGCGGAAGCGTAGTTCTAGCTTTTCACCCGAATTAGGGGCATTCATTGGCTGTTCTTTTACTTCTACTTCTTCATTTGTAGGAGCAACAGCATCCAATATATCTACTCCCTGGCATGTAGGTACAGTTGGCTTTTCAGTTTGATCTGTAGGTTTCTCCTGTTTTTTACTTAGTTTTTTAGATAGAAACTTTGTAAATGTAGAAAAAATATCAATTGAAAACGCCCATTTTTGCTTAAAATATTCAATGATTTTTAAATAATTAGTATTGAGGCTTAATATGTAAATAGATGGTGCAATCTTACCATGACGTCTTGTTTTGATTTGATGGCATACTTCAAGGTCCTCTAACCAATTCAGAATAAAGTTGATGATCGGCACAGAAATACCCGATTTTTCACTGATTTGATTTTGTCTCATTTGAGAGTAGCCTTCTTGTACTAGGTAAGATAAAACAACTTCTAATGCCTTATAGCGGCGTGGTGTTTGTTCGAAGTATTCTTTAGTGGTTTTACCTTCATACTCGAACAGAATAATATCAATAGCTTTAATTACTTTTTTAACAGATTTATTGATAGCACCTGTAGGAACATGAACAAGGTTTGGACTTAATTCTCGTTTTGCTCTACTCAGCAAAAAGTTATTTAGTAGCATGAAAAAACCTCCTATTTTTCCCACCTAAAATAAACAGAAAAATGCTGGAAAAACAGAGGTTCTATATTCACATTACATATACAATATGGTATAATTTCAGTATCAAGTATGATACTAAAAAAAATCATATAAATTTTTTATGTGAATGAACCCTGTTAGGGAGCTTTTATCTGGTGTCGTCGCCAAACTTCAGCCAGATAAAAGCTCGAGGTGGGTTTATTTTTTTTGTTGTTATATTTGTATTGTAAAACGTTCCTCACAAAATATCAATAAAAGATGAATAAAACCTATTCGAAATTCCAATAAAAATTTAAATAATTTTCAGAATTTTCAGTATATATTTTTTCAACCAGGTTGACGAAGATTCGTAATATTCTAAAATAAAAAACATGAAGATATGTTAAAATTTTGTAAAGGGCTAATAGGGTTTAGTGAGGAGGAATTGTCACTATGAACGAGATCATTACAAAAGAATTTACAATGAAACATCTTATGGATGAAATATCGCAAAAAATAAACGAAAAATATACATTACGTAAAATAGCTAAATTATCGGGGGTAAGTAGAGAGAAAATAACTAGGGCAATAGAATGTAAAAATAAATATGAAATGAAATTAGACAGCTTTTTAAAAGTTGTTAGTATTTTATATGATAATTTAGAAGTAAGGCGTCAAAAAATTAATACCTTTATACTCTTAGTAAAAAGCCCTTTGAACATTAGGAAAGCCTTGTGTTATTCGCATGTTTCTGGTGATTATGAGATTATAGATGGATTAATAAAAAAACATATTAATACCGATAGTGTGAGTCAGTACCTATTAATTTATGATTTATTTAATCGAAGAAATAAAAATGAAATTAAGGGGCAAAAAATAGTTGATGAAATTAAAACTTTAAAAATTTCTTCTAACGCAGTGTCAAGCGTTATCAAATTTGCTTTATACTGTGGCTATGTATGATGAGGATGAATCAAATGCAGTTGCTCCCTTTGCAAAAGACGCGGAAAAATTTATAAAAGACATTAAACAGACATATATAAAAGATCATTTATATATGCAATATAGAGAAAGGCTTGCATATATATATTTATTGAGTGACAAAATTGATAAATGTAGAGAAGTCTGTGAATCGATCATAAAATCAGACTTAGAAATTCCGATGATTAAGGCTGTTGCAAAAGGGTGTTTAGGAGAGAGTTACATATATGAGGACCCTTTGAGGGCAGAAATGCACATGGAATCAGCTTTGGAGCTTCTTGATAATATCCATGTCCCTAGAAAGTCTCAAAAATATTTTGCTTTTAAAACAACATTGGCACATCTGTATATCGAAAATAATTTTAATCTTCATAAGATTGATTTTGATTATATTCATATTGGTGAACACGCTCATTATGAATGTATACATGGAGATCGAGAAAAAGGGCTTGCAATGTATAAAATTTTGGAACAAAATGGATTTAGTGCACATCAATTATATTCTTATTCAAAAGTAGTTGGAGACATACAAGGTTTAAAAGAGGCATTAATATCTTTTGAAAGATCTGGAAACTTGTTTTATGCTAGAGGTGTGAAACAAGCGCTATTGAAAAGCGAGGTGAATTTAGTTGACTAAATATTTAATGTGCATTTTACTTATCTTAGGGATTTCAGTAACTTCTTTACATGACGAACCTGTTCAAAAGTTTGCTAAGGTTCAAGATAATCCCTCTTTAACTACATCTTATATGATGGTAGACCCTGGGACTGGTTGAGTTTAAATTTAAAAAACTGAATTTTGAAATGATTAGACGCTACTTATTGTAGCGTCTTTCGTACTTTTTAGGGGGTGGTGCGATTTTTGATTCTGTAAAAAAAATACACCACCTTGACGCTGATTCTTAAATTATAAGAAAAGGACGTGGCATTGTCATGGAATTAAATATTCAATGGTTAGAGCAAAATGTTAAGAATAATTGTGGTACAACTGATGTATACACTATTTTCAACCTATATATGGATTTAATCCAAATATGTAAACAAGAAAGTACAAGGGAAAATATAGAAAAGACAGGCTAATTTAAACATAATTATTTTAACTAAACTTATTTGATCTTTTTTTGAGATTTAAATTCATTCATATAGGCGATCAATTTTTTCTCTAATTCGGCTCTATGCTCATCTGGAACACTTATGTATGTTTCAAATAAATTTTTAGATAAGCGCGAAATGAGCTTTAATGTATCTTCATCCCTAACGGCCGCTTCTGGATTCAATAAATCATTTATACTTACTTTATAGTATGAAGCTATATTATTGAGCGTGGAAATATCAGGTTCTCTAAATCCATTTTCCCAGCCAGCATAGGTACTATAGGGAGTATTTAATTCTTCGGCGATTTTTTTGCGACTTAGTCCCTTTAATGATCTTAGTCTTTTTAAGTTTTCTTCAAGTGGTTTTAGTATATCTTTTTTTTCTAGATTTTTTATCATATCTAGTTTTTGATTTTGTATCTCTATAGAATCTGATGAAATTATTTGTGTATTAACTAATTCATCAATAAGAAGGTCATAGTAAATAGAAAACTTTTTTAAAGATAGCAAATCGGGTTCCCTTAAATCATTTTCCCAATTGTTATAAGCATAATAAGAGATATTAATTTTGGAAGCTAGCTCTTTTTGAGTTAGCTTTTGTGAGTTTCTGAGATGTTTAAGGTTTTGTCCTAGAAATGTATTGGTCATAATTAAACTCCTTTGCATGGATTTTAAAACAAAATTGCGTTTTTGAATAAAATTTATTCGTTTTGTGTTGGCTTTCGGCTTTAAGCCGAATACAATGTAATTAAGGGAAGGGAGGGTGAAAAAATGCTAGCGTCACATGAAAACAAAACCGTTGTACGAGAATACAGGGAATCCAAAGGTTTAAGTATTAAGGAAGTTTCCAAAGGCGCTAAGATTCCGATCGGCACATTATATGATGTTGAAATTGGAAGAAGGAGTCTGAAAGACAATAAAGCTAAAAAAATAGCTGATTTCCTTGAAGTTCCGATCGAGAAACTTTTCAGACCAACATATTATCGTGCAATACCCATCACAGAATGAATAAAAATCATGTTATTGATTACATCTATCTAAGTGTATTGTAAATGAAATTCGGCTAAAAGACGAAATAATTATGACTAAAGTATATTGTTCTATATTTAGAAAATTAAAATTCTAAATATTCTGTCCTTTGAAAACTGAATAATCCTAAAGGAGCTGTAAAAAATGGTTTTGAAACGATCGCATCAAACACTACTACTCTTTACGAGTGTACTTTTATTCGTTATGAGCTTCTTGATTCCACTGAATCAAGCCAGTGCGGAGGTAATCAATCGAGAAAGGTATCAGATGGATTGGGCCTATAGTCCGCAGTATGGGAAAGATGTTCGTACAGAGCTTCTAAAGAACGCAAGTGGTCAAATTGCGTATTGCCTAGTATACGGTTTAAAATCCCCAAATGGAGAGGATTTACCCGAAGCGGGCAAAACAGATGATGTATCCTATCGCGTCTTAATGAATGGGTACCCACAGAAAACACCAGAAAATTTAGGTGTTGCCAATTGGAAAGAGGCCCATTATGCAACGCAATTAGCTCTTTGGAATGCACTTGGCCAAATTTCCGTTGATGAATTACAGTTCAAGAATGCGGCTGTTGAAAAAGCGGCAAAGAACATTATTCATGCGGCAAATCAAAGCCAGGATACACAAGATGTCTGGATGAATGTCATTCCAACGGATAAACAAGAAGCACAATTAAACGGTGAATATTTTGAAACAACAACATACAACGTTCAAACAAATGCAAAAAAAGGTACATTCCACGTAGAAATGAACAATGCACCACAAGGCACACGTATTGTCACAGAACAAGGTGAAGCAAAAGAAACGTTCCAACTAGGAGAAAAGTTCCGTATTCAAGTACCAAAATCCTCTAAGAGTAGTGAACTATCTCTAAAAGTCGTTTCAAATCTAACAAATGTTCATGCAGTCGTATATAAAGGAACAAGTACGATTCAAGATGCAACTGTACTATTAGAGCGCAGTACAGAACAGGTAAGCACAGACTTACAAGTATTCTGGAAAGCAAATGGCGCCTTAAAAGTGATGAAAGTGGATGAAAACAAAAAGCCGCTACCAGGCGCAGTATTTGAAATCACAAACAGCAATCAACAAGTTATGGGAACGATTACAGCTGATAAAAACGGTATCGCTGAAATGGGTAACTTAGAACTTGGCACATACACTGTAAAAGAAGTGAAAGCACCTGTTGGATATGTGTTAGACGCTACACCAAAGCCTTTTGAAGTAAAAACAGGTGAAGTTGCTGTTGTAGAAATGAAAAATGTACAAATCAAAGGAAATATTGAAATTAAAAAGATCAGTGACACAGGCAAGATTCTCCCAGGCGTTGAATTTACAGTATTTACGCCAGAAGGAAAGGCAGTCACAAAAGTAACAACAGATCAAGAAGGAATTGCGAAAGTAAATTCTCTTCCGTTTGGAAAGTATTACTTCCAGGAAACGAAAGGATTAGAAGGTTACTTATTAAATCAAACAAAGTATCCATTTGAAGTAAAAGAGCATAATCAAACACTTACGTTTGAAGTGAAAAACGATCAAGTAAAAGGAAATGTACAGCTCTTAAAAGTAGATGAAGACGGAAAAACGAAATTAGAAGGTGCTGTTTTTATCCTAGCTGATGAAAAAGGTAAGAAGATCAGTGAGCATAAGACAGACAAAAACGGGTTAATCAAAATTGATAATATCCCATTCGGAAAGTACCAATTCATTGAAAAGACATCACCAGCGGGCTATGTACTGGTAAAAGAGCCGATTCCGTTTAGCATCACTGAAAACGGGAAAACAATTGAGCTAGTTGCAAAGAATACAAAGATTAAAGGTTCAATTGAAATTACAAAAGTAGACGTAGCCGATGGAAACAACAAGTTACCAGGTGCAGAGTTTACGATCTATAACGAGCAAGGCCAGGAAGTCGTGAGAGGGAAAACGAACGAACAAGGCGTTGCGAAGTTCGATAAACTACCAGCAGGAAAGTACACATACAAAGAAACACTTGCACCACAAGGTTATGTGTCACATGAAGAAACATTCTCTTTTGAAATTAAAACAGATGGTGAAATTATTAAACACACCGTAAAAAACAAAAAGATTGAAGGTAGCTTAGAAATTACAAAAGTAGACGTAGCCGATGGAAACAACAAGTTACCAGGTGCAGAGTTTACAATCTATAACGAGCAAGGCCAGGAAGTCGTAAAAGGAAAAACAAACGAAGAAGGCATTGCAAAGTTTGCAAAATTACCAGCTGGTAAATACACATATAAAGAGACATTCGCACCAGAGGGATATGTAATCAATGAAGAAACATTCTCCTTTGAAATTAAAACAGATGGTGAGATTATCAAACATGTTGTAGCAAATCAGAAAAAAGAAGTTCCACCAACACCAGAAACGCCACAACCAGAGCAACCGGAACAACCACAGCCAGAACAACCAAAACCACAACCAGAGAAGCCGCAAACACCACAGGTCATTGAAAAACCTGTACCAACACCAGAGAAACCACAACACATTGTAAAACAACCACAACCGATGAAAGAACAACCTAAGAAAGTAGAAAGCCATTTACCAACAACAGGCGGCAAAGCTGAAAATCCATATTGGAAATGGATTGGTGTTACATTTGTCGTTCTTGGAAGCATCCTAGCTGTTTACGCATTTAGAAAACGTAAGAATCAAGAACTGTAAAACACTCTCAACTGATAAGGGAGGGCGGGATCATGTGCATATTTGATGTACATTATCAAATCAATAATAGGAAATATACGAAATCATATTTACTTGCATTGGTGGAAGATGGGTTTCAGTTGCGGAAAAATATCCAACATGTTCTATTCAAAGAGCACCAACAAGAAATTACGATCCTTTCTACAGATTTAGAAGAATTAGATTTAGTAGCTTCATAATGAATGAAACCTCTTAGATGTACAGAATATTTCTATTTAGCAATATAGAAAGATAAAACAATACAGGGGGATTTCTTATGAAACCAATCAAGCATATGCGAAGTAAACGCGGGTTTTATATCGGTCGAGTTCCACATACAACACATACATCTTCAACAAATAAGCGTACAGAAGAATGGGCGGGAAGAATGGGAAAGAGTATGATTTTCTCTTCTCTCTTAGTCACACTAGACCCTTACAAAAAAGCGCGTAAATCATAATATTCATGGGAGGACATTCTTTCACTGAATATCCTCCCCACTTAAAAGGAGGAAGCAAGATGGGAAAACAAGCGTATCAAAATCGTCAAGAATGCTGGGAAACGTTCTGGAAAGAACAAGTAACGGTACATGGTGAATTAGATATCGAACAAGTAAAGCAAGAACTCTTCAATTATAAAACACTCTTAGATCAAATTAATCAACCTCAAAACGGGATCATGCAACCTCAAATTTTGATTCAACTAGCCGCAGAAGAACGAACACAAAAGCATCGTGAAAAGCAATTAGCCCTTGCATAAGGCCATTTCAAGGATAGAAAGGAAGTGAAGAAGTGGCGCACAGCAAGTTAGATAAAGAAATTGAAAACTTCATAGAAAAGAACTGGAAAATGCTTTTAGGTATAGGAGCTGTTGCATTTGTCTGGTTTTCTAAAGAAAAAATCCTCACAGAATTGATGAAGCTGGTGCCAACTGTAGTCGGTGTGTTTCGTGGGATTGCCTTATTGATCTTGCTAGGAATTGTCATACGGATTGTCTTACATGGCATCTATTTATACCTAGAAAAGAAGCGGTATCGATATGCATTATTCATTCCTCACATAGATGATGAAGTTACACCAGATAAGCTAGGGCAAATGATTCGGCATGTACATGGTTCGGGTCGAAAGCCTTTAGAACGTCTGTTAAAAGGTCGTGATTGGTACCGCATGACGATGTATCGTCCAGAGGGAGAAAATGAGCGTGTTCGCTTTTATGTAGGTGGTCCAGAGGATAAGATCAAACAGGTTGTGCAAGCCATACAAAGCGCATATACCCACAGTGAAATTTATACCGTCCCAAAGGAAGAAATGCCATTTCCAACAAGAAAAGCGGTAGGAGGACGGATGGTATTAAAGAGAAAGCGGCTAGATGCCACATTATCACTAGCACGCTATACACGTGATGTATTACCGATGTTAGGAAGCGCAATGGAAGAAAAGACATGGATTGATATTGCTTTTACACCAGATAACGGGTATCAGCTGACAAAAGGGATTCGAAAAGCAGAAAAGGCCATTCGAAAGAAGAAAAAACATGGGCTAGATGCCTTTGAAAAAGAAGAAATTCGCGCATTAAATAAACGGTTTGCAAAAAATGAAGTGGCGTTTCAAGTATCTATTTCATTTGCAAGTGACCACTATCCTGGTGTACCTGTTATTAAGAACTTAGGACATATGGTGGCAAGTATTATGGCCGATGTGAATGAGCTTAGATACAGAAGGTTTAGACGCAGTATGCCAGCTGTACCACATCCCGTATACGGAAAAATGATTTGGACGGGATCAGAGCTATTAAACTTGTTCCATCTTCCGAATGTAACGGGTGATAAAAACAGCAAGACAGAGCGAAACATTTTGTATCTAGATAAAGGAGAAAACATGATACCAAATGATTTATTGGCCGAAGGCATTTCAATTGGCCATGTGATGCATCCCTATATCAAGGATCGATTAGTAAAAATTCGAGAAGACTTTTTCAAGAATCATGGCTACATTACGGGGAAAGTTGGGTCTGGTAAAAGTACCATTGCCATGAGGTTGATGCAAAGTGTCATTGATAAATGGCTAGAAAATCCGAATGAAGCGGGTGGATTGTCGCTATTTGATCCAACAGAAGATTTGGCATATGTAGCAATGAATCGACTATTGAAAGCGGAAAAGGATGGAAAAAAGGTTGATTGGAGTAAGGTTCATTTTATCCGTTTTCGAAACACAGATCATCCGCCAGCTTTGAATTTGTTTCATCGTTTTCCAAATGAAGATATCCAGACAGTGGTTGAATCCATTATGGAAATGATTAAGTTAATGATTCAAGGGCAAGCACAACAAACAGAACGATTACTAAGGGCGATTATTGGGACGTTACTTTGTGATAAGAGTCAAATTCATACCATTTTAAGTATCCCACTCTTCATTAGTGATGAACTGTTTCGAACAAAAGTAATTGCCAATTTACAAGGGCCAGAACAAAAATATTACTCTCACTTTTGGAAATATGAAGTAGGAAGCGCATTAGAAGACAGCACACAGGCGATTTTAAACCGATTAGATATCTTCCGTAATACGTTGTATTTAAAGCGTATGTACGGGCAAACAGGCTTTTCCTTAGAAATTCGGAAGTGGATGGATGATGGCCACCTTATCTTTTATGATTTAGCGGGCATGGGAAAAGAAGATACATTACTGACAGTCGGTTACATTTGTAATCAATATCACCGTATCGCCCAACAGCGACCGCATGGTTCAAAACTACATTTAGGCGTGATAGATGAAGCCCATGACGTGCCAGTACCCGTTCTTCCTAAAATTATTGCGAAGGATCGGAAGCATGGATTTGGATTATGGGTTATTACACAGCAAGTTTCAGGACAGTTAGACAGAGAGTTAACAGACATGTTAACAGAGGCGGGCGGAAATTACTTTGTATGTAGGCAAGGTCATAATTCCGCAAAAACGTTAGAGGGCATTATGCAAAAACAATTCCGTACAGAGTATTTGCAAAACCTTCCTAACTTAGTTGTAGCCATACAAACACAAGATTATATCAGAGGTGAGGCAAAAAATGTGTGGTGTACCATACGTGTTCCACCATTAGACCGATACCTACCAAATGGGAAAGCGGCGAATTATAAAAATGAAAAAGAAATTCACGCATCAAATGAATGGACCAAAGCAAAGATTCATTCTTTAGAGCAACAAAATGGGAAAGCAGGATTAGAAATCGACAAGGAAATTGATGAGTTTCTATATGGAAAAGGCAAGTATCAACAAGCCGAAAAAGTCAATTTAACAAAAGAAGAACCTGTTGTGACATCGGGGCTAGATGAATTAGAAGAAAAAGTACCTTCCCAGGAAGAAGTGAAAGAACCTTTTTCCGAAACAAAGCCAGTCGAACCCACACATCAAGCGCAAATTATTCCATTCCGAAAACAAGCTACGACAACAATAGAAGTAAAGAAAGAAGATAAGTCAGTAAAAGAGCCAGTTATAACAATCGAAACAGAAAATGTAGAAATAAAAGAGGATACACCACAAGAAGAAGTGAGCATTTTCGATATGTGGGAAAAGGAGTAAGAGGCATGGGAAACATTTTATTTCAAATTTCAGATGAACAACTACTCATGAGTTTGCATACACACATCTACTTGGATATTGAGTACATTCATCAAAAGGTGTATGTAGATTATACAAAAAAATCTGTAACAAATCGGTTATATAAGCTAGAGCAAGCGGGCTATATCCGTTACGAGTATTTACCCGTTACCTCACCACGAAACCAGAAACGAAAATTTGCGAAACCACAACGAATTTATACGTTAATACCAGAAGGAGTCGAGATGGTTCGTGGGTTTCGAGGGGAAGTACATTGGAAAAATAGTTGGTCTAAACGTTCAGCATCTTTTGTGTATCACAGTTTAATGTTAGCGAAAATTGAATGTGCCATGACATTAATATCTAAGCGTGAAGGAAAGTTGGAACTAAAGGAATGGATCAATGAACCGCGGGCAACGTTTCAATATGCAAAAGGAAAAAATCGCGTTATACGCCCAGATGGTGTTGCGGTAATTGGATTAAAAGAAGCAATCGATAAAAACATTGGTGTATTCATGGAAATGGAACGATCTTATGGATCAAAAGAAGTATTAGAAAAAAAGATTATCCGTTATAACGACTTCATGACGCAAGAAGGAAAAAAGGCAGATTATCGGATACATGCTGGTATGGGATATGAAATACCGATATGGCGCCTGGTATTTGTCGCAGGTAGTGAAAGTAGGGAAAAAGAATTGATTCGCTACTTAAAAGGGGTAAGTAGTCCAGAAATTCCAGTGTATATCACACTGTTCCAAGATATATTACAAGACCCATTCGGGAATATTTATCGGAATATTCAAAATCCGACAGAGAAAGTGAGGTTCTAAGAATGTGTTTAGATTTATTTTATCGATAAGCGCCAGTATTTTTCTGTTAGTTGTCTTTTCTGATTGGTTATTTGAAAGAGTACCAGGATCAAGAGAAGCCTGGGAAGCGGTAAAAAGTAAAGTGGTGGAAATTTACTATACGCAAGGATGGGAAGGTGTCTTGCTTTTCTTCCTGGTCGTAGTGGGGATATGGAAGATGGTGGATCATAAAGGAGGATAGAAGATGCCTTTTATTGGTTTTTTACCTACAATGGGGAATCCCATCCTGGAAGGTATTGTTATCAGTATTTTCATGATTACAGCTATTGCGCTTTTAATGTATCAAAAAAATTGGAGAATGCTAATTTTATGTTTTCTAGTATGGATGTTTCTTCTCTGTATAGTAGTTTTTCCAAAAGAAATGGCAGAGATGGCATCTAAGTTAGGGGGACCGATATCTTTTGGAAGATAAAGAGTTCGAAAGATGAAAGGAGAGATAAATGATGTTTACACATAAAAGCACCTATGAAAGAGGAAGCTTGGGAGAAGCTGAATCTCAATTTCTAGTGGAAATTTATGAGGGAATAGGTTGTGAGGAAGTACATGAGATTTGTTTATCTCAAACAGATGTATATATGCAGAAGTTTTATCTGATGGAAAACGGAAGAATTATCGAAATAGAAATTGGATTAGATACAGATGAATTGGAATGGAAGTGTGATGGAGTAGAGCTTACAAAAGAAAAATCCATATTAGAAATTGAGCGTGAAATCAGCTGTTATGACATGTTCGAGCAAGCAAGGATAGACAAAGGGTGGATGTTCAAAGAAAGGGCACGCAAGTTTCTTACAGCTTTAAGAGAAAGGAAGAGTGCGTGATGGACGAATTGGAAGGTTTAGAGTTTGTAAGGGCGTTTCGGGCTACAGATGGAGCGTCCTTTGAAGTGGGGAGGGATGAAGACAAACGGTATGTAGTTCATGCTAGATTTCCCTATATCACAGGCAGTCAAACGAAACTTAACAATTTTATCAATTATGCAAGAAATGAAATAAAAGATGAATCAACCGCGGTTGGCATGGCTTCATTCGCTTGTGATTGCTACGAACGATCTTTACGCCAGTACCGAAATTGAAAGGGGGATGAATATGTTTCAAAAGGTGAAACAATGGTTTGCAAAAACATTTGAAAGTAAACAAGGGAAGGCAAGGAAGGCCACAAGAATTCCTTCTTATAAAGGCCGCTTAATTGGGAAATGGGCCTTTTGGCTCCTGTTTTGTTGGATGCTGATTGTATCCATTACAACCGTAGTAAAAGGTAAGGGAGATACACAAGCAAAGGCCAGCACCATTCCAAAAGAAGTCACACAAAAACAAAACCTTGCCTCGCGTCCAGAAGCGATTGAATTTGCACGCGGATTCGCAAAAGAATACTTTACTTGGCAAAGAGGAGATGAAGGCAAAAAGAATCGTTCAGAGCGCTTACAGCCTTATATACCGAAAACATTTGATCCACAAGTTGGTTTAGATTTTGTAAGTATGCAATGGGATTCCAATTTTCTATACGCAACTGTATTAAAAGTAGATGAGGTTACGGATAAAGAAGCAAACGTAATTTTTAAAGTGAAATACAAATTAAGCCGCATGAAAGCAGATAATAGCGGGCCAGAGGATAAGGAGGTGATCCAACAAGTGTCGGTTCCTGTTCAGTCAGATGGAAAGGCTTTTGTGATTAGTGGATTCCCTCAAATCGTCAAGGTCAATGAAAAAGCAGAAGTACCAGAAGAAAAAGAAGGAAAAGATCGAGAAGAAATTCATGAAATGACTGTAAAAGAAGACATTCGAGAATTTTTGCCAACCTTTTTTAAATCCTATACAACCGCAACACAAAAAGAACTCGCTTATGTTTTGGCCAATACAGATATTAAAGGGTTAGAAGGAGCCATGAAATTTGAAAATGTACTTTCCACTAAGATTTATCCAGGAAAAACAAAAGGCACATATGAGGTACAAACAGAGGTATCTATGATTGATCCACATTCTGAAACAAAAATGAAAACAGGTTATACATTGTTTGTCAAACAAGATGGAAAGCAATGGATCGTAACAGACTTACAAACAAAATAGGAGAGGGGCATGTATATGTTCAATATAAATCATTTTGTGTTAGGAATCGGGTTGGAAGGATTTTTCGAAATGATGAAGACACAAGGAACATACGCGTTATATTGTGCGTTTATCATTGTTATCTTAATCGTGGCGGCAAAGCGTGCATGGGGAAAAGCGATCACGTTAATTGTTGGCGGCGGGATTGTTGTATTCTTCATTAACAAACCAGATGCATTAAAAACAATTGGAACGTGGTTAGGCGGATTGTTTGGAGTTTAAGTAATGAATGGAAAGGAAGGAAGTTAGATGAAGGAAAAAGGCTCAAATTCTATCATTGTCTATTGTTTCGGAAGCTATATGAACTATATGCGAAGACAGTACGAAATCATGGGATACCGTCTTCCGCGTGCGGTCACATGGAGGGCACTTGGTTATTTTGCGGCGGTAGAAGCGGGGCTTGTAGCCTTCCGCTTCCTTCCTCCCTTCAAGTGGATATTTGGGGATATGATCGATCAAGTTTGGCTCATGTATTACGGTGTAATTCCTCTTTTCCTCGTATGGGGCGCAGATAAATATAAAACAGATGGAAAATCACTTTTCTCTTTTGTTCGATCCTGGATCACATTTCGTTTACGGAAGCATCAAAGCAGTAGATTAGTGAATTTACCCAAACTTAAAAAACATGTGTTTTATGGTCATGTATGTGTACAACATGACGTCAAAGATTTATCAATTGTACATTCATGCAGTGAAGAAGAGAACGACCTACATGCTTATGACTTAACATTTTTACCCCAAAAGGAGGAAGTTGAATATGTTGAAAACGATGAACAGACCACCATTAAAGCACGTTGAAAAGAATTTAGCGTTTAGTACGGACGGAAAAGTATCCGCAGTATATGAAGTAGACGGATTCGAATACGATCATCAAGACGAAAGTACCAAAAAAGTATATTATCGCAATCAACTCGCTCTTTTTACCCATCAAGAATATGATGTCCACTTACTTGTGATTCCTCGTACAACAAATTCAGATGAAATTCTGGATGAACATATTTCCACTTTAAAAGGGCCAATGGCCCCAACAGGAAGCTTTCTTTTTAAAAAGGTAAAAGAATACTTACGAAATGCGGCCATTGCGAAAGAGAACATGGAATATCGCTTTTTCGTTTTAGTACAACTGAATATGGAACAGAAAGAAAGACAAATTCGTAACCCTGTCGTAGAAACATGGAAGTTTATGAAGAAGATAAGAGAAGGTTTTGCAGAGACAGCCCAAAACATATCGGGTATGAATATGACAGATATTTTAGAAGAGGAAATCGAAAATTATTTAGAAGTAGAAGACGTGTTATTTAGCCAGGTTAGAGGGGCATTTCCTAATACAAGACGTGCGAAACCGTCTACAACGCGCTTTTTATTCCATCATAACTTTAGACGTGGCATGAAAGAATTGAATCGTGATCAAAACTGGAAAGTAGGTTCTACGGTTACTTTGCAAAATGAAGAAGGAAAGGCGGTAAAAGTACGCCGTCCAGATTTACAAGAAATGGTCCATTTAACAGATACGGTGATTGATGAAAGCCCAGGACGTTCTCTTATACTCGAAAGACAAAATGAAGAAGGAGAAGTCGAAACCTCTCATGTTGCTTTTCTTGCGGTGAAAGATATGCCTGAAATATCGGCTTTTCCTGGTGGAGAGTGGATTTATCGCATTCAATCACATTCGTTAAAGTTTCCTGTTGAAATGAGTATTCGAGCGTATCATTTAGAAAACCAGATGGTTACACAAAAACTTTCGAATAGTGAATTGGAATTAAACGATCAACGTCAACAAGCAATGGTAGGCGGTCGCACAACAGATTTAACAATTGATCGTAAAGCAAGGGGCGTCAAAATTGTAAAAGATCGATTTGAAACAACGGGGGCACCTGGATATGAACTAAGTGTACTGTTTTGCGTCTATGCCGAAGATGCGAAAACATTAAAATCACGTGTTAATACGCTCATTACAGAATATCGCAAAATGAAAATTGAATTGGTCAATCCATATGGAGAACAGCTATCGTACTTCTACGAGTTCTTGCCAGGTTCTAAACGTTATAATACGGATTTCAAATTGTTTGTGGAACCAGGCGTACTTGCAATGGGCATGTTCGGGGCCACAACGCAAATTGGTGATAATCAAGGGTTTTACATTGGAAAAACAAAGAAATTAAATCGTCCTGTTTTTGTTCGTCCAGACTTGGCGGCGAAAGCATTAGATAACATTGTAACAGCGTTTGAGAGTTTATCAGTTATGTTTGCGGGGCAAACAGGGAAAGGAAAATCCTTCTTAATGAATTTACTCGCTTTCTGGATTGTGATGAGTGGGGGAAGGGCATTTATAATCGATCCTAAAGGGGACCGCACAAGGTGGCCAGAATTATTGCCAGGGTTCAATGAGGATACCTTGCAAGTATGGACGCTTGGGAAGGATAAAAAGGATGCGGGCTGTTTAGACCCATTCCGAATAAGCGCAACAATAGAAGATGCAAAGAGTTTAGCACTTGAAATTTTGACGTTCCTATCGGATGTAGGCTTAGAGGATATCAGATATGACTATTTATATAAAGCCATTGAACGAGTAGCGAAAAAGAAAGATGCGTGTTTAACGTTGGTTCGTAAAGAACTAGAGGAAATGAAGAAAGAACCTAACTTATTACCAACTGAACTAGAACGATTAAATGCCCTTACAAATCGTTTAGCAACCTTAGAAGGCATCCAGTTAGGAGATTTATTGTTTGGTAAACAAGGTCAAGATTACCGTGTATTAAGCCTAGAACGTCCATTACAAGTATTACAAATTCAACATTTACGCATTCCGAAATCAGAGGAAAAGAATGAAAGTGTTACAGACAAATTATCTCGTAGTATCTTAATTGCATTAGCGGCATTTGGTAAATCCTTAATGCATTCCGATCGTAGTATTTTCAAAGTGTACCTACAAGATGAAGCATCAAGTATTTTGAAAAATAAAGAGGGTGCGGCGTCTTCTGACAAAATCATTCGAGAAGGACGTTATCACAATACCGGCTTGTATTTAGGAACACAAAATGCATCCGATTATCAATCAGAAAACAAAGAGGTTGCAAATGTGGGTATGAAGTTCTGTTTTGCACTGAAATACGATAAGGAAGCGGAAGAAATGTTGCGTTACTATAACTTACCGGTCACAGAAGAAAATATCTTGATGTTACGCCAATTACGACGCGGCGAAGCCTTATTCCAGGATATTTTCGGTCGAACAGCTGTTGTAGAAATTGATCCTGTTTTCCAAGAATTAAAGACTGCATTTGATTCCTCTACGAAAACAGACGAAGAACGCGCACAACAATTGGCGTAATTCGTATTACAATACAGATAAGAGTATTCTAAATTATCTGTATATGGAGGATGGAACAATGAAAAAATTACGTATGTTATCGGGATTATGTGTAGCAGGAATATTGATGGTAACGGGGATTGCGGGTTGCTCAAATGAAACGAAAAGTAATGCAAATCAACAAGAGAGTCAGAAAGAAAGGGATATGAAAGAAGCAGATAAAGCGGTTATGGATTACGTTAAAGCTGAAATTGAAGTGGACTATGGAAAGTTAGCAACGTTAGTTTATGAACCATTAAAGGATGAGGATAGAAGTGTACGTCATCCAGGAGCTAGTAAGGGTATGGGAAATAGATACGACTTATATAGATATGATTTAGAGGAAGGAAAAAACGAACTCTATTATGCAGTAAAATTCTATGATCCTGTAAAGGATGGGACAGTAAATATGGAGTTAAAAATGGTGAAAGATAAAAAAGATGGGAAATGGAAAAAATTATAGCTGGACTTGGAATTGGCAACATAATATCAAGGACATAGTTGGAAGTGTAAAACCTGTACATGTCCATAAATGGGGGCAAAAGGAATGAAAAAACTTTTCTCTATTTGTATGATTCTAGTGTTCTTCTTACTACCGTTAGGGCCTCATATGGCCCTAGCGGAAGATCAAAAAACGGAAGAAAAACAGGAACAAAAAGGGGCGCGAATTTCCGAAAATTTATTTAGTGGGTACACAGATGGAATATACAAATATAAGTATTATGAAATTGATACGTACCAGCCAAAAGAAGACGAAAAAAATGTGTTTCAAAAAGTTGGCGGGTACTTATTTGGTGATGATAGTGTAGGGAAAGATTTACAACGGATGCTGTATACAACCTGTCAATGGTTTGCGAATATGGCCTTTCAGTTAAATGTGATTCTTGGTCAATTAACCATTTTCTTAGTCGATCAAGCGTTGAACCTGGACATTGTAGATACGGTTGCGGATAAATTAGGCGCGGCCATGCAAAATATTGCTGGTATTGGAAAAGGCGGCTTTTTATCTTCTGGACTATTCCCAGCAATTATCGGTATTGCATGTGTGTTATCGGCTTGTTATGCGGGCTATATCTTCTTTATTAAGCGCCAACCCTCCAAAGGTTTAAGTGAGTTAGTGAAAACGGTGCTCGTTATTGCCTTTATTGTTACGTACATTGGAAACGCAAGTACGATTTTAAAGAGTGCAAATACGATTAGTTCTGAAATTAGTGTAACAGTATTAGCGAAAGCAACGGGAACGGTTGCAGGTGATCCAGGACGTTCCAAAGCAGATGCGATTTTTTCAGTGAAAAAGCAGATTTGGGATTTGTTAGTTGAACGACCGTATTTGTTTCTACAGTATGGAGAGGATTCGAAAGAAAAATTAGGTGCTAAACGAGTAGATGAACTATTGGCAACGCCTATTGGAAAAGATAGAGATGAAAAGATAAAAAAGGAAGTTAAAGACGGAAACCAAATGATGGTTATTTCTTCTGTAGGAGAGCGCCTTGTATTTACAGTCATGTATTATGTGGTGAATACATTCGCAGGTGTTCCAGTAATCGCGTTTTGTTTACTAATTGTAGCATTCCAATTATGGTTCCTTGTCATGAGTATTATCTCACCAATCGTCATGGCAGTGGCTCTATTGCCAGGACATCGAAGAGTCATTGAAAGTTGGGCTTCACAATGGATTCGCCCATTGGCATTAAAAATATTTATGTCTGTTATGCTGGTCATCATTTTTACGATAGCAGAATTACTATATGTGTTACCAGAAGCGGGCGTTGCAGGATATGTGTCTACAATGATTTTCCAAATTCTTGTTTTCGTTCTTTGCTACCTGTTTAGAGGAAATATTGTTGCGGCATTTAGTCGAGCACGTGGCGTGTATGAAACGGTCACAAATATATCCCTTATGACAGAAAACTTTGTAGATAAGGGGAAAGAGTACGCTGGAAATACCATGTCTTATATTGGAGACAAAATGGGGATGCATTTTAACAATGCGGCTGAATTAGCGGCGGCAGGCGGCCAGTTAGAAAATGCAGGAACAGACGATGAAAAGACTAAAGCCAACCCGTTAGTGCAAGCGAATATACCGAACGATTTACCAAATAATCAAGCGGAACAAGAAAAAGAAGAGAATCAAAAGAAAGGAAAACTTATTTCTTTACAAGATCGTGATAAAGAAGGGAATTTACCACAGCAAGAAGAGGAAGGAAAAGAACAACCGACACCAGGTGAAGAAGAAGCACCAATGCAACAAGACCTTATCAGCTTAGATAAGGAAGCATTAGAACAAGAAGTAGAAGGGCAACAAGAAGGAACAGAAGTAGAAGAATCAGAAATGGAGGTTCAACCAGAGCTAGTATCTTTACAAGACGAGGAAATTCCAACAGGAGAAGAAATGCCAACTAATATAGAGGGATATGAAGAAATTCAACCAGAAATACCAGAACAAGAGGTACCATTAGAAGATATTCCGACTGATATAGAAGTATATGAAGAGGTACAGCCCGAAGTACCAGAACAAGAGGTGCCATTAGAAGAGGTTTCAACTGATATGGAAGCATATGAAGAAATCCAAACAGAGGTGCCAGAACAAGAAATACCACTAGAAGAGGTTTCAAGCGATATGGAGGCATATGAAGAGGTTCAAACAGAAGTACCAACACAAGAACTTCCATTAGAGGAAGTGTCACCAGATCATGAAACATTTGAAGAAATCCCATCCGATATCCCACAACAAGGCATTCCAACAGAAGAAATTCCGATGGATATTTCAAGAGAAGAAATCCAAACAGAACAGGAAACTTCAACACATATTCCACAACAAGAAATCTCAACACCAATTGAAACAGAGGCAAATGAACCTTTAATACCAGACACAATTCGTGCAGATGTAAATGAAGAAGGTGTCATTGTCCCTCATACACCAGAAACAACAAGTGCAGATATTCCAGATGCTATACCTGCAAAAGTGACTGAAGCGGGGGAAATTGTTGCAAAAAAACCTAATATAGATGTCGAGTCAACTGTACAAGAAACAAATTCTTCTGACTCATTTATCCCAACGGAATCCATTTCCCCTACTGATTTAACACGAGTAAATGAGAAAGAAGTAAGCAGAAACGAACCGATTCAAGGAGAAGCGGAAACAATCGATACACCAGATATACAATATGGAGCTGTAGCCGCTGGAAGTGAAAATTGGATGCCTTCTACTGATCCGCAAAACTTAGATAACTTAGATGATTTGGAGCCACCAAAAAAAGATGAGTAGAGTCCTAGACTTTTAGGACTTTACTATTTTTTTACGAAAAAAGGAGCGATATAGATATGAAACACTGGGGGTTAAAGTGTATGAAAATGGTGAGTATCAGTATTTTTCTTTGTATTGGGTGTTTAGGGTGGATGAACATAATCATTCTTTTCATACAGAGAGAATGGCCGACAGATTTATTAGGATGGATTGGTTTAGGGTTACTTATCTGGTATACGCTCATTCTTTTAACTCTCCAAATTATCCATAATGAGTTACGTTGTCCTATTGATGACAGGGCCAAACTAGCCTTTTTTATCTGGTTTGTAGGAATCGGTCATTTTGGATTATTAGACTTTATACAAAACCAGCAATCTACTCTTTTAACGTTACTATTTCATATTTTAGCGGTTATACCTATTCTTTTGGCCCTTACATATGGGCTGATTGTTCGAAAGTATTCCAATCAATCTTGATACATGTTGTAAGGGGGGAGGGATGATATGAGACCAGAAATAAAAGAAGTTGTAGATAAAACAGTACAAGAAGAGATTGCACAAGAACAAAAAAAGAAGAAGAAAAAGAAATCCTGGTTACTGACATTTCTTTTTGGGGGTTCTACTTTCACGATAGGATTGTTCGTCTGTATTGGATTTCTTTTATTTATTGTTTTGGGGCAAGGCATTGGCAAAAAAGAAGAGGAAGCACCAGCAACCATCCCAAGTAATGGAATGACGGTTTGTCGTCCAGGTGGAAAAACAGTGGCACCAGAAGAACTACAACCCCACCTGGGCGGCGTTTTTACAGGGAAAGCACAAGCCTTTTTAAATGCAGGAACACAAAACCAAATCGATCCCGTTTTACTAGCGGCCATTGCAAGATTGGAAACGGGTAATGGTACTTCTAATGCAGTAAAGAACTATAACAACCCTGGGGGCCTCATGGACCCTAGCAGTTCGCAAATGAAAGGGTTTATGAAGTTTGCCACTTTAGATGAAGGAATCAACGCTATGGCGCGAAACTTATATAAAAACTATATCGGTATGGGGATAACAACCATAGAAGCAATTGGAGCAAAATATGCACCGCCAGGAGCCGCAAATGATCCGCATGGTACAAATGGTTTATGGCCTGTATTAGTAACAAAGTTTGTGGCGCAAATGGGCGGCCTTACTTTTAATTGTGAAGCGGGAAAGCCAGGCGGCGTTGTAGATACTGGATCAGCAAGCTCACAAGGGTTTATTCGTCCTATCGCTCAAACAACGATTACAAGCCCATATGGGCCACGCTGGGGCACTATTCATAAAGGTATTGATTATTCTTGCCAAGACGGTGTCACACCAATTGCCGCGTCGAAAGGTGGCGTTGTAGAGTGGGCGAAATTTGGCGCGTCCGGTTCAGGGTTTGGCGGATATGGAAACGTAGTTGTAATCAATCATGGGAATGGATATTGGAGTTTATACGGTCATATGTCGTCCATTACTGTACAGGAAGGTCAAAACATTGGAGTCGGTCAACAGGTAGGCGTTTGCGGAAGAACAGGGCAAGTAACAGGGCCACATCTTCACTTTGAGATCAAAATATCTTTGACGTTTGGTCAAGTCGACCCAGCACCTTATTTGCCGAAATAAGCGGAAAGAAAGGGAGGATTAGGGATGAAACAGGGAATCGTTGGTTTAATCATAGTTGTACTAGTGGGTATCAGTGTATGGTTATGGAATCAAAATCGCACCTTACAGCATAAAGTCGAGCAAACAGAAAAGAAATGGACGGAACAAGTAAAAGAGCTAAAAACAGAGAATCGAGCATTGGAAAAGCGCGTGACAGTTTTAACAGAAAATACCCAAGATAAAGGGCAAGAAGTAGCAAAACAATTTGTAGAGTTGTTAATACAGAATGATAACAAACAAAAAGAAAAGCCAGGATTTGAGAAAATCAAAGAAATGATAACAGGAGAAGCACGAAACAAATTATTAAACGCGCCAGATGATGGACATAACCATATACAAGATGATGGCTCTATGCATATTCAAACGAAAGCGAAGATAACAGATATGTACTACATCAAAAACGCTGATAATAAAGCGGATGTAACGGTTAAATATGATTATCTTGTAACGGTTGATGGAACAGAAAAACAAGAAAAACACACAATGAAATTAAATTTAGTATTAGAAGGTGACAAATGGTTTGTAGAAAATTACGAGTTTCAAATCAATACAGGAATTGAAGGACCATAGAGAAAGGAATGAGGGGAGTTGGTGAATCAAAATGTATTGCATCATATAGGGTATGAAGTATTGCAAGAAACGTTTGTATTGATTCGAAATGTATTTTCTTATTCAAATCAAGATGAATACAGTGTGACATATGTACGAGAAATTGCGGATGCCTTGCATAATATCCCGCATTCGATTCAGAAACAGCATGATACATTTTTAGAATTTGAGTTCAAACTGTTAGAAGAAACATTAATGCAAATGGACTTTGGAAAGGTTGCCGCACAAAACATTCCCTATTTTAAAATGTACGCGGCACGTGTACAGCAATTGTTACAGAAGCGCTATAACGGGGAGTAATTAAGGGGAAATGGGGCGATAAAGAATGATTGTATTTGGAATTGGGCTGTCAGTTTTGCTGATAGCCTTTTTGTTTATCCAGGTGTATCCGTTCCATGAACAAAAATTAGAACAAAGAAAATATGATGAATATGGAATTTGGATCATTATTTGTACAGGGGTATGCCTTTATGTATCGCATCATTTTTTACAAGAAAACACGTGGCAATGGGGATTGAAAATTATTGGTGCAACTTTTTTTACAGGCTTTTCAATGGGATGTGTCGGAAAACAAAGTATATATGATTTTCAACATAAAAAGTTTCCCTTCCAGAAAAAATGACGCTTCAAATTCGCTTGTAATTGATTTTAAAGAGATTGTCAATACATTTGGTATCAAATGTATTGACAATCTCTATTCAGTCTTTTAAGTGGTTCAAATGAGATTTTAGAGAAAAAAGGGGTGTGCGGATGCTTTTTTTAAAGGTTATTGCATATATTTTGTTAAGTATAGGAGTTTGTACAGTTGTTTTAGCAGGAATAGCCGCAATTGGAAAGAAACAAATGATAATCGCAAATATACATCTATTATTGGCCATGTATTATTTTTGTTCGGGAAGTCTTCTGTATTTGTGCACGTTATGGAAAACACAAGATATTTTCCTGGAAGCCTTTTTGATTTTAATTGTAGGAATTACAATCATGCGATTAAGAAAAAGCTGGTATGTACCGCAAATACGTACTCTTCAAAAGCTACAGGAAAAAGCGACAAGTAAGAATGATCTGTGAGGAAATCCAAGAAAAAAAGGAGTGGAGAAAACTTGATACATCAATATGAATTGAACTTTTCAGTGATGTATAGTGGCAAGGTAACAGACTCACAATCTACGATTATTCCAGCAAGTTCTTTAGAGGAAGCAAATGAAAAATTACAATCAGAAGTAAAGCGGCGATTAGGGAAGTGTAGAATAAAAGTGAATGCGGCAAGTTTATGTGTTTCAGAGGATAGTCGGTATGCAATAGAGAAAAAATAAAAAGGGAAAAGTCTTGTTTCTAAAGCAAGACTTTTTTGTTATTTTGTGGAGCTGTTTTTATATAAAAATTCCTGTTGTAAAAGGGTATTAAGTTGCGGTTTGGGGAGGCGTAAAATCTTTTGTTTTTTGTGGAGGGAAATCGCTAAGAAATGCTGAAACGACAATGTTTTTTCATAATCCAGATATATGTACTTAAGTTATGTACCCTAAAATAGACTTAAGCACACATACTTAGATATATGTGCTTGAATGTATGTGACTAAAGAAGGGAGAGGAATAATGGACCAGCAAAATTTAAATAAGCTTTTACAGTTGCACCAATGTAAAACATATCATGCTAAACAATTACATGATATTGAAAATAAAATAAAGTCATTAGTAATGGAGATGCAATTACAGTCATATGAACAAGAAATTCGCGAGATAATGAAGCAATATTTAATGCAAGCTATAGAAATATTAGAATGTATTGGGAATCCAGAAAATGATTTAATTAAAGAGCATTTACTTTTACAAGAGCAAGAAAAGGAACGGAGAAAAAATGCTTCTGATGAAGATATATTTCTAACATGGAGCCTGTTTAGACCAGAATCTCAATATAAAAAACAAATAATACCTAAGTTAGAACAGTTGAAAACAATATTAGGAAATTATGAAACATGTTTTTATAATCACCGTATATTTCTTCCAAAAGAAATTTATAACCATTTAATAACATTAGGTAATTATATCAAGAGGTGGATACAGCCTTCTCAAACTTTACTTTACGATAGTGAATCTTGGATTGCAGGTTTGAACATATTAAAATCCTTGTTAGAATTAACAATTAAGATTTCTTTTACTATAGATGATTCAATATTTGATACATATTCGACCTATAAGGAGCTTAAAGGCAGACATTGTGTTGGTAGAAAAGAAGAAAGAAAAAAAGTGGAAAAAGATGTACAGAAACTAGCGTTCTTAAGTGGTTTTAAAGGAATTATTGTGCAACGTGCTTTTCCAGGGAAACGTTTTTTTCATCATAGAGGTTTTAATCAATTTATAACCTTAGAATTTTTAGATTGGTTCGAATCTCAAAGGAAATATAATTACTTTTATGTTTGTGGTGATAGTAACACTAACCTGCTAAAAATAGGGGTTACTAAATATTTCAGGTAGAAAGGGATATAAATCAGTGAGAATAAGTGCATATACAAGGGGTTTATAAAATTTCACGTACCGTAATAAAAAAATAAAAAACACCCTCAAAAAAACAACAAGGGTTGCTTCTTCTCTCCTTTTTCAGCTACAATAGATATATACCTTCTTTGCCCATTCCCCCGAAAAAGGGGACCAACAAAAAAGATAGAATATAAAATAAGAAAGGTAAATCACTTTATGAATCAACCTTTAGTGAATTTACGAGTGGATTTTGCTTTTAAGCAATTATTTGGAACAAGAGGAAATGAACAGATTTTAATGCAATTTTTGAACGTGATGTTAGCATCTTCGCTCTCTTCACCCATTCAAACGCTGAAAATAGAAGACCCTCATTTGCAACGTGAATACGAAAAAGACAAGTTATCCATTCTAGATGTATTAGCAACTTTAGATGACGAAACCCAAATTGCAATTGAAATACAATTGAATGACCAACATGATTTTCTGAAGCGTAGTTTGTATTACTGGAGTCGCTTATACGCTTCTCAAATGCAAAAAGGTGGTTCGTATGATGCATTGCGAAAGACGATTACCATCAATATTTTGAACTTTCCAGTCTTTCCAGAATACGAAACGTTCCGTACAACAGGGAAACTGTGGGATATTGAGTTACAAAAACTACTGATAGACGATTTAGAGTTGCACATCATTGAGATCCCTAAATTAATGGCGCAATGGAAAGAAGAACAAGTCAATCCGTGGGAAGACGATTTTGTACGATGGTTACTCTTATTATCTGCCAATGAGGATACACAATTAACGCATACGCTGGAGGAGATCGCCATGAACCGAGACCCGATTTTAAAAGATGCGATGCAAAAATGGGAAAAGATGAGTCAAGATCCTGGATTCCGTATGTTATATGAAGCAAGGCAAAAGACGCTTATTGATGAAGCCTCTAAATATAAATATGCAGAGAAAAAAGGGCGAGAAGAAGGGCTTCAAGAGGGAATAGAAAAAGGCATGGAAAAAGGAAAATTAGCCGAAAGAGAGCAATTAATCCGAGGCATGCATAAAAACGGCATGGATATAGAAGATATTGCGAAGTTTACAAATATGGAACTGTCGGACATACACCGTATTTTGAAACAATAAAAGGAGAGACGCTACGTCTCTCCTTTTATCTATGTGTATTTAAGGTTAACGATGAGTCCCAACACCAAGTTGTTGTTCCGCCATCGCTACGAGAC
>NZ_JAQFNK010000023.1:0-76215 GCF_027710505.1 Bacillus cereus group sp. TH152-1LC | reverse complement strand
GAACCACAAGGGAATAATGGGCACCAGCAAGGAAACAACGGAAGAGAACCACAAGGGAATAATGGGCACCAGCAAGGAAACAACGGAAGAGAACCACAAGGGAATAATGGGCACCAGCAAGGGAATAACGGAAGAGGCTCGCAAGGAAATAATGGGCACCAGCAAGAGAACAATGGAAGAGGCTCACAAGGAAATAATGGGAATCAGCAAGGAAACAACGATAGAGGCTCGCAAGGGAATAATGGAAATCAGCAAGGAAACAACGGAAGAGAACCACAGGGGAATAATGGGCACCAGCAAGGAAACAACGGAAGAGAATCACAAGGGAATAACGGAAATGATCAAGGAAACAAAGGAAGAGAATCACAAGGGAATAACGGAAATGGTCAAGGAAACAACGGAAGAGAATCACAAGGGAATAACGGAAATGGTCAAGGAAACAACGGAAGAGAATCGCAAGGGAATAACGGAAATGGTCAAGGGGACAACGGAAATGGTCAAGGAAACAACGGAAGAGAATCGCAAGGGAATAACGGAAATGGTCAAGGGGACAACGGAAGAGAATCGCAAGGGAATAATGGGCCCCAGCAAGGGAACAATGGTAGAGGGTCTCAGTAAGGAAGGCCCCTACCACATAATATCGAGTGAAAGAAACATCTATAGAATAGGGGGATTCTCTCCATCTGAAGGGACTTTTTAATATTTTTTTAAAATGACGGACATAAAATCGTATATCCTTTCGAATTATATATATGGATATCATTAAAAGTTATCCCGCTTTAATGGGCAGTAAGACCCCCGCCTCAAAATTCAGCGAAAGCAAAGAAGTTAGGCGGGGGATCAACTGCCCATAAAAGCCCGATTGGTTCAACTAATAATCAGTGGGGGATGAAGAAAACCCCCACTGATTAAAGTTTCACTTTATATAAAAGGGGAGAAAAAATATGAAAGAAATGTATGAAGAAATCACTGAAGTATTAAAGGTGTTGGCGCATCCGGTCCGTTTATCATTAGTAAAAATAATGCTTGCAAAAGGTCCTATTAACGTAACGACAATGTATGAAATGTTACAAATGCCTCAAAGCACAATTAGTCAACATTTATCAAAACTAAAAGCTACTAAAGTTGTTACAGGTACTCGGAAAGGGTTAGAAATTTATTATGAAGTAACGGATAATCGTACAAAAGCGATCTTATTAAGCTTGGCTTAAAGGGTGACTGTTTAGACTTCAAAAGAAAGCACTTCAATAACTATAATTTTTTTAGTAACGTTAGTCGTATTTGTTGTTTTTCTATTGGTCTAATGTATTTCTTTATTTGGGTCTTGCCGTATCACTATCAAGCTAAATTATAAATGGACTATAAAAATGAAAGTTTTCTTATTAAGGTCTTTTTGTTAGCTTGATAGTGATGTGCCGTTCCCATTAGTATGTAAAGAAATGGGTACGTTTTTTTAGTCATGTAATCTTTTCATTTGATGATCTTTTCCCCATTCACATAGTTCATCCATAATTTGCATTAAAGATTTCCCGTATTCGCTTATTGTGTATTCAACCTTTGGTGGTACTTCTTGATATACAGTACGATGGATAATCCTGTCAGCTTCAAGTTGCCGAAGTTGTTGTGTCAGAACTTTTTGTGTAATGTTTGGAATTTCTCGCCGGATTTCATTTGTTCGCATTTTTCCATCCATCAAAACACATAAAATATGAACTTTCCATTTTCCACCGATAACATCGAGTGTCGTTGCAATTGGGCAGTCTTCATTTTGATTCATATAACACCTCCACAGGTACTTTAAGGTTCCTATAGCACTTTAAAGTACGTACTTTTCAATTATATGTGACTCACTCATACTAATACGTAAAGGATTGAATAATTTGAAAAGGGGATGGGAAATGATGAGAACACTTGTAATTGTAGCACACCCTGATATTGAAAAATCAAAAATTAATAAAAGATGGATTGAAGAACTTGAGAAACATTCGGATGAGATTACGGTGCATGAATTGTATAAAGTGGCACCGAATTGGGAGTTTAATGTGGAAGAAGAGCAAAAGCTGTTAGTAGAACACGACCGATATATATTTCAATTTCCGCTATACTGGTACAGCTCACCACCATTATTAAAAAAATGGTTTGACGATGTACTAACATATGGATTTGCTTATGGATCAAAAGGAGATAAAGTGAAGGGGAAAGAGTTTGGTCTAGCTATTTCTATAGGTGGATTAGAAAAAGACTATGAAAATAGCGGAATTACGATGGGTGAGTTGACGAAACCATTTCAAGCTACATGCTTATATACAGACATGAAATTTATACCTTCGTTTTATTTATACGGTGCTGAATATAAATTAAGTGATGAAGAGATTGATAAAAGCGCACCGGAGTATGTACGATATGTGATGAATAAGCAGTATTCTAATATATAAGAGGGAATAGCCATTTACTTGTTAAGTAGATGGCTATTTTATTAATTTTATATTCACTAAGTGTAATCTTTAGTAAATTAATAGTTAATCTGATAAAATAAAAAACCTAACATATATAAAGGGGAGTTTTACTTGAGAACGATGCAAAAATTATTACAAAAAAGAGCAATGCAGTCACCAAATTTGGAAGCGCTTGTAGGCGGAAAGAAAAGGTATTCGTTTCAACAGTATAATGAACGAGTGAATCAGCTTGCACACTATTTATTACAAAGCGGTGTACAAAGGGGAGATCGTATTGGAATACTATGCAAAAATAATCATCCATTTCCAAGTGTTATGATGGCAAGTTTAAAAATTGGAGCTGTGTGTATTCCACTAAATCATCAGCTTACTGCGTATGAATTAGAAACGATTGTAAAAGAAGCAAAATTAAAAGTGTTAGTTATTGATGAAGAGTTCCATGAAGCTTTAAAGATTGATGCTGTTAAAGAAATTCCTTATGTAATTAAAACGACAAAAGAAGGCTTTGGTTCATTTGAAGTAACATTACAAAAACAGTCAATTACAGAGCCGAATGTAGAAGTTCATGAAGATGATGATGCGATTTACTTATTTACTTCAGGAACGACTGGACAGGCGAAGGCATGTGTCATTGGACATAAAAACTTACATCATTATTTTGCTGAAATTGCGGGCCAAAGAGAAATTCCAGCAGGTGAACGCTTTTTATCCGTGCATCCATTGTTCCATATGAGTGGCGTGCTTTCTATTTTAAATTGCATTTATCATGGTGTTACGATGATTTTCTTAGCTGATTCGAATCCTACTCTTATTTGGGATAAGATTGAAGAAGAGAAAATTACGACGATGCTTGCGTTCCCAGCTGTGTATAGCTACATGCTTGATGAGCTAAATAAAAAAGAACGTAATATTTCAACTTTTAAAGTAGCGCAAAGTGGTGGTACAAAAGTGCCAGAAACACTTATTCAAAAATATATGGAAAAAGGAATATATATGGTGCAAGGCTATGGGAGTACAGAAGGTTGGGTTGTCACTTCATGGCATCCACTGATGGGAAAAGAAAAGATGTCTTCTGTAGGGAAAACTTTGAAACATGTAGAGCTGAAAATTATTCATCCAGAAACAGGTGATGAACTAACAACAAATGAAGTTGGCGAGATTCATGTGAAAAGTCCATACATGTTTAAAGGGTATTGGAATAATGAAAAGGCGACAAAAAAGGTAGTGAAAGATAATTGGTTTAACATGGGCGATGCTGGCATGATAGATGATGACGGATTCCTACACATTATGGGAAGATATAAAGACGTTATCATACGCGGTGGTGACAACGTATATCCAGATCAAGTAGAAGATGTCATTCATGAACTACATGGTGTTTTAGAAGTTGCAGTAGTTGGAGTTCCAGATGACTTTTGGGGAGAGATTCCGACAGCGTACATTGTAAAAGATACGCAAACGTCTTTAACGGAGGAAGAAATTATACAGCATTGTAAAGAGAAACTAGCAAGTTATAAAATACCCGAAGTTGTATTTATGGAAGAATTACCGAAAAATGCTTTAGGGAAAGTGCTGAAGAGGGAATTAAGAGAAGATGTACTTGTAAAATAAAAAGCGATTAGATGATGAGGAATCCAGTTATGTACAAAGCATAACTGGATTTTTTGTTTATGATTCTGTTAGTGGGTATTGTTAATATTTGAAACTTTTTGTTTATTTTTAGTGTAATATTGAAAATAAAGGAAGTTAATTAATTTCAGTACAAGGGGGAGAAAACGTGGCTATAAAATTAGAATCGGAGCATTTATGTATAGAACCTTTTACCAATGATGATGTATATAGAATTAAAGAATTAGCTAATGACAAGGAATTAGCCAATATTCTTGGGCTTCCACACCCATATAAATTGGAGTTCGCGCAAGATTGGGTTGATATGCAACCAGAACTTATAAGGCAAGGAATCGAATATCCTTTAGGAATTATTTCTAAAGAATCAAGAGAAATTGTAGGTACAATTACACTAAGAATTGACAAAGGTAACAATAGAGGTGAGCTTGGTTATTGGATTGGTAAGAATTATTGGGGCAAGGGTTTTGCAACCGAGGCAGTAAATAGAATGATTCATTTTGGCTTTATTGAATTAGGTCTAAACAAAATTTGGGCATCTGCTATTTCCAGAAACAGATCATCGATTAAGGTGTTAGAAAAGTCGGGTTTGCGTAAAGAAGGCACATTGAGACAGAATAGACTTTTATTAAATACATATGAAGATGTTGATGTTTATGGAATATTAAAGACAGAATATACCGTTTTAAATCATAGATAACAGTTGGTAGTGTAATGGAAAAAGGAAACCCTTCAGAACGGGGTTTCCTTTTTGTATGTCTCAAAAATTGACATTGTAGTTTAACAGGGATCTGTTTATCAAAAACATAATAATTTACTAGATTTTGTATTTTGTGTAAGATAATAAAGAATATTCAATCAATAATTAAAGGAAGAGATATAAATGAAGCTGCCGCTATTACAAGTAGAGACAGAGAGACTTAGTATCCGTCCGTTTCAAAAAGAAGATTATAAAAGTTGGCTAGATGGATTCCAAATGCGGTTACCAGCTCAGTATAAATACGATGATGGCTATCATGACATGTCGTCTTCAACGAAAGAATGGTTCACGGAATGGATAAGAGGTTTTGATGAAGCAGCACATCGAGATGAGATGTATGTATTAGGTATTTTTCGTAAAGAAGACGGAGCTAATATTGGAAAGCTAGAGCTAATAAAAATTTTACGTATGGATTATCAATGGGCGATGATGGGGTATTCCATACATAATCAATACTGGAAAAATGGATATGGTATTGAAAGTGTGAAAGCTGCGTTATCATTATTTTTTAGTAGTCTTCATTTTCAAAGAATTGAATTACATATACATGTTGATAATGAGCCATCCGTTCGCCTTGCGGAACGAGCAGGTTTTTCTTTTGAATGTAAGAGAAAGGCGTTTTCTTTAGAGAATGGTAAGTGGATGGATTTTCTTATTTATTTTAAAAATAAGGAGATGGATATATGAGAGTTTTAATTACAGGTGGAAATCGCGGATTAGGGTTACAGCTAGTCAAAATATTTCATGAAAATGGGCATGTCCTTTATCCGTTAGTTAGAACTGAGGCTGCGGTAACGCAATTGAAGCAAATGTTTAGTTGTAGATGTTTTCCTATATTGGCAGACTTATCGATTGATGAGAGTACGGAGCAAATTAAGAACCAGCTCGAAGAATATACAGAGTATTTGGATCTAGTTATAAATAACGCTGGCATTACTGGAAAGGAGACTGAGGTTTTACGTACGAATTCAGAAGAGTTAACGGACTTATTTAATATTCATTGTTTAGGTGTAATTCGAGCTGTAAAAGGTACATATGTATCTTTAGAGAAATCGGATCATCCGAGAATAATAAATGTGTCCTCTCGCTTAGGATCATTATATAAAATGGCGAACAAAGAATTTCCACAAGGCCAGTTCTCCTATTCCTATCGAATTGCTAAAGCAGCACAAAATATGTTAACACTCTGCTTACAACAAGAGTTTGAAAGTAAAGGAATTCGTGTAACGGCAATTCATCCTGGAAAATTAAAGACTGACATTGGTGCCTTTGATGCGAATATGACTCCGGCTGAAGGAGCACAAAATATATATGATTGGGTAATCGATTCAAATGAGGATGTTTCAGGGAAGTTTATTGAGCCGGGTGTGGGGGAATTGAAATGGTAAAGTATGATTTTATAAGTATTCAATAACTATTTGGATTTTCCTGGAGAATATGAAAGGGTTTGCTACACATAAGTACAATTGGATAAAAAAGAAAGCCCAGAATACATCCGGACTTTCATTATCTGTTCAATACTTCAATATACGAAGCATCTCCAGTTGTTCTTAAAGCAGAGCGGAAATTGTTGTTTTCTAACGTTTTAGCGACTTGTTGTAATTGCTGTGCATCATCATGATGGATAAGTAAGCTGTCAGCGCCGCTTTCTTCTATATGAATGTGTTCGACATTTCCAATGGCATCATGTACCGCTTTTAAAAATTCAGGTTTCATATTGTCCTCCTATATGTATGTAACGTTGTTGTTAGTATTTCCCTATTTTTGAAATATAAAAGTAAATGAATTTTTGTTATATTAAGATTTTGGAAGGGGTTTCTTATTTGTTTGTCAAATAATAGTAAAGTTGTCTTTTGAATTGAGGGAATCTTCGGAATTAAAGGGTGAGGGAATGGACATTTCAATAATTGCGGCACAACTCGTTAAGGAGAAAGTTATTTCACATGATCCAAATAACGTAAAAGTGCTGAACGGAGGAACGATAAGCACAGTATATTTGTTGGACGAAAAATATGTTGTAAAACAGAATGAAGCAGAAGTAATACGTGAAGAAGCTCATTTTCTTTCTTTTTATGAGGGGAATACATTATTTTCAAAGCTTTTGTATAAGGAACCTTTACATACATATATTGTGTATTCTTTCCTTGAAGGTAGAACTTCGTGCGAACGAGGATATAAACGAAGTACGCTTCGTACACTTGTAAAAGAAGTTATTAATAAGTATAAAATTGTTCCAGAGGCAGATGGCTGGGGCTGGAAAGAAAATCCGGTTCAATCTTGGAATGAATTTTTAATGACAAATGTGATGGAAGCTTATGGAAATGTAAAACGTTACATAAGTGAGAAAGAGTATAGAACAGTTCTTAAACTAGCAAATAGGGATGCCGGAGTAAATCAGCCCTTTTTATTACATGGTGATTTCGGATTTCATAATTTTATATTTCGAGAAAATAGGTTACATGGAGTAATTGATCCGTTACCAGTGCTTGGAGATCCTTTATATGACTTAATTTACGCGTTCTGTTCAACTCCGGAAGATATAACGAAAGAAACGATTGATTATGTGATGAAACAATGTGTATTTCATAAACAAGAACGAGATTTGTACGAGGAAATAGTCATAGGATTATATTTGCGTATAGATACATGTTTGAGGCACCACCCGAAAGATTTAGAAGATTATTTAGTAGCTTGGCGTTATTGGATGGACGAAATCAATCCGGCTTTATAGTACAAATAGTTGGGGGGAGATAATGAAATGAACATAGCAGAAGCAAAAAGAGATTTAGCACAAAGAACAAAAAGAGGATTTCCAGTTATAATAGCTGGTATTTTATTTTGGATTGTAGCGAGTGTAACGGGTATTCTTCTTTCTGAAAAGCAAGTTGTGTGGGTGTATTTAATTGGTATGGGTTGTGTGTTTCCTTTCGGCTTAATGATTGCTGCTATATTGAAAATTGATATGTTTGCGAAAGGAAATCCGCTAGGGACTTTAGCTGGATTAATTGGCGGGATAAATGTATTAAATATTCCGTTTGTATTACTTGCCTATTTTCAATTTCCAGAGTGGTTACCTTTCGTAGTAGCGATGTTAATAGGTGTTCATTTTGTACCGTACGTATGGATTTATGAAAGTAAAAGTTATGGTTTATTGTCAATAGGGACTGTATTCGTAACGTCGGTTTGCGGAATTCTTTTTGCAGACAATGGATTTACTGTCATTCCATTGTCAGTTACAGCTGTCTATTTACTGACTCTAATAGGTTTATTAATCGAAAATAAAAAAGTAGATCACTATCAACAAAAAACAGCTTAATAAAGTGAAACTTTAATCAGTGGGGATTCTTCATCCTCCACTGATTATCAGCCCTCACCAATCGGGCTTTTATGGGCAGTTGATGCCCCACCTAACTTCTTTGCTTTTGCTGAATGTTGAGATGGGGGTCTTACTGCCCATTAATGCGGGATAAAAATATAGGGATAGGGGGAATTATGATGAAAAATTTCGTTTGTACAACGTGCGGCGTACAGTATGCAGCAAGTGTGGATGAACCGGTAAGTTGTGTTATTTGTGATGAGGAGAGACAATATGTGAATCCGAAAGGGCAGTCTTGGACGACTTTAGAAAACTTGCAAACGAGTGGTATTTATAAAAATGAAATGATAGAAGAAGAGCATGGACTTTATAGCATTACGACAAAACCGGAATTTGCGATTGGTCAAACGGCATTTGTCGTAAATACGGATTCCTATTGTTTCTTATGGGATTGTATTACTTATTTAGATGAAACGACAATTGAGAAGGTAAAAGAGTGGGGCGGGTTAGATGCGATTGCACTGTCTCATCCTCATTATTATTCAACGCAAGTAGAATGGGCAGAAACGTTTGATGTACCAATTTATATACATGAAGACGATAAAGAGTGGGTAGTACGCCCGAGTAGTCGTATTATTTACTGGTCTGGCGAGTCTTTACAATTAGCGGACGGAATTACTATTCATCGTCTCGGAGGACATTTTAGCGGCGGTTCTGTATTACATTGGGAACAAGGAAATGACGGGAAAGGTATTTTATTAACAGGTGATATTATTCAAGTCGTAGCGGATCAGCAGTGGGTAAGTTTCATGTACAGCTATCCGAACTTAATTCCATTGCCAGCAAGAAAAGTGGAGGAAATGGCGAATCGAGTGAAGCCGTTGCAATTTAACCGTTTATATAATGCTTTTCACGGGGTAGTGAAAGAGAATGCTAATGAGGCAGTGGAACGTTCTGCTGAAAGATATGTTAAGGCGGTAGAAGGAAAATTATTTCGTACGTAAAAGGAGAATTAGCTCTATGAAAACGTTAGTATGCTTTGGTGATAGTATTACAGCTGATGAAATGTTTTTTGATGGAACGCCGAGGTTAACACCGCGTCTGCAAGAGATGTTTCTAAATTGGAAGGTAGTAAATGCGGGTGTTCCGGGTGATAATACTTTCGATGCGTTACATAGGATTGAAGATGATGTACTATCCTATAAACCAGACTTTGTAACAGTTTTTCTTGGTACGAATGATTCGGTATTATTTGATCCAGTGCCATTACAAGTATACAAAGCCAATTTAGAGAAGATTGTAAGTATGATTTCACCAGAAAAAGTATTACTTATTAGTCCTGCGCCAGTTGATGAAGAACGTCAGCATAATAGAACAAATAAAGTACTTGGTCAGTATGCAGACGTAGTAGAGGAAGTGGCGAAGGAAACAGGAAGTTATTTTCTAAACTTATATGCTGAGATGATTCAAGAACAGAATTATAAAAGATTTGTAGAAGATGATGAAAAAGACGGTTTACATTTTGGCCGACAAGGTTATGAATATTTAGCGGGGTTAATTGGTAAAAAGTTAAAAGGGATTTTGTAAGAAGCAAAGTGTGCGCGCTTTGCTTTTTTGCTCTTGCCAAATTTTGAGGCGGTGCACTCAAATAGTGGGATAAAATGTACTTTAAAGAAGTGGTTAGCTGTAACACTATGGGACAATCGTACAAAAGAAAATGATTTGTTCCCTAATGGAATGTATCCAAGACTTAACAGTTGATTAATTGAACTGTAAAGTTTAAAATTACAGTATAGTTTTTAGAAGTGAGTTGCCATCGTTTGTAAAAAACAGATAAATTAAATATTCTCGAATAAATAATATAACGTGTATTTCATTCTAAACTGTAATTTTTTTTAATACATTTCAATAATCTATATAATAATTTTAAAAAGTAAAGGTGTGTGTAAAATATGGTGATTTTATATACGACAGCAAGCTGTAGTTCATGCCGAAAAGCAAAAGCATGGCTTGAAGAACATCAAATTGATTATACCGAAAAAAATATCGTATCAAATTCGCTTACAGTTGATGAACTTAAATCCATTCTTCGTTTAACTGAAGATGGTGCTACTGAAATTATTTCAACTAGATCTAAAACTTTTCAGGAATTAAATATAAATATTGAGGCGCTTTCGCTTAATGAGTTTTATAAATTAATAATTGAGTATCCTCAAATGTTACGTCGTCCAATTATGCTGGACGAAAAAAGATTACAGGTTGGTTTTAACGAGGATGAAATTCGAAAATTTTTACCGCGTAGCGTTCGAACATTTTTGAATATGGAATTGCAAAAAATGGCTAATTAATAAGTAATATTTTGAAAGGAGGAAATAAAAGTGATTGAAGTATGTGTTACGGTTAATTATAAAGATAGAAACTATCACACAAATGTTATTGTGAGTAAAGATACGATTTGGACAAAAATTAAACAATTGGCAGAAGAACAAGTTAAGAAACAGTGGACTGTTTAAATTTATTTGCAACTTAAAAAGTTAAATGAAGTTAGGAGATATAGGGGAGTTCTGATAGAATATAAAGGGATTTATTTTTTCATGCTAAGCATGCTTCTTATATATTTTAACGTTTGACTAACCTATATGTAATATTTATGGCTACAGTATGTTACTAAGCGAGAAATCATATTTTTTATCGTAGGAGGACAATAATGAACAGCGACTTTACCTTGGCCATTCACAGTTTAACTTATTTAGCTTTACAGTCAGATCGGATGTCAACAAGTAATGCTATTTCAGAAAGTGCAGGTGTTCATCCCGTACGCATTCGCAAAGTGCTAAGTTTGTTAAAAAAACATAAGTTTATACAATCAAAAGAGGGAACGGGTGGAGGTTTTATTTTTGCCCGTGATTTAAGTGAAATTAATCTTTGGAATATTTATCAAATAACCTCTGAAGGTGCATTGCAACCGAAGTGTCCAGAATCAAATGATCAGTGTATTGTAGGTTCGAATATGCGGAAAGTTCTTTTTGCTATTTTCTTAGGTGCGGAAGAACATCTAGGTGAATATTTAAAGAATTATACAATGAAAGAAGTTGTTGACCTTATTAATCAAGAACGTTAAGCGGCCTAATTATTATGTAGCCGTGAGTTCTTCAAAAACAACTGTAATGAAAATGATTACAGTTACAGTTAGTTTTTAACGTTACAAAAAATACTTATAAGAAGGTGAAAAGGTATGGTGTCAAATAATAATCATGTTTTAAAAGTGGGAGATTGGGTTCGTGGAATATCAAATGAGGGTGAATTCATAGTTGGTTACATTGTAGCACTTGATGAAGTGGAGGATGTAGTTACAGTTAGCATTGTGAAACGTGACGACAAGTACACAATGAACGAAGCGATTTTACTCTTTAGTAAACACGTTAACAAACTCCCTGAATCAAAGGTAATAAATAAGGAGCAAATCCTTTATCTTATAGATCTTGCATTATTAACAGGGGATGAAGAATGGTTTATTGAGCTTTCTGCAAAATTAAACTCGATAAGAGAGCTAGTTAATGAGGGATTTTAAAAATTATATTATTCGTTTTGAGTAGGTTGAATCGTGTAATAATCAATAATATCATCTAAAAGGAAATGAAATAAAATCCATTCAATACAAACATAGAAATATCCCTGAAGAAGAGTTGAAAAAACTAAAATTAAGATGACATTGAAGTGATTTGTTTGTCCACTCCTAATAATGATACAAATAAGCTGTCCATATGGGCAGCTTATTTTACTTTTTTGTTTAGCAAAAATGTTAGCGGTTCTCTCGTTACCGATCAAGTTAAAAATGTATATGAATGCAATATCTGTAATGTATATCCTGAAAATCGGTTTATACATTTGAAGAGATATTTCTTTTTAACCACATTAATCATTTACTAGAATATCTTTTTTAAATCAAAATAAAATTTTTCGGTAAAGAAATATATAAGTATTTTTAAAATGAGTAACTTAGATAAACAATATTTTACTGTGTTTTTTGCTGATCAATTTTGTTTTAAGTGATAGGGACAAGGGTTTTGTGCTAACTGTAAAATATTATCCATGTAAAATTATATCCAATTAATATTTCTGAAAATATAAAAATATTAATTTTATAAATATACACGTTATAATGAGGGCGTCGAGAGAAATTTTATTATCTCTGGAGAAAATATAAAAAATGCGATTATTAGTAAGAAGGGTGTGTGGTTAGAGGCGAAATGTATGTAAAGTGCTTCAGTGGCTTGTGTAATCAATACCATAAATGCTGCCGAAGCTATTAAAGTGATGTATAGAATTGAGAAAGAAATGCCTCACAAATGATGAGAGGCTGGTTTAGCTAAAATTACTGTTAAAAGTAAAAAAGAGAAACCATTAAAGTAATACACTGTTATTAAAAATGTTGCAACGTATTATATGAAGTCTATTCTATATTGTTCTCTTAAGCGGTCTTTATATAAAGAGCGGATATTACGAGTAAACAATTTTGTGAACGCTAACAATTATATTAGGACGCTAACTAGCGAGTGTTTCAATTAGGATTCATTTTGATGAAGGACATACAATGTAGGGCAACTTGTAAGGAATTCATTTTCCGAAAAAAGGAAATGTTCGTTAGCGATAAAGAGAGACGCTAGAATAGAATACAAGGGGGAGCTATTATATGAACGGGAATACTGCAAAGAAAATAGAAGTTCAAGCTGAAAATACCGCACTAAAAAATGAGCAATATGCAGATCCGAAAAAGTGGCATAAGCAGGATACTACATGGGCATTGAGCCTATTTGGAACTGCAATTGGAGCAGGGGTGCTCTTTTTACCGATTAATGCAGGTTCAGGTGGATTATTATCATTACTACTAATTACATTGCTTGCATATCCAGTTATGTATTACTCACATAGGGCGCTTGCGAAAATGATATACGCTTCTAATTCAGCTGATGAGGGGATCACAGGTACAATTAGAGAGTATTTCGGAAATAAAGCAAGTATCATTTTTAACATCGTATATTTCGGTTCAATTTATACAATCGTACTAATGTATTCGGTTGCACTTACAAATACTGCAAGTAGTTTTATCGTGCATCAATTGCACATGCCAGAGCCTCCAAGAGCTATTTTATCACTTGTATTAGTTCTTGGTCTGATCGCTATATTGAATTTTGGTCAAGATATTACTGTAAAAATCATGAGTATGCTAGTGTATCCTTTCATAGCTTCTCTACTGTTTATCGCAATATCTTTAATTCCACAGTGGAATACGTCAATGCTTAGCTTCTCAGCTGTTTCTACTGCTTCAACAGGAACAGGGTATTTTGGAACGATATTGTTGATTCTACCAATCATCGTATTCTCATTTAATCATTCACCTATGATTTCATCATTTGTTGTGAAGCAGAGAGCTACGTATGGCATAGAAGCTACTGATGCTAAATGTGCGCAAATACAAAAAGTTTGTTATATCATGACATTCGCTGTAGTTATGTTCTTCGTTTGGAGTAGTACATTAAGCTTGACTCCAGAGGATTTAAAAATGGCGAAAGAGCAAAACTTATCAATTCTTTCATATCTTGCTAATGAGCTTAATTCACCTGTAATCACGATTGCAGCTCCAATCATTGCTTTTGTGGCTATTACAAAATCTTTCCTTGGCCATTATATCGGAGCATTTGAAGTAATGCGTGACATGATTATTAAGTTCGGTAAATCACGTGGAAAAGTTATTGAAGAAAAAACAATTAAGACAATCGTCCTTACTTTTGTTGTATTATCATGCTGGTTTGTTGCTTATACAAATCCAAGTATTCTTGGACTTATTGATTCTCTAAGTGGTCCATTAGTTGCTGCTATCTTATGTCTATTACCGATGTATGCGATTCAAAAAGTACCAGTATTAGCTAAATACAAAGGGAAAATGAGTAACGTATTTGTTATTATTGTAGGTGTACTTACTGTTTTAGCAAGTATTAAATCATTATTCTAATTCACGATTGTTAGTTCTATTGCAATATAAAATAGAACGATTTTGGGACAGGATTCTCCGTTTGGAGAGTCTGTCCCTTTTTTAATGAGTGACAAAAGATCATCTTCTACACAGCCTCTTTTCGTAAATAAGGTTGCTTTAAAGCATTACATTTTAAATGTATTGATTTTATGAGATATTTCCGCATAATTGTAGCTAAGGGAGATGATTCTAGGTTGAATGAACTGAATATTAGCACAACAGTTTCGGCAGATATAATTGTTACCCGTCTTATCGGCAAGATTAAAACAGATGATGTGTATGAATGGTTTAATAATTTCGAGCAAGTTTGTCAGCAATTTATTTCCGAGGGACGGAAATACAAATTGTTGGTGGATAGAAAAGGATATACGCCAGATCATTTTTCTGTTCAAAAAGCATGGAAAGATAAGTTTTTCAATGAAACGATTTTGAAACACAGTAAGGCAATTGCTTTTCTTCTTGAAGAAGGGGAGATACTGAATTATTTACAACAATCTAATACAAAAGAATCAGTAAAATTTTTTGATGATTATGAACAAGCATTCCTTTGGTTGAATGAATATCCCATATAAAATTGTTAGCGAACCGGTTGCTTAAGTAACTGGTTTTTTTATGCTTGTAAGTAGTAGCGGGAAGAAAACTTCTATACGAAATGTTTAGTACTAGAGGACATACATTTTTAATGAGTTAAATATAATTCATAATAGTACCAGGAAGAAAAGAGTACGCTTTACAGTATTAGTTATATGGAAAGGTCTTACGATAGAGTCGCATAAAGTTGAGTAAGGGGGATAAACATATGAGTACTTCAAATTTGAATGAAATCAGTAAACAAATTTTAATAGAGGAGGAAACACTTCAATTTTCCTCTTTTACAAATGAAGATGCACTGCAAATAGGTTTATTTATCGTTGAAACAGCGAAAAAGGAAGGGAAATTGATTGCTGTTGATATAGCGAAAAATGGTGTACAACTATTTCATTTTAAGATGACAGGGACAACTGCAGAAAATACGCAATGGATTGAGCGTAAAAAACGAGTTGTTTCTTTGCACAATCATAGCTCGTATTATATGCAAATACAAAGTGAAATAACGGGCGTTCCATATAATGAAAAGTATCTTTTAGATAGGTCGGATTATGCTGCGTTTGGTGGATGTGTTCCTGTCCAAATAAAAGACGTAGGGGTTATTGGAATGATAACTGTTTCAGGATTACCACCAGAAGAAGATCATGAATTAGTTATAAGGGCAGTTAAAAATCATTTGAAGCAATAGTAAAAAGGCAAAATCGAACAAGAATATGTTCGGTTTTGCCTTTTTATTATGCAATTCATGAACATATTTCTAATAAGGTGTTACGGAATGGAAAATCTTTAATTCGAGACAATTTTCTTGACGAGAATAATCTATGTAGTTAATATGGTGGATATAACATAATTAAATTACTAAAAGTAATTAAGTTATTTTATATAAGTTAAAGTAGGTAAGTAGTATGTGGTAAAAATGCTTTGAATTGCCACTATTAATATTGGGGACAATTAGAAAGCGACAAATATAAAAAATTAAAAGTTAAGAAGCAAGAGTGGATCAACCATAATGGCAGCTTCTGTACAATGCATTTTTACTATGGTAACAATGACTATACATCACGAGGGGGACTGAAATTGGAATCAATGACCTTTGTTTTATTTGGAGCAACAGGGGATTTAGCTAAAAGAAAAATTTACCCCGCGCTATATAATTTATATAGAGATCAAAAGCTTCCAAAGCAAATATCCGTTATTGGGCTTGGAAGACGTGAAGTATCTCATTTAGATTTTCAAAAAAGAGTAAAAGAATCCATAGAAACTTTTTCTCGTCGCAGGGAAGAAGGTACTCCGGAAGTAGAAGATTTTTTAGAGTATTTTCGTTATTGTCCGTTAGATGTGAATAAGCCGGAAGATTATAAAAGGTTATTACAAGTAGTTCGTGAAAGGGAAGAAGAACAAAATATACAAGGGAATAGAATGTTCTACCTTTCAGTTACTCCTGACTTCTTTGAGACCATTGCTTTAAACATTAAGGAAAGTGGCCTCGATGAAACGGATGGATGGAAACGTCTAATGATTGAGAAACCGTTTGGTCATGATCTTCCATCTGCTCGAGAGCTAAATGATAAGCTTAGCCGAACGTTTGAAGAAGACGAAATATACCGTATTGATCATTATTTAGGTAAACCGATGATTCAAAACATTGAAGCACTTGAATTTGCAAATCCTGTTCTCCAATCGATTTGGAATAAAGAACATATTGCGAATGTACAAATAACAGCGAGTGAAACGGTTGGTGTAGAAGAAAGGGCAGGATATTATGATCATGCAGGGGCCATTCGCGATATGGTTCAAAATCATATGTTGCAAATATTAATGATGACTGCAATGAATTTGCCGGAAAAGATAAATGCATGTGAAATTCGTGAGGAAAAACGAAAGGTAATGGAGACTCTTCGTAAAGTGAAAAAAGAAGACGTTCAGAACCATATCATTCGCGGGCAATATGCTTCAGGGGAGATAAAGGGCCAACAAGTTGCAGCGTATAGAGAGGAGCCAGGAGTAAATCCTTCTTCTCAAACAGACACATTTGTTGCGGCGCGCCTATGGATTGATAACCCATTTTGGACTGGCGTTCCTTTTTATATACGAACAGGAAAAAGAATGAAAGAAAAATCTACTCGTATTGTAATTGAATTTAAAAATACATTAAAACAGCAATATCAAGATAGTAATCCAAATGCGGAGCCTAATTTGTTAATCATTGAAATTAGCCCAAATGAAAATGTTTCACTCCAATTAAATAGTAAAAATCCATTGAACAATGGAGAGCTTGAACCGATCCGTATCCATTTTACATGTGAGCAAACAGGAGTGGGAATACCTGAAGCTTATGAAAGACTTATCTATGATGCTATATGCGGAGATTCTACATTCTTTGCACACTGGAGAGAAGTTGAATTGTCATGGGAATGGATACAGCCGATACTTGAAGCATTCGAGGAAAACTTGTTACCACTTCATGAATATAAGTCGGGTTCGTATGGTCCAGATACTGCGAATGCTCTATTACAAGAGAGTGAGTTTAAATGGTGGCTAGATGAGGAATTGAAAAAATAAGTACATTCTTACAAGTAAAGCAATATGACAAAAAGATATTCATCATTGTATTAATGTGTATTTATGATGAAAGGTAATTCAAGGAGGAATTATATTATGAGAGTAGGATTAATTGGTTTAGGAAAAATGGGATTAAATTTAGGGAAGAATTTAATGGATCATCAACATGAAGTAGCAGCATTTGATTTAAATACGAGTGCAGTGGAAGAAATGAAAGAGTACGGTGCTACAGGTACATCTAGTTTAAGCGAACTTGTTCAATCATTGGAATCACCAAGAATTCTTTGGGTAATGGTTCCGCATGCTGTTGTTGATTCTGTTATTAATGAGATTACACCGCTTTTATCAAAAGGAGATATTTTAATTGAAGCTGGTAATTCGCATTATAAAGAATCTATTCGCCGATATGAGCAATTAAAGAAAGATGGTATTCACTTTATGGATGCAGGAACTTCTGGCGGAATGGAAGGCGCTCGTAATGGTGCTTGTTACATGATCGGAGGAGATCAAGAAGCTTGGGATATCGTTGAACCTATTTTCCGTGATACAGCTGTAGAAAATGGATTCTTATATGCAGGAAAAGCTGGTAGTGGTCACTTCTTAAAAATGGTTCATAACGGAATTGAATACGGTATGATGGCCGCTATCGGTGAAGGATTTGAAATTCTAGAGAAAAGTGAATTTGACTACGATTATGAAAAAGTATCAAGAGTATGGAACAACGGTTCAGTTATTCGCTCATGGTTAATGGAATTGACTGAAAATGCATTTTCTAAAGATGCAAAACTGGATGAAATTAAGGGCGTTATGCATTCTTCTGGTGAAGGGAAATGGACAGTAGAAACGGCATTAGACCTTCAAACAGCAACTCCTGTTATCGCAATGTCTTTATTAATGCGCTACCGCTCATTAGACAATGATACGTTTACAGGAAAAGTTGTAGCAGCACTGCGCAATGAATTTGGTGGACATGCAGTAGAAAAGAAATAAACATTTTACAAGTATAACTCGTTAACGTTTAAAAAATGGAGGGAATAAAACATGAAGTTTTTTATTGATACTGCAAATCTTGAGGACATAAAAAAAGCATATAAACTAGGTGTTTTAGCTGGTGTTACAACGAATCCGTCTTTAGTAGCAAAAGAAGGCATTAAGTTTGAAGACCGTATTGCAGAAATTTGTCAGGCAGTACCTAACGTTGAATCTGTTTCGGCAGAAGTAACGCCAGATGCTGTTACAGCCGAAGAGATGATTGCTCAAGCAGAAGAACTGATTAAAATTAACGGTGGCGATGAAAAAGTTACAATAAAACTTCCGATGACACTAGCAGGATTAGAAGCTTGTCGCTACCTTACTGAAAAAGGTGTGAAAACGAACGTTACACTTATTTTCACTGTGAACCAAGCTCTATTAGCTGCTCGAGCAGGTGCAACGTACGTTTCTCCATTTTTAGGACGCTTAGATGATATTTCTGAAGATGGCGTATTATTAGTTGCTAAAATTGCTGAATTATTCGATGTTCATCTATTAGATACACAAATTATTGCGGCTTCTGTTAGACACCCAGATCATGTCACTCGTGTAGCGATGGCAGGTGCTCACATTGCAACAATTCCTTATAAAGTAATTGAACAACTTGCTATGCACCCATTAACAGATCAAGGTATAGAAAAGTTCGCTGCGGATTGGGCGAAAGCGCCTAAGTTATAAGGAAGTAAAGCTTTCACAAATTGCTTTTTTACGAGAGGACTAATCTTTATGTAACTTCATCCTGTAAAATAAATCCCGAGTTTGGTACCTTATTACGTGAAAGCAGCAATATGAAAAGACACCATGCAGTTTCAAAACAGCACAATGGTTATAAAAAGGCCCCATTATGAGAGTGAAGTTTATGAAAACGTAGCTCTCATAATGAAGTGTCTTTTTTGTTATCGGAATAATTTGAAAGGGGTTACATAGTGAGTTCGAAATATATGATTGGTGTAGATATTGGAACAACTAGTACAAAAGCAGTTTTGTTTTCGGTTGATGGATCTGTTATTGCAAGTCATGGGATTGAATATCCTTTATATTCTCCCGCACCAGAAACAGCGGAACAAGATCCAGAAGAGATTTTTCAAGCGGTCATACATACGATTAAGGAAACTATACAATCAAGTAATGTGCAGCCAGTTGATATTCTTTGTGTTTCTTTTAGTTCGGCCATGCATAGTGTCATTGCTGTAGACGAAGTAGGGAAGCCGTTAACGAGATGTATTACTTGGGCAGATAATAGAAGCGCAAGCTGGGCAGAAAAAATAAAGAATGATATGAATGGTCATGAAATTTACCTTCGTACCGGAACACCAATCCACACTATGTCACCACTTTCAAAATTAGTTTGGCTTAAAAATGAACATGCTGAGTTATTTGCAAAAAGCTATAAATTCATCTCTATTAAAGAGTATGTTTTCTATAAGTTATTTAAGGAATATGTAATTGATCATTCTATTGCATCAGCGACAGGAATGTTCAATTTGAAATCTTTAAAATGGGATGAAGAAGCCTTGCGTATTGCAGGAATTACAGAGGAAAAGCTATCTACCGTTGTTCCAACGACGCACAGTTTAATCGGGATAAATGAAGAACTTGCAAGAGAGATGAATGTACGTGTTACTACTCCTTTTATAGTCGGTGCGAGTGATGGGGTACTATCGAATTTAGGTGTAAATGCAATAGAACCTGGAGTAGTTGCTATTACAATTGGTACGAGCGGTGCAGTGCGAGTTGTGACGAATCAGCCAGTAACGGATCCGAAGGGTAGGACTTTTTGTTATGCGTTAACTGAGGACCTATGGGTAATTGGTGGACCAGTTAATAATGGTGGTATGATTTTTAGGTGGGTTCGCGACCAATTATGTACGTTAGAAGTTGAGCATGGTAAACGTTTAGGGAAAGATCCATATGAAGTGCTTACGGAAATAGCAGCGAAAGTGAATCCTGGATCGGATGGTTTATTGTTTCATCCATATTTAGCAGGCGAAAGAGCTCCTTTATGGCATGCGAATGCGCGGGGATCTTTCTTTGGGCTTGGACTACACCATAAGAAGGAGCATCTTATCCGTGCTGTTTTAGAAGGAATCATTTATAACTTGTATACAGTTCTTCTTTCGTTAAAAGAATTAATTGGCGAACCGAAAAAAATTCAAGCGACAGGTGGTTTTGCAAGGTCAGAACTTTGGAGACAGATGATGGCAGATATTTTTCATCAAGACGTATACGTTCCGGAAAGTTTCGAAAGCTCTTGCCTAGGAGCGGCAATCCTCGGTTTATATAGTTTAGGTGAAGTAGGCTCATTACACGTAGTTTCTGAAATGGTAGGTGCCAACTTTTATCATGAGCCAAACATGGAAAGTGTGGAGAAATATAAAGAATTAACACCGATCTATATTCGTTTGGCCCGTCATCTGGAAGAAGAATATGAGAGTATAGCTGCTTTTCAGAAAAAGTGGATTTAGAGGCTATTTGGCAGGAAAATATGGTAACTTATAAATAGATACTCAAGTTTTTTTAGATGTTCTTTCAAAAAATAGTTTAAGGTTTTTCTGTAAAAAATATGATGAACAGAAACTATAGGGAGAGGGTTATGAAAATGGCGGATAACAAAGAGTTTATTGGATATGTTGGAACGTACACGAAAGAAAAAAGTGAAGGAATATATAAATTTATTTTAGACACGAAAGCAAATAAAATTAGTAATGTAACGCTTGCGGCTAAGGTGGATAACCCTACATATGTAACGATTAGCAAAAATAATAAATATCTCTATTCTGTTGTTAAAGACGGAGAAGCTGGTGGTGTAGCTGCTTATTCAATTAATGGTCATACTGGAGAGTTAACGGAACAAAACAGACAAGTAGTAGAAGGCGCTTCTCCTTGTCATATTAGTGTGGATAGTGAAAACGGTACGGTAGTTACAGCGAATTACCATAAAGGAACGATTGAGTCTTTTGTAGTAAATGAGGAAAATGGAACTGTACATGCTGCTTCATCTATTATGACGCATAAAGGTTCAGGTCCGAACAAAGAAAGACAAGAGAAACCACATGCACATTACGCGGGATATACGCCAGATGAAAAATATGTGGTGGGTGTTGATTTAGGAATTGATAAAATACTTACGTATGAAATAAAAGATAGTAAGTTAAAAGAAGTAAATAGCTTGTCTGTGAACCCAGGAAGTGGTCCTAGACATATTGCTTTTCATCCGAACGGAAAGCACGCTTATGTCATGACTGAACTTAGTTCGGAAGTTATTGTGTTAACGTATCATCCGGAAGAAGGGTCCTTTACAGAGTTGCAGTATATTTCTACTGTTCCGAAAGAATTTGATGACAATAGTCAAGGAAGTGCGATTCATATTTCTTCTGACGGCCGTTTTGTATATGCAGCGAACCGCGGCCATAATAGTATTGCTGTTTTCAGTGTGGATCAAAATTCAGGTGAGCTTACATTTGTTGCACATACATCTACAGAAGGAAATTGGCCGAGGGACTTTGTATTAGACCCGACTGAAAAGTTTCTTATTGCTACAAATGAAAAGTCACATAATCTTGTGCTATTTTCAAGAAATGAAACGACAGGGGAGTTAACTCTGTTAGAATCTGATGTTATTGTACCAGAGCCTGTTTGTGTGAAGTTTTTGAACATTTGATTTGAGTTGAAATTCTGTTCGATATATTTGAAAAATCGTTGATATAATTTCAAATCCCAAAAAACAGTAAAAAAAGCAAAGCGATATCGCTTTGCTTTTTTTACTGTTTTTTCTTAGGTCTACGAACTAATTCGCCGCCGCAGTTTGGGCAAACGTTTTGTCTCTCTTCTGTACATGGTGCACAAAATGTACATTCATATACGCAAATGTAAGCTTCTGAAGTTGGTTCGAGAGATTGATCGCAAATTTGACAGTTTGTTTTCATTTCGAGTGCCATAGTAAGTCTCCTTTTAATTTGAATATTTGTAATTTAATTATAATTCATTTGATAGAAACTGTCTTTTTCAATTGAAAGGAAATTAGATGATAAAGTTATGATTTGAAATGAAAGAGGCTCTTTTATTTTAAAATTGATTATTTCATGCAGTTGGAATATTATGAAATAGTCAAAAGACAACAGGGGGTATATATTTTGACTAATCATAATGATCATTTAAAAGCAAACTGCGAAAAATGTTTCGGTTTATGTTGTGTAGCATTACCATTCGCAGCATCGATAGATTTTGCGGTGAATAAAGATGGCGGGAAACCATGTTCTAATTTGCAGTCAGATTATAAATGTAGCATACATAAAAATCTTAGAGAAGAAGGTTATAAAGGTTGTACAGTATTTGAGTGTTTCGGTGCTGGGCAGAAGATTTCGCAAGTCACATTTAACGGGATTGATTGGCAGAAAGATGCTAAGCATGCGAGAAAAATGTATGATGCTTTCCCGATTATGCATCAGCTTCATGAAATGCTTTGGTATTTGAATGAGGCTATTTTTTTACAGGCGACACAACCGATTCATAAAGAACTAAGTAAAGCAATTGAAGAGACGGAGCGTCTTTCAAATTTAAATGCGGACGAGTTAATGAAAGTAAATATTCCGTTACACCGTGCAGAAGTAAATGTGTTACTTTTAGAAACGAGTGAGCTCGTTTGGAAGGAAATGAATGCAATGAATAAGAAACGAATGAGTCACCGCGGGGCAGACCTTATGGGGGCAAATTTAAAGAAGAAAGATTTGCAAGGAGCGAATTTAAGAGGAGCATACTTAATTGCGGCTAACTTAAATGGAGCAAATTTAAGGGGAGCAGATCTTATTGGAGCAGATTTGCGAGATGCAGATATTCGCGGGGCGGATTTTACAAATAGTATTTTTCTGACGCAAGTTCAAATTAACGCGGCGAAAGGGGATACACATACGAAATTACCGAAAATGTTGTCCCGTCCATCGCATTGGAGTGCGTAAAGAATGTGGAGTGAAATAGCTTAGATATGTTTCAATATTTAGAAGAAATGCAAGAAGATATATTTTCGTTATCAATAGAGAGAATAGAATTGAAGTATTTTGAAATTTGTAGCATGTTATCGTCTACAGAATATGCAGAACGAATTAAAGCAATTAATTTAGAGTCATATAAGGAAAGTATGCGAGTAGGTTTGGATGCAGCTGTAGAAATGGCTACTAATGAAGAAGCAAAAGCGATTTATTTTGAGTATGATCTTGATTACGAGTGGAATAGCCAGTTTTATATTTGTGAGGAGTATGTTCCACTTGAAGAAGAGGATGATGATTGGGCTTCTGAATGGACATATGATGTTGAGGGACCGAAGTCTATACAATTAGCAGATGTGTATGCTAAAAATGGTTTTGATACAAATGAAAAGGCAATTGGGATAACTGTATATTTAATTGCCAGAACGGTATGTAATTTTATAAGTGCATGTAGTAATGTACAAAGTAATATACCAGTTTGTATTGGTTTTCATGATCAAGACCCAATTATACGAACAGGCAGAGATTAAAAATCTCTGCCTGTTTTTTCATTTCTTTTCAAAAGTAGTAATGAAAACACTACATACAATAAGAATACCACCGATAAAAAAGTTACTATTTAATGTCTCATTTAAGAGCAGCCAACCAAGCAATGATCCGACGATAGGTTGGAAGAAGAAAAATAATGATCCGATGCTTGCGTCCATTAATTCTAATCCTTTATTCCAAAGGAAAAAGGCACCTGCTGTTGAGACGACTCCTAAGTAAACTACGCCTAATATTACGTACGTATTTACTGTTTCGATAGAGGTTGATTGTAGTTCCCATATCATAAAAGGTGTAATGAAAAAGAGTGAAAAGAATATGGCGTACGTTGTAATAATTAAAGATGAAAATTGAGCTGAAGCAATTTTCACATAAATGGATAGTAAAGCCCATGTAATTGCGGCCCCGACTAATATGATTGTACCGATAAAATAGGAGCCAATTTCAATATCCCATCCAATGACGATAATGACACCGATTGTCGCTATTATAGTAGATAGCAGTCTGCGAGCGGTTAGTTTTTCTTTTAAAATAATCGCTGCAAATATAACCATAAATGCAGGTGTAGCTGATGTTACTAACGAGCCTGTATGAGCGTCAGATAATTTTGTTCCGATAAATTGACATGTAATCGAAATGAAATATCCGATAAATCCAATCCAAGCGAATAAAAGCCAATCTTTTTTGTGAATGGTTACTTTCTTCTTTTGCGTTTTCTCAGCTATTTTCAAAATTTCATATAAAACAACAAAAGCAATGATAAAGCGTAGCCAAACGAGTGTCAGTGGTGGGATAAAGTCGAGTACGTATTTACTAACAACATACATACCACCCCATATACTAGCTGCTAGTGATAAACATATAGCTCCTAAAATTGTTTGTTTCATGTAAAGTACCTCCGTCTATTTTTAGGGTATTATGAGTTCCCTAAGACGAGGCATAGTGTACGTGTTATTTGAATGCCCGCCTTAGTTTATAGACGGCCTACAGGTTGATCGTTTTCGAATGAAGTGTTGTAGTACATGAGTGCATTCCTCCTTCATAATTTTATAATGATATTATAACTTAATTTTCAGTTTATTGTCGGTGTTTCTTTAGAAAATGGAAATGGTGGTTGTCTAAGAAAGCATAGTATATGGTAGAAAAACATATTTTTAAAATAACAGAAACCAATTACATAACTGATAAGTATAGTAACAGTAGGATGAAAAAGTAGATTAATAGAGAACGAGGAGGAGATTTACATTACTACAACCGTTATTTCTCATTTTTATAACGAAGAGTATTTATTGCCGTGGTGGCTTGCTCATCATACGAAACTGTTTGATCATGGTATTTTAATTAATAAAGGTTCAACTGATCGTTCGGTTGAAATTTGTAAAAAGTTCGCGCCGCACTGGGAGGTACGAGATTCTACAAATCCAGAATTTGATGCGCTAGCGACAGATAATGAAGTAATGAGGGTGGAACAAGAAGTGAAAGGATGGAAAATGATTTTAAATACGACCGAGTTTCTTTGTGTGCAAGATAAAAATCAGTTTTGGAAATCACTGAATGAATTGGGAGGGAGGATGTATTGGCTGGAAGGGCTTATTATGGTCGATGACCTTAACTATAATTATCCGGACCTTAACTTTGGAATACCTTTAATGAAACAGCGATTTCACGGTTATTTACCAGAAGATTGGGCGTTATGGAGAAGAGGTAGATTTATTCATAATCATGAGCATGGAAGTTATACGGTTGGAAGACATTTATCTGCACATGAATCTATGGTTTATCCGCCACTTGCATGTATTGCATGGTTCGGTTTCAGCCCTTGGAACGATGCGATGAGAAAGAGGAAATTACAAATTGGTCCGACTCTTTCCGAAGCTAGTAAACAAGGGGGAATGGGAACGCATCATATTATTACACCTGAAAAATTAGAAGAATGGTATAAGGGTTTAGCAAGAGGGACGAAGGATTTACGTTTTAGTGATGCGTATCGTTATGCTTTTTTATAAATGATTCCCACCATAAAATTGTTTCTTCGATTCCAGTATTTAGATCGTATGTTGGTTTCCAGTTTACTTCATTTTTTAAACGCTCTACATTAACGCCGACAAATAAAGGTTCATCTGTAGAGAAAGGGATTGCCCCTAGTTTCATTAAATGTTCTTTTCCTATCTTTTTAGCAATGATAGAAGCTAATTTTTTAATTTGTACAGATTGACCAGAAGCGATATTGATTGTGCCTGTAACGCCATATTCTAATACTGTTACGAGAGCATCAGCGACGTCGCTCACATGGAGGAAATCTCTTGATTGTTTTCCGTGTGTACATAGTGCTTCCTCATTTTTTAATAAGGAAGTGATAATGTTAGAAACGAGCCGATTACCTTGTTCGTGAGGGCCATACATATGAAAGATGCGGCCCCAACACATGCTGAGGTCGTTTTGCTCAGCGTATGATTGTAGCCAGGAGTGTAGTGCGTTTTTACATAATGAATACGGGGTTTTATAGGAAAGAAGCGGTGAATCTTCAAATAGTACGCCGTTAAACCATTCATATTCTGCGCCAGTACCTGCAACAACAACTCGCTCTCCGCCGCATGTCGTGAAGTGTTGAATTAATGAGATACTGGATGTAAGCCAATAGTAATTATGAATAGATACATAACACGCTGGAGGCACTGCCTCCCAAGCTAAATGAATGAGATGACTAGGCTTCATGTCGTAAATGAGTTTTTTTACTTCTTCATCGCAAAGTAAGTTTACTTTATGCCAATGACAAGAAAGGTGAGAAGGTTTATTTGAATTGTAAGTGGCGTGCACTTCATATCCCTTTTGTATAAGAGAATTTACAACATATTTACCAATCCATCCACTACCGCCTGTTACAAGGACTTTTTTCATGACTCAATTACCTCAACTTCTGGTATCGTTACTAAAAATTTGCCGCCCCATTCACGAATGAAAGAGCATTCTTTCATAATTTCATCTTTTAAATTCCAAGGGAGGATGAGGATATAATCAGGTTTTGTGCGCTTAATTTCTTCTGGAGATTTTATTGGAATGCGGGTGCCTGGTAGAAGGAGATTTTGTTTGTGAGGGTTTTTATCTACTGTATAAGCTAGAAACTCTTTCCCTATCCCGCAATAATTTAAAAGGGTGTTTCCTTTAGCAGGAGCACCGTAGCCGATAATTTGTTTGTTTAAAGCTTTTGCTTCGATAAAAAATTTTAAAATATTTATTTTCAATTGTTCGATGTGTTTAGAGAAAAGGAGATAGCAATCTAATGTATCTAGCCCGTGATCTACTTCTTTTTGGATTAAATTTGTAACATTGGAATGGATAGTGGATGAGTCATGATGATGGTTTATAAAAATACGCAATGAACCACCGTGCGTTGCAAGTTCTTCTACATCGACAATTTGTAAATGATGATGAGCTAAAACTTTTTGAAGACTTATAAGTGAGAAATAGGAGAAATGCTCATGGTAGATCGTATCAAACTGTTTACATGATATGAGATTTAATAAGTGTGGGAATTCAATTGTTATCGTGCCATCTTGTTTTAATAACGTTTTTAAACCGGCGACAAAATCATGTAAGTTCGGAACGTGTGCCAATACGTTATTTGCGACGATTAAATCTGCTTGCGGTAATTTTTTTGCTAAGTCATTGTTGAAAAAATTTACTTCAGTAGGGATTCCTTTTTGGATAGCGATTTCTGCTACATTTTTTGCTGGCTCAATTCCTAACGTCTCGATATTTTCTTTTTGAAAGTATTGTAATAAGTATCCATCGTTACTCGCGATTTCAATTACTTTCGAATGGTTTGTTAAGTTAAAACGCTTAATTGCCATTTCTACGTATTGCTTAGCGTGTAGTAGCCAGCTTGATGAGTAAGAACTGAAGTATAGATAGTCATGAAAAATACTGTGCGGAGATTCAAATTCATCTAATTGTACAAGCAAACAAGAGTGACAAACAAATGTGTGTAGCGGATAAAATGGTTCCATCTTATATGAATTTTCAGGAGCTACAAATGAGTTAGCCAGAGGGGAAACTCCTAAATCTAAAAAAGTATTTGTTAGTAATGAGTGGCAAAAACGGCATTTTTTTTGTTCCATTTTATAGCCTCCTTATAAATTTTTGAATGCATCGATTTGTTGTCGCGTGAAAGATTCCATATTTTCACCAGATGCATATTTTTTGTACCAATCAACAGTCCACGCGATAGAATGGTCTGTTGATAACTTAGGTGTCCAACCGAGTTTATTTACTGCTTTTGTACTGTCGAGTGTTAAGATAGGGGATTCATAAGGAGTGTTTGTATGAGGAGAAAGTATTTTTAGTGGTTGATTCCATAATTGCATTATAGCCTGAATGACATCATGAACGGTTCTGTTAGGTTCATTCATCGGACCGAAATTCCACGCTGCTGCATATTCAGCGTCTTTCCATAGCTTCTCAGCTAAAAGGGTATAGCCATGTAAAGGATCTAATACGTGTTGCCATGGGCGAATAGCGTGTTTGTTTCTAATATTTAATGTACCATCTTGTAAATATGCACGAATGACATCTGGGAATAATCGGTCTTCTGCCCAATCACCACCGCCGATAACGTTACCTGCTCTTACTGAGGCAATTTTCTGAGTATGAGTGCGGAAGAATGATTTTTGATAGGATGTTGCAACTAGTTCAGCACACGCTTTACTAGCGCTATAAGGGTCGAAACCACCTAACCGGTCACTTTCTACGAATGCCTGGTTGCCGCTCCCATCATTTTCATAGCATTTATCACTTGTAACATTAATGATACTACGTATACTTTCTATATGTTTTGCGGCTTCTAATACGTGAACAGTACCTAAAACATTCGTTTTAAATGTTTCGATAGGATTTTTGTATGAAATGGTGACAATCGGCTGGGCTGCTAAATGAAAAAGTATGTCTGGGTTATGTTGCTTTAGGGCCCGGAATAAAGAATCGAAATCTGTAATGTCGCCATTAATGGATGTGCACTCTTTTGCTACGTTACCTTGTTCAAAAAGGTTAGGGATGGATGGAGGATGAGAAGAGTAGCCGATTACTTCTGCACCTAATGAAGTTAAAAAGAGGGTGAACCATGAGCCTTTAAAGCCCGTATGTCCTGTAATAAATACTTTTTTCTTATTCCAAAAAGATGATGAAGCCATATTACCAAACCTTCCATGGAGCGTTATGATTTTCCCATAGCTCGACTAATTTATTTTTATCGCGCAATGTATCCATCGGATGCCAAAAACCAGTATGCTGATATGCGGCTAATTCGTTTTTGTTTACTAACTGAACTAAAGTGTCTGTTTCAAAAACTGACTTATCTCCATTAATGTAATTGAAAACATCAGGATTTAAAACGAAAAATCCACCGTTAACCCATCCACCATCTCCGAGTGGTTTCTCTTGAAAAGATGTGACAGACTGTTTATCTAAGATGAGAGAACCGAATCTACCAGGAGGTTGTACGGCTGTAACAGTAGCTGTTTTTCCTTGTTTTTTATGAAATGCAATGAGTTCTTTTATATTTACATTGCTTAATCCATCACCATAAGTAAGGCAGAAAGGTTCGTTCCCGATGTAATGTTGTATTTTTTTAACCCGTCCACCCGTTTCAGTATTTAGACCGGTATCAATCAGTGTAACTTTCCACGGTTCAATACGATGAGAATGGCTAGTAATTGTATTGTCGCTTAAATGTATTGTGAAATCTGACATGTGTAAGTTGTAATTTAGAAAAAATTCTTTAATTGCATATCCTTTATAGCCTAAGCAAATAATAAACTCAGTAATGCCGTAATGACTATACAAACTCATAATGTGCCATAAAATAGGCTTTGTTCCAATTTCAATCATAGGTTTTGGTTTTAAATGTGTTTCTTCTCCAATCCGAGTCCCGTATCCACCTGCAAGAATAACAGCTTTCATTTTTTCCTCCTACTTATAAAAAAGAATTTGATATCGATGTTGTTATGATATGTACTTAAAATTAGAAAGGAACGGGAAATATCATGGTTACATTCTGTTCGTTTTAGTTTATTGAATTTCGGTATTTTATTATATAGTTAATTTAATAGAATAGATCGTATAAGGTGAGACGATACATTTTGTATAAATTGTGAAAAAGAAACCGTCACGTTTGACTGTACAGTTTATGTATTGTATGATGGTAGTAATATAAACAAGGGGGGAAGATCGTTGGGAAGGTGTATCGAATCGGACAGTTGGCTCTCATGGCTCACGTGTCGAAACGAACGATTGATTATTATACGAATCTAGGAATCTTAAAAGCGGAGCGATCTCAATCTAATTATCGCTATTACGATGAAACAGCATTTGAGACATTACAATTTATTGAGAAGTGCAAAGAAATGCATATGCCGCTTTGTGAGATTAAAGAGAAAATCGAGGAGAAGAAGAAGCTGCTCGGTATCAATGAACACGTTTCGAAACAAGTGAATGAAGTGACAGACCATATTCATCGATTAGAAGCAGAGTTAACGGAGTTAAAGCCGCTTTTAGATGGATTGACTGATTCACAACGTGAAAAAATATCGAAATCTTTATCTGGTCAAACGACAGCTTTAATACAGACACTTGCTCTATTATTATAGAAAAAAGTGAAATCCGACCTCTTTAATTTTTGTATCGGGCTATGTTTTCTAATGAACAAATAAGAAAACATTATAGTATACAGGAGGTGGACACCTTAGTTTTTTAAACTAGGGGGATTCATTGGAAATATTTAATTTAGTCATGGTTGCGATTTTAATCGCATTTACTGGATTTTTCGTAGCAGCAGAGTTTGCGATTGTAAAGGTACGTTCAAGTCGTATCGATCAGCTTGTTGCGGAAGGAAAACGCGGTGCTTTAGCAGCGAAAAAAGTAACAACAAATTTAGATGAATATTTATCTGCTTGTCAATTAGGTATTACAGTTACAGCTATGGGATTAGGTTGGTTAGGTGAACCGACAATTGAAAAGTTACTACACCCGTTATTTGAGAAATGGAACTTAAATCCTTCTGTTTCATCAGTATTAACATTTGGTCTTGCTTTTATGTTAATGACGTATTTACACGTTGTAGTAGGGGAATTAGCTCCGAAAACGATGGCAATTCAAAAGGCTGAAAAAGTAACGTTGTTATTGGCAACACCGTTAATGATGTTCTATAAGATCATGTATCCATTTATTTGGGTATTAAACGGTTCAGCTCGTGTTGTAACTGGCTTGTTCGGTTTAAAACCAGCTTCAGAACATGAAGTAGCTCATACAGAAGAAGAATTACGTCTTATCCTTTCAGAGAGTTATGAAAGTGGCGAAATTAATCAGGCTGAATACAAGTATGTAAATAACATTTTTGAATTTGATAATCGTATTGCAAAAGAGATTATGGTACCGCGAACAGAAATCGTTGGTTTCTACCTGGAAGATTCAGTAGAAGAACACATGAAAGTAATCCAAAATGAGCGATACACACGTTATCCGATTTTTGGAGAAGATAAAGATGATATTATCGGAATGGTCAATGTAAAAGATTTCTTTATTCGATATATGACCGAGGATCAAAAAGATTTATCATCTATTCGCTCGTATATGCGTCCGATTATTGAAGTGATGGAAACGACTCCAATTCACGATTTATTACTTCAAATGCAGAAGAAGCGAATTCCGATGGCTGTTTTATATGATGAGTACGGAGGAACAGCAGGGATTGTAACGCTTGAGGACATCTTGGAGGAAATCGTCGGCGAAATTCGTGACGAATATGATGAAGATGAAGCACCACCAATTCAGCATGTGAATGAGCACCATAAAATCGTTGATGGAAAAGTGCTTATTTCAGAAGTAAAAGATTTGTTTGGATTACACATTGAAGAAGACGATGTGGATACAATTGGTGGCTGGATTATGATGCAAAATCATGAAATTGAAGAAGGACAACATGTTGAGGCGGAAGGTTATGAATTTAAAGTGTTAGAAAAAGACGCTTACCAAATTAAACGTGTTGAAATTCGTAAGATGGAACAAGAGCAAGAAGAAGAGAAAGCAGCAACTGTGTAAGTTGCTGCTTTTCTTCTAAAGTAAAAAATGCGAAATTAGGAGCGGATATTTTGATTCAAGCAGCCTTACGTGTATATCGATTACAATTGTATGCGATCTTTAGTGGTTTACTACTTATGTGGACGATTACTCCGTTTGGAAAACAAGTAACAGGGTTTGGTATCGGATTAGCTGTAAGTGCATATTGTCTTTGGTTATTAGCTCGTAGAGTGGAGAAACTGGGGAAAAGTATCGTAATGAAAGAAAAGGCTCCTGGGTTAGGAGTTTTAAACCGATTTGCAGCAGCCATTTTAGGAGCTATTATCATGTATGAAATTGAGCATGAAATGGAAATGTGGGCATTCGGTACAGGCATTTTAGGTGGTCACTTTTTAATGATTGCAAATTTAGCCTATGCGAATATACAGTTAGTGAAAGAGGAAGAGAAGCAAAGGGAACATGCTTCGAAAAACATAGAGCTATGATAAAAGGGGCCTAATGAGGTTCCTTTTTGTGTTTAAAGCGAGCTAATGAAAGGAATCAAATTTACGACAAATATAATACGCTTCTTTTTTACGTTTTTCAATAGTATGAAAAATATTGTAAAAAAATTTAAAAAGCCATCGATTTCTAAAGGTTATGTATGTTATTATGACAAAAGACTTTTTGAAAGAGGTGGATACCAATGTTACAAGCGTTACTTATTTTTGTGCTTCAAATTATTTACGTTCCAATTTTGACAATCCGTACGATTTTGCTTGTAAAGAATCAAACAAGATCCGCTGCTGGTGTTGGATTGTTAGAAGGGGCTATTTACATTGTCAGTTTAGGTATTGTGTTTCAAGATTTATCAAATTGGATGAACATCGTTGCCTATGTCATTGGCTTTAGTACAGGACTATTATTAGGCGGTTATATAGAGAATAAATTAGCAATTGGTTATATTACGTATCAAGTTAGTTTACTAGACCGTTGTAATGAATTAGTAGATGAATTACGTCACTCTGGATTTGGCGTTACAGTATTTGAAGGTGAAGGTATTAATTCAATCCGCTATCGCTTAGATATCGTTGCAAAGCGTTCTAGAGAAAAAGAACTGTTAGAAATTATTAATGAAATTGCACCGAAAGCGTTTATGTCTTCTTATGAAATTCGCTCATTTAAAGGCGGATATTTAACGAAGGCAATGAAGAAGAGAGCGTTAATGAAGAAGAAAGATGAACATGCATCGTAAAGAAAAGGGAGTAGTGAAGCTTTAAAAGCAAGGCATAATTCCCATATAAAAAGAGAGGAATCTATTTTGAAAAAGATTCCTCTCTTTTTTATAGAAATTACAATTTTTACATATTAAAATAATGATAGGGCATAGAGGAATTTATTCACTTAGGAGGTAGTTATTTGAACATTAACGAGAAGGCAATTGAAACGTTTGAACAAAATAAATGTGAGGAAGCAATGGAACTGTTTCAACGAGCGGTACATGAATCTAGAGATGTACAATCCCTCAATAATCTTGCTTGGATGTACTTTTATGAGGAAGAGAATGATGCTAAAGCTCTTGAATTAATAAGAGAAGTTATTAAGTTGAATCCTTCCTCATACTTTCCTTATAACATTTTAGGGGACATTTACATAAAACAAGAAAGATGGGAAGAAGCGAAAGAAGTATTACAAAAGTCTATTTCGATTCAACCATCGGATGAAGCATTTCACAATGTAGCTGTAGCACATTATAACCTTGGAGAGTTTGAAAAAGCTTCAGAATTTTTCTTGCGAGTTGCAGGGGGTTCGGACTATATCATGTATATCTATGTAAAATGTTTAATTGATTTAGGACGAACGACAGAAGCGAAAGAGAAGTTAGATGCTTTTAACAGGAAATCTGATGATTTTGTAGGAGAAATTAATGTAGCAGATTTATACGTTGAGTTGAAGTGCTATAAAGAAGCCATTCAATGCTTCGAAAAGGGATACAAAGAAGTTTGGAAAAGCCCCGATTGGATTGGTAGATTGGTTTATGCTCTATATAAAGCTAATAATTTCACGCGTATAAATGAAGTGATACGGGAATCTATCGAAGCGAAAACAGCAGAAATAGAAGATGTTAAAAATGAGGAAGTAGAAGAAAACTGGACAGAAGAAGATAAGAAAGAGTTAATTGAGGAATATACAGAAGAGAATCATTGTTATAAAGCAATGATAGCACGTATCAAATCTGGATATGTTCCAGAGTTAGAATTTGAAACTTATCATTTAGGGGGGTGCTATTTATTTGGTTGTAAAAGACATAATCATCTTGAATATGGAGAGTGAAAAGATTCGACTGTCACATATGATGGTCGAATCTTTTTATTATAGGTCGCTTTTTGATTCTGAATAATGATTGCGTGGAAGGAGGAAGAGTGTGCGAGATAATCGCCAAAGTGAAAAATTACCGAGCGAAGAGAAAAGGAAAATCAGGTTATAATGTGTAATTTATAGTAGGGGAAGAAAATGGGATGGGGGAATGTAGAATTATGAAAGGTACACAAATGTTAGCGTTAAACAAAAAGTGCTGGGATACAGTGGCACCTTATTTCTTTCAAGTAGATTGTTTACCGAAATACGGCCCGTATACAGCGTCTGAAGATGAGATTCATTTGTTCGATTCAATTAGAAATAAAAAGGTTCTTGATATTGGGTGTGGAAGTGGGCATTCGTTGCAATATATGGCAGATCATGGGGCAGAGGAATTATGGGGTCTTGATCTTTCAAGTGAACAAATTAAAACAGCAAATGAAACGTTAAAGTGTTGGAATCCAACGTTAATATGCGGAGCAATGGAAGAAGAAGGCGATATTCCGAAAGGGTATTTTGATATTGTATACTCCATTTACGCATTAGGTTGGTCTTCTAATTTAAGAAAAACGTTGGAGCTAATTTATTCATATGTAAAGCCAGGAGGAAGTTTTATTTTTAGTTGGGAGCACCCAGTATATTCAAATTTACAGTATGGTACAGAAGAAATTGCTTTTAAATATTCTTATCATAAGGAAACTCCTATTACGTTTGAAACATTTAAAGGAGAAAATGTACAAGCGACATTATATAAGAGAAAAATAAGTACATACATAAATGAGTTAAATAGAGCGGGGTTTACAATTGAGAGAATAGAAGAACCTGAACCATCGACTTCGTTTGGTGGAGAACGGGCTGAGCCGTCTACGAAATATTATTCATTATATAAAGCGAGGATGGTGCCAACTACTTTTATTATTAAGGCGAGAAAGTAAAGTGTTTTTATAAACAGAAGCCTATCATTTCAAATGGATGAAATGATAGGCTTCTTTATTTTAAAAAAATGAGGTCAGAGGTGTACTTTTCTTATAAAAATGCATTTCATATAAAAGGTGTAATTATTTTTGGGGAAGGGGGATTGTTGTGCGTCGTCATAGAAAGTGCAAAAAATTTGGAGTGGCACTGCCTCTTCCGCTTATAGGAGTAACTGGCCCTACAGGTGATAGTGGCCCAACTGGTCCAACTGGAGGGCATGAAGGTCCGGTCGGGCCTCCGGGAATTACTGGACCTACAGGAGCAACTGGTCCACAAGGCCCTCAAGGTATTGAGGGAATACAAGGTCCACGAGGGACAATAGGAGCTCAAGGAATACAAGGGGCCATTGGTGATACCGGAGAGCAAGGAATTACTGGTTCGGTTGGCTTACAAGGTCCTCAAGGATTAATGGGAGAGCAAGGTCCAGTTGGTGATATAGGATTACAAGGAGTAGAAGGTATACAAGGAATTACAGGCCCTGCTGGTAGCCAAGGTCTACAAGGTCCTCAGGGGATACAAGGGGAAATTGGCGAACAAGGACAAACGGGCGCACAAGGAATGCAGGGAGAAATAGGTGTAAATGGGATATTAGGTGTAACGGGCCCACAAGGTCTCCAAGGAGCGCAAGGAATACAAGGTGAGGACGGAACGACGGGTATACAAGGAGAAGAAGGTCCACAAGGCATACAAGGTCCACAAGGCATACAAGGGATTACTGGAGAGCAAGGACACCAAGGTGATCAAGGAATACAAGGTGTAGTTGGCCCAACTGGTTCTACTGGAATACAAGGACCACAAGGGATAAGCGGAATAAAGGGGATAACAGGTGTAATAGGTCCTCAAGGTCCACAAGGTGTTCAAGGTATACAAGGAATAAACGGATCCATAGGTTTTCAAGGAGCAAAAGGAGCACGTGGTATAACAGGAGCAACTGGAAGTATTGGTATACAAGGACCAGAAGGCCCTCGGGGGGCTCCGACGGGAACAACCGGTCCAATTGGTCCATCTAGTGGAGTGACTGGTCCATCTGGCCCGCCCGGTCCACCTGGGGGGCCAACAGGTCCAACGGGTGTAACTGGTGCGCGGGGTGTAACAGGGGGAACTGGTCTAATAGGAGTGCAAGGAATACAAGGGATAACTGGTCCCACTGGTCCTCAAGGTGTAAGGGGAGCACAAGGTTCTCAAGGTGTAATTGGTGTAGCTGGAATGCAAGGTGCACAAGGAATACAAGGAGTTCAAGGAATAACAGGAGCAACAGGTGCAGAGGGGCCTCAAGGAACTCAAGGTCCACAGGGGGAAATTGGGCCAACAGGTGCAGAAGGTGCTAAAGGTGTGCAAGGAATACAAGGGATAACAGGTCAGGTAGGAGCCCAAGGAATACAAGGGTTACAAGGAATAATCGGTCCCACAGGCACAACAGGAGCGGCAGGAGCACAAGGTCCACAAGGAATACGAGGGGAAACAGGAGCAGCTGGAGCACAAGGGATACAAGGGCCTCAAGGGATACGAGGGGAAACAGGAGCAGCTGGATTGCAAGGGATACAAGGACCTCAAGGAATACAAGGGGGAATTGGATTAACTGGTTCTCAAGGTGTTCAAGGTCTTCAAGGAGTCCAAGGAATAATCGGTCCAACTGGTGCGATTGGTTTGCAAGGTCCTCAAGGAATACAAGGTATAGTAGGTCCAACAGGTGCGCAAGGTTCTCAAGGTATACAAGGAATACAGGGAATAACCGGTCCGACAGGTGCGCAAGGAATTCGAGGTCCTCAAGGGAATATAGGAGAAAACGGGATAACAGGACCACAAGGAGTGCAAGGTGCGCAAGGTAATCAGGGACCTGAAGGAGCACAAGGAAATGTTGGGGTTACGGGGGAAACTGGAGAAACAGGAGCAACCGGAGTACAAGGGATACAAGGCGTTCAAGGGATAATAGGGATACAAGGAAGTACAGGAATGACCGGACCTACTGGTGCAACGGGAGTAACAGGAATACAAGGAGTGCAAGGTCCTCAAGGAATACAAGGCCCAACTGGGGCAAGGGGGATAACAGGGGTTAACGGTAGTGTAGGTCCAGCTGGAGCGCAAGGTAGTCAAGGGCCTATAGGTTTTTTAGGAATTGTAGGTGCAACAGGAGCGACTGGTTTACCTAGCGGTGGCGGTTATTTCTTTTCTACTTCAACGAGTGCAATTGCAGCGAATGCATTAATACCAATTAATTCCGGATCTACAGTTTTTGGTTCTGATGTGAGTTTAACAAATGCAACAACTGTAACGTTAAGTACGCCGGGAATATATTTAGTCAGCTATTATTTTCAAGGTGATCCAAATGGGGGGAATGAAACGATTTCCGTGAGGCTTACTTTAAATGGAACGCAAGTCGCGGGGAGTTTTATTTTTTATGTTACAGGAGGTACTTTTGTATTAGAACCAGCGATTTCTAATACGATGGTCATTAATGTTGCTTCTTCAAATGCTACTTTATCTTTACAAAATGGCCCATTAGCTATTGGGCATGTAACGACATTATCTGGTGTGATAACTGCTAGTTTAAATGTATTAAAAATAGTTTGACACGTTAGTTATAACGGGGGAGATGCTTGTGAGGGATCAAGATAAGTGTAGTAAGTTTCAAGCACCTATTCCTTTTCCGGCGTCAGGTATTACGGGGCCAACTAGTCCAACGGGTCCGACAGGTTCTTTAGGTGGACCGACTGGATCGCAAGGAATACAAGGCGTACAAGGGCCAATTGGTCCAACAGGTCCTACAGGAATTCAAGGAGTGCAAGGGGTGCAGGGAGAAATAGGTCCAACGGGTCCAACTGGTTTAACAGGACCACGGGGTGCTCAAGGTATTCAAGGACCGATGGGGGAACAAGGTCCACAGGGAATTCAAGGTGTTCAAGGTATACAAGGAGAAAGGGGGCCGATTGGCCCAACCGGAATACAAGGGATACAAGGTATACCAGGGCCGATGGGAGAAACAGGTCCAACAGGAATACAAGGTATACAAGGCATACAAGGCGAAATCGGGCAGGCGGGTCCAACAGGAATACAAGGTATACAAGGGGTGCAAGGTGAAATTGGTCCGACTGGTCCAACCGGCTCTCAAGGAATTCAAGGAGTGCAAGGTGTAATAGGGCCAACGGGTGCAACTGGTTTGCAAGGGGATCCAGGTCCAACCGGTTCGACAGGTCAGGCGGGGGTAACAGGTCCAACTGGATCTGCAACGGGTCCAACTGGTCCGCCAGGAGGCCCAACCGGTCCAACTGGTCCAGCAGGATCACCGGGAGGTCCAACAGGAGCAACAGGAGCAACAGGGGCGACCGGAGCAACAGGAGCGACTGGCATTCAAGGGGTGCAAGGAATACAAGGACCTACAGGTGCAACCGGTTTAACAGGTTTGCAAGGCGTACAGGGGCCAATGGGGGTAACAGGTCCAACAGGTGACCAAGGAATTCAAGGTCCACAAGGAGTAATGGGAGTAACAGGTCCAACCGGTTTACAAGGTTTACAAGGAGTGCAGGGACCGATAGGAGCAACGGGGCAGGCAGGTCCTCAAGGGGTGCAAGGGGCACAAGGTCCAATTGGTCCAACAGGCCCGCAAGGAATACAAGGAATACAAGGTGAGCAAGGAGTAATGGGAGCAACGGGCCCAACCGGATTACAAGGTCTTCAAGGAATACAAGGCCCAATCGGTCCAACCGGTCCTCAAGGTTTACAAGGGTTGCAAGGTCCAAGTGGTATAACTGGTCCAACCGGTCCTCAAGGGATACAAGGAATTCAGGGGCCACAAGGAGGTATAGGTCCAACTGGTGCGACTGGAATACAAGGAGTGCAAGGTCCACAGGGTCCAATGGGTCCAACAGGTGCAACAGGCCCGCAAGGAATTCAGGGAATCCAAGGAATCCAGGGTCCAACCGGTCCACAGGGTATTCAAGGTCTGCAAGGAATCCAAGGTCCGATTGGTCCAACAGGCCCAACTGGACCTCAAGGAATACAAGGGATAACCGGATCAACAGGTCCAACCGGTCCAACGGGTGCAACCGGACCGACGGGAGCAACTGGTCCACAAGGCATCCAAGGAATTCAAGGACCACAAGGGGTAACAGGTCAAACGGGTGCAACAGGCGAGACAGGAGTAACCGGTCCACAAGGCGTGCAAGGAATCCAAGGACCACAAGGGATAACTGGTCCGACGGGAGCAACAGGAGCGACGGGAATAACAGGTCCTCAAGGAATCCAAGGAATTCAAGGTCCTCAAGGTGTGACGGGAGCAACCGGATCAACCGGAGCGACGGGAGCGACTGGTGCAACAGGCCCAACAGGAATCCAAGGAATCCAAGGAATAACAGGAGCAACAGGGGGAACGGGAGTAACAGGCCCAACCGGTGCCACGGGCCCAACCGGCTTAACAGGATCAACCGGATCATCTGCTATATCAACAGGTGGCGGCTATTTCTTTTCTACATCAACGAGTGCCATTGCAGCAAATGCCAATATTCCAATTAATAGTGGATCTACAGTATATGGAACAGGTGTATCTTTAACTAGTGCCACAACGGTTACCGTATCTACGCCAGGCATATATTTAGTAAGTTATTATTTTCAAGGAGATGCAAGTGCGGGGAATGAGACAGTATCTGTAAGATTATTATTAAATGGAGCCCAACTAACAGGGAGTTTTATACAAAACGTAACGACATCAACTGTAGTAATTGAACCAGCCATTTCAAATACACTTCTTGTGAATGTAACGAGTGCAAATTCAACATTAATATTACAAAATGGTCCGTTAGGTGTAGGGCATGTGACCACTATAGCAGGTGCGATTACGGCAAGTTTAAATGTAGTGAGAATTTTATAAGAAATATAAAAAACACAAGGAATGTCTATACAGACACACCTTGTGTTTTTCTCTTTATCTTTTCGGTTGAAAAATATGCTGAAAGAAGTATTTGTGATGTAAGTTATCTACAACTTTATTTGCTTGATATGTGCGGTGTTGTTCGAGTCGAAGTCTTTGCTCCATCATTTTTATTGCGTGATCAGATAAACGTAACATTATACATGTCTCCTTTTCTATAAATATAGGTGTCTATTGGTATCGATTCCATATTTATAATTAAGGAGGTACACTGTGTAACATAGGCAAAAAGCACCTTCCTCTCCCATTACGCTTACGAGGTTAGCTGTCGGACTCGGGAAGTGAGAGTTTCCCTACTAAAAAAAGATTCGCCCCAAGTAGCATGGCTACAAAAATGGTTCCCCCGCTCCAAATTTCGGACTCAGCAAAAGGTTTTATAAAGTAAAAGATAACATGAATAAATTAATGAGTCAAACTATTTATTGTTTTCTGATTTTTTCAAGGAGGTTAAAACCACACCATCGGGTAATATGATATCCTTTATTTCAATAAAACCATGTTTTTTATATAAAGACAGAGCAGGGGTATTTTCTTTCCCTGTTTGTACAATATATGTTTGGGAAGGGGAGAACATGTCAAATACATATAGTAGTAGTTTTGTTGCAATTCCTTTATGAAAATGATTAGGGGATACTACTAAACGATGAATATCAACTTCCTCTTCATCCATTTTAAAAGAAATAAACCCGGCAAGTGTATCTTCATAAAAATAGCCGTAAAAAATTTCATCACATAATTGAATATCGGCTACAGTATCATAAAGACGAAGGATAGCCGTACTATTTATATATTTTGCTTCAATTTCATAAGCGGGTATTTGAATGTTTAAAATAGAAGTAGCAGTGTTGTGAGAAGTTGTTACTAATTTTTGAATCATAGGGTAAAACCTCCTTGTAGGCTTTATTTTCATAGATTTGACAAGATTTTTCTTTATTGGATATAATAATTATAATAGTTACATAACAATTTAGTATTAAAAAGAAATACACCATAATAGAAATGGAGGGCTAAAAATGGGATGGATTATCACATTAATAGTTGGTGCTATTATAGGTGCAATTGCAGGTTCTATAACGGGTAAAAATTTTCCAGGTGGTATGTTCGGAAATATTATCGCAGGTTTATTAGGTGCTTCGTTAGGTGGTAGATTATTTGGATCTTTTGGGCCATCATTTGGTGGGATTCATGTCGTGCCAGCATTATTAGGGGCAATCGTGTTAATTCTTATTGTATCATTTGTAGTGAAAGCTGCAAGGAAATAAAGATATAGATCATGATGAAAAGCCCTGAATAAGGGCTTTTCATCATTCGAAGAGGTGGTTTCGTTGGAGAAATTAAATATTAGAAAAAGAGATAAGTTGAAAAAGTTTTTTAGAGAGCAAAATTATTTAGCGGTGTTACTCGGCTTTGCGTTATTGTTTATTAACATATTACTGCTAACGAAGATTTCTTTTGTGTTTACTCCGTTTATCGTCTTTTTAAAAACAATTTTCTTCCCAGTACTATTAGCGGGTGTGCTATTTTATATTTTGCATCCATTCGTTTCGCTTTTAGAAAAGAAAGGTGTTTCAAGAATCGTATCAATCGCTTCTATATATATAATAGTGCTAGGATTATTTGTGTTTTTAGTTGTAACAGTAATCCCGATTATTAAAGATCAAATTGATGCATTAATAGATAACTTACCGTATTTCGGTCATGAAATTGAGCGAGCGGCACGTAGATTCGGGGAAAGTAATTTACTAGGAAAAATTCAGGAGAATTTAAATATTGATGTAGCGAGTATGGTAAAAGACTACACAGTTGATTTTACGAAGTCGTTATCATCAGTAACTGGAAATGTAACTGGATTTTTAAGTACTGTTACAGAGGTCGTTTTAACGTTTGTAATGGTTCCGTTTATATTGTTCTATCTTTTAAAAGATGGTGAGCAATTACCGAATCATTTCTTAAAGTTTATTTCAGAACAAAGACAACCAGCAGCGATGAGAATACTAGATGATATGCATTATGCGATTAGCTCGTATATTAGAGGGCAAATTATCGTTAGCTTGTTTATTGGTATTATGTTATTAATCGGCTACCTGATTATTGGTATTAAATATGCGGTACTACTTGCAATTTTAGCGATGATTGTAAATATCGTTCCGTACGTAGGACCAATCATCGCAATTACACCAGCTTTAATTATCGCATTTATTGACTCGCCAGCAATGGTGTTAAAAGTAATTATCGTTATGATGGTTGTACAATTAGCGGAAGGTAAATTTATTTCTCCGCAAGTTATGGGAAAAAAGCTAGACATTCACCCAATTACTATCATTTTTATTATTTTAACTGCCGGAAATTTATTTGGTATTATGGGGATTATTTTAGCAATTCCAGGATATGCGATATTAAAAGTGTTAGTAACGCATAGTTATAGATTTGTTAAGTTGAATACGTGAAAAAAGCTAGAACAGATATTACTGTTCTAGCTTTTTTACTCTTTCTATAGTAGACAAATTGACCTCATGCGTAGGCTTTTAATTCAACAATAGGTAGATTGCTTTCCTTTAGTTTGTAATCAAATATTAAATCGTCCATGCGAAAAGTAGCATCTACTTCAAGAGAAATGAAAGTACCTCCGATTTCTACTTGATTTCCGTTCTCATTTTCAAAAGTGAGCGCACCGTCAAATGTTTCTATGTACTCATCGCAAGTGTATACATATATAGCGATAGGTGTGAAATGTATAATTACCCCTAAAGTATCATCTTGACTTTTATCATCGTTATTAAACGTATCAATCTTTTCATCATTCTTTTTAGTAAACCAACCCATAACATCACCTCGTTTTTGTATTGCAAATCGATTCTGTATATATTGATTATATATTATTTGGAATAAATCGGTAATAATTATTGCTAAAACTTAACAAAAAAAGAAAATTCAGTTTTAGGTAAACGGGAAATGTGATAAACTGTAAAAAATAACGAAAAGCAATGAAAGAGAAGAGTACATATTCAAAACTTTTTAGAGAGCTGATGCGTGGTGGAAATCAGTAAGGGATGAATATGGAATGGGCTCTGGAGCTTCTAGCTGAAATGAGTAGGCAAAGACGGTTACTTCACGTTAAGAAGTTGAAGCGAGCTATGATGATAGCTAATGAAGGTGGTACCGCGGGAGTCTCTCGTCCTTTTTTAAGGATGAGAGACTCTTTTTATTTTGAGAAAGGAGGGGTTAGGTTGAGCGAAAAAATAATGTTAACTGGAATTAAGCCGACAGGTTATCCGCATTTAGGAAATTATATTGGTGCGATTAAACCTGCACTGCAAATGTCAAAGAGTAATGAAGGAAAAGCATTGTATTTTATAGCGGATTATCATGCGTTAAATGCTGTACATGATCCAAGTCAGTTTAGTAATTATACGAAAGAGGTAGCAGCTACTTGGTTATCACTCGGACTAGGAGAAGATGTTATTTTTTACAGACAAACAGAAGTGCCGGAGATTCTAGAATTAGCTTGGATATTAGCTTGCCTAACTCCGAAAGGGCTTATGAACCGTGCCCATGCATATAAGGCGAAGGTGGAGCAAAATAAAGAAGCGGGGTTAGAGGTCGATGCAGGAGTGAATATGGGGTTATATACGTACCCGATTTTAATGGCAGCTGACATATTACTATTTCAAGCTACTCAAGTACCAGTCGGGAAAGACCAAATTCAACATATTGAAATTGCGCGTGATATTGCGACGTATTTTAATCATACATTCGGTATGACATTTACGCTTCCGGAGTATGTCATACAAGAAGAAGGTGCCATATTACCTGGCCTTGATGGAAGAAAGATGAGTAAAAGTTACGGAAATGTGATCCCGTTATTTGCAGAGCAAAAAAAACTACGAAAGTTAATATTTAAAATCAAAACAGATTCTTCACTTCCAAATGAACCGAAAGAACTAGAAACGTTATTTACGATATATAAAGAATTTGCGACAGAAGCTGAAATGCAGTCGATGCGTGAAAAGTATGAAACTGGCATTGGATGGGGCGATGTGAAAAAAGAGTTGTTTCGCGTTGTAGACCGCGAATTAGCTGGCCCCCGTGAGAAATATGAGATGTATATGAATGAGCCGAATTTATTATACGAAGCGTTAGAAAAAGGTGCTGAGCGTGCAAGAGAAATCGCAAAGGTAAATTTAGCGGAAATTAAAAAACGGATTGGATTTGAGAGGGGACGCTGAGCGTTCCCTTATTTTTTTTATAAAAAAATCGAACGAAATTTGAATTTGTTACCAATATAGAGTGAGGAGGGATAGAAATGGTTACAATTCTCGAGTTAAAAGTGTTGTTATTCCAAATAGGAACAGAAATTGTACCACCTAGTAATTTAAAAGAAAAAGTTTTAATTCAAGTTAATCTGATGGAGGAAATAACATTTAATCATGTTGAGGTGAATAAAGATGAGTGAAACTGTGTTAGCAGTTCAAGGTTTAAGTAAGACGTATGAGAGTGTAGATACAAATGTTAGAGCTTTACAAAATGTATCTTTGGAGCTGAATAAAGGAGAACTCCTTGCCGTAATGGGGATGAGTGGGTCTGGGAAGAGTACATTACTAAACATACTTGGTGCTTTAGACAAGCCTGATGAGGGAGTTGTATATGTAAATGGTGAAGTGCCTAAAAATATGTTTGTTGAACCATATGCCACGGAGTACAGGCGGGATAACATAGGATTTATCTTTCAGTCATTCCACTTATTAAAGGATTTATCTGTAGAAGAAAATATTGCATTACCCCTCATATTATCAGCTGATTCAGAAGAGGAGATACGAGAAAAAACAAATAAAATATTAGATGTTCTTGGTTTAATAAATTGGAGAAATCACCGACCAGTTCAGCTTTCTGGGGGACAACAACAACGTGTTGCAATTGGTAGGGCGTTAATAACATCTCCTCCAATTGTTCTTGCAGATGAACCTACTGGAAATTTGGATTTCAATACGTCTAATGATATTTTACGAGTACTAGTCGATATGAAACAAAGATTTAATCAAAGTATGATTCTTGTTACTCATGATCCCCATATCGCTACGTATGCAGATCGGGTTCTCTTCTTTCATAATGGAGAAGTTGTTGATAATTATACGTGTTCTCATGGAGTAAATGATATGAATATTATTTTAGATAAATTTAAAAAATTAATGGAGATATCAAAATGATAAAATCAGTACGAGGATTAGGTTTACGCTTTTTTAAGAAGAATAAATTTACTGCTATTTCCTCTATAGTTAGTGTTATGTTGGCCGTTTCTCTAATTGTTACGATGATTGTGTTTTCGAGTCATGCGAAACAGTCTGTTATAAATGAAGTGAAAAATGTATATGGAGATATGGATTTATCTGTTGGATATAACCCTGATCAAAATAAATTGATGGATAAATCTTTACTACAAAATATTAAGAAACAAGAAAATATTGAATACATGTCAAAAGTATTAGTAAATCATTTACAAGTGAATAAATTGAATGTAGCTATTTATACAGTAGGTGTTCAAAATGATTCGTTATCTAAAAGTCGATATCACTTCTCTGAAAATTTATCAAATGAGGAAGTAACATTAAATGATGGATTAGCAGAAACTTTACAAGTAAAAGTTGGGGAAAAGATTGAAATAGAAAATAAATCCTATGTAGTAAAAGAAGTGTTACCTGATATAGAAGCTGGAGGTTCAGCTCCAGATATACTCATTTTATCGGAAGATGCGGTGAAACAGCACGTATATGAAAAAACGGGTAAACACAATGAGGCTACTTATGTGTTAATAAAAGCAAAAGAGAATGCGGATGTACTAGCATTGTCTAGTCAAATTCATAAAATAGACGAAGAATTAAGAATCGATATTGCAGAGGAAGACGAGTTTTTTAAAAGTAATTTAGCATCATTACATATTTTTATAATCGTTTTATCTGCATTAATACTTATTATTACATCGTTATTATTAATGTCTAACTTTGAAGTATTTTTATATAAATATAAAAGTCAATTTGCTATTATGCGATCAATGGGAGCAACAACGAAACAAATGTTTAAAGTTATATTTATTCAATGTAGTGTAATTAATTTTTTTGGTGGAATATTCGGTTTGTTACTAGCTGTAATAAGTGACCGTTTTTTACAAAGTTGGCTAGAACAGTTATTTGCTTTTCAAATGAATTCAATGGGTTTCGACTATGAAGTAGCAATTGTAACAATGATTTGTAGTATCTTTTTTATTGAACTGTTTATGTTATATCCTTCGTACAGAAGTTCGAAAATATTGCCAGTAAAGCTTATGCGCGAAAATGAAGAATCAGACTTTTCTAATAAAAAAACACGCAGTATTATGGGGAAATTCCTTTTAATTAGTAGTATATTTTTAACTGTTTTAGGTGGCTTTGTAGCAAATACGGGAGATACGCAGGCGATAGTGATATTAATAGGGTCTATATTTCTTGTTTTAGGGGTGTATATATTATTTCCTATTTATCTTTCTTCGATATTAATAGCATGTCTACCTATAATGAAAAAAATATTTGGAAGGAATACATTTGTTGCTATTAAAAATGTAATTCCGCAAGTAAGGAAAAATACATTTGTTATCTTAATGATAAGTACAATGATGGTAATAGTTGTCTTCGGCTCCACTATATTTAAAACGATGCAAAAAAATAATGAAAGATATTTAAACCGAGAATTTCCAACACATATTGTTGTGGAAAATCGTTTGACTAATGATTCAACCATTACCTTACCTCATATACAAAATATATTTAAAGAAATAAGTAGTGTAAAAGGAGCTAGTACAATTAGTACGAACTCACTGGCAGAATTAAAACAAGGTGAAAATTATATTACTTTTGACTATAATTTAGGTGATTTAAAGGAAATGGAAAAGCAAGGATTACTGCCAGAAGTACCTGCAAATTTGGAGAATAGTATAATTGTTACAAAAGAGTTAGCGGAGCGGTATAAACTTCATGCAGGTGATATCGTTCAATTGGGTCTATTTTCAGAACAGGAACAAAAAGTTAGACCGACTAGTAAGGTAGAAATCGGATTAATTGTTAATGAGCTACCGAATTCTCCTGCGGTACTTATGGATTGGAGTAATGTAACATATAAACAAAATTATACAGTTTTTGAGCGAGCATTTATTAGTTCAAATAATGAGAGAGAGACGTTGGAGCAATTAAAGAAATTGAAAGGTCAATATCCACAATTAAAAATAAGTAGTTATACTCAATCGTTAAAGCGATCTAATTTAATGTTTCAGCAAAGGTGGTCCATCTTCATCGTTGTTATTGTAGTAATTTTATTTAGTGTAACATTAGGGGTATGTAATACACTTATAAATAATATTCAATCTAAAAGAAAAGAGTTTGCTATTTTAAGAGCAATAACAGTTAAGAAAAAGGGGATTGTACAAGTTATTTTGACGCAAGTTAATTTATATGTACTTATTGGAATCGTACTAGGGGCTGTTATAGGAATATTATTAACCTATATGGTAAGTATAATAGATCGTACACCTTTATTTTTTGATTTCCAACTTATCGTAACGGTAATAGCGGGGATGTTCGGAATAGTCCATATTATTTTTATTCCTTTTGCTAATAGAATAGGGAAAAGGGACATTGTTCAAGAGTTAAATAGGGATAATAAATAAAAATATAGTCAAGATGAATTCCATCTTGACTATATTAATAGTTCAATTCGAATTCTGAAAGTCAGTAACAATCCTCTCAATAACAGAAGGAAGATTACTAGGTAACTCATCAAGCGGAAAGAAGCGTAGTTCTTTCGATTCCGTTTGGTCGCATACAAGTTCACCATTGAATTCGCGGCAAATATAAACAACGAGTACACCGTGTACTTGATCGCCGTTTGGGTAGATTTGAAAGAAATCAGGTCCTGAGTATGTACGGAATAGTTCTGGATTTTTAATGATAAGTCCCGTTTCTTCATATACTTCTCGCTTTAAAGTCTCTTCTAACGTTTCGTTATATTCTAAGGCACCACCAATAATACCCCAGCGGTTAAAATCTGTACGGAGCTGCAGTAATATTTCATTTTTCTCATTTAATATAATGGCGTGTGAACCGATTAAAATAAGTGGTTGATTACCTACTAGATTTCTCATGTCTTCAATATATCCCATAGTTGTTCTCCTTATATTTTAATAATAGTTAGGAAGTTCTTTTAACATTCTTTCTGTTTTACGTGCTGTAAATGCTAAGTTATGATCATCTTTCGTTCTGAAAAATAATGTGCGTAAAAAGGTTTTAATGTTGGCACATAAAATACAATACTCATTAAGCGAAAGGCGTTTTCTAATTTGAGGAAGCCTTTTTATTTTTTTATGAATAATAGAGACTAACTCGTCTTGTGGAAAGTCATGATACAGCATTGCTAGTAACGGTGTAATAATGCGTTCGTCTTCGTTATTGTGAAAAAGATCAGATGGGATAAAAATTTTATTTAATAAGCAATGAATTAATTCTTCATACCATTCAAAGGTCGTATAGGAATTGTGAACAATTTCAGTAAAGGCATCTGATACGTGAGCAAGACAATGAGCCCATCCTTTATTTTCAATATAGCCTCGAAAATCCGTTTCTAAGTTTGTATATGAAATGAGTTTGTTTTTTATTTCTTCAATATCTTCCTCTGTGAAAAAGTAGTGCGAGTTAGCGAATTGGAGTATTAGCGCAATTAACGAAACAGTGTAAGAACGTGTGAAAACCCCATCTGTATGTGGGGAGTGAATATCACAATATAAATACTCATCGCTTAAACAAGTTTGCAGAAGTAATTTCAGCTGATCATCCATAAGGAATTCATGATGAATGAAATAGGAAAAGCATTTATATATAAGTTGGTAACGAACGTAACTATCAGTCGTTCCGACATACTGAAGCATATTGAGCGTTAACTCATTTATATCTATATGTTGCAGTTGCGTATAGTCATTTTGTTGTATAAGCTCTAACTGTTGTTGTAACGTTGTAATATCCAATGGAGAACCTCCTCCGCACTTTAAAGATGCGATGTTTTCTAGTATTCTATATATTCAAGGACAATCCTGCTCATGCAAGGAGAACAAGTAGAAATTCGAGTATGACATAGATGAGGGAAGTATATGATGACTATAGAACAGTTAGAAAAACATTTTAAAATAAGAAGAAATGCTTCTTCTATTATGATAAAAGAAAATAATGCAGAGCCTTTTACAGAAGAGCTATTAAAGGAAATGATGCAGTATTGCGTTACTGAGGCTGAAAAAGAGGGAATAGAAGATTTACATTTTGAGATTTCTTCAAAAAGCCCAAATTATGATGTGTATAAAAAATGCTTCGGAACGTATTTATTTGAATATATTACTGAAAATATGATTGTGTTTAAGGATATATATGAAGTAGAAGATATAGAAAGTGAGATTGATTTTAAGCTTATTGAAGAGATTGGCGAAGACGTTTTTTACTCACTGTGGAATGAAGTGACGGGAGAACAAATCGATTATGATCAATTTGTAAATATGATGTTGCAAGAAATTGGTGAGCAATGGAAAGAACATTGTTTAACAGCAAGTATCAATGAAGAGCCAATAGGAATTGTAATCCCGCATATTGAGAGAGATACGTTAGAAGAGGGGAAACTCATGTATTTCGCAGTCGCTCCAAATATGCGAAATAAAGGGTATGAAGCAGCATTCTTTACAGGAGCAATGTTTGTTTTAAAAGAAATAGGTGCATCTTATTATATTGGCGAGACAAATGTACAAAATGAGTGGATGAAGGATGTTTTTGAAAAGAACGGATGTCAGTTGCTGAGTTGTACTGAGCGATATGTGAGGAAGTTTTAGGAGGGGGAATGGTGTATACTCTCGAACTCGTATAGCGGGAGGGGACTATATATGTTAAAGCAATCCATGCATTCATTCGTTTTACTGTATCCACATGTATTGTTAGAGAATTGGAAAGTTGAAAAGGTTTCAGAACGTTATGAAGGTGAAAAGTGGGAAACTTTTTGGTTTCAGGTTGTTACTCCAACTGGAATGTTTCGGGTAAAAGAGTTTTTTCTAGATATAATGGAGCCGGTATTTCCGGATAGTTGTATTTCTCAAGCAAAAGGAGATTGTTTTCAATATAAATGGCTTGTGTATTGGAAAGGTGTAAATTATAAAGGAAAAGAAAGTTACGTTACATCTAGATGGAAAACACAAATTGAAGTTTCTGTTGATCACGGATATATAAATCAAGATGAAATGGAACGATTTCTAATTGAATTACAACCGGTAAATATGGAACTTGCGAAAAGAATATTACATACACCATTTCACTTATTAAGCTTTCAAGCGAAGAAAGGTGAAATGGGTGAGATAGGAAGATGTCGTGAGTGGAATGCTCCCGAAGACGTATCCTATGTTAAATTATCAATTCATGAAAAGTTAAGTTGGAAACTTGAATCAGTTGGTTTCGGAAATGATGAAATACAGTATGTATACTGGGACGAAGATAGTAAACTATACGCACTTTGGGTTTGTCGGCATAAAAACAAAGCGTACTATCCTGTTTCTTCTTGGACAATGAATTATGGCCCAAAACAAATTATAAATGGATTAGAGTTTTATTCGCACCCTGATCGCGGGACAGTTGTATATGAAGATTTGGGTGATGAACAAATTACATACGTATTTCGAGGGAATCCGTGTACAACTTATGAACAAGTAAAAGAACTTCTTGCCTATTTGTAAGATAAAAAGAAAAATGAGAACGACAAAATAGATATTTCTATAATACAATAAAGAAAGATTCGATTATATAAGAAAGCGTTGGTGAAAGAATGGAGCAGCAAAGAAAGTGGTTACAAGCAACTGTAGAAAGAAATGAAGACAATACGCTATATATAAAGTGGGAAAATAATATAGAAGAAGTTCGTATTTATTGGAGTACTTCACCAGAGCATATTGAAGAAAATGGAGAATTACTTGCAACGGTAAATGGAGAGTCATCATGTACAATTGAAAACCCTAGTGAAAATGAGCGTCCATATTTTAGACTAGTTGGAAGTAATGGACAAGCAGTGACAGTAGCTGAGCGTAGATTGCCATTACAAGGCGCGTTTAACTTCCGTGATATGGGAGGATATGAAACGACTGAAGGCCGTAAAGTAAAATGGGGTAAGTTGTACCGTTCTGAAGAATTAGCAGGACTAACAGAGTGGGATATCGACTATTTACAAAAGTCTGGCTTAAAGTTAATTTGTGACTACCGTACAGACTTTGAAGTGAAGCATAAGCCGAATCCAGAGATTACAGGTGCTCGTCAAGTGTGCTTACCAGTTATGCAAGACTTAGCGAAAGATTTAAATATAAACGAGTTTTTCCAAGTTGGTGACCTTTCTATGTTAGGGAAGCCAGGTGAGTATCTTGTGAAAATGAATCAAGATTTCGTAAGTGGTAATGAAGCATTCGTGAGCTTCTTAAACTTAGCGCAAAACCCGGAAAACTTACCGTTAGTAAACCACTGTACAGCTGGAAAAGACCGTACTGGATTTGGATCAGCATTATTATTGCTTTTACTAGGTGTACCAGAAAAAACAGTAATGGAAGATTACTTACTAAGTAACGGCTTCCGTGAAAAGTTAAATGAAAAAATGATGGCCTTTTTAGGTGCAAAACTTCAAAACGATGAAAGTAGAGCGATATTAGGTGCGATGTTTGAAGCTCGTGCTGAGTATTTACAAGCTGCGATTGATGAAGTGAAAAAGCAATTCGGTTCAGTTGAAGCGTATGCTGAAAAAGCACTTGGCTTTACGAAAGAGTCGTTAGAAGAAATGAAAGTTTTATTGCTAGAGGATAAATAAGAAAGAGGGAGGCTAATTGGATTAGCCTCCTGTTTTTATTATGAAATTTTTCGTTGTCTTATTATTCCTATGACAATTGGAATAACTGTCCCAATTAACAATATCGGTAAAAATAATTTTCCGAAACCGCCGCTCCAATCTAGAGCGATTGAAATTGTTTCAAATTGGATGAAAGCGAAAATAAGTAAACAGACATTTTTTAATTGATTTAGCATTTTTCTGCTGTTTAAATAAAACTGTTTAGCATTTGATTCATTCAGTCTTTGTGGATAGTTATGTACTTCTGGAAACTTTTCTAAAGTTTGCATTAAAAGGAGTATGAATAGCCCTATTCCTGGCAGAAGTAAAAGTTCCCACTTTGATCCCCAGCGATCTACAGCTCCATATGCATTATAATGTGCGGGCACTTCCTCGGGTAATCTTCCCCAAATGATGATCAAAAAAATGATTGATCCAAAGAACAATGAATATCCAATGATATCTCCAACCCATTCACTTTTTGTTTTTGGGATTTGTACTTTAGGTCTTTCCCATGAATTTACTATGTTTTTCCGCCCCTTTCTATTCCTGTATTTCCTTTTTGAAATTTGGATTCATTATCCAAATTATCTCAAATGTATAGTATTTTCACAATTAATTATTTTTGAATAACATGACTCGTGTGCCATAAACAACTGTAAGATTTCTATACAGTTACTATTCATAAAGGGAAAAAGTTCGACTTAAGAGACAATTAATGAGAAAATACAAGTTGTAAATAACGTACTAGTTGAGGAGAGCATAATGAAATATAAAGTTATATTATTCGACGTAGATGATACATTATTAGATTTTCCTGAAACGGAAAGAAACGCTTTGCATAACGCGTTTGTACAGTTCGGGATGCCTACAGGGTATAACGATTATCTTGCAAGTTATAAAGAGATTAGTAATGGATTATGGAGAGATTTAGAAAATAAAATGATTACATTAAGTGAATTAGCGGTAGATCGATTTAGACAATTATTTGCCCTTCATAATATAGAAGTAGATGCACAGCAATTTAGTGATATATACCTTGAAAACTTAGGGGAAGAAGTACACCTTATAGAAGGTGCAGTGCAATTATGTGAGAATCTACAAGATTGTAAGTTAGGTATTATTACGAATGGATATACGAAGGTGCAACAATCTAGAATTGGGAATTCGCCTTTATGTCATTTCTTTGATCATATTATTATTTCAGAAGAGGTTGGTCATCAAAAACCAGCGCGTGAGATTTTTGATTATGCATTTGAGAAGTTTGGGATTACTGATAAATCAAGTGTATTAATGGTTGGAGATTCGCTAACTTCTGATATGAAAGGCGGAGAAGATTACGGCATTGATACGTGTTGGTATAATCCAAGTTTGAAAGAAAATAAGACAGATGTTAAGCCGACTTATGAAGTGGAGAGCCTGCTACAAATTTTAGAAATTGTGGAAGTGGCGGAAGAAAAGGTAGCTTCATTTTAATTGTTTTGATATTTTTCGATAAGTCGATATTCTTTATCGAATTGTCGATATATCGAAAAAATCGTTGATATAATTTGAGTTGCGGCCAATATATAGGTAGGATAGGTGTAACAATTAGAGGTGAGTAAAGAATGTTAACGTTTTTATTTGAGTTAGACAAGGCTATTCCGCAGAAGGATGAGCCAAAGTATGATGCATATACAAAGGGTTTTATTGAAGGGGATTTAACGATCCGCGTTAGTGACAGCGTACTTTTTCAGAAGTCATGTATGAAGGTCGCAGAGCTCGGCATTTATTTAGGACAGTGGATGGAACAAGTGCAACACGGTCAAAACGTACATATGAATTATGAAACGAGTGACCGTGAGGAAGTTATTCTCGGATTCGTATATGAAGAGGAAGATCAGTGGAGAGTTACTTCTAGTTGGCAACAATTTGACCTTCAGGAATGCATATCCACGACAGCATTAGTAGAGAGCGTCGGGCGTTATTTATATGAGCTAAATAAGGAACTGCGTGCGATAGAATATCCTGTGACATTTGATCAGTATTTAAGAGGCGAGCGAATGATGAAGCTTTCTTACAAACGACTGTGTGATAGTAAAGCGGATACGACGTCGATAGAGGTTTACAATGAAAGCGAAAGAGTAGGCGCAGTACGGGGCTATTATAAAAATACGTTGATGAAAGTGCTAGACTTTATTCCGAAAGTCGGTAGTAATATCATTTACGAAATAAAGGATAGTAAAGACAACATTCGCGTCATTGCAAAGGATGTAAGTAGGCAGCGTCAAAGAAGGATTTTAGTAACGTACATCGATCATAATGATGTAGAGCATGAAATACTTGTATGTGATGGAAAGTTATTAGATGCAAATTTCTTATTTACCTTTACATATAAGAGAGAAGAATATGTTGTTCACAAAACTACAATTGGGCTTGGCAAGTTATTACGAAACGGCTATGTAATTGCAGATTGGAATATTCGTCTTGAGGAAGATATGTATGATATCGAGATGGATGTATATGATGAAGATTATATAGAGGATCAATATTTATTATTAGGTGTATTTCATGCTGTTTTGTATGGGTGATAAATGAGAAATACCGGCATTCCTCATGGGAAGGATGCCGGTATTTTTTATTAATCCTCAAAAATAAAAATCTCATCAATTGTACTATGAAGTGCCTTGGCTATATCGTGAGCGAGCTGTAAGGAAGGATTATATTTTCCTTTTTCGAGATGGCTAATTGTTTCACGGCGTACACCAACTGTTTTCGCTAAATCTTCTTGTGTCATATGTAATTTGGCACGGTATTCTTTTATTCTCGTTACGAACGCCATGGCGCATCTTCCATTTCATCAACAGGTTTATCGTAAAAGAACATAGAGAAGCCGAACGTAAGAATGAGTGTGCTGAAAATAAGAGCGATATCAATCTCTTGTAGTGCCGGGTTTGGAAATAACATTTCAATAAACATAATGATAGCGGTAGTTAGTAATGTAACGATAAATGCGTTGCGGCACGATTTATTGACGATTTGTTCAAATAATTCATCGTGTTGAACCGTTCTATAAGTCGTGAAAAAGGAGAAGAAACAGAACATAGTAAACAATCCTTTTTCATAAAAAAAGCCGAGGAAACCGAAGAAACCGAGAAATCCTAAATATTTAATCCAAGTTGTTTTCACGATAGATTCTCCTTTCAATGTTAGAAATAAATCACGTTATGTTATAAATATATCACATATGGAAATGTGTGATAATAATAGTTTTCCAATTCTTTTCATAATAATAGTAAAAAGAGGAAATATACTGCGAAATAAAGAGGATAATATTGTAAAATGGTTGTAAGGAGGGGGAGGAAGGAATGCTAACTTGGATCATGATCGTTGTATTACTTGTAGTGATTACTGTAGTGGCAACGGTGTTAATTGGGAGGAATGGTGATGCGAATTATAGTAAAGCGACAAAAGGTAATATTAAACGGCTGACGATAATCTATATTTTACTAGCTGTCGTTTTAATCGTTGGATTAGGCGTGTATATTTATTTTAAAGGTTAAAAAAACTGAAAAAATATAAAAATCTAAAAATAGAAGTATGCTATAATATCAATATAGTTATTTGGTAATTAAGGAAAGGATTGGATGGAATGATTGAAATTACGAATGTGTCGAAAAGTTATAATGGGTCTACCTATGCAGTAAAAGATTTAAGTTTATCTGTGCCTAGCGGAGAAATCTTTGGATTTTTAGGACCGAATGGTGCGGGTAAATCAACGACAATTAAGATGATTACTGGTATTCATGGGGTGGACAAAGGAACGATTACGATTAACGGTAAAGATATTATGAAAAATCCGATGGAAGCGAAAAAGACGTTTGGTTATGTTCCAGATAGCCCAGATATGTTTTTACGATTAAAGGGAATTGAATATTTAAACTTTATGGCAGATATGTATGAAGTGCCGAAAGAAGTAAGACAAGAGCGAATTGAGTCTTTAGCGAAGAAATTTGATCTTTACAATGCGTTATCGGATCAAATTCAAAGTTACTCGCACGGTATGAGACAAAAAATCGTTATTATTGGTGTGCTCGTGCATGAGCCAGATGTATGGATTTTAGATGAACCGTTAACAGGGCTTGATCCGAAATCCGCGTATATTTTAAAAGAAATGATGAGAGAACATGCGGATAAAGGGAAAATCGTATTTTTCTCGACGCACGTATTAGAAGTGGCAGAAAAAATATGTGACCGCGTTGCAATTATTAATAAGGGAAATCTTCAGTTTAAAGGAAATTTAGATGAAATGAGAGATCATTTTAAATCCAATGAATCACTTGAAAAAATGTTCTTGGAGATGACAGGCAATGAGTAAAATTTGGACGTTAACGAAAGTATTATTGAAATTAAATTATGCAGATTTTATAACAGATAAGAAGAAGCGATGGGCGTATGTATTTTCATTTGCAGCCATTTTATTTGTCGGCTTTTTAATATTTGGTTCTATCACGCACGGAATGTATGAAGGAATGAAACATTTAGGGCAAGACCCAGGAATGATTATCGCAATGGGGCTTGCGATTGCGAGTATATGGGTATTTTTAATGAGTATAACGAACATTTTAACTGTATTTTACTATAGTAATGACATTGAAATGTTATTGCCATTACCATTGAAACCAGCACAAATTATTTCGGCAAAATTTTTAACGGTATTAATTACACAATACGTAATGAGTTCATTTATTTTATTACCAATCTTTATTACGTACGGTTTAAAAAGTGGCGCATTTATTACATATTACATATACATGATTTTTATTTACTTACTCTTCCCGATTGTGCCATTAGTATTAGCTTCGTTACTGATGACAGTTATTATGAGGTATACGAATATAGCGAAAAATAAAGACCGAGGCAATATATTTATTGGAATCGTAAGTATACTATTTATTGTAGGAATTAATGTATTTTTACAGTGGAAAAATAAAAGCTCGTTTTCTGAAGATGCACTTACGAATTATCTTGCGAACAACCAATCTTCACTTTTAGTACAAATGACAAATTATTTTCCAACTACATATTTTGGAGCAGTAGCATTAGTAGAAAATGCAAATTGGAAGGGTCCATTATACGTAATTATCTTTGCACTTATTTCATTTGTATTCTTTGTGTTGTTTTATTACATTGCAGAGCGTACATATTTAAAAGGGGTTATTGGACTTTCAACGAGTACAGCAAAAAAAGAGGTCATTTCAGCAGAAGGTTTACAGAAATCAACGGTACAAAGTTCACATTTAAAAGCATATGTGAAAAAAGAATTTAAAACGTTATTCCGTACACCACAATTTTTCTTAAATTGTATCGTACAAACTTTCGTTATGCCGATTATGTTATTCTTTGTTTTATTCATGCAAGATGGAAATTTAAAGTGGATCACAGGGTATATTGATAATCCAAAATCAGCAGGGCTTGCAATTGGCGTTGGCCTTTGTGCATCGTTATTTTTAATGGGAAGTAACGTCATCGCAACAACATCATTTTCACGAGATGGAAGTTCATGGTTTGTGAATCGTTATTTACCTGTAAAAGCTTCGGATATCTTTTTTGCGAAAGCGATAACGGCTTGGTTAATTAATGTAATTATTTTAGCAGTATTCGGTATTACGATGGCAGTTGTAGCGGGAGTTTCTCCTATCTTCATGATCCTTTGGTTTTTACTAAGTGCGAACGGGTTATTGTTAATTAATTTAATCGGTACACGCTGGGATGCACAAACTGCAGATATACATTGGGATACAGAGCAGAAATTATTTAAGAGCCGATATACAACATTGTGGAACTTTTTAGCTAATATCTTTATAGCTTTAGTTATTGTAGCGGGAGTAAGTTTATTATACTTTTTCCTTCAAGTAGGACTGTGGGTTATGTTTATTGTTTTATTTGTATTGTTTACCATTACCAACTATATTTTAATTAAAATGTTAAAATTAGGTGCAGAACGCATATTGGCAAATATTGAATAAAAAGATAGATCCTCTGTATTCGTGCAGGGGATTTATCCATAGATGGAGGAGAAAAGGTGAAGAAAATAGCAATTGTAACAGGGGCAACTCGTCTGAATGGAATTGGTGCAGCTGTATGCAAGGTGCTTGCTCAAGAAGGGATAGACATTTTTTTCACGTACTGGTCTCAGTATGATAAAGCGATGCCGTGGGGAATGCATGACAAAGAGCCCTTTTTGTTGAAAGAGGAGATTGAAAGTTTAGGTGATCCATCTATTTTAATTAATAATGCAGCGTATGCTACTCATACGAGAATTGAAGAATTAAATGTAGAGCAGTTAGATAAACATTATACAGTGAATGTACGCGCTACGATGTTATTAAGTTCATTATTTATAAAACATTATGCACTGAAAACGAGTGGCAGTATTATTAATCTTACTTCAGGGCAGTCGTTAGGTCCGATGCCAGATGAACTAGCATACGTAGCGACGAAAGGAGCAATTGAAGCATTTACAAAATCAGTAGCACCAGTTGCGATGGAGAAGGGGATTACAGTAAATGCAGTTGATCCAGGACCGACGAATACAGGATGGATTACGGAGGAGCTGAAGCATCATTTAGTGTGGAAGTTTCCGCAAGGTAAAGTAGGGGAACCGTCAGATGCAGCACGCTTAATTTCTTTTTTAGTAAGTGAAGAAGCAAAGTGGATTACGGGTCAAGTTATTCATTCAAATGGTGGTTACTCATAAATATATTATGTTAACAATGGTTGAGAAACAAAAAAAGGAAAGAAAATTTTATTTTTTTGTTTAAATAAAATGTCAAGAAAGATAAAAATTTGATAGGAGAGTATATCGTCATATGAAGATAGCATTTCTTCATGTGACAATATACTCTTTTTCTTTTGCTAGAGCGGAGAAAAATGTAGTAGAAGAAACTCGAATGTTCGAATAGGTTTATCGTTTTTTGTACGTATTATTATGAAGATTACTGTCGGAAAGATGGTTATTCGTATGAAAAGGGATTTTTTAAGGGGAAATCGAATCGTAAAGGGGAGGATAAATTATATAAACATAGGGGGATTTATATGAAAATGAAAAAGGTCGCTATCGCATCGATAACAATTGGTACAATGCTTACTATGGCAGCTTGTAGCCCTTCAGCAGATAAAGAGAAAGAAAAGAAAGAACAAGTAACAGCGCAAAATGAAGGAGAAGTAAAAACGACAAATGCAGATGAGACGTCAAAAACAACGAAAGATAATGAAAAAGAAACAAATACTTCTTCGAATGAAAAAGGAGATAAAGATGCAAAAAATACGAAAGAATCATCAGGGACGGAAAGTAACGGTAAAACATCATCTCAAAATGAGAATGTGAAAACAAAAGAAAAAGAGACGACAGGAAAAATGAATGACCAAACGACTAGCGGAAAAACAACAGATCAAAGTACAAGTACAAATTCAAACGGAAAAACAACGAAAGATCCGAAGAAAAGCGTAGCTGTGAAAACAAATGTTAAAGAAGTTGCTGCGTTAATTGAAAGTTTAGACAAGCAATTAGCTGCAAATCCTAAATTAGAAACAGTAAATAAACTTGGAAAACAAATTAATGAAAAGTGGGATGTAATCGAGAAAGAGTTAGAAGCATCACATCCAGCTGAATCTAAAACAATCGGACAAAGTATGTATCCGTTAATTGTAGGAGCGGAGAAAGAAAAGATAGATATTAATAAAATGAAGTCATTAACGGCGAAAACGAAAAAAGATTTAAATCAGTTATTGACGAAACTTTCGTAGTTTCAAAAGCCTACTGTGGAAGTAGGCTTTTTTTATTGTTGTAAAAGCCTATTTATTTTCAATTACGATACGAAATGAACCGAATGCTTGTTGACTGACATAATCTTCTTCACTAGTTTTATAAGGAAATGGAAAAGCGACGAGCTGAAAATTACTTTCTTGATCCACTGAAGGCAATGTGAAATTGAAGATTTGTCTTGTTTCAGGTGCAACCGCAGTATAAACGACTTTATTATTATTAAATATTTCAACTTGTTCCCAATCTTTAAATGCCACGATTGCGTAAGTCATTTCATCTTTTGTTTCATTACCATTTGATAAGGTTAATTGTTTGCCTTCTTTTTCAGAGAGGACAGTTTGTAAGTTCTGTTCATTGTTCGTAACAAATAATGGTTCATAAAGATCATCTTTTAAAATGGCATTTGGATCTATAAAGGTGAGCTTTGTTTTTTCGCTTCCCTCCTGAGTAGAATTTATTGAGTATCGCATACTTAAAATCTCTTCTAATATAATCGCTTTATTTAAGTCATTATCTTTTAACTTATATTCAGGTTTTTTAATGATTAAAAAGGTTAATTCACTTGCATGAGGAGAAGTGTGTAAAGAGATTTTCGTAGTAATTGAACTATTTGGTTTCATATCAAAAGAATAGTGTGATACTTCATTAGCAGCTTCTTCTATTTTAAAAGGTTTTTGTTCGTAATCTTCTAGGACAATTAATCCATATTTTCGGTCTTCATCAACATTATGTATGAATGATAACGATACATTTATTTTATTATTCGCCATAGTAATTTCACTACCATTGTTAATATGCTGACCTTTAGTATTCTTCAACCCGTAAGAAATAGTATTGGTTTGTTGCTCTCGCTTATTTTCTTTAGGAGATGTATGTGGTTGTATGATTGAAGTAGGGAACAAAACATAAATTATAATTAACGAAATAAGTATAACACTGATAATAATATACATTTGTTTCATAAATAGCACCTCAATATATTTAAAATTTAAGAGAAAAAAGATATGCAAGATGCATATCTTTTTTCTCTTTCTTACCAGGAAGCTTTTGTTTCGTGATTCACATCATTATAACCATTTAATTTATAGGTATGATTACCAATAGCGTAATCATCTCCATAATAAACACTTGTATTGGTTGCTGTAGCACTTACATAAGTTGATTTTTTGGCACTATTACTTTTCGTATTCACTAATGAGCCATCGCCATTGAAAGTTCTTGCTTTTGCATAAATATAGTCTTCGATCGTAGTTGATTTCGATTTAGCAACTGCATATGGGTTACCGAAAAAGGGAGTATACACGCTAATGTTAGAGTCATTCTTAGGTGCAGCTGCAACAGTCAAACTAGGAACATTAGATGTTTTTGCTGATTGAACAGTATCAGAGTCAACTAAAACAGGCTGCTTGTCTGCAGTGCCCACCTCTGAAGCACTTGCGTTATTAGTAAAACCAAAACCTAAAACCGCTAACCCTAAAGTTGCCACCGCTAAAGATTTTTTCATATTCACTAATTTTCCCACCTTTTTTAAATTTTTGAGTTCGAACTCATTTCATACAATATATGAAAAATTTGAAACTCTCAATAACTTGTCCCATACTTAACTTACCTTTTACTTTTGATTCAACATTTCTTCATTTGTAAAAAATCGAATATCTCTTCTAATGCTTAGCCAGCAAGGGAAATAGGTTTAACTTTATGAAATTCGTGTAAATTTAAATCTGTTCATTTCATGATCTCTGTTATTTTTAAGGTTATGTGGGAAACTTATCTAAAAAAGGATGGTGATAAAAATGACAATCGATCGAGTTTGTACAATTGGGCCAGCAAGTAATAATAAAGAAACGTTAGCGCAGTTAATAAACAATGGTATGAAAATAGTGCGGTTGAATTTATCACATGGCACGCATGAAAGTCATAAAGATATTATTCGTTTAGTCAAATCGCTAGACGATTCTATTAAAATTTTAGGGGATGTACAAGGTCCTAAAATAAGATTAGATGAAATAAACGGAGAACAAATTGCACTTCAGGCGGGAGATTCTTTTACTTTACATACGCAAGCAGTTACAGGGAGCAATAAAGAAGCGAGCGTTGATTATGAAGGAATCGTGAATGATGTGAAAGTTGGCAGTAGAATTTTAATTAATGATGGCGAAGTTGAGTTAATCGTTGAAAAGATAAGTACGGATAAAATAGAAACAAAGGTGAAAACAGGTGGTAATATTTCATCTCATAAAGGGGTGAACTTACCAGGGGCAATCGTTCGTTTACCAGCTATAACAGAGAAAGATAAAAAAGATATTCAGTTTCTTTTAGAAGAGGATGTTGATTTTATCGCATGTTCTTTCGTAAGAAAACCTAGTCATATAAAAGAAATACGAGATTTTATACAACAGTATAAAGAAACATCACCTAATGTAATTGCAAAAATAGAAACGATGGAAGCGATCGAGAATTTTCAAGATATATGTAAAGAAGCAGACGGAATTATGATTGCAAGGGGCGATTTAGGGGTAGAGTTGCCGTATCAATTTATTCCGCTCTTGCAGAAACTGATGATTCAGGAATGTAATCGAACGAGTACATATGTTATTACAGCGACACAAATGCTTCAATCAATGGTAGATCATTCTATTCCAACAAGGGCTGAGGTAACGGATGTGTTTCAAGCTGTACTGGACGGAACGAATGCTGTTATGCTTTCTGCTGAAAGTGCGTCAGGAGGGCATCCGATTGAAAGTGTAAAAACATTACGTCTCGTTTCTGAATTCGCTGAGCATGTGAAAAAAGACGGTCCTTTTGTGATGAAAGATGTACTGGACTTGTTGCATAAGTCTTTGGATGAGTGATAAAGTGAAACTTTAATCAGTGGGGGTTTTGTCCATCCCCACTGATTATCAGCCCTCACCAATCGGGCTTTTACGGGCAGTTGATCTCCTACCTAACTCCTCCGCATTTACTGAATTTTGAGGTGGGAGTCTTACTGCCCGGCGAATAGGGGGATAAATAAAAAGAGGGCGGATATGTATCCGCCCTCGTGTTTTTCATTCATATTATTCTTGCTCTTGCTCGTCCAAAATTTTATCAAAAGCAGCAGATACTTTATCAAACTCTTCATCATTTTCAATGTATGAAAACTCATTATCTTCTTCTACTTTTAAAAAGAAAATATCAATGTCTTCCTCAGAATCTGTTTGAATGTCTTCTACGAAAGCAACTGCAATATATTCTGCACCTTCGACATCCATCGCTCCAAGTACTTCTACTTCCTGATCCTCATTATTCTCATCACTGAGAGTAAACACTTCGCCAACTTCAATATCAGACATATCCATTCTCCTCCTGTTCGACTCTAAAAAATAGAGCGCTCAAACTGTATACATACTAACATATCTTTCCATGAAAAATCAATTTCATACATTAGAAAAACAACTGATTCTTCAATAGAATAAGTATTTAGCTAGAAGGAGTTTTATTTGTGAGTGCTATATTACTTAATCCATTCAACAATTGTATCCATATTTTGTCTTGTTTTATCACGTTTTGGATCTTCTTTACGGTAACCAAAGGCAACCATAACAGACACTTCAAGATTATCATCTTTTATAATGCCTTCTTGACGAAGTAAAGAATCTACTTTCTCTTTATCAAATCCTTCTATTGGACAAGAGTCAATGCCAATTTGAGCTGCACTCGTCATCATATTACCTAAAGCAATATAAGATTGCTTAGATGCCCAATCAAATACAGCACGATCGGATTGTAATAAGTTAAAATCTGTTTCCTGGAACTTTTTGAAGAATTCATATCTAATTTTTTGAGTGTCTTCAGGCAATCCAATAATATCGTTCATCATATATTTAATATACTCTGCATCATAATGCATATCTTTAATGTTTCTTGAAAGAACAATGACAAAGTGACTAGCTGTTGCAAGTTGCCCACCAGCGCCCCATGAATATGGTTGTAGTTTTTCTCTTACTTCTTTATTTTGTACGACAATAAATTTCCAAGGTTCATATCCAAAAGAAGAAGGAGATAATCTGCCTGTTTCTAAAATGAATTTAAAGTCCTCTTCTGAAATTTTGTGCATAGGATCGAACTCTTTACATGCATGTCTGAAATGAAAAGCCTCCATAATTTTTTCTTTTGTAAATTGGTTTGTATGTGTCATAAAAGTTCCTCTTTTCATTAAATTATTTTTGTAAGTAAATTATATTTTTAAAGTAACATGGATACAAGTACGCACATTTATGTGTTATAGTATCAAAAAAGATACTATTGGTAAGGGAAGGGATTTATTATGGATTGTTCAAACGAAAATAATATAAATTACCCATTTTTAAATAAATATTCTTGTCCAGTGGAAGCTATGGTTGAGGTTATTGGTGGAAAATGGAAAGGAGTTATTTTGTATCATTTATTAGATGGTACAAAGAGGTTTAATGAATTAAAAAGATTAAAACCTAATATCACACAAAGAATGTTAACACTGCAGCTGAGAGAACTTGAAGCAGATGGCATCATACATCGTGAAGTATACCGTGAAGTGCCGCCAAAAGTAGAATATTCATTAACTGAGCTTGGTGAATCACTACGTCCAATGATTTTATTAATGATGGAATGGGCAACTCATAATATGGAGAAAGTTTTGGAGAGTAGGAATACGAAAAATAATAGTTAAGAGTTGGAGAAATAAAAGGTGTTTTCCATAGGTGAAGACACCTTTTATTTTTTATTTTCTAAAATTTTGGTTGTCATTAAAACGCATGTGAATCTATTCTAGGGATGTGCTATTGATTTTGCTATAAATCAAAAACTTTCTTTTTAGTAGTGGAAATTGCATCTAATAAAAGGAAAACGGCTGCTATAAAATGTAGAACCAGTTCTATATAAGGAAAGAAGGCAAATAGGGTAACGATAATACCGATAGAATGAGGATACGTATTCATGCCTGCTTTTTTAGCTAATAAAATAGTAGTGATATGTAAAGCAATCAATAGTAGTAAAGGTATCCCATATAAGTTAACAAGACTTGGAAATAAATAATAACAAGGAAGTAAGAAAAGATGATAGATACCTGTGGTCCACTTTAGTGCTTGTATGTAAGTTTTCAAAGTAAATCCTCCTAAAATTATTAATATCTATATATTACCAAAAATAACAGGGGATTAGATGTTAAATATTTGTGGTTTTTAGTAGAATATAATTATTTTATGTTAACTGAATGTTGAGTTGTCTATAAAATAGAAAAACCACCCAAACGAGGGTGGTTCGTATTATAAATAACTATTTAAAGAAGAAAGGGGAACCTTCACTTCACTACCTTCCTTCATATTCCGCAGCATAACGGTTTCTGTATTAAGTTCTTCTTCTCCAATAATAAGCACATAAGGGATATTCTCTTTATTGGCATAATTAAGGGCACGTTTTAATTTGCGGCCTGCTAGTTCGAGTTCGACTTTTAAGGAAGTAGTAGCACGTAATTGCTGGGCAATTTGTAAGCATTGTAATTCTGTCCCGAGTGGGATGATAAATACATCCGCTGTAGATGATATCGTTTCTTTCTGTGATAGTGCTGTATAAATAACGTCTAAACCGAATGAAATACCGACTGTTGGATAGCTCATATCATCACCACGGAATGCTCCAATAATATTATCATATCGACCGCCACTACCGATGCTGGATGTAATCGACCCATCTTTTAAAAAGATTTCATACACGGTACCTGTATACATTGTAAGTCCTCGTGCTAAAAATGGATTGAATATAGCATTTTCATTTATTCCGAGAGCGATTAAATATTGCTGTAATTGTTGTAATTCGTTTACTCCTTCGGCAACGAGTGGAGTATTGAAAGCTTCTGTAAAGTCAGCAATTGAAAGCTTTAGATAAGATAAAACGGTATTACATATCGTATCAGCCATTTCTTCAGTAATTCCGCGCTCTAATACATCTTTTCGTACACCATCAATCCCAATTTTTTCGATTTTGTCTAATGATAAAATGACGTCACTCGTTCGTTCACTAGGAATGTTAATGGACTCGAGAATACCGTTTAACAATTTTCGATTATTATATTGGATTGTTACTTCTAAGTTTAACGTTCGGAACAGTTCAAACGCCATGCTCATAAGTTCGGCTTCTGCCATGACTGATTCTACACCAACGATATCAACGTCACATTGTATGAACTCACGAAATCTTCCTTGTTTAATTGGCCCATCTCGAAAGACTTTTCCAATTTCATACCGTTTAAAAGGGAGACGGATGTTCGGATTCATTGCCACGACTTTTGCGAATGGAATGGTTAAATCGTAGCGTAAGGAAAGGTCACGATTTCCTTGATCCCTAAGTGTATATATTTCTTTTAATATTTCATCGCCACCACCGTACTTGTAAGACATAAGCTCATACATATTTAACGTTGGTGTTTCTAACGGTTTACATCCGTATCGTTCAAACGTGTCTTCACAAGCTCTTTTAATTGTATTTCGCAACACTTGTTCCTCTGGTAAATAGTCTTTCGTTCCTTTTACATTTTTCATTTCCATTGTAATCACTCCTTTTTAAATTAAAAAAAGCTATGCGGGTATAAAAACACCCACATAGCTTTATGAACGCTTCGTGGGTCAACAGGAAAAGCCCTGTACCCACGAAGAAAATTTTTTCTTCGGATACACGGCGTTACGTATGATGATGAAGTTGGAAAGAAGTATTAACATTTCGCATTACGAATCTCTCCTTAACATAAGTTTTTCCAAATTATATCAGATGATTTTTGAATTATCAATATTTTTAGTCTTGAAATATACGTGAAGTTATGTAGGAGAAATGGAAAAGGGTGTATAATAAAACTTAATAATATGAAATAACTTTTTAAGGAGAAACCCATGAAAAAAGATAAAACAAATGCGATGCGAATATTAGATAAAGAAAAGATCGAATATTCGATGATGTCATATGATCCGGAAGATGGAAAAATTGATGGTGTATCAGTAGCCGAGAAAATTGGACGAGAAGTGAGAGAAGTATATAAAACGTTAATCGCTCAAGGAAATAGTAAAAATTATCATGTGTTTATCATCCCGGTAGATGAAGAACTAAATTTAAAAGCTGCTGCAAAAGCAGTTAGTGAAAAGAAAATTGAAATGATTCCTGTAAAAGATATTACAAAAGTGTCAGGATATATTCGCGGTGGTTGTTCACCAGTCGGAATGAAGAAGTTATTTTCAACGTGCATTGATGAGAGTGCGCAATCGCTTGAAACGATCATAGTAAGCGGTGGGAAAATTGGTATACAAATTGAGCTGAATGTGGATGACTTGGCGAAAGTGACGAGAGCGCAGTTTGGTGAGATAACGAAATAATGATACATAGGATGAGAAGTTTTAGTTTTATTAAGTTTAGATAAGAAGTTATAGGATAGTTAGTCCATTATGGGGCTGATTATCCTTTTTTATTTACAAACTGAATAAAGATTGACTGTTTAGTTTGATATAGGCATGTGATCTGAATTGTTTGTTTGGCTTTGGGAGGAGGGCGATGCCTCGTTGCAATTAAATAAACAAGCCGAGTTACTCTTAAAGATAGACAAAGGGATGGGAGGGGGAATGAGGGTTCAAGAAATACCCATAAGAAAGCACGTATTGGGGGGCGAGTATTTTGGAAATACCCCACGCTAAGAGTATGCAAGATTTTATACAGTTTTTTTGGCTAATCCAGTAACAAACAATAACATTAAAACCACGTTAGGATAGGAATGTATAAAAAAAGTATAGATTCATAGAACTAAAAAAGATTTCCTTGTGAGAGCAGGGTTCTCCTTTTTCCTCGCTACGGATGATGAGACGTTATGTTAACCTCATATGTACATGTTATACATTGTTCCTTATTTAATTAACGGTCTGTTTAGTTGAATAAGAAATCGTTATAATTAAGGAAAAGTTTAGTAGGAGGGCACTATGACTATATATTTTTTTCAGTTAGAGGCTATCCCACACCCAGATAATCCAGAAAAAGAAGAATGTGTAGGTGCATATATAAATTGTTGGGTTAAATCAATAAATGAAAAAAACGCATTGAATAGAGCGAAAAAGTACGTCAATAATGAAGGGTGGGAGGTAATAGATATTTTAGACCGTTTTATTGCTAATCGAAATTTATATGAAAGTGATAGTGAAGCTGAGGAATCACTTAAATGTTTTGACGAAGCAATAAGAAATAAGATTTCCACAATCTTTTATATTTTTTCTAGTGAAGACGATGACAATTAAGATGCTGGAGTTAAAAAATAAAAAATAGATCATTAAACAACTTTCGCTAATGAAAATTTTGCAAATAAGCTGTTCACTGGATTCTCATAGAAAACTGTGGTGAGATAAAATATTTGATTTTGCAGCACTTCAAAATTTTAGCTAGATGGCCATATATCGGATCCCACAATAAAAAGGGAGGAACATATCAAATATGTTCCTCCCTTTCATTTCAGAGAGACGTTATGTCAATTAGATGTGTATAGAATATACAAGAGGAATTCTTTACTACTTACACGAATCTATTATAATTGAGACCGTCTTGATAATAAGGGGGGAATCACATGTTTAAACAATTTGGGGCATTGATAAAGGGAGAAATAATAGATTGAAATTTATAAATTGATTGAGCATCTAAAAGGAGTATAAAGTATTTTGAAAAAAACTAAAATGAGAAACTATGTGAAATTATATATTCTTTACTTAATCATTGTTTTAATATATTTCCTATTGTTTGATTACAGTAAAGTATATATTAAGGGAAAAATAAATAACGAATTTTTATTTCAATTATATTTATTAATAGGGCGTATTAGTATGGGTTTGGGAATATATTTTATTCCAGAGAAGCTAGGTATTAAGATTAAATTTAGATTTAAATTTCTTATAGCAGTTATCGCAATAATAACTACTATAATTTTTCTTGATATAGTTGGTTTAATTGAATAGATTTGATAACTTCCTATATCGAAAATTATGCAATTAAGCTGTTCACTGGGTTTTCATAAAAAACTGTATTGAGATGAATTTTTTGATTTTGCAGCACTTCAAAATCTTAGCTAGATGACCACGTATCGGTAGCCCGCAATAAAAAGGCAGGAACATTTCAAAAATGTTCCTGCCTTTCATTTTAGGGAGATGTTTCCTAACAGTTGATTTTGTTAACGAAAGTCGACTTTAAATCCATATTTTGTATAGAATATAGTACATATAATAAAAGTATGAGGTGATACAGTGAGAGAAATTCAGATTCATAAAATTATTGCGGATAAGAGAAAAGAAAAGGGAATTACACAGGAAGAGTTAGCGGCGTATATCGGTATTACGAAGGCATCTGTTTCCAAATGGGAGACAGGGCAGAGTTATCCGGATATTACATTTTTACCACTGTTAGCATCGTACTTTAACATAAGTGTTGATGAACTAATTAGTTATACACCACAAATGGAGCAGGAAGATATTAAAAATTTATATCATAGACTAGCGGAAGCATTTAGTGAAGAACCATTTGATGAAGTAATGTTGGAATGCAGAGAAATGATTAAAAAATATTATTCTTGTTTTCCGTTATTACTTCAAATGGGACTACTTTTTATAAACCACCACATGTTAACAGAGGATACGGATAAAAGAACTGAAATTTTAGAAGAGGCAATGTCTCTCTTTATCAGGGTGCAGGAAGAGAGTGATGATGTTTCTCTTGTGAAAGAGGCGGCATCGTTTCAAGCAACTTGCTATCTTATACTCAATAAACCAAATGAGGTGCTTCAATTATTTGGCGAAATGATACGTCCTAATTTTCCAGAAGAGGATTTAATCGCACAAGCGTATCAAATGCTTGGAAATGCTGAAAAGGCGAATGAAGTGATGCAAATTAGTATGTACCAACATTTAATACACCTCGTTGCGACAATACCGAATTATGTAGTAATACATGCCTCAAGCGCTGAAAAGGTAGAGGTAATTTTAAATAGAGCTTTCATGTTAATAGATATATATGAAATAGAAACATTACATCCCAATATGACTTTAAAAGTATACTATGCTGCTGCACAAGTATATTGTATGCAAGGAAATTTTGAAAGAGCATTAGAAATGTTGCAGAAATACGCAACAGTTTGTGCAGCTAGTTTCACAGTAAATAGTCTGCATTTACACGGCGATTCATATTTTGATGCGATTGATGGATGGTTTGCAGAATTTCCGCTCGGTGCTAAAACGGTTAGAAATGAAGAAATTATAAAGCGAAGCATGCTACAAGGTATTGCAGAGAACCCCATTTTCGCATCTATGAAAGATGTAAGAGAGTACAAAAATATAATAGCGAGTTTGAAATTCAAATTGGATATAACAGATTAGAGGGAGGATAAATATAATGACCTTTGATGAATATGAAGTAGCGATAAATAGTAAATTTACTTTGCGCGGTACGATTACGAAACCGAAAGCTGACGGGAAGTATGCTGCTGTTGTCATTATCGCTGGATCTGGAGAAGTTGATCGTGATGGAATGATTGTACCGTTAAAGCTTGCGTCGAATATTTACAAAGATTTATCACATGTAATAGCGAGACTTGGAGTAGTAACGCTTCGCTTTGATAAGCGCGGGGTAGGAAAGAGTGAAGGGGAATTTCAGAAGACAGGAATGTGGGATTTAGTTAGTGATATAGAGGCTACGATTACGTATTTGAAAGAACAACCATTTGTTGATCCGGAAAATATCATTTTAGTTGGTCATAGTGAAGGGTGTATGTTAGCAACTGTAGTAAACGCAAGAACACCAGTTAATGGACTCATACTTCTTACAGGAGCTGCGGAATCGTTAGAAGAGGCTACGAAAAGACAAAGAGAGATTATTTATAAGGAGTTAAAAGAGCAAAAAGGAATAAAAGGAAAGTTAATGCGTCTTCTCAATATTGAGAAACGAGGAGAAAAGCAGGCGCAAAAAGCAACAGAGAAAATGATAAACTCAAAAAAAGATATTGTAAAAATTGGTTTTAAGCCAATGAACGCAAAATGGTTTAGAGAGCATTTTCAGCATGATATTTATAAAGATTTAATGAAAGTAACGTGCCCGGTGTTAGCGATTGCTGGTGATAAAGACTTTCAGGCAAATCCTGAAAAAGCGAAGAGAATTGTTGATTATGTGCAAGGTGACTCTGAAGTGTATGTAATAAAAAATATGGATCATACCTTAAAATATTTTGAAGGTGATTTTAAAGCGTTACAATTTAAAAAGATTTATGTGGAAAGTGCGGATAAGCCACTTCATCTAGAGTTGGAAGAAATAATTGTGAATTGGATGGATGCGCGTTTTATCTCGCAATACGAGGGGGAGAAGACTTCCAGCTCAATATAAGGCGGATGTGAGAAAGCTTAATTGCTTGTAAAAGCTCGGTTGTTGTAGGTGGATTTAGTTTGGTATTCGGATTATAAGTTTTTTATGGTGTTTTTCATTTTGGAATGGTTAATTAGATTGATTAACCTTTAAAAAAACGAACATTAAAAATAATTTCGTTAAAAATGTTCACTTTTAGATTGCGTACACACTAAAAGTTTGATATATTACCAATATAATAATTTTACACATCATCACTCGTATATACTCGGTAATATGGTCCGAGCGTTTCTACCTAGTTCCCAATGAAAGAACTGGACTACGGGTTAAAGTATTCGGCCGTGCTGTTCAATGAGCGCTACCGATCTATAATTTGGCAATTGTTTTATCTTTTGCTCAATTAACTTTGACTACCGTAGTTCTAGAAAGTAGAGATTCTTCTACAATTTCTAGAACTTTTTTGTTTGGACCAAAAGCATCGAGTATAGAAAACAACAAGAGAAAGAGGAGATTATTTATGAAGAACAATATGCTGAAAAAGTGTGCGGCGCTAGTAACTACTACGGTATTGTCATTCTCAATACTTGCGGGGTGTAATGCGAGTCCAAAACAAGTAGTAGAGGCGAAAAGTAATCAACAACCTATTTTAATTCAAGGGCCAATGCCGATTGAGGCTGAGAAGTTTGCAAAAAGGTTAAAAAATGTGAAAGAAGAAAAGTCTGGAACTTTCGTATTTTATAAAGGCACTGTCGACAATTATCCTGTAATCGTAGCGAAAACAGGTAAAGGAATGGAAAATACAGCAGCCGCTACAGCAGTGGCTATTGAAAAATATAAGCCTATAGCGATTATTAACCAAGGAACATCGGGTGGACATGATCCTAATTTAAACGTATTTGATATTGTTTTAGGAAAACAAGTAGCAAACATAGGTTCATTAAAAACATCAAATATGGATGAGAATCAAGGGATTGAACCAACAAAATGGATTTCAATGGACTTAATGGCTTCTGAAGGTAGTGCAGGAGAAGATCCAAATGCAGAGAAAATCCGATACTACGAGGGAGATAAGGATTTACTTGCAGCAGCTAATGCGGTAAAAGATAAATATACAAAAGGTAAAGTGGTTGAAGGGACTATAGGTTCAGCAGACCTTTGGAATAATGAAGTGGATAGAATTAAGTGGTTCCATACAAAATACGGAACATCTGTAGAAGAAATGGAAGGTGCTGCAGCGGCGCAAATTGCAAAAGCTTATGATGTACCATTTTTAGGGATTCGAGTATTATCTAACAATAAAACAAACGGCGGAAAATACAATCCAAATACAGCGGCGGCAAATCAAGAATATGTATATGAAGTAGTTAAAAAGTATATTGATACGTTGCCAAATAAATAGTAGTAGTTTTGTCCCAACATAAACGTCAAGTAACTTTAAAAGTTTTCGAGACTGATAAAAGTATATTAGGAATAGTAGTTGAAAAAGAAAAGTTTGTTTCTTATTAAAAAATATAAGAAACAAGCTTTTTTATTTAAAATAAATTGGTTAATTAAACTAAAACATTAATGTTTATCATTGAATATCATAATAATATAATGGAGGTGATGTTATATGGCTCTTACTACAGGACCAATTGAAAACGTAGGAAATCAACCTGCTAATGCAAATAGAGTTAGGGTGAAGATCCTTAACCGTACTGCGGGCCCACTTACTGGAGTAGCTAGAGTTTTTAGACTTGACGGTTCATTAGCATTAATTGAACAGGTAAACTTCAATGTGAATTCTAATGCTTCTACTTTTGCAACTCTAAGTTTAGTTCATCCTGCTTTTGGACAAGCATTTGAATATGAAGTTCAAATTGTTCCTAATCAACCTGGTGGACTATATAGTGTTTATGGACTAACAGCTGAAGGTGTTATCATTACTGCACAACGTGTTGTGAACTCAGAATTGACACAGTTTCTTTAATTAAAATAGATTGGTGCCTTACATGGTATCCAATCTATTTTTGTACTTATTCTTCAGAGGAAGAAGGGTTTTACACAAAAAATAAAGACAGTTATAGAAAAAGGAAAAGTCGATTTATCAAATATGCATAATTGCATAAAAAAAATTGAAATTTATAAGTTAACATTAAACTACTTTTTAATTGTAAAGAATATTTTAATAATCTTTACTAGAGAAGGATATTCCTTGTGAAAAGTAGATAAACCAAAAGTGTGGAAATGATACAGACTCAATAGAGTTTTTGTATTAAATAAAAAGAAAAGGGTGGGTATGGCTTTCTAAAAGTTGTTGGGGTTTAGAGAGCACTTTTTAGTTAATAGCTTCAAATTATATGTTAAAGGGGAAATGGGTATATGAAGTTTCGAAATACAAAGCTTGCTATGGTTACACTATCTTCATTTTTTATTTTAGGTACTGCATCTCTATCATTCACAGATATCATACACGGTGAAGTAGCTTCTGCATCACCACAAGAGATTACTGTAAAAAGCTATGATGATACATATTATAATAATGCAATAGGAAAAACGGGTTTAGAATTAAAGAAGGAACTTCATAACATTATTGATGATCATACAAAGTTATCATACAGTGCGGTTTGGGAAGCACTAAGAGATACGGATGAAGATCCAAATAATAAAAACAATGTGATACTCTTATATACTGGGCGTTCGCAAGGGAAACTTACGAATGGTTCAGGAGTTGATAATTGGAATCGAGAGCATGTTTGGGCAAAGTCTCACGGTGATTTTGGAACGACTGCAGGAGCTGGAACAGATTTACATCATTTAAGAGCGACGGATGTATCTGTAAATAGTTCACGTGGAAATCTGGATTTTGATAATGGTGGTGTGAGTCATTCGGAAGCGACAGAATGTAAATACGATAGTGATTCTTGGGAACCTCGTGATAGTGTAAAAGGAGATATCGCTAGAATGCTATTTTACATGGCTGTTCGTTATGAAGGAGACAACGGCGAAATAGACTTAGAATTAAATGAAAAGGTGAATAACAATAAAGATCCATACATGGGCAAACTATCCGTTTTACTAAAATGGAATGAACAAGACCCGGTAGATGATTTAGAGCGAAAGCGTAATGAAGTGATTTTTACGAAATATCAACATAATCGTAATCCTTTTATTGATCATCCGGAATGGGTAAATAAAATTTGGAAGTAAAATACTTAAAGGTATTTTACTTTGAGAGAAGGGATTGATCATAGTGATCAATCCCTGTTTATATCTATACTAGAATAAGTGATTTTTATAGGATTGGAGAATAGATATTGTATCAAGTTAAGTATAATATGGGTCTTTTAATAAGGTCCCCACTCAATATTCACACCAACAATAAGAAAAATAAGTCCGATGATAAACCAAATGAATGCAAGTGGAGCCATAAATCGAATCCATTTTCCGTAAGAAATGCCGCTAGCTGCGAGGACGCCCATTAAAACACCGGAAGTTGGATTGAGACAGTTCACTACACCTTCTCCAAGCATAACGGCTTGTACTGTAACTTGGCGTGTAATGTGCATGAAATCAGCTAATGGAGCTAATATCGGAATGAAAATAACAGATTCTCCTGTCCCGGATGAAATGAGGAAATGTAATGCTGCACTACTTACATACATACCGAGAACGCCAAATACAGGGCTATGTCCTTCGAGAGACTGTGCGAGCTGATTCACAATTGTATCAAGTAATTTGCCTTGTTCTAGAATGACTGAAATACAACGAGCCATTCCGACGATCAAAGCACCGTAAATGAGATTTTGGCAGCCTGCTAGAAAAGTAGAAGCAATATCGTTCGCTTTCATGCCACCTATTATTCCCGCTGTAATTGCGATGAAAATAAAAGTAGCGGTCATTTCGGCGTCTGTCCAATGTAGATGGAAAGCACCTATTAAAAATACAATTAATGATAAAGCCGAAACGAGTAAAATTAATTTGTGACGTATTGTCCAAGGAACTTCAGTTTTCTCTATTTCTTTCTCACTTGAAAGAGCATTACTTGGAAACCAGTTATCTCCGAGTATGCTTCCTTTATTCGATTTTTTTAAACGTTTTACATACCAATTAATATATAAAATGGTGGCAATTAAAAAAGAGATATAGATTGCTGTGCGTAAACCAATTCCCGAAAACATCGGAAGTTCTGCGATTTTTTGTGAAATACCTAAAGGTGAGGGAGATAAAATAGTAGCATTAAAACCAGCATAAGTGCCTAAATAAATAATTGCTACGCCGACGATAGCGTCCCATTTTAATGTGCGCGCAACGATGATGCCGATGGGGATAAATCCAATAACTGAGTTTACGATAATACCAGTCGTTCCGAGAATAGAAAAGAGTGCAGCGACAATGCAAATGAAAAGTAATTGCTGATTACGAAATTTGTTAATCACATGATAGATTAAACCGTCAAGAGCACCTGTTTTTTCAAGAATGGCAATGGCTCCACCTGTAAATAAAATTAAGAAGATGATCGGAGCAGCAAGCGTCATTCCTTTTTCAATAGCGGTAAAAAAAGAAACAAATCCTACTGGCGATTGTGGAACAGAATGATAACTTCCTGGTATTGTCGTTGTAACAGTACCATTTGTAACTCTTTTAAACTCTCCAGCAGGAACGAAATATGTAGCTATTGCACAAAGTAAGGCAATAAAAAATAGTAGTACGTACGCGTCAGGCATGTTAAATTTTCGTTTGCTCGGCTGCTTTTTTACCTCGGTCTGTAGTTGCATAAAATCCCTCCTTTTTCACTTGGTTAATTTTTAATATTCTGAAATTTATCTGTGAAATAGATTATAATAAAGGTGGTTTCTTAAGAACCTGTTTAAAATCTTTTCAATAAAATTGCCACACCTGCCAATAAGCAACTCTGTCTACTATTTTCAAGCG
>NZ_JAQFNK010000022.1:0-77660 GCF_027710505.1 Bacillus cereus group sp. TH152-1LC | reverse complement strand
AACTGCCAAATGCAGAATTTACAATCTACAACGAACAAGGGAAAGAAGTAGTAAAAGGGAAAACGGATGAAAAAGGTATAGCGAAATTCAAACTACCGTACGGAAAGTACACGTATAAAGAAACAATAGCGCCAAATGGATATGTAATAAATGAAGAGACATTTGCATTTGAAATAAAAGAGGATGGAGAACTTATTAAACATATTGTAAAAAATAAGAAAGAAGAAAAGGCATCATTTCCTTCTAAGCCAAATAAGCCAACACCGAGTGGAGAAGTGAAACCATCCGCTGATGTGAAGCCAATGCAACAACCTAATACTCATAATGAAGTGCGTTTACCAGCTACTGGCGGCGTTGGCAATGAATTTACGGTTTTATTCGTTTTAGGAATTGGCTTTATTATTGCTGGTGCTTATGTGTTAAGGGTGAAAAATAGAAAAGAAATGTAGAAAAAAAACGCCTTGTAATAGAGGCGTTTTTTTAGTATCTCAATTTCCTCAACAAACTCTTAATTTCCTCATCTTGCATGAAGAGATCCAGATGCTTCTCTGTAATTTTTGCAAGTGCAACGTCGTGATAGAAAAATTCTGTAAAGAACTTTACGAAAGGTTGTGACATTGTTTTCATCGCTTGCCATGACTCTTGCTCTACACCAGCAAATAAAATTTCGCGGTCGTCAACGATGAGCAGCAAGTAGCGTTCTAATGCGTTAGGTTCTTCAGTTGGGATTAGAAAATGCATGTTTTCTAACTCTGTTTCTACTTGCCCAACTATAAGGGACTCGAGTTTGACACCTTGTTTTGCTTTTTCTTCTAATGAAGGAAGATATTCTAAAAGAGTATCATTCCAAGCTGAAATACGAATCGATTCTTTTGCACTTTCGATGAGTTCTTTACTTTGAACTCGAATAGAAGATTGCATTTTTAAGCTCCACACACGGTCATCTGTAAATGATTTTTTCGATATATTTGTTTCTAATTCTTTAATATTTGATTGAAATTCTGTCGTTAATTTTTCAATTGCTAGCTTGAGTGGTAATGCTGTATACAGCTTTTTCTTTTCAGAAACAGAATCCATTACCATGCCTTTATCGATTAGGCGTGCTAGCACTTCATATATTTTTGCTTTTGGAACACCAGAGTGCTTCACAATTGTTGTAGCATCTAGTGGTTCGTTGCTTGATACGACAACTTCATAAGCTTGGCTTTCATACTGTGAGAAACCGAATTTTTGTAACATAGTTCCCTCCGAACGAATGAGATGATATAGATTAAGGATAATGAACTATTTGTTTTTGCACAAGTGGTAGTAGGTTTTCTACTCAAATTGAGATGAGAATTAATTTCAATTTTTTAATTTTATCCATTATACTTAATATAGTGATTAATATGATTATAATACAACGAGAAGGGGATGCATTGGGGAAGATGTTGAGAAGTTTACGTTTAAAAATTGCGGTAGTATTTTCGGTGCTTATTTCTATGATGTTTGTAATATTAGGTACAGCTATGTATCAATTACAGAAAGAGAAGGAAGTGCGCTCCTTAGACCAGTATTCTCAAAATACGATGGATCTTGTGACAGAGCAACTTACGACATTTGTTCAAAGAACGGATGAAGATATGGGATATTATGCGAACAGTGAGATGGTTCGTAATATACTTCAAGACGGAGTTACTCCAGAAGAAGAAGCCTTTTTGACGAAAGAGTTTTCGGAGTACAAAAAGAATCATCCTGGTATTTTAGACTTATATATTGGTACGAAAGATAAAAAAACATTAAGTGCCAATCTTGCTGAAGGTGGACAAGTGCCAGAAGGATATGATCCAACGACAAGACCATGGTATAAAGACTCAGAAGCCGATGTGAAAAAGGTTCACTGGGGCCAACCTATGTACGAAATTGCAACAGGTAAGTTAAGCGTGGGAGTTTCTAAAGCCATTACAGCTCAAGATGGATCTGTATTAGGTGTTGTTGCGATGGATGTATCACTTGGAACAATTCAGAAGTTACTTCATAATATTCAATACAATAATGGCGGAGAAATGTTTATTATAAATGATAAAAGTATGGCTCTTGTTTACCCAGAGAAAATCGGAAAAGATGTTTCGAAAGAGCCACTTGTGAAGAGTTTAAATAAAGAGGTAACAAAATATGCTGTCACTACATTAAAAGGTGAAGATGTAGTTGTTTATAGTCAGTCATTTGATTTGATGAAATGGAAAATAGGAATCTTTTATCCAAAAGAAACGATTGATGGGCTATTGAATAGTACGAGAAATACAGTCCTTATAATGGCATGTATTAGCTTATTAGTTGGAATCGTAGCTTCATACTTGTTCTCAAGAAGATTAGCGAGACCGCTGCAACTATTAAAGAATCACGTTCAAAAAGTAGCAGAAGGTGATTTAACGTTGCAAATGAAAGTGACAAGTAAGGATGAAGTTGGAGAACTGACGAATCATTTTAATCATATGGTTGAGCAAATGAATGAAATGGTAAGTAAAATTAAAAATAGTGTATCAACAGTGCAGCAATCAACGAATAATCTACATTATTTAACGAATGAAACTGTAGCGGCTAGTAGAGAAGTTTCAGGTGCAATGGATGATGTGAGCGGAGGAGCGTCTACTCTTGCTAATAGTGTCGATGAAGTTTCAGAACAGCTCGAGAATATGGCGCAGTCAGTGGAACAAATGAATCACTCCGTTGGTGAAATAAAAGGAGTGGCTGGCAAAGCTGAAGAGGCATCTAAGCAAGGATTAAATACGATGCGTAATTTAGTTCGTACGAGGGGCCAATCATCTTCGATTGTTGTTCATACAGAGGAAGCCTCCGGAAAGTTAGAGCAAAGAGTTGGGTCGATTCAAAATGTTGTAGAGCTTATAAAAGGTATTTCGGATCAAACGAATTTACTTGCTTTAAATGCTTCAATTGAGGCGGCACGTGCAGGTGAACAAGGTAAAGGGTTTGCTGTTGTTGCTGAAGAAGTTCGGAAATTAGCGGAACAATCAAAAGATGCAACAGTAGAAATTGCGACGATGATTGGTGATGTACAAGTAGAGGTAAGACGTGTTGTAGAAGTTGTAAGTGAATTGAAAGATATTGCGGATATACAAAATAAAGTTACGACAGAGGCAGAAACGGAATTCCGCACAATTATGTCAGTTGTAAATACGATTAGTACTTCGGTGGAACAAATTGTAGAAGAGGTACATAACATCGGTTACGAGCAAGGAGAAATTACAGCGGTAATGCATACAATTGCTGGTACGAGTCAAGAAAGCGCAGCTGTTTCGGAAGAGGTAAATGCTGCAACTGAATCTCAAGTGAATCATCTAGAAAAGGTAGCTCATACGATGGAAAGCTTGACGGAGCACATGAGCGACTTAGAAAGATTAGTTGAGCAATTTAAAATAGAGGAATAACAAATTAGTAAAATGATGAGTATTTCGGTAAAATAGACAATGGATATATAAGAAGCAAGTATAGGAGGAAGACTACTATGGCAATTGTTGACGTATCGATTATTCCAGTAGGAACAGGTAATCCAAGTGTTAGTGAATATGTAGCAGAAGTACAAAAGGTGCTAGAGAAAAATGCAGATCGCGTGAAGTATCAATTAACACCAATGAATACAATTATTGAAGGAGATCTTCCTGTCATTCTAGAAGTTATTCAACAAATGCATGAAGTTCCATATACGAAAGGTGCACAGCGTGTTGCGACAACAATTCGTATCGATGATCGTCGTGATAAAGTAAGCACAATGGAGAAGAAATTAAACTCTGTTCGATCAAAATTATAAGAAAAAGCAGCGATCTTCGCTGCTTTTTTCATATAGGAGGTAGATAAAATGAGTGAAAAGTTTAACGAACAATTTGATGGGTTGTTAGAGAAATACACGGAGCTATTACTTGGAGAGAGCAATGATGAGAGAAAAGAACAGGTGCAGAAGTGGGCGCTGTATTCTTACATAGCAAAGACGATGCCAGCTTTAGTGAAGCATTGGAATGAGACTTACCCTGATGCGAAAGAAGAGATGGTACAGTTAATTACAGATATTAAAAGGCTTAATGAAGAGAAGAGAAATGAGCAATAAAAAAACTTGAGATAAATATAATCTCAAGTTTTCTGTATTAATATCCTTATATAATTTACATGGAATATAAAGGGTTTTATAAGCATGTCGAATATTTTCGACATGCTTATTTTGTGCCTAGTAAATTCGTTTTTTCTAAATGTCGAAAAATATTTCCTGCATATTTATAAGCGAAAATATAGGGTTTTAAATGTTTTTATAGTATTTTATAAATTATCTAAATAATTATTTGTATCCAATAATTTTAAACAGTGATATAATTTTGAAGAGGGGTAAAAAACAGATAAATCACAGTCATAGGGGTGAATTACATGGAACAATTAATGCGAAATTCGTTTCTTTTCTTGTCAAAAAATAAAGCGCTAACAAAACTGGCTAAAAAGTACGGTTTACGCTTTGGTGCAGGTCGCTTTGTCGCAGGGGAAACGATTGAATTAGCGACAGCTGCAATTAAAGCATTAAATAAGCAAGGTCTTTGTGTAACAATCGATTATTTAGGTGAATTCGTTGATAACGAAGCGGAAGCAAATGAAATGGCTAGCGAATCGATTGAAGCGATTCGTGCAATTGGAAGAGAAGGTCTTAATTCGCAGCTTTCTTTAAAGATGACTTCTATGGGATTAGATATTTCTGATGAAATCGTAATGAACAATATGCGCCGTATTTTAGAAGCTGGAAAAGAAAATGGTGTGTTTATTACAATTGATATGGAAGACTATACGCGCTGCGGGAAAACAATTGAGATCTTTAAACAATTAAAATCTGAATACGATAATATTGGTACAGTTATTCAAGCCTACCTTTATCGTACAGAAAAAGATATGGAAGAATTAAATGCTTATAGTCCTAATTTACGTCTTGTAAAAGGAGCTTATAAAGAACCTGAAGAGGTGGCGTTCCCGGATAAGAAAGATGTAGATGATAACTATAAAAAAATTATAAAAATGCACTTATTAAATGGAAATTATACTGCAATTGCTTCACATGACGAAGCGATTATTGAATATACGAAAAAACTTGCCGAAGAACACAATATTCCAAGAGACCAATTTGAATTCCAGATGTTATATGGTATTCGTAATGAGCGTCAACTTGAGCTAGTAAAAGAAGGTTACAAAATGCGTGTTTATGTGCCTTATGGAAACGACTGGTATGGCTACTTCATGCGCCGTCTAGCAGAACGTCCAGCAAACGTTGCGTTCGTATTAAAAGGTATGGTTAAAAAATAACCAAGGAGAAAATACTCCTTGGTTATTTTAATTGCTGAAATGCGTAATGTGCCATTTTCTTCGTATCAGGATATAGTTGCGTGCGAGAAGAAGATAATACAACATTAATGACGCGTTTACCGTCTTTTTCATCCACTGTTACGACCGTATATTTTCCGAGTGCTGATAGACCGCTTTTACTTCCAATTGCATATGGATCGTCATATAGTTCTTCTCGTCCATAGTTTGCGATGTTTGGAGAGCGTTCTGAAGTATGTAGAGTTGTACGTGTTGAATTCATATATTCTAAAACAACTGGGTACTTTAATGCCTCTTTCGTAATCATAGCAATGTCGTAAGGTGATACTTTATTTCCGAGTGCATCAGCGCCACTTGCGTTTTTGAAAGTCGCATGTTTTGTACCAAGTTCCTTCGCTCTAGCATTCATCATTTTTACAAATTCATTTTTTGATCCTGCGATATGTTCTGCGATTGATTCGGCTATTGGGTCTGCACTAATGATAAGCATCAGTTTTAATGCCTCATCACGCTTTAACTTTTCCCCAGCACGAAGTTTAATTTTCTTACTTTGACTTTCTGTTTTAATTGCGTTCTCTGTAATCGTAATTTCTTCATCTTCTTTTACATTCTCTAGTAAGAGAAGGGTCGTCATCATTTTGGCTATACTAGCCGGATAAGAGCGTTCGTCTTCTCGTTTTCCATACAAGACTTCACCTGTGTCTGCATCAATTGTAATGGCGTATTTCCCAGTAATGCTAGGTTGATCAGCTCTTACAGCTTGTTGTCTTTGTGCGTAAGAGAAGAAAATCATCCCTGTAAATAGTGTAGCAATCATTACAATCATAACTATTGTTCGTTTCATCATCGTTCCCTCTTTTGTTTTCCATATGTACAAATAAATTGGGCAGAAAAAGCAGCCATTACCCATTATGCCACGTTTTCTGCCCAAAAATATACCGTTATTTTTCGCCCATATTCTGCTTCTTGTATTGTTGGTTATTACCTTGACGGCCCTTGTCCACACCGTGATTATGCGGACCTGCATTTCCAGTTACACTTGCTGCGCTAATTCCAGCTTTTGAAGGGTTCTTCTTAAGTTTTGCCATATATATTCCTCCATTTTCGTCAGATTATAAAAAGGAAAAGTGTATTTGAGTGAAGAAAATACATACATATAGCATGGGCAAATAAAAGAAAAATATTTATTTCAGAAAATTTTATCAATAAATATATTGCGAAAATTCAAACTGTATCATATATTTATTAGTAGAGGCTCACTCATTGATTGCGACTTATGTCGAAAAATTGAATGAGCATTCATTCAAGAATAGGGGGAGAATTGGATGTTCCAAATTAAAAAGGCTGCTGTTCTAGGTTCAGGCGTAATGGGTTCAGGGATTGCGGCACACTTAGCTAATATTGGTATTCCTACATTATTGCTTGATATTGTACCACCTGCGCTAACAAAAGAAGAGGAAGCGAAGGGACTTACATTAGAACATAAAAGTGTGAGAAATCGTTTTAGTAATACGGCTGTGCAAAAACTATTAAAGCAAAAACCAGCTCCTCTGACAGTGAAAGGAAATCTAGCACTGATTGAAGCAGGTAACTTAGAAGATGATCTTGAGCGTCTAGCTGATGTTGATTGGATTATTGAAGTAGTAGTTGAAAACTTAGATATTAAAAAGAAACTATTTGAAAAAGTAGATGCTGTTCGTAAACCGAGTTCTATTGTAAGCTCGAATACGTCAGGCATTTCAGTTGAAAAAATGGCAGAAGGTCGTTCAGACGACTTCCAGAAACACTTCTTAGGGACACACTTTTTTAACCCACCACGATATTTAAAACTTCTAGAGGTAATACCGACGAAAGAAACAGATCCACAAGTATTAAGCTTCATGAAACTATTTGGCGAAGACGTTCTTGGAAAAGGCGTTGTTATCGCAAAAGACACACCAAACTTTATTGGAAACCGTATCGGTACGTACGGTTTATTAGTAACTCTTCAAGAGATGATAAAACGCGGCTATAGTATTGGAGAAGTTGATTCTGTAACAGGCCCACTTATCGGTCGTCCGAAGAGCGCAACGTTCCGTACATTAGATGTTGTCGGTTTAGATACATTCGTACACGTTGCAAATAACGTATATGAAAACGTACAAGAAGAAGAGCGTGATGTATTTAAAGTACCAGCTTTCATGCATGACATGCTTGATAAAAAATGGCTTGGAAGTAAAACAGGTCAAGGCTTCTTCTTAAAACAAGGAAAAGAAATTTTAGAATTGAATCCTGAAACGATGGAGTACGAAGCTCGCAAAAAATTAAAAGCTGCATCTATCGAGTTAAGTAAACAAGAAAAAGGTTTATCAAATAAATTGAAAGCGCTTGTATACGCGAAAGACCGTGCAGGAGAGTTGTTATGGAACATCATTACACCGACTCTTTTATACTCTGCAAAACTTCATAAAGAAATTGCTGACGATATCGTTGCAATTGACCAAGCGATGAAGTGGGGCTTCGGCTGGGAGCAAGGACCATTTGAAGTTTGGGATGCAATTGGCGTTGAAAAGTCTGTTCAAAAGATGGAAGAAAACGGCGCAGTTGTTCCGACTTGGGTGAAAGAAATGGTAGAGAAAGGTTTCACTACTTTCTATAAACATGATAACGGAGAGAGCTACTATTACGATAATGGCGAATATAAGCTAATTGAACGCAATAAAAAGGCAATTTCTCTTAAACAATTAAAAGCGAAAAATGGCGTATTAAAGAAAAATAGCGGAGCGAGCTTAATTGATTTAGGTGACGGCATCCTTTGCTTAGAATTCCATTCGAAGAGCAATGCAATTGGTATGGATATTACGCAAATGATTAACTACGCTGTTGATGAAGTAGAAAAGAATTATAAAGGTCTTGTTATCGGTAACCAATCGAAGAACTTCTGCGTTGGTGCGAACTTAGCAATGATCTTAATGGAAGCACAAGATGACAACTACTTTGAAATTGAGTGGGTTGTGAAGAACTTCCAAGATGCAATGACGAAAATTAAATACTCTTCTAAGCCAGTTGTGGCAGCACCATATGGTATGACGCTTGGTGGAGGTACAGAAGTTTGCTTACCAGCAGCGAGCATTCAAGCTTCTAGCGAAACGTATATGGGCTTAGTAGAAGTTGGTGTTGGCTTAATCCCTGGCGGAGGCGGTAATAAAGAGCTATACATTAAACACTTAAACAAAATGCCAAACGGTGTAGAGTTTGATCTGCAAAAAGTTGCGAATAAAGTATTCGAATCTGTAGCGATGGCGAAAGTTTCTACATCAGCACAAGAAGCTGCATCGAACAACTTCTTAGGCGATAAAGACGGTATTAGTGTGAATGGTGATCACTTACTATATGATGCGAAACAAAAAGCACTTGCTTTATATGAAGCTGGCTATAAAGCGCCGATTCGTAAAAAGATACCAGTTGTTGGTGAAACAGGATATGCAACGCTTGTACTTGGTGCAGAAGCAATGCATTTATCAGGTTACATTTCTGAACATGATCTTCACATTGCGAAGAAACTTGCATATGTCATTGCGGGCGGAAAAGTGCCGTACGGAACAGAAGTTGATGAGCAGTATTTATTAGATGTAGAACGTGAAGCATTTATTAGCTTAGTAAGTGAGATGAAATCACAAGCAAGAATGCAGCACATGCTTGTAAAAGGAAAGCCATTACGTAACTAATAACGAGGGGAGATATCGTTCATGAGAGAAGCTGTCATTGTTGCGGGAGCAAGAACACCAATTGGAAAAGCAAAGAGGGGTTCATTAAAAACAGTTCGTCCTGACGATTTAGGGGCGTTAGTAGTAAAGGAAACGTTAAAGCGTGCGAATTATGAAGGACCAATCGATGATTTAATTTTCGGTTGTGCGATGCCAGAAGCAGAGCAAGGTTTAAACATGGCTCGTAATATCGGCGGATTAGCAGGACTTTCTTACGATGTTCCAGCTATTACGATTAACCGTTACTGTTCTTCAGGTTTACAAAGTATTGCTTACGGAGCAGAGCGTATTATGCTTGGTCACTCGGAAGCGGTATTATCAGGCGGAGCGGAATCAATGAGTTTAGTTCCGATGATGGGACACGTTGTTCGTCCAAATAGTCGCCTTGTAGAAGCAGCTCCAGAATATTATATGGGCATGGGACATACAGCAGAGCAAGTTGCTGTGAAATATGGAATTTCTCGTGAAGAACAAGATGCATTTGCAGTAAGAAGTCATCAACGTGCTGCGAAAGCATTAGCTGCAGGGAACTTTGCTGATGAAACAGTATCTGTAGATGTAACGTTACGAACTGTTGGATCAAATAACAAATTGCAAGAAGAAACAATCATTTTTGCACAAGACGAAGGTGTAAGAGCAGAAACGTCGCTAGACATTTTAGGTAAATTACGTCCAGCATTTAACGTTCGCGGTTCTGTAACAGCTGGTAACTCTTCACAAATGAGTGACGGTGCAGCATCTGTACTATTAATGGATCGTGAAAAAGCAGTGAGTGATGGCATGAAGCCACTTGCGAAATTCCGTTCATTTGCAGTAGCTGGCGTACCACCAGAAGTAATGGGAATCGGCCCAATTGCAGCAATTCCAAAAGCATTAAAATTAGCTGGCTTAGAGCTATCTGATATTGGCCTATTCGAACTAAATGAAGCATTCGCTTCTCAATCAATCCAAGTTATTCGTGAACTTGGTTTAGATGAAGAGAAAGTAAATGTAAACGGCGGTGCAATCGCACTTGGACACCCACTTGGCTGTACAGGAGCAAAACTAACACTATCCCTTATTCACGAAATGAAACGCCGCAACCAACAATTCGGTATCGTAACAATGTGTATCGGCGGCGGAATGGGAGCAGCAGGAGTGTTTGAATTACTATAAAAAGTAGAAGTGGCTCGCTCAGAACAGGAGGGCGTTGGAAGCCCTGACGAAGAGGCACTTTTTTCCTCACAGGAAGGGGTAAAACGACCGACTGTTTTAGCCACTGGAACTGGATTATAAAAAAAGTGGAAGTGGCTCGTTCAGAACGAGACGCCAATGCAAAGAATGGAAGCAACAAAGGTTTATAAAAAATAAAATTGAGAGCCAGCTTCTTTCAAAAAGAAAGGAGCGGCTTATGAAAATATGAAGGAGGAAATTTTCATGGAAAAAACAGTAGGAAATGCGGTTAAAGGCGGTAGCTTTTTAGTTGATGAGATTACGATTGATCAAGTGTTTACGCCAGAGGATTTTTCATCTGAGCATAAAATGATTGCAAAAACGACAGAGGACTTTATCGTAAATGAAGTTCTTCCAGAGCTTGAATATTTAGAGCAACACGAGTTTGATCGTTCTGTTCGTCTTTTAAAAGAAGCCGGGGAACTTGGTTTATTAGGCGCTGACGTACCAGAAGAGTACGGCGGAATTGGCCTTGATAAAGTAAGCTCAGCGTTAATCGCAGAGAAATTCTCTCGCGCTGGTGGCTTTGCAATTACTCACGGTGCTCACGTAGGTATCGGATCTTTACCAATCGTGTTATTCGGTAACGAAGAGCAAAAGAAAAAGTATTTACCATTACTTGCGACTGGTGAAAAATTAGCTGCATACGCATTAACTGAGCCAGGTTCAGGATCTGATGCATTAGGTGCAAAAACGACTGCACGTTTAAATGCAGAAGGTACACACTACGTATTAAATGGTGAAAAACAATGGATTACAAACTCTGCATTCGCTGACGTATTTATCGTATACGCAAAAATTGATGGAGAGCACTTCTCAGCATTTATCGTAGAGAAAGAATATGCTGGCGTATCTACAAGCCCAGAAGAAAAGAAAATGGGTATTAAATGTTCATCAACTCGTACGTTAATTTTAGAAGATGCATTAGTACCGAAAGAAAACTTACTTGGTGAAATCGGTAAAGGTCATATTATCGCGTTCAACATTTTAAATATCGGTCGTTATAAATTAGGTGTTGGTACAGTTGGATCTGCGAAACGTGCAGTAGAAATTTCAGCACAATATGCAAACCAACGTCAACAGTTCAAACAACCAATCGCTCGCTTCCCATTAATTCAAGAGAAACTTGCGAATATGGCAGCAAAAACATATGCAGCTGAAAGCTCTGTATATCGTACAGTAGGTTTATTTGAAAGCCGCATGAGCACATTATCTGAAGAAGAAGTAAAGGACGGTAAAGCAGTAGCAGCTTCTATCGCTGAATATGCAATCGAGTGCTCTTTAAATAAAGTATTCGGTTCTGAAGTATTAGATTATACAGTAGATGAAGGTGTTCAAATTCACGGTGGTTACGGATTTATGGCAGAGTACGAGATTGAAAGAATGTACCGCGATTCTCGTATTAACCGTATTTTCGAAGGTACGAATGAAATTAACCGCCTAATCGTACCAGGTACGTTCTTACGTAAAGCGATGAAAGGTGAATTACCACTTCTTCAAAAAGCACAAAAATTACAAGAAGAGTTAATGATGATGATGCCAGAAGAAGTAGGCGATGAGCCATTAGCACTTCAAAAATATTTAGTAACTAACGCGAAGAAAATTGGCTTAATGGTAGCTGGATTAGCTGCTCAAAAATACGGTAAAGCATTAGATAAAGAGCAAGAAATTCTTGTGAATATCGCTGACATCGTAAGCAACCTATACGCAATGGAGTCCGCTGTTCTTCGTACAGAAAAAGCGATTAAAACAACTGGTCTTGAAAAGAATAAACAAAAAGTGTTATACACTGAAGTATTCTGCCAAGAAGCATTTAACGAAATCGAAGCAGATGCGAAAGAAACACTTATCGCAGTTGAAAACGGCGACATGCTGCGCATGATGTTATCATCATTACGTAAATTAACTCGCCACACACCACTTAACGTAATTCCGAAGAAACGTGAAATCGCTGCGAAAATTTTAGAAGATGAGCGTTACACGGTTTAATAGCTGTAAAGAAAAGTAGTCGTATAAACGGCTACTTTTCTTTTTTTTTTGTAAAAATGAAATTTTTAGTGACATAAAACTAATACCATTAGTATAATAAAACTAATGGTATTAGTTTTCGTGAAAAGGGAGATGGAAATATGAGAATGATACATGAAAAAACGGTATATCAATTGTCATTTTTACCAAGAGTGTTTCCTGTGAATTGTTACTTTGTGGAGGAAGAAGATGGTTTAACTTTAATTGATGCGGCTTTGCCATATAGCGCAAAAGGTATTTTACAGGCGGCTGAGAAAATAGGAAAGCCAATTACTAAGATTGTATTAACACATGCGCATGATGATCACATCGGTGCATTAGACGTATTAAAGGAAGTACTTCCTAATGTTCCAGTTTATATTTCTAAGCGGGACGCAAAGCTGTTAGAAGGAGATACGACGTTACAAAAGGGTGAACCGAATATACCGATAAAAGGCGGTGTACCTAAAAAAGTAAAAACGGTGCCTGATGTTTTATTGGAAGATGGCGACCGAGTTGGATCGCTTCTTGCGATTATGACACCGGGACATACGCCAGGCTCCATGTCGTTTCTTGATGTACGGAATAAAGCTCTTATTGTCGGGGATGCATTCCAAACAAGAGGCGGTATGGCTGTTTCGGGACAAATGAAATTTTGGTTTCCGTTTCCTGCGATGGCAACGTGGAGCAAAGAAATATCATTACAAAGTGCAGAGAAGCTAAGTGAATATGAGCCTTCCTTGCTTGCGGTAGGACATGGGAAAATGATAAAGAATCCGGGCACTGCCATAAAACTTGCTATTAAGGAAGCGAAGCGGAATATAGAAAGTAGAAAAGAGGGTTAATTGATGTCACCGAGAATCGGACTTACATTACAGAAAATTGTCGAAACAGCGGTAGAAATTGCGGATGAGAATGGAATACAAGAAGTAACGTTAGCTTCATTAGCGCAAACATTAGGGGTACGTTCACCTTCGCTATACAATCATGTGAAAGGCTTACAAGATGTACGGAAAAATCTTGGTATTTACGGAATCAAACAGCTGCATAACAGACTGGAAGAAGCTGCTGAGGGTAAATGTACGGACGAAGCAATTCATGCTTTAGGAGAAGCGTATGTAGCATTCGTACGCAAACATCCTGGACTGTATGAAGCAACTTTTTTACGAGATGAAGAAGTAAGAAAAGCAGGTGACGGAATTGTGAAGCTTTGTCTTCAGGTTTTACAACAGTACGGCTTAGAAGGAGAGCATGCACTTCATGCGACACGTGGATTTAGAAGTATTTGTCATGGATTTGCGTCGATTGAACAGCAAGGTGGATTTGGTTTGCCGCTTGATTTAGATACAAGTTTACATGTATTATTGGAAACGTTTATTAAAGGATTACATGTAATAAAAGATTGAATAAGAAGAGAGACAGTCAGCGACCTTAGGAGAAATTCTAAGGTTTTTTAGTGCATATGATTTCAAAAGAAAAGAATACTAAAGGAGAATGAAAGAAGAAAGGTAGGAGTATTCTATGCAAAACTTAACAGAGCTTGAAGTAGAAAACTTACGTCATTTAATTGGTGGACATGCAACAATTATTAACAAGTTGGAGCAGTATGCACAGACGTGTACAGATCCAGAGTTGAAACAAATGCTACAAAAGGATGCGCAAGATGCAAGAAATACGAAACAGCAATTAATGACTTTCCTAGGATAGGAGGAAACGACAGATGAATGAAAAAGATATGGTAAATGATTATTTAGCAGGGTTAAATGCAAGTTTAACAAGTTATGCAAATTATATTTCTCAGTCTGATAATGAACAGTTACATCAAACGTTAATCCAAATTCGTAATCAAGATGAGATGCGCCAACGCAATATGTATGAGTACGCAAAGCAAAAGAGTTATTACAAACCGGCAGCACCTGCTAATCCAATGATTGTGCAGCAATTAAAAAGTCAATTAAGTGCGGAATAATGGGATGAAGAAACGAGCGAATGAAGTCGCTCGTTTTTTGTTTTGGGCATGTCAATAAATATATAATAAATATTTTTCCAGTTGTAACGAATATGACGAAAATGGAATATAACAATTCACAAAAAGGACAAAAACTTTGTTCAATATTTCACAAAGTATCCATGGTTTCTATCGTGGAAATCTCTATAATTAGGAGTGTAAAGAACAAAAGAAATAGATTATATGATCAATTAGGAGAGATTGCTATGAGACGAAATACAAGAAAAATTGCAATTATCGGTACTGGATTAGTTGGATCAAGTTGTGCATATTCTATTGTGAATCAAGGCATTTGCGAAGAATTATTATTAATTGATATAAATCATGAACGTGCAGTTGGGGAAGCGATGGATTTATCACATTGCATTAACTTTACAAATACAAGAACAAAAGTATATGCAGGAAGCTATGAAGACTGCAAAGATATGGATATCGTTATTATTACAGCGGGACCAGCACCAAAGCCTGGACAAAGTCGCTTAGATACTTTAGGAGCGAGTGCGAAGATTATGGAAAGTATTGTTGGCGGTGTAATGGAAAGTGGATTTGACGGTATTTTCTTACTTGCATCGAACCCAGTTGATATTATTACATATCAAGTGTGGAAATTATCTGGATTACCTAGAAATCGTGTGATCGGTACTGGTACATCACTAGATTCTTCTCGCTTACGAACAATTTTATCTGAAATGTTACATGTAGATCCTCGTAGTATTCATGGGTATTCATTAGGAGAACATGGTGATTCCCAAATGGTTGCTTGGTCCCACGTAACTGTTGGTGGAAAGCCAATTCTACAAATTTTAGAGGAACAAAAAGAACGATTTGGTGAAATAGATTTAGATGAAATTGTTGAGAAGACTGCAAAAGCTGGATGGGAAATTTATAAGCGTAAAGGAACTACTTATTACGGAATCGGAAACTCTCTAGCATATATTGCGAGTTCAATCTTTAACGATGATCACCGTGTCATTGCTGTATCGGCCATTTTAGATGGAGAGTACGGTGAATATGATATTTGTACAGGAGTGCCAGCTATTATTACTAGAGATGGTATGAAAGAAGTTGTAGAACTAAACTTAACAGAGGATGAAGAATCTCGATTCGCAAAATCAAACGATATTTTACGTGATTATATGAAAACAATTGGTTACTAACTTATAGGAGAAGGTGAAACAAATGAAGGAATATATAATGTCTCGTGTATTTAAAGCGTCAGCTGGAATCGCGCAAGGTATTTTCGTATCCCTTGGAATTGGTTTACTAATCGAAAATATAGGAAGAATTGTTGATATTCCGTTGCTTATTACAATCGGAGTTGTTGCAAAATCACTTATGGCACCAGCGATTGGTGCCGGAATTGCTTTTATGCTCGGTGCAAACGGTCTTGTAATCTTCTCGGCTATGGTAGCTGGAGCGATTGGTGCCGGATCTATTTCAATTACTGAAGCAGGTCTAATCATTAAAACAGGTGAGCCAATCGGTGCATTATTAACAGCGACTTTAGCTGTATATATTGGTAAACGATTAAGTGGAAAAACTGCATTAGATATGATGCTCGTTCCATTTGCGGCAATATTAGGTTCTGGTTTAGTAGGCATTTGGTTAGCACAAAATATTAGTCCGGTTTTAAATGCAGTTGGAGCATTCATTAAAGATAGTTCAGCTGGTAGCCCGTTTATCGCTTCTATCGTCATTGCAGTCGTTTGGGGACTATTACTTATCTCTCCAGCTTCATCAGCTGCGTTAGCAATCGCCCTTAGCTTAGACGGTGTTGCAGGTGGTGCTGCTCTTGCAGGATGCGTTGCTCAGTTTATCGGATTCTCTGTAATCTCAGCGAAAGAAAACAATTTAGGTGGCATATTAGCTCAGGCACTTTGTACTCCGAAAGTACAGTTGCCAAATATCACTAAAAATCCAATGATTCTCGTCCCAACTGTCGTCGCCAGTGCTATAGTTGGTCCAGTATCAGCATTAATTTTCCAACTGGAAGCAGGAAAAGAAATTGCAGGTCTTGGATTGAGTTCTCTTATCGCACCAATTAATTTAATTTCCAGCCAAGGATGGGAAGTTGTCCCGGCGATGGTAATCACTTATATCATCATTCCAGTAGCTGTTTCGTATATACTTTACATTGCTCTTAAAAAAGCAGGTCGTATTCACTCTGGTGATATGACTGTACCGCAATCTTAAATTGAAAATTTCCTTTTATCCCGCATTTAACGGGCAGTAAGACCCCACCTCAAAATTCAGCGAAAGCAAAGAAGTTAGGTGGGTGATCAACTGCCCGTAAAAGCCCGATTGGTTCAACTAATAATCAGTGGGGGATGAACAAAACCCCCACTGATTAAAGTTTCACTTTATATAGAGAAAAGCAGACTGGAAGCCACAGTCTGCTTTTTACATTTTGTGATTTTGTTTTACTGGAACACGTACCGTTTCTTTTGCTAATAGCAGCTGTACGCCGAAGTAAAGTATGCTTGCAAGCGTCATTCCAGAAATGGCGTCTACAAATGCATGTTGCTTCGTAAATAGCGTTGATAAAATAATAAGCGTACCGAAGAAGGTAAGAATGTAATATTCAAAAGCATGTTCTTCTCTACGTTTAAAGGCAGCTAGCATAATGACAAAGGTAGTAAGAACGTGAATGCTAGGGAAACAATTTACCGGTTGATCGATACTATAAATATAGCGGACTAGTTCGGAAAATACGTCTGATCCAACGACTGTTGGGCGTGGTACAGTTGTCTGCCAAAAATAATAAATAGAAAAACAAGCAAGTTTTCCAAGAATGATACTACTTAAAGTGACATAATATTGTTTTCGATCTGCAAAGCAATAATAAATAAGTGCGCCGTATAAGTAAGGAAACCAAAGTAAATAAGGAATAATAAATGCTTTTACAAATGGAATCCAATTATCTACTACAGTTGTGACATCTACTGCGTGTACAGTAGATTTATTTAATACATCGTAAAGGGGACTTACGAGTACGAGTAGAAGTATATAACTTAACGGAAGAAAAGATGAAAGTTTAAATTTCTTCATGATAATCTCCTATGTTTAGTAATGTAAGTAAATTCAATTGATTATAATATAGAAACACAATTTGAGCTATCGATTTTACTTACATTTTCTTGAATGAACCTTACGTTTTTGTCACTTGACTGAAAAGAAGGGGAGGGTGCTAAATGAAGCGTTTATCGTATTTCTTATTTTTTATATTGATATGCCTAGTGAGCGCTGGGTGTGCAAAGGATAAAGAAGGAGAAAAATTAGAATATAACGGAAGAGCACTCGTAATTGGAGTTGTTGGAGAGAAGCCGAAAGATACATTTAGGAATATAAAGTTTGAGGAAATAAAGTTAGAGGAACTGGAAAAGAAATCTAAGGAAGTGGATGGTTTTCTCATAATGAAAGATCACTTTCAAGAAGCCTCAACAGAACAGTATAAAAATGTATTTTCGTCGCTAAAGAAACCAGTGTTTTTTATCGGTTTGCAAGATAAATCATATTCAACGTTTATTACAAAAGGGATAGAGTATAACAGTGCACGAAAAGATGTAAATGCTATGTATACACAAGGCTTTGCAAATATCGGAAGTGGTGAAGGACAACAATGGGCAGTTGGTTTATCAAATGGTGGAAATACTGAAGAAAGTATTCATAATATGTATATCGTCGTATTTCAAACAATTGCAGATTATTTGAATAGATGATGAAGAAGCCTGTATAAGAGGCTTCTTATTTTTTATGCAGAAGCACAGATAAAAATATGATTGAGAAGTTCACGCAAGCTTTACAACGTATGCGAGATGTAATGATACCGATTTATAATTTTATATCAGCTATTTTAATATTCATTGCTTATTACTCCTTTTTATTTTTTATATGGTACTCTAACAAGGGGATTGTCAACATTCATCACGTTATTTACTCGGTCATAGGTACATTTTTTCTTTAAGAAAGAAAAAATGTAAATAAGGGGATATTTATTGTGAGGACAAGGGGGAATGATGTTGAAAACTATTAAAAATACATTATTATTTGTTCTATGTTTGGTGGTTCTTAGTGGTTGTTTTACAAGAGAGGGAACGATTGTTGGTGGTAAGGTTCATGGAGGTTCAAATAGTATCGATGGAAATTATAAAAGTTTCACAGGTTTTGCAACTCAAGATATGGATGTAAAAAAAGGTGAAAGCTGGATATTTACTTTTGATGATAAAACTAAGCAAGGAACCATAAAGGCTTATGTTTTAGATTCAAATGATAATACAATACTGGAAGTTACTAGTGGAAACAGTAAAAATAATATTAAAGTGTCTAAAGATGATACATATAAAGTTAAAATTGTAACAGAAGAACATGGTGGAGAATTTGAAATATCATGGAAAAAAGAAAAGTAGTTAAGTTAATGAGTATCGGGCTATTATTATGTTCTTAGGATTCGAATATCTTCCAAAGAGATGGGGAAAAAGGAAAGTTTCAGAAAAGTTTCTGCAAGCAAAATTTGCTGATGAAGGAAAAGGGATTTTGATTATTACTTATGCTATAGATTTATATGTAATATCTATTCCTTTAAAAGTAAAGAAATATAATTCACTTTAATTTTTATTGAATATAGAAGTGATTATGCTATGAAATTCATGTTTATTCATAGCTTTTTCTTTGAGGAAATTTCTTATCTGTTGGTTCTATCGCATCCGTTGTATTGTTATGCGGCGGGCTATTAATTATGGTTGGTAACCAGGGACTGGGATTTTCCCTTATTACATAATGGTTCAACTAATTCTGTTATTTATGCGATTATTTGTTGGATTGCTAAAGCTATTTTGCCCTACCTTAGTAGGGCCTTTTTATTAACAGTAATTCCTCAATATGCAAGGAATATGCAAATATGCATATTGTATTTATTTGGGTATTTTTGTATGTTAAAATTAAATATAGGGATTTTTGTATATAACGAACTAAAATCAAAAATATCCAATTAATTTTGAGAGGTGTTACATGTTTACAAATAAGAAATTAATTCGATTTGGTCTAACATTACTAGTATGTTTATATGTAATTGATTTTACAATTAGTTATTTTCAAACATATCTTGAATCAGCGGCAGGTATTAAATGGGTAGTCTCAGAAACTTGGAGAGCTATTTTGTTAGATGCCCCTGAAAGTATATTGGTTATTTTAGGCGCAATTGCTTTATATGATTTCACAAAAGAAACATCCATTTAAATGCGTCTTTTTTCTTTGCAGTAATTTCTTCAATATCATGGAATACTCTCATTATTACGGCCGAAATCGTTAGTTCTTTTCATCTGTAGTACGCCTTTGTCATGTAAAGTGTTTCCGGATTTTGTGACTATAGGATGAAGTGGTTAAATAAACGTTTGTTTAAGATATATGTTCGGTAGGAAGAAACTGATATAGCTCAAGGGTTAATGAAGGAAAATGGGGAATTAATCAAACGTTTGTTTAAGGTGCATGTTCGGTAGGAAGAAACTGATATAGCTCAAGGGTTAATGAAGGAAAATGGGGAATTAATCAAACGTTTGTTTAAGATATATGTTCGGCGAGTGATAAGAGAAGAATCAAAAAAATTTATATATTTATTTTTTCTTAACAAATGGCGGAAAAATAAGAAAAATTTGCAGGATTATTAAAAATTATCACGAAATAAGTAAAAGTTTAGCGAATAATCGTTTGAAATAATAAAACGTTTTCTATATGATAAAGGTAAAGGTTAGTAAAAAAGTAGGTGAATTTATGACAGTAACATTTTATTCATATCCAAAGTGTGGCACATGTCAAAAAGCGAAGAAATGGTTTGAGGCAAACGATGTAGCATATGAGATGATTCATATTGTTGAAAATCCACCGTCAAAAGAAGATTTACGTAATTTACATGAAAAAAGTGAATTACCATTAAAAAAATTCTTTAATACAAGTGGAATGCGTTACCGCGAACTTGGTCTGAAAGATAAGTTAAAGGATGCAAGTGAAGACGCAATGTACGAGCTTTTAGCATCTGATGGCATGTTGATTAAACGTCCAATCGTAACAAATGGAACGAATGTAACACTTGGTTTTAACGAAGAGCAGTTTGAAAGTGTGTGGAAAAAGTACCAATAAGGTATTTTTACATAATTAATACATTCACTGGAGGTACAGTCATGAGCATTCCAAATAATTTACGTTACTCTGAAGAACACGAATGGGTAAAAACTGAAGGTAATGAAGTTGTTATCGGTATTACTCACTTTGCACAAGGTGAGCTAGGCGATATCGTATTCGTTGAACTTCCTGAAGTAGGTGCAACAATCGAAGCTGACGAGCCATTCGGAAGCGTAGAATCTGTTAAAACAGTTTCTGAGTTATACGCACCTGTAAGTGGTAAAGTTGTAGCAGTAAACGAAGAATTAAGTGACCAACCAGAACTTGTTAACGAATCTCCATACGAGGGTGCATGGATGGTTAAAGTTGAACTTTCTGATGCAAGCCAAGTTGAGAAGTTATTAACTGCTGAAAAATATGCAGAAATGACAAACCAAGACTAATTATAGTCGACTAAAGGACAGCCTTTGTGCTGTCCTTTTTTATTTTGTGTAAAATAATGAATGTAGAATCATATACTAATTATTGTGTAGGAGAACGTTTTTTGAAAAAACTTTTTCGTTTAAGTTTTTATTGTCTAGCTCCATCTCGTGGCTAAAGAGTCGGTCATTTCACTCTTGAACTTGAGGCAAAAAGCGCCTCTAGTTCAAGCGTTCCAATGCCCTCTTGTTCTGAACGAGCCGGTTCCGCTTTTCTTTATTGTCCAGCTCCAGCGGCTAGATTGCTCGGTGGCTTCGCTTCTTCCTACAAGGCAAAAAGCGCCTTTACGTCAGAAGCTCCATCCCCCTCACAATCTGAGCGAGCCGCTTCTGCTTTTCTTTTGCAAAAATAAACAGGAAACAACATGAAAATAACGAATATACTATATACTAAGTTAAAGGTTGTATAGTATATGGTGATCGGGTGATGACATATGATTTATGTGGAAAAAGTCATTATTGTAGAAGGTAAATCAGATAGAAGAAAGATTGAATCTATTATTCGTGAACCGGTGGAAATTGTTTGTACAAATGGTACAATTGGTTTGTCGAAAATGGATGAGCTCATTGATCAGTTTTTTGATAAGGAAGTGTATGTACTAGTGGATGCTGATGATGCTGGAGAAAAGTTAAGGAAACAGTTTCGAAAAGAATTTCCGCAAGCAGAGCATATTTATATTGATCGCTCGTACCGAGAAGTGGCAACTGCGCCATCTTCACACTTAGCAAATGTATTATGGGGAGCTGACATTGACGTTTATACAGAATATTTACGGTAAGGAATGATAGAAGTGATTGACTGGACAGGAGCCGAAGCAACAGCCCTAATAGAGAACGAAGAAAAAACAGTGTTATATGTATATACTCCAATGTGTGGAACATGCCAATTAGCAAAAAAGATGTTAACAGTCGTTGAGATGACAATTGGAGACCTCCAAATTGGAATGTTAGATTTAAATTATGCTCCGCATTTAGCGAAAGAGTATGGAATCGAAAGTGTACCGTGTTTACTTGTTTTTGAAAATGGGACACTCATGAAGAAGATATATGCATTTCATTCGGTTGAATATTTATATACGGAATTAAAGTAGGCGGCAAAGTTTTTGCCGCCTCGACATATTTCTCGGGAAATATGTCGAGATGCAGTGTGGTTACAGTATTTGTCGAGCGAAAGTAACAGGATTGCTCTTTAGTGAGAGGGAATGGTATGTGTAATAGAAAGTGATATGAAGGATGTGATTTAGGATGAAATTATATTCTTTGCTGCAATCATTTGTAAATTACGCTAATGGTCAATATCATTTAGAGCCGCTTTTAAGACAAGGAGAAAAAACTGTTAATTTCCGCTTTGGAGATGAAAGTTGTTCGCTACAAATTTCAAGGGATTATATAGAGCTGCTACATGAGGAAAGAGGAACGGAGCAAATCGTTTGTGTAGATGAAGAAGATGTAAAACAATTGGTGAACGGCAATGTAAGGTTGCAAATGTTAATGAACGATGGACGTGTACACTATTCGGGAACGTACCGAACGATGCTATTAGTCGAATCGATGTTTCATATATGTAAACCGATGTCAGTAGGTGCTTAAAATTCTGAAGGTTCATTTTTTGCGAAAATTTCTGTTGACATGGTGTGTGGATATTGATACAATTCAATTCATAAAATATAGACAATTTCATAAATTACAAATCAGACGAAAATGTAATCTGATTTCTCTTATCAAGAGAGGTGGAGGGACTGTGCCCTGTGAAGCCCGGCAACCGTCAACTTATGTTGAAATGGTGCCAATTCCTGCAAAGCAAATGCTTTGAGAGATGAGAGAGAGGGATAATGTTGTTATATACGCATATAAACCTTTCTGCTTCTCTAAAGCGGAAAGGTTTTTTTATTGTTTGAATGTGGAGGACATTCAAATAATAAAAGTAGTGATAACGGTGGACTACACGCATTAAACATAAAAAATTGCGGAGTCGAACCAAACAAAAAAGGGGTGATACACCATGATTCTATTAGAGAATGTAAAGAAAATATATAAAGCAAAAAGCGGTGATGTCACTGCTGTAGATAATGCCAATTTAAAAATAGACAAAGGCGAAATATTTGGTGTTATCGGATATAGTGGCGCTGGGAAAAGTTCGTTAATCAGATTATTCAATCAGCTAGAGAAACCAACTTCAGGCCAAATTACAATTGCAAATCGTGTGATTTCAGCTATTACAGGAAGTGAACTTCGTAAGGCAAGGCAAGAAATCGGAATGATTTTTCAGCATTTCAACTTACTTTGGTCACGAACTGTACGTGAAAATATCGAATTCCCACTTGAAATTGCAGGTGTTGATAAGGCGAAGAGAAGAAAACGCGTAGATGAGTTAATTCATCTTGTTGGATTAGAAGGAAGAGGAGATGCATATCCATCTCAGCTGAGTGGAGGACAAAAGCAACGCGTTGGTATTGCAAGAGCATTAGCTAACAACCCACAAGTGCTTTTATGTGATGAAGCAACATCAGCTCTTGATCCAGAAACGACAGATCAAATTTTAGATTTATTATTAGATATTAATAAGCGTCTCGGTTTAACAATTGTACTCATTACACACGAGATGCACGTGATTCGAAAGATTTGTAATCGAGTGGCGGTAATGGAGAAAGGAAAGATTGTAGAAACGGGTCCAGTGCTTGATGTATTCCGCAATCCGCAGAAAGACATTACGAAACGATTTGTACAGCAGTTAACGGATTCTGAAGATACAAATGAAACGATTGAAAGCTTAATTGAAAAGTATCCAGATGGTAAAGTCGTTCGTTTGCAGTTTATCGGTGAAGCTGTAGAAAGACCAGTACTTCAAAGGTTAATGCAACGCAGTGATATAGAAGTTAGCATTTTGCAAGGAAATATCGCCCAAACAAATAACGGCTCTTACGGTACTTTAGTTGTTCATTTAAATGGTGAGGAAACAGCGATTCAGCAAGCAATAGAGGGAATACATCAAGATCAAGTAGAGCTGGAGGTGATTGCACATGGATAAGTTACTCACAAATGTTGATTGGAATCAAATGTTAGAAGCAACTGGTGAAACGTTATATATGACGGCAATCGCAGCTCTTGCTACATTTGTTTTAGGACTAATTTTAGGATTGTTACTCTTTATGACAGCGAAAGATAATTTATGGGAAAACAAAGCGGTTAACACGGCGATTGGAGCGTTCGTAAACATTTTCCGTTCGATACCGTTCATCATTTTAATCATTTTATTAATCCCATTCACAAAGATTTTGCTTGGAACAATTCTTGGAGCGAGTGCAGCACTGCCGGCTTTAATTATTGGAGCGGCACCATTCTACGCGAGAATGGTTGAAATTGCACTTCGTGAAATTGATAAAGGTGTAATTGAAGCTTCAAAAGCAATGGGAGCAAAAACAAGCACAATTATTTTGAAAGTGTTAATTCCAGAATCGTTACCAGCGTTAGTATCTGGTATTACGGTTACGACAATTGCTTTAGTAGGCTATACAGCAATGGCGGGAGTTGTTGGTGCTGGTGGTCTTGGAACACTTGCATATTTAGAAGGATTCCAACGAGGAAATAACGATGTAACAATCGTTGCGACAATTTGTGTATTACTAGTTGTATTTTTCATTCAGTGGATTGGTGATCGTGTAACGGTTCGAATAGATAAACGATAATAAAAAACGGGAGGATGTTTCAAATGAAAAAACTATTACTTACAGCACTTATTTCAACTTCAATTTTTGGGTTAGCTGCTTGTGGCGGGAAAGATAAAGATGAAAAGAAACTTGTTGTTGGTGCTTCTAACGTACCGCACGCTGAAATTTTAGAAAAGGCAAAACCGTTACTTGAGAAAAAAGGAATTGAATTAGAAGTGAAAAAGTTCCAAGATTACGTGTTGCCAAATAAATCGTTAGCGGATAAGGAGTTGGATGCAAACTACTTCCAGCACATTCCGTATTTAGAAAAAGAAATTAAAGATAAAAAATATGACTTTGAAATAGCAGGGAAAATTCATTTAGAACCAATTGGTGTATACTCTCAAAAATATAAGAGTTTAAAAGAACTTCCAGACGGAGCGACAATTATTATGAGTAATTCCGTTACTGACCATGGACGTGGTTTAGCAATTTTACAAAAAGGAGGCATTTTAAAAATTAAAGATGGAGTAGATCCAGTTAGTGCAACTCCAAAAGATATTGCAGATAATCCGAAACACTTAAAATTCAAAACAGATATCGAGCCTGGTTTGTTGCCACAAGTGTATAACAATAAAGAAGGCGATGCTGTTTTAATTAACTCGAACTATGCGATTGATGCGAAATTAAACCCAGAAAAAGATGCAATTGCAATTGAAGGCGATGATTCTCCATACGCAAACGTAGTAGCTGTTCGTAAAGGTGATAAAGATAAAAAAGCGATTAAGGAGCTTGTAGAAGTATTACATTCTAAAGAAATCGAAGACTTTATTACTAAAGAATATAAAGGAGCGGTTGTTCCTGTAAAAGAATAATTGCTGAAAAAGGGCTGGTGTATGCCGGCTCTTTTTATAACTACATAACTATAGGAGAGAAGGGGACATCATATGAAAAAGGTTCTACTGTCAGTTGTTACAGCGCTGTCTGTATTTACATTAGCTGCTTGCGGAGGGAAAGAAGAGAATAAGCTTGTTGTGGGAGCTTCTAACGTGCCGCACGCTGTTATTTTAGAAAAGGCACAGCCGATATTAGAGAAAAAGGGTATTAAATTAGAAATTAAAAAATTCCAAGATTATGTGTTGCCGAATAAAGCGTTAGCGGATAAGGAAATTGATGCGAACTACTTCCAGCACATTCCTTACTTAGATAAAGAAATTCAAGAAAAGGGATATAAAATTGTAAACGCAGGAAAAATCCATTTAGAGCCAATGGGCATTTATTCTAAGAAATATAAAAGCTTAAAAGAACTTCCAGATGGCGGAACAGTTATTATGAGTAATAACGTAGCGGAGCGTGGCCGTATGCTCGCATTGTTACAAAAAGGCGGCGTTATTAAATTAAAAGATGGCGTAGATGTTGTTAAGGCAACAGTAAAGGATGTTGTAGAAAACCCGAAAAACTTAAAGTTTAAAACAGATGTAGAGCCTGGATTGTCACCAAAGCTGTATGAAAATAATGAAGGCGATGCTTTATTTATTAATTCAAACTACGCAATTGATGCAAAATTAAATCCAACAAAGGATGCAATTGCGATTGAAGGATCAGACTCTCCTTATGCAAATATTATTGCAGTTCGTAAAGGTGACGAGAAGAAAAAAGAAATTAAAGAGTTAGTAGAAGTATTGCATTCAAAAGAAATTCAAGACTTTATTAATAAAGAATATAAAGGTGCTGTGCTTCCGGTAAGTGAATAAACACAAGGAAAGGACTGGAAAATTTCCAGTCCTTTTTTCTTTATATAAATAAGAAGAAAGGTGTATTATATAAGGATGCAAGGGAAATACTTATATACATTTGTGAAAAAATTGTTACTTTTTTTCGTCGTTTGCGATATCATTTTATTTGATATAAGATTAGAATGAGAATAAAATGAGAATATGAACGTTTTAGGAATTTTTAAAATGTATATATAGGATTAATGGAGGTATTGAGATGGCTGGTTCTACATTAACGGTTAAAGACTTACAGGTATCAATTGATGGCAAAGAAATTTTAAAAGGTGTAAACCTTGAAGTAAAAGGTGGAGAAATCCACGCAATTATGGGACCTAACGGAACAGGTAAATCAACTTTATCTTCTGCGATTATGGGTCACCCAAAGTATGAAGTAACAGAAGGTAGCATCATCATCGACGGTGAAGATGTATTAGAAATGGAAGTAGACGAGCGCGCACAAGCAGGTCTATTCCTAGCAATGCAATATCCAAGTGAAATTAGCGGAGTAACAAACGCTGACTTCTTACGTTCTGCAATTAACGCACGTCGTGAAGAAGGCGATGAAATTTCTCTTATGAAATTTATCCGTACATTAGATAAAAACATGGAATTCCTAGAAATGGATCCAGAAATGGCACAACGTTACTTAAACGAAGGTTTCTCTGGTGGAGAGAAAAAACGTAACGAAATTCTTCAATTAATGATGATTGAGCCAAAAATCGCAATCTTAGATGAAATCGACTCAGGTCTTGATATCGATGCATTAAAAGTTGTATCTAAAGGTATTAACCAAATGCGTGGCGAAGAGTTCGGTTGCCTAATGATTACGCATTACCAACGTTTATTAAACTACATCACTCCAGACTTCGTTCACGTTATGATGAACGGTCGTATCGTTAAATCTGGTGGCCCTGAGCTTGCACAACGTCTAGAAGCTGAAGGTTATGACTGGATTAAAAAAGAATTAGGTATTGAAGACGAAACAACAGAGCAAGAAGCGTAAGAGAGGAGCATAAACATGACAATCGGTACATTACCTTTCGATCAAGAAACAATCCGTCAACGCGCAAGCGAAGTAAACGAAGCTGCTTGGTTGACTGAGTTCCGCTTACAAGCTCTTGCACAAGCAACTGAACTTCCAATGCCAACGCCTGATAAAACGAAAATTGAGAAATGGGACTTTATCGGAAAAGGCGACGCTGCTAAGCAAGAGCCTGTAAGTTCTTTAACAGAGCTTCCAGAGGCAGTGAAAAACTTAATCGATGAAAATAACAGCGTATTAGTACAACGTACTGGTACAACTGCGTTCGTTTCTTTAGCAGACGAAGCAAAAGAAAAAGGTGTTATTTTTACAGATATCGTAACAGCTGCAACAGAGCATGCTGAACTATTACAAAAGTATTTAATGAAAGACGGCGTGAAGGTAGACGAGCATCGTTTAACTGCACTTCATGCTGCATTAATCAACGGCGGTGCATTCGTATATGTTCCGAAAAACGTTGTTCTTGAAACTCCACTTCAAGCTGTATTCTTAGTAGACGGCGAAGAAGCTAACGTATATAACCACGTATTATTCGTAGCTGATGCGAACAGTACTGCAACTTATGTAGAAAACTACGTTGCAAATGAAAATGCTAAAGGTATTGCAAATATCGTAGCAGAAGTAATTGTGGAACAAGGCGCACAAGTGAAATTCGGTGCGGTTGATCTATTAGCGAAAGACGTAACAACTTACGTTAACCGCCGCGGTGTTGTAGGACGCGACGGCCGCATTGATTGGGCTCTAGGCCTTATGAATGACGGAAACACAATTTCAGAGAACGTTACAAACTTAATGGGCGACGGTTCATATGCTGATACGAAAACAGTAACAATTGGCCGTGGTAACCAAACGCAAAACTTTACAACTAAAGTTGTTCACTTCGGTAAACACTCTGAAGGTTGGATTTTAAAACACGGTGTACAAAAAGATAGTGCAACATCTATCTTTAACGGAATTGGTAAGATTGAACACGGTGCATCTAAATCAAATGCACAACAATCTTCTCGCGTTCTTATGTTAGATGAAAAAGCACGCGGTGATGCAAACCCAATTCTTTTAATCGACGAAGATGATGTAATGGCAGGTCACGCAGCTTCAGTAGGCCGCGTAGATCCGTACCAATTATACTACTTGATGAGCCGTGGTATTCCAAAACGCGAAGCAGAACGTTTAGTCATCCATGGATTCTTAGCACCTGTAGTAAATGAGCTTCCAATTGAAGGAGTAAAAGCACAGCTTGTTGAGGTAATTGAAAGGAAAGTTCGCTAATGAATATTCATGAAATACGCAAACAGTTTCCAATTCTTGATCAAAAAGTGAACGGCAAACAACTTGTATATTTCGATAGTGCAGCAACTTCTCAAAAACCAATTCAAGTCATTGAAACGTTAGAACGTTACTATAAAGAATATAATTCTAACGTGCATCGCGGTGTTCATACGCTCGGTACGAAAGCTACCGACGCGTATGAAGGTGCACGCGAGAAAGTTCGCAAGTTTATTAATGCGAAATCAATGGAAGAGATTATTTTCACGCGCGGAACGACAACTGCATTAAATACAGTAGCGGCTAGCTATGGTCTTGAAAATGTAAAAGAAGGCGATGAAATCGTTATTTCTTACATGGAGCACCATAGTAACATCATTCCGTGGCAACAAGTTGCGAAGAAAACTGGTGCAACTTTAAAATACCTTCCGCTTCAACCAGACGGTACAATTTCTTTAGAAGATGTTCGTCAAACAGTTACATCGAATACAAAAATCGTTTCTATTATGCAAGTTTCAAACGTGCTTGGAACGATTAACCCTGTAAAAGAAATCGGAGCAATCGCACACGAAAACGGCGCAATTATGGTCGTTGACGGTGCACAAAGTACACCTCATATGAAAGTGGATGTACAAGATTTGAACTGTGATTTCTATGCATTATCTGCTCATAAGATGTGCGGACCTACAGGTATCGGCGTATTATATGGTAAAAAAGAATTGCTGAACAATATGGAGCCAATTGAATTTGGCGGTGAAATGATTGATTTCGTAGATTTACAAGAATCTACTTGGAAAGAGCTTCCGTGGAAGTTTGAAGCAGGTACACCGATTATCGGTAATGCAATTGGACTTGGAGCGGCAATTGATTTCCTACAAGAAATCGGTCTTGATAATATTGAAAAGCATGAACATGAATTAGCGCAATATGCTTTAGAAAGACTATCAGAAGTAGATGGCGTTACAATTTATGGTCCAAAGCATCGCGCTGGTCTTGTTACATTTAATATTGAAGACGTACATCCTCACGATGTAGCGACAGTATTAGATGTAGAAGGCATTGCGGTTCGCGCAGGACACCACTGTGCACAACCGCTTATGAAGTGGCTGAAAGCTTCTTCTACAGCACGTGCGAGCTTCTATTTATATAATACAAAAGAAGAAATTGATACATTTGTTGAATCGCTAATCAAGACAAAGGAGTATTTCACAAATGTCATTTAATAATTTAGATACGTTATATCGTCAAGTTATTATGGATCATTATAAGAATCCTCGTAACAATGGCGTGTTAGAAGATAGTGTTACAGTTAACTTGAACAATCCAACTTGCGGCGATCGTATTCAACTTACGATGAAAGTAGAAGAAGGTATTGTGCAAGAAGCGAAGTTTGAAGGAGAAGGATGTTCCATCTCAATGTCTTCAGCTTCAATGATGACACAAGCAGTAAAAGGTAAGAAAATTGAAGAGGCACTTCAGCTTTCTAAAATTTTCTCTGACATGATGCTAGGAAAAGAGTACGATGACAGCATTGATTTAGGAGATATTGAAGCATTACAAGGCGTATGCAAGTTCCCGGCACGTATTAAATGTGCAACATTAGCGTGGAAAGCGTTAGAAAAGGGCTTAAACGAAGATAAGTAATGTTAAAGGTTCCTAAAAACGAGGTTATCTAAGGAGGGACACACCAACATGGCGAAGCAACTGCCAGATATCGGCGATTATAAATATGGTTTCAAAGACAAAGACGTTTCGATTTTCCGTGCTGGACGCGGTTTAACAAAAGAGATCGTTGAAGAGATTTCACGTATGAAAGAAGAACCACAGTGGATGTTAGACTTCCGTTTAAAATCACTGGATAAGTTCTATGAAATGCCAATGCCACAATGGGGCGGCGACTTAAACGACTTAGATTTCGATGAAATTACGTACTACGTAAAACCATCTGAGAAATCTGAGAAGTCTTGGGATGAAGTACCTGATGAAATTAAAGCAACATTTGATAAATTAGGTATTCCAGAAGCTGAGCAAAAATATTTAGCTGGTGTATCTGCACAGTACGAATCTGAGGTTGTATACCACAACATGAAAGAAGACCTAGAAGCTCTAGGAATCGTCTTCAAAGATACAGATAGCGCATTAAAAGAGAACGAAGATATTTTCCGTGAGCATTTCGGAAAAGTAATCCCACCAACAGACAACAAATTCTCTGCATTAAACTCTGCAGTTTGGTCTGGTGGATCATTCATCTACGTTCCAAAAGGTATTAAAGTGGATACACCACTTCAAGCGTATTTCCGTATTAACTCTGAAAATATGGGACAATTCGAGCGTACGCTTATCATCGTAGACGAAGGCGCACACGTACACTACGTAGAAGGTTGTACAGCACCTGTTTACACTACTAACTCACTTCACAGTGCGGTAGTAGAAATCATCATTAAGAAAGATGCGTATTGTCGTTATACAACAATCCAAAACTGGGCGAACAACGTATACAACCTAGTTACAAAACGTGCGGTTTGTGAAGAAAACGCAACGATGGAATGGATTGACGGTAACATCGGATCTAAATTAACGATGAAGTACCCAGCAGTTATCTTAAAAGGCGAAGGCGCTCGTGGTTTAACATTATCTATCGCGATTGCTGGTAAAGGCCAACACCAAGATGCTGGTGCGAAAATGATTCACTTAGCACCAAACACGTCTTCAACAATCGTTTCTAAATCGATTGCGAAGCATGGTGGTAAAGTAACTTACCGTGGTATCGTACACTTCGGACCAAAAGCGAAAAACTCTCGCTCTAACATCGAGTGTGACACGTTAATCATGGATAACCAATCTACATCTGATACAATTCCTTACAACGAAATCAAAAACGATTACGTTTCACTTGAGCACGAAGCAAAAGTATCGAAAGTATCAGAAGAACAATTATTCTACCTAATGAGCCGCGGTATTTCTGAGCAAGAAGCTACAGAAATGATCGTAATGGGCTTCATCGAGCCATTCACACGCGAACTTCCAATGGAATACGCAGTTGAAATGAACCGCCTAATCAAGTTTGAGATGGAAGGTTCTATTGGTTAATATTTAAAGTGGAAGCGGCTCGTTCAGAATGTGAGGGGGATGGAGCTTCTGACGTAGAGGCGCTTTTTGCCTCATAGGAAGAAGTGAAGCCACCGAACATTCTAGCCGCTGGAACTGGATAATATATAAAGTGGAAGCGCCCTGCTATGCAGGGCGCTTTTTTATGTTGTGTTTGGGTCGATTCAGTTTAGGTTAGTTCAGGATCGGATACCCAGGCGGGTGTTCAGTTAAATATATCAGCGATTTTTCAAATATATCGACGATTCGACAAGGAATATCGACTTATCGACAAAGTAAGACAAAAGAAATTCTTCATATACCCCGCAACATTTTATATGAAAAGAGAACGACTGGAAGTAAGGAAAAGATACTGACAAATCCGATTGGAGAATCCAACAAATTGCTTGCTAAACCACTCAGAAAAATAACCATAAAAAACTCGGTTAAACTTTTTGACAAATCCCCCTCCCGAACCCCAACCACAAAAAAACACCTCCTCCACCTAAAACCCTTACACAAACTAGAAAAAGTTTTCCTATCAAAAAGGGCAATCTTTTGCTTTTTCTCTCAATGCGAGTACAATGTAAAATAGCAAGAAAAGACGAAAAGTATTTACAGGATTATTGCGTACGCATAGCGTAAATGGCAGTAAGGAACTGAGAGGAGGTTTTTTCTCTGAATATAAATAAAGAAACAATCATCCATCTTTATCATACAAACGATATACATAGTCATTTTGAAAATTGGCCGCAAATTTCTCGGTTTGTTCTAGGGGAGAAAAAGCGAAGACAGGAAGCGGGAGAGACTGTTTTGACGGTTGATATCGGTGATCATGTGGATCGTTTTCATAGTATTTCGGAAGCGACAAATGGCCTTGGGAATACGAAGCTTTTAAATGAGGCGTTATATGATTATATAACGATCGGAAATAATGAAGGCATTACGTTAGCGAAGGAGCATTTGAATCGTCTATATGATGATGCTGGATTTGAGGTGCTCGTTGCGAATTTATTTGAAAAAGAAGGGGTACGTCCAGCGTGGGCGAAGCCTTATAAATTACATACGACGACAGACGGGATTACGATTGCTTTTATCGGATTAACGGTAGCTTATCCAGAGTTTTATCAAATGCTCGATTGGCATATTGAAGATCCGCTTATCCATTTAGAGTCTATTTTAGAAGAAGTGCGAGATGAGGCTCATGTTACAGTTGTCCTTTCTCATCTTGGAAAAAGCATGGATGAGTATATGGCAGAGCATTATGATGTAGATGTTATTTTAGGGGCACATACGCACCATTTATTTGAGCGTGGCGTTCTTATGAATAATACGTTACTTTGTTGTTGTGAAAAGTGGGGACGTTACGTTGGGCACGTCCAGCTTACTGTGGATAAAGAGACGAAGAAGCTGTTGAAAAAAGACGGTAGAGCGATTAAGACAGAACGTTTAGGTGCTTATAGCAAACCGTTATCCACAATTGAATTGCTGCAGGAAGAAAGTAAACAGATTATGGCCGAGCCTGTCGTTCATGTAAAGGAAGCATTACCGGTCGATTGGTTTCAGGAGACATCATTTTCGCACATGTTAGCAAGTGCGCTGAAAACGTGGTGTGGTGCAGAAATCGGCATGGTGAACGCTGGTGTGCTATTAGAGGGATTAAATGAAGGTGTTGTGACGCGCGGAGATATTCACAGAATTTGTCCACATCCCATTAATCCATGTTTATTAAAAGTGCCAGGAAAAACGTTAAGAGAAGTTATTTTGAAAGCGCGTCGTCCGAATATGGAGAACCTTGAGGTAAAGGGATTTGGATTTCGCGGGAAAGTGATGGGGAAAATGATTTACGCTGGTGTAGAAGTTATTCCAGATACGATTCCTGGGAATAAAATTTTACTCGAAGATGTATTGATTAACGGGCAATCGCTGGAATTAGATCGTATATATACAGTAGGAACGATTGATATGTTTACATTCGGCTACTTATACCCAGAGCTATCCACACTTTCTGACAAACAATATTATATGCCAGAGTTACTCAGAGATGTGTTAACAGACGTGTTGATAACTCATACATCTTCCGTCAAACTATAGGCTAGTTACTTGTAACACTCATTTTTCTCTTGTCATACAGATAAGAAAGAGAGGAGTGTGAACTATGGTTAATGTGGAGCCAATTATAATCGATAATTATACGTTTATTGCGGTTAGCGTCAAACTTCCAAAGACAAATTTGCTAGCTGTAATGAGCGATAAAGGATATATTATGTGCGGTGCATTAGATGTAGGTCTTTTAAATGAGAAGTTAGGGGATCGAGGAATTATTGCTGGCCGTGCGGTTGGTGTAAGAACGATTGAACAACTTCTTGAAGCACCGCTAGAATCAGTAACGATTGAAGCCGAAGCTTTAGGTATTACGGCCGGTACAATCGGAAAAGAAGCATTATTAAAAATGAGATAAGCATATATCGTCCCTCCTTCTTGCATAGAAATGATATAAGAAGGAGGTTTTTTTATGAGTATATTTCGTTCGAAAAATTCGCGGTTTCGAAGGGGACCTATTTCCTTTCGGTACATACTGCTTATGTCGTTTATTCTTTTTGTTATATTACTCGTGCAAGGATTATGGATTGTGAATAGTAGCATTCAGCCGACATTACTTAAATATGGAGAAGTAGAGACGCATAAAATGGCGACAGCGATTATGACGAAGGCGGTAAAAGATAGAATGAATGAAGGATTCGATGTCGATTCATTAATGAAAGTACAAAATGATAAAAACGGGAAAGTATCCACAATTAATTTAAATACGAAGCAAGTAAATGAAATCGTAACGTCAACGACCACATACATAGAAAAATATTTACAGCAAGTAGAACAAGGTGATTTGAAGGGGCTAGGTATTTCTGAAAAAAATGGAGCAACGATGGCAGTTCCTTTTGGTCGTGTAACGGATAATGCGCTTCTTGGAAATATAGGACCTGATATTCCAATTGATTTCACGACGATTGGTCATGTGAATACGGATATTAAACAAAAAATTGAACCGCACGGGATCAATACGACAGCGATTCAAATTATTATGGAGATGGAAGTCACGTTGCAAGTGATTATTCCATTTCATACGAAAGAAATAAAAGTAAAACAAGATGTTCCGATTGCAACGCGCATTGTTCAAGGGGAAGTGCCTACGTATTACGGAAGCGGAAGTGTTGTTGTACCTGATAAAAAGAAAACGGATAGTTAGCCAAATATAAAAAATAACCGTAGCATATTGCTACGGTTATCGTTTTGTATTCGCGCGTTCTTTTCGCTCCCAAAGACTTAAATGCATGTATGGATCGAAAGCCCATTCTGTATAGCCATTGTCTTTATACATGCCGAAATGTAAGTGAGGAGGAAATTTTCCCGCTGTACCGGGAGGTCCATAACCGGTGCTACCGACAAATCCGATTACTTTTCCGGGTTCAACAATTTGTCCAAGTTGTATCTCTTTTGAGAATCCGCCTAAATGAGCGTAATAATGGTAATTGTTGTGTAGGTCGCGAATACCGATACGCCATCCACCAAGGCGGTTCCAGCCTTTTGTTTCAATGATGCCATAGCAAGTGGATCTTACTGGTACGCCATAGCCTGCAAAAATATCGGTTCCTTCATGAACTCTTCTTCCACCAAAACTTCTTCCAGCGCCAAAAGTACTACGGTAGCTATGGTCGCTACGAATTGGAAGTGGGAAAGCATTTCCTTCTAAATTAATACGTCCATAATGTTTATAAATTTGGGCGTATTCGGTAATTAATTCAACTGTTTTCGCACGTCTATAATACTCCCAAAGCATAATGTGAACACGGTCTTCGGACGTTCCTTGTTTCTTTAAAATCGTTGCTGCTGTATGCAAAAGATCACGGTCGTTATTTGCATTTGCAAATCCATCTTTGTCACCATCTAAACCCATCCCGCCAAATAAAGAAATTGTATGGGGGAGAGTGTCGTTACCATTAACAGGTCCAGCCCATATTTCGGGTTTGAAATAAAGGGAAATGATGGCATCTGGTTTTTTCGGAATATCTTTTCTTACGCTCCGTATATTTCTTTCATATTGATCCATTGCAGCTAAGTAATACCACGGAATGCCTGAAGATTGCTCGGTTTCTTTATATAGTGCCATGCGCTTTTCGTATATGCTTTGCTGATTATCTTCACCGTAAGCGATGTTTTGGTGGAGAAGAAAGCAAATCGAAAGCAAAAGAGAAATTTTTCGAAGCATGAAATAGACTCCTTTCACAACATCACTCTTTTTAGTGTGGGATATACGGAGTATTTCATTATAGGGAACGATTGGAAAAAATCTTAGAATCTTCATTTGAGCAAATCGCTTTCATACGTTAGAATAGATATGTTACATTGAAAGAAGCGAACACGGTAAACTATTTCATATTGTGCGGAGTTGATAACCATGACAAAACAAACAGAATATAAGCGCAAGCCCGAATGGTTGAAAATTAAGTTAAACACGAATGAAAACTATACAGGCTTAAAGAAAATGATGCGTTCTAAGAATCTTCATACAGTTTGTGAAGAAGCAAAATGTCCGAATATTCATGAATGCTGGGCTGTAAGAAAAACAGCAACATTTATGATTTTAGGTGCGGTTTGTACACGTGCTTGTCGTTTTTGTGCGGTTAAAACAGGCTTACCAACTGAGCTTGATTTACAAGAGCCAGAACGCGTAGCAGATTCTGTAGTACAAATGGGCTTAAAGCACGTTGTTATAACAGCGGTTGCACGTGATGATTTAAAAGACGGGGGAGCAGCTGTTTTTGCTGAAACAGTACGCGCTGTACGTCGTAAAAATCCATTTACGTCAATCGAAGTATTACCATCTGATATGGGTGGAGTAGAAGAAAACTTAAAAATGTTAATGGATGCAAAACCAGATATTTTAAACCATAACATTGAAACAGTACGTCGATTATCTAACCGAGTTCGCGCTAGAGCAAAATATGACCGTTCATTAGAGTTTTTACGTCGAGCGAAAGAAATGCAGCCTGATATTCCAACTAAATCGAGCATTATGGTGGGCTTAGGTGAAACGAGAGAAGATTTAATTGAAGCAATGGATGACTTACGTGCAAACAATGTGGATATTTTAACTCTTGGACAATACCTACAACCATCTAAGAAGCATTTACCAGTTCTTAAATATTACCCACCAGCAGAATTTGCAGAGCTTAAAGAAATTGCACTTAGCAAAGGCTTTAGCCACTGTGAAGCTGGTCCACTTGTGCGTTCTTCTTACCATGCGGACGAGCAGGTTCGTTCTGCAAAAGAAAAAACAGCAGAAGCAAAATAATGAAAAAAGAGAGCCGATCATTGGCTCTCTTTTTGTTTATATTCTAAAACAGTATTCGGGCATGTTAATAAGATTTTCTTTAATTCCTCTGTGGATAATTCAATTGTAAATTCAGGTACACCAGGTGTAATTAAAATTTTGTCGTAAGTATAAATCGCACAATCCACAATAAGCGTTACATGCTGTGAATAACCGAAAGGAGCGACACATCCTGGCGTACAGCCAGTTTCTTCTCTTAGCTCATCGGGAGAACAGAGAGATAAGCTTTCTCCTGTTATTTCTTTCATCTCTCCTCGGTTGAGTCTTGTGCCCTCTAACGTAAAAAATACGTAATAATTTCCCGACTTTGATTTTAAAAATAAGCTTTTACTTGGAGTGCCGTGTAAGCCAAGCCTTTCACGTACGATACGATCTGTTTCATAATTGAGTACTGGTTCGTGTTCAAACTTTTCGTAAGAAGCATTTGTTTTATGTAGTAAAGCAAGTACATCTTCGTACATATGGAGTGATACCCCTTTCTATTGTTAGTACAGTTTCTTCTCGTGGCGTCAACTGAATGTGTTGGAAAGAGATATTACTCGGGCGGTGCTTCCCATAATCGTTTTAGGACATATTGTTCATCAATTGTAATTTCGTAAATATCAGGATTCGTTAGAGCTCTCCATTCATTAAAACCAATCGTATGATCAAAGTGCTTTAAAATGAGCGTAAGTAAGTTTCCATGTGTAACGAGTAGTGTTGTAGTATGGTTTAATTTTAAAACGTCTTGGATAAGCGATATAGCACGGTCCGTTGCTTGTTTTGTCGACTCTCCGCCTGAAAAGGCAATATCTATATTTGTAAAAGTAGATTCTAGTTTTTGCATCCAATCGTCCATTGGAACGTCGCTTAGTATGCGTTCAGCTAATCTTTCATCTTCTTGGATAGACAAGTTAGCTTGGAGCGCATAGGGCCGAATAGAATCGATAGCTCGCACAAATGGGCTTGAAATAATATGATCTATTTGTAGTTGGTTTTCTAAGAGGAATGTCGCAAGGGTGCTGGCTTGGTTTTTTCCTGCAATCGTTAATTCGGCATCACGTTCTTGGCCAGTTGCTGAACAATGTCGTATTATAATTAATTTCTTCATAATTCATCCCCATCTTTCAAGTTGACGCTATATACTTCGACAAATGTGGAAAAAATTCCTTTTTATTGGAAACGGCATAATGATTTTAATATGTGGAAAAGTAATGTGGATAATGAACATTTGAGGTGCAATGATGAAAAAATTGATATGTATCGTATTCAGTTTGTGTTTTTTAATACACTTGTCCACAACATATGCAGAATCGAATACAAAATTAAATTATCCAAGCAACCGAAATAAATCGTTTGTGAGTGAAGATGTGTTTTATGAACAGTTAGATGAAAAGGTGTATAAAGAATATAAAAATGCAGCATATAGCGTTCGAAAAAAAATCTCATTTAAAGAAGTGCCTGATGAAGAATTTTCTTTCCTACAAAAAACAGCTGTGGGTTGTCGGGGTAGTGTGGTGTTTCAAGATTCTTTTATTCACCCTGATCGCCAAGTTTATTTTTTCGCGTCCTTTTCTCAAAACGAAGCAGACGAATTTCATAAGTATATTGTTATAGATGCAGAAACGAAGAGGAAGCTGCAAGAGGGAAAAAGCTATCATCATTATGATAATCCATATAAAAATAACCCACCAACTGGTGGGTTATTTTTACGCTGGCACACTCATTAATTTCTCTTTCATTTTACGAATAAGAATGACAGCACCAATTGTGAAGAGAAGGGTAATTCCTTCTGCAACAAAGATATTGATTGTTTGTGTTTGGTAAAGCGCCGCGAAAAAGTCTACAAATGCGTGGAATAATATAGCGTAAACAAGGAAGATATATTTCTTCTGTTTTACTGCGTATAAGACAAGCATTGTAAAGGCGATTTGCAGTACTAATGCCATAATTCTTTCTAGGCTACCAAATAAGTATAAATAAGCAGGTTGCTCTATTAACAAGTCCTTAATATGGATTAACTGTGGATATTGATCAACCATTTGAGCGAAGCTACCGTTATTAATAGATGTTGCGAAGGTAAGAGTTTGAAGCCCCGCGAATCCGCCAACTAAAATCGATTCAATACCGCCGTGGCCAATTCCGTATGCAAGACCGTCTGTATACTCACGATATTTTTTCAATAAGTAGTAAAAGGCAACGAAACGACCTAGTTCTTCAAAAACACCAGCAGTTAGTCCGCCATAAAGTGCAAAGACAAATGGATTTTCTAAAATTGGAGCGATTTCTGGATTACCACGCATAAATAGGTGGAACGGTGTTTCGAGAATTTGGGTAAACCCAATAAAAATAAGAACACCAACGCCGACTACTTTCCAATTAATATGATATTTTTTACGAAAATAAACAAACGCAATAATAGGTACCAGGATCGAAAGCACAAGTTGAATTGTGATACTGGCAATTACCGTACTTGAAACCATACTTTCACCGCTTTCTAATATATGTACATATCTATTATGCATGAAATATAGTGGAGATGAAACTTTTAACAAAAAATGAATGTATTTATTGACTCTAACGTTGCGTCATACTTTATCGTATGTATTAAGGGGGAGATACAGATGACAATGAAGGTAAAAGAAGTAGCTAATTTAGTTGGAATTAGTGTGCGCACACTGCATCATTATGATGAAATTGGGTTGTTAACCCCAGATGAGACGACAGAGTCTGGATATCGTCTGTATTCCAATGAAAATTTAGAGACATTGCAGCAAATTTTATTTTTTAAAGAGTTAGGCTTCCCTTTGAAGAAGATTAAAGAAATTATCATGAGTCCATCATTTGACCGAGAAGAAGCGCTACAGCTTCATAAGAAAATGCTTATTGAAAAGCGTGCCAGGTTAGATAAAGTGATTGCGACGATTGATAAAACAATTCAACATACAAAAGGAGAGATTGAAATGACGAACAAAGAGAAATTTGAAGGCTTCGATTTCAGCCATAATCCGTACGAAGAAGAAGCGCGTGAAAGATGGGGAGACGCAGCTGTAGATAAAGCGAACAAATATGCAAAAGGTATGTCAAAAGATAATCAAGAAGAGTTCAATACGATTTACAGAAATTTAGCGGCGCTTAGACACGGCGCACCAGATTCTAAAGAGGCACAGGAAGCAATAGGAGTATGGTACGATTACTTGCAAAACTTCGGTGAATATTCATTAGATGCTTTTAAAGGACTCGGTCAAATGTACGTCGCTGATGAGCGCTTCACGAAAAATATTGATAAGTTTGGCGAAGGATTAGCACAGTTTATGTGTGATACGATGGCGGTTTATGCGGATCGTAAGAAATAGTCAAAAATAAAGAAGGTGGAGGTTTTCTCCATCTTCTTTATTTTTTAATCATATCATTCAAAGTCTGATCCCCTGTATTGTTTAAATGAGGATTTTTACTCATTTCTCGTTTTAGCATGTCGAGGCTCTGTGTATATTCTGTATCATTTAAAGCGCCAGATTGAAGGCCTTGAATTTGAGAAATCAACTTTTGGTCTGTTGATACATATGCTTTATAATAGCGAGGGACGATGGACAAAGCAGCTTTATATACTTGATCTGCTACGAGTTTTGGATCAGTTGTGTTTGCACGGTATACAACAAATACTTCATCATCTGTAACGAGCGTAGCAGCGTTTGTAACGTCGGGAAGTTTGACTGTCATGCTTGTAATCATTTCAGCGACTTTCTCACGGTTAATGGCTCCTACTTGTTTGTTAGATACTTCATGTTTTTGTTTAGATGAATAACCGACTCTTGTAAGTCGTGTATTTGTATTTTCCGTATGATACATGTCGTTTTTATTGGAAACAAGAACACGACTTCCTTCTTCACGTTCCATTTCGGCTTTATTCGTTGATTGACAGCCTGCAAATAAGGAAAGAGTGAGGAGAGAGAGTATAATTTGTTTTTTCACGATGTATCACCTCCTTCTCCATAGCATGCACTAATTTTCAATTTTTTGTATTTGAAATTGTTGGTTGGTATGCTTTGTGATACGATAAAAAGAAGAATGCTTAGAGAGGAAGTTAATGATGGAGCAAAAGCAAGAGCAAGAGATGCATGCTACGGTGAGCATTAATAATGTTCAGTACGAAGTAATTAAAAACTTTCGTGATGGTTTTAGTGAAGAAGCATTTAAAGAGCGTTACGCAGAAATTTTAAATAAATATGATTACATCGTTGGGGACTGGGGTTATGAGCAACTTAGATTGCGCGGTTTCTTTGATGATAGTAATCAACGTTCGACATATGATACGAAAATTAGTACTTTATCAGAGTATTTATACGAGTACTGTAACTTCGGTTGTGCACACTTCGTATTACGAAAAGTGAAGAAATAAAAAAATCCTCTTACGATTGTAAGAGGATTTTTTTACTTGCTCACAAACAAATTGAAATAGAATCACCTTCAGAAAGTATTGCGTTTGGTTTCATATGTTGTCCGTTCAATTGAATATCCCCATTTTTAATTTTATCCACAATGCGTGTACGGCTCCAGTCGGAAATATATGTGGATAAAGCTTTATCCATTCGGTGTGAACCGAAAACGATATCTAATACGATCGTGATTTCGGCTATGCCGTTTTCCTTATGCTGCGTAATGGAAATGGTAGTAGTTGTTTCTGTTTGATCTTGCGGCGTCATGTCGACTGTTTCAACGTGATCAGTAAATGCTTTATAAATACGAAGTTTTTGATTCCACGTATGATCTTTCGGACATTTATAAATGGCAAAGCGGTATATATTTTTTCCGTTGGCGTTATGCCTACGAATATTCGTGTCAGTAAATAGGGTAGTGCGGCTGCAATTTTTACAATACTTTTCGATTGTGTTTTGTTCATTTTCATATAAACTCCAAGAAAGTTGTACTTTCTGCATTTTCCTTCACCTCTTATAGTAGTGGTAAAGGAACGTAATACAGCTATTTGGATGTCTTGTAGTATGAAGACATGAGAAATAGACAAAAATAAAAGGAGGTTCCCCAAAGAGGAACCTCCGTAAACATCATACTACAGATGCGTTACGTTCCTTTGTAATGGGAATGGGCAGACTACTCCCTTGAAAAAGCGAGGTGCTTTTTTGAGAGTAATGCTATCCAATTGCTGGTCCATTACAAAGTAAATGTTGGCATACGTAGATAACGTCCTTTCTATCCAAATAGATTTATTCTTAATTATAACATATTGGTTTGAAAATTCGAAATACTTAAAGCGGAAAAACACCAGCTAAAATAGCTGGTGCATACGATAAATTATATAAGTTCAAATAAAAATGAGCGTAGTTCTTCTGCAATTTCTTCAGTCATAGAAAATGCATGCTCTAAGTAGCCTGGTTCGTTTAAATCGTCAGGACCGATGATTGCAAATTTATTGCGCTGCATATCAAGGACAATTGTTTTACCGTAATGACGATCGGAGTATAAAAGCGCTAAATCATGACGCTCATTTTCTCCCATAAAGCTAACGAAACGAGTTCTTGTAGCGACTGTATCGTCGTACAGAAAGAAACGTTCTTCCATACACATGGCTCCTTTATTAAATATCTAAGTTTAAGTGTGGTTTATGATCTAAATGGTGATGCGTTTTAATGAATCGTACCGTTCTTGTTTTGTAACGCATAACGATAGAATATGTTTCAGCTAAATCTCCGCCAAGGAATTTCACACCGTCTAATAACTCACCAGCAGATACACCAGTTGCTGAGAAGATTGCATCATCCCCAGATACTAAGTCATCTAACATAAGAAGTTGACGAGGGTCTTCTAATCCCATTTCACGACAACGAGCTTCTTCTTCTTCGTTCATTGGAACTAAGCGAGCTTGCATTTCACCTTCAAGGCATTTTAATGCTGCTGCAGAAATAACACCTTCTGGAGCTCCACCAATACCTACGAATAAATCAATACCCGTTCCAGGTAGTGCTGTAGCGATTGACGCACCAACATCACCATCACCAAATAATTTTACGCGTGCACCTTTTGCACGAACACGGTCAATGATATCTTGATGACGTTCACGTTCTTGAACGATAACTGTTAGATCACGAATCTTTTTATTGTTAGCTTCTGCTACAATTTCAATTGTTTTTTCAATTGGATCATCTAAGCTAATTTTACCAGCTGCTTTTGGACCAACCGCGATTTTTTCCATGTACATATCAGGAGCATGAAGAAGGTTTCCTTTATCTGCGATTGCGATAACTGCCATTGCATTTGCAAGACCTTTTGCAACGATGTTTGTACCTTCTAATGGGTCAACGGCGATGTCTACTTCTGGACCGTTACCTGTTCCTAGCTCTTCACCAATATACAACATCGGTGCTTCATCAAGTTCTCCTTCACCGATTACAACTGTACCTGCCATGTTTACTGAATCAAACATATCACGCATTGCTGTAGTTGCTGCATCATCTGCTTCGTTTTTCTTTCCGCGGCCCATCCACTGTGCGGATGCTAATGCTGCTGCTTCTGTTACACGGACAATTTCTAGTGCGAGTTCACGTTCCAAGATTCCATTCCTCCAATTTCAAAAATCATACAAATATAACTATAACAAATAACGGAGAAAAGGTGAATTCGAAAAATTGTCGATTTTTTCAGAAGAAAGCGTTACAATTAAAATGTAAATGCTTTAATTTCCAGGTAGGTGACATTCATGTATTTTGTAGACAGAAAGAAAATAGAACAAATGCTAGTATGTTTAGAACGAGCAACAAGTACATTTCAAGAGAAAAAGATATATGAAACCGAGTTTGAATTTTACGCATTAGAACGTATAACTCATCTAATTATTGATAGTGTATTAGATGTAGGGAATGCGATGATTGATGGATTTATTATGCGCGATCCAGGAAGTTATGAAGATATTATCGACATTTTGATGGACGAGCGAGTGATAAGTGCAGAAGAAGGACAAGGCATGAAAGAAGTGATTCTTCTTCGAAAAATGCTTACGCAAGATTATATTCAAATGAATCATGATGAATTATATAAGACGATTCAAAAACATATTGCAGTGGTAGAGAAATACCCAGCAAATATTCGCAGTTATTTAGAGAAGGAATTAGGACCTGTATCTGCATTTGTACCAGAATAATTATGCTTATAAGATCCCCAAGGTGCCTTTTTGGGGATCTTATATTGTATGTGAGAAAGTAAGGGAAAAGGGAGAAGGGTTAAGCATGGGGGAAGCACGTACGACGAAAGATGAAATTGTCCAATTGTTGAAAGTAAAGGGAGAGCACACAGTAGCAGAACTAGCTGACGTTTTAGAGATTACCGAAATGGCGATCCGAAGACATTTAAGTAATCTTGAGAAAGATGGTTTCATTTATTCCAAGATGGTAAGACAACATGTCGGAAGACCAACTTATTTGTATGGATTAAGCGAAAAGGGAGAGGATACATTCCCGAAGGAGTATAAGCAATTTGCGATTGATATGCTAGAAGATTTAGCTCGAATGGGTGATGAAAAAATACTTCGTTACGTTTTAAAAGAGAGAACGAAGCGAATGGAAGAACAGTTGCAAAAGCGAGTGAGTAATCAAAAGAATTTAGCATATAAAGTGCAAGAGATAGCAGCTATGCAAGAGAAAAATGGTTATATGGTTCAAATAAAGAGAGATGGAGAAAACTCTTTTGTAATTGAAAAACAAAATTGTCCGTTAAAGGAAATCGCAGAGAGATTCCCGCAAGTATGTGAAGATGAAAAAGAGATGTATAATCGTTTATTTACAGGAGCAGATGTAAAGACGTTAGCAAACATGTGTGAGGGCGATTGTAGTTGTTCTTACCAAGTAAAAGAGAAAAAATGAACGTTATGGGGCGCTTTAAGGTAAAGCGTTTTTTTCTTTGGAAAAAGCGGGTAATATAAGAGTGGTATGATAGGTGAGAACGTTAGCATAGAAGGAGAGACATAATGATGTATAAAGGTTACTTAATTGACTTAGACGGTACGATGTATCGCGGAGAAGAACAAATTGAAGAAGCGAGCGACTTCGTAAAAGCATTAGGAGAGCGCGGCATTCCTTATTTATTCGTTACGAATAACTCAACGCGTAAACCAGAACAAGTGGCAGAAAAACTTGTTCGTTTCGATATTCCAGCGAAAGCAGAGCAAGTATTCACAACGAGTATGGCGACTGCGAACTTCATTTATGAACGTAAACAAGACGCAACTGTTTATATGATTGGTGAAGAGGGCTTACATGATGCACTTGTGGAAAAAGGATTTGAACTTGTGGATGAAAATCCTGATTTCGTTGTTGTCGGTTTAGATCGTGACATCACATATGAAAAATTAGCAAAAGCTTGTCTTGCTGTACGTAACGGCGCAACATTTATTTCTACAAATGGAGACATTGCCATTCCGACTGAGCGCGGATTATTACCAGGTAACGGTTCATTAACATCAGTTGTAGCAGTATCAACAGGTGTGGATCCAATCTTTATCGGAAAACCAGAATCAATCATTATGGAACAAGCGTTAAAAGTGCTTGGTGTGGGAAAAGATGAAGCATTAATGGTTGGGGATAACTACGATACAGACATTTTAGCGGGAGTAAATGCTGGCATGCATACGCTTCTTGTCCACACTGGAGTCACAACTGTGGAGAAGTTAACAGAATATGAAGTACAACCAACGCAAGTTGTGCATAACTTGACGGAGTGGATTGAGAAGATGTAATGAAAAAAAGCTGTTCCGAACTGTGGAACAGCTTTTTTTATTCAGTTGTGGATAGCGTCGAGATAACTTAAAAATCGCCGCTATCATTGTATTTAAAACGCACGATTTACTACTGCTTTTACTTCTTCAAGATATTGTTTACGCACATTATCATCCACAGAAGGAACACTTGTATAGAATGAATGTTCAATGGTTTCAATGCCCGTAAATTCAAAAATACCAACATCCGATGTTTTCTTCATTGCGTCAAACATACCGCCTGCTGTGTATACTTCTTTCGTATTTCCCATTGTAGATAATAATAAGCCTTTTTTACCGCTTAATAACTTTTCAATACCATTTTCACCATAAGCATAAGCGAAGCCGTGGCTAAATACACGGTCAACGTATCCTTTTAAAATAGCAGGGAGTCCCGCCCACCAAACTGGATAAATAAATGTAATGCTATCAGCCCAAGAGATATGCTCTTGCTCTTCTTTAATATCTTCTGGTATGTTTCCTTGAGAAAATGAGATGAAATCGGAAGCGCCTAATACGGGATTGAAGTTTAATTCGTATAGGTCGCGAACGCGTACTTCATGACCTTTTTCTTCTAATTCACTTTTTACCGTTTCTAAAATCGCATGGTTGAAGCTTTCTGTATTTGGGTGTGCATAAACGATTACATGTTTCATTGTTCTTCCTCCTATTTGTGGATATGTGAATAGTTTTTTTCATTTATGTAACCATTATGGTTACTTCTGTTGCGAGAGTCAACTTTTCTGACGTGAGAAAAAAGTGAAAATGTAATTGGCTAATATGGGATACATGTTAGTATGTGACAAAAAAATACAAAAAAGTAGGGATTTTGCATTCTAAATAGAATATATAAATTGGTAAATAGAGAGAGAAGGGGATATGGGGATGAATATTATTGAAATTGAAAGGTTAGAAAAATCATTTGATATTGGGGATAGTAAAGTCAAGATATTAAAAGGCATTAATCTTCAAATTCAAAAAGGAGATTTTGTTTGTATTATGGGGGCAAGTGGTTCAGGGAAAACGACTTTATTGCAGCTATTAGGTGGATTAGATATTCCATCGGTAGGTAGTATTCGAGTTGATGGTACAGAGATTTCAACATTAAAAGAAAAAGAGCTCGCTTTATTTAGAAGGCATAAAATCGGTTTTATTTTTCAGCAGTTTAATTTGATTCCAGTATTTAGTGCGGAGGAAAATGTAGGATTACCTTTACTGTTAGATAATGTCTCGCAAAAGAAGGCAACGGTGACAGCAACGCGATTATTAGAACTTGTCGGATTGAAGGGAAAAGAAAAACATTTACCAGCACAGTTATCAGGCGGACAACAGCAAAGGGTCGCGATTGCAAGAGCTTTTGCAAATGAGCCGGCTATTATATTAGCTGATGAACCAACAGGAGCATTAGATTCAGAAAATAGCAAAAATATAATTGCGGCACTTCGCAATGCGTGTGATGAATTAGGACAAACAGCTGTCATTGTAACGCACGATCCGTTCGTAGCGGCCCATGCGGATAAAGTTGTTTTTTTATTAGATGGTGAAGTGATACATGAACATGCTGAAAGTAAAGGGTGGAAGTTTCGAAATATCCCGCAACAAGTTACTCACATTCAAGAGATTATGAATCGTCACTTTAAAGTAGGGGGTAAAGGTGATGCGATGGGTAATTAAGTATGCAGTAAAATCAATGAAACAAAATTGGCTGCGAAATATGTTGATTGCTCTCGGTGCAGCTTTAGGTGTTATGTTAGCGACGATGTTATTACTAGGCAATCAATCAGTAGAGAAAAGTGTGAAAGAACAAGTAGTAAGCCGGTATGGAGATTATAATTTGCAATTTGGTTATATAAAAAATGATATGTATTTAAATAATGAAAGTTTAAAAGGAATAGATGGCTTAGAAAATGCTGAAAAAATATCAAAAGTACTTATACCATATCCTTTTCCAAATTATAAAGAGTTATCGGGGAAACCGTCCTATTGGGGTGTGGAGCAAGATTCTCCAGAAATGCATTCTTATAAAATATTAGAAGGTCGATATCCGAAAGAAGGGGCTGAAGTAGCACTGACAAAAGGATATACAGATCGTGAAAATATACGGGTAGGAGATACGATTCTTTTGCCATTCCCGCAACATGGAGAAAAGACTGTGAAAGTCGTCGGTATTTTAAATCCGCCGCTAATGGCAGCAATGGGGCATAGTGCGTATTTTCCAATTCATTGGCTTCAAAAAGAATTAAATCTACCAAATCAATTTAACCTCGTTCAAGTTAAAACAGCCGATGTAAATGTGAAAAGAGCAATTGCTCTTGATGTAAATAAGACGATAGAAAATATAAAGGTGGATCAACGTACTTATGTTGATAAGGCGTTTGAACGACTAAATGTAATGAAGCCTTTAATTTTTAGTTTAGGTGGTATTGCTTTATTTGTTGTAGCTCTTTTAATAATGGGAAGTTTCTTCTTATCTGTTAGAAGTCGATTTAAGCAGTGGGCATTATTACGTGCGCTCGGTAGTAACCCAAACCAAATTATAGTAGTCGTTTTATTAGAGGCTTTATGCATCGGAGCAATCGGATCGCTAGCAGGAGTTATTCTTGGAGCAGGTACGCAAACAATCGCTGCATCATTCATTAATAAATGGGTGAATATTGAGGGCGCAGGGAAAGCATCATTCTCGATTTCAGGTGAGATTTTACTCATTACCTTTTTACTAGGGATTGTTATGTCTATCATAGGGGCCATTATACCAGCTTTCATGGTTAGAAAGATTCCACCAGTTCAAGCACTTCGGCCTGGTCTTCCTAGTAATGAGAAAAAAGAAAAAAGATGGAGTGCTTTTAGCCTTAGCATTTTAATCATTGGTACCGTTATTGGACTCACGGGTAGCATATTAGAGCAGTATATCGGTTTTAATCCAAGTGCGATAGGAGCGCTTTTATTTGCGATCGGCTTGTTATTGGCGATTCCGTTATTTATTCGTATGATAGCACCAGTGATTGCAAAACCGTTTCAAATGATATTACGAATTGAAACGACGATTAGTAGCCGGAATGTCATTCGTTATCGAAACAAGGCAGCTGTGTCGGTTGCTATATTAGCATTTGGTTTTATGTTAGCACTTGTTGGAACGATGTATGTAAATTCTATGTATGAAGGTATGAAAAAAGGATTACAAAAACATTTACCAGCGGACTTAGTAGTAAGAATTCCGGTAGAGTCACAAGGAATAGAAACATTACCGTTTAGTTGGATGGAGAAGGTTAGAAAAATTGATGGTGTGGAATCGAGTGTTGGGAATGCTACTGACTTTACCACAAAGCTTGTGAATTATGACTTTAAAAAAGCGAATCAAGAATGGTATGAATTTATGAAAAAAAATAACTTGAACTATGATTCAATGGAAGTTGTAGGTAACGATATTGTAGCGTACCAGAAAGTAACAAAGGCGAAAGTGATTGCAGGACAAGCTTTAAATAAGCCATTACAGGATGGTGAGGGAGTCATTACGAAGGAAGTGGCTAAAAATTTAGGGCTTCAGTTGCATGATACGGTTGACGTACAAGGAAAAGGGAAAGAAAAACAAACAATTAAAGTCGTTTCGATTATTGAGCAAGGATTAAGGCTAAGGAGTTTGGATATTTTTGTGAATGAACAATGGGCTCGCGATAAGTTTCACGTACAAGGATATGAAGCGATTCAAATCATGACAAATTCTAATCAATCATTTGAAGCGATTAAGAAGCGAGTAAAAGAGATTACAAATAATAAAGAGAATGTAGAGGTTATAAATAGTTATGATTTATTGAAAGAACAAGAGCAGCTATTATCGCAAATGATGATGTTAATTCGCTTGTTAGTTGTAATTGTTTTCATTATTTCTGGTATAGGATTAATGAATGCGATTGTCGCAAGTTTGCATGAAAGACGCGCTGAAATTAGTATGATTCGTGCGGTAGGAGCTATTCCGAAGCAAATGAGACGGATTGTTTTATTAGAGGGAACTTTACTTGGAGCGATAGCTGGTTGTATTGGCATTTTTGGTGGGATTTTGTTTAGCTATATCGTGTTATCAAGCTTAGAGTTAACAGTTATTATTATTCCATATAACCAAGTTGCCATACTGGCTCTAGCTAGCGTGATGCTTGGAGCAGGGGCAGCATTAATTGCGTCATTACAATTAAGAAAGTTTAGATTAAGTGATACTTTAAAGGAGTTATCAGCATAAAAGATTGCTATACCCCGCTCATACAAAGAACAAAGAAAACAAATAAAATGATAACAATCCCAATGCCGAAGTTAAATACGAGAGTACTATCCATACTATGGAACCTCCTTATTTGAAAGTAAAAAGCACTCTAGCCAAGAGTGCTTTTTTATTTTGAATCTGCTTCAAAACTTTGAGGAAAGGATTCATGCATGTAAAGAGTTACATTATTTTATGTGTTTATATGTTGAAATGAGTAAGTCCTCGTGAGATATAAAAAAAAGACACTCTTTCGAGTGTTTTACATGATGACAAAATGTGCCAATTGCTTGAGTTTGATAAGGCGCTAATATCCGTTTTAACGCCTTTTCTTTGATCAAGAAGTGTAGCAACAGCGATTCAAATAAAATTGTACCATTTGTTTCATAGGTGTGCGTATGCAATTATGTATATTTCGATTGGAGGGAAATGAGGTGTGAAAAATGAATGAGTATATATAGAATATTTGATAAGGGGAGAGAAGGATGGATATATATAAGTTAACGGTAGAAGAAGCAAATGAGATAAATACGTGGGCGTATGAGGAACCTTATGATTTGTATAGTTTTTCAGGTGAGGAAGAAGTAATAGAAGAATTATTAGATGGGACGTATTATGGCTGTTGTGACGATAAGGGAGAGTTTATCGGCTATTTTTGTTTTGGGGAAAATGCACAAGTGCCAGAGGGAAGAGATGCTCATTTATATGGTGGAGAAGATGTAATTGATATCGGACTTGGCATGAAGCCAGTGTTAACAGGGAAAGGGCTGGGAAATCTGTTTTTTCAAGCTGGGATAGCCTTTGCAGCGAAAGAATATAAGCCGAAGACGTTTCGACTTAGTGTAGCGACATTTAATACAAGAGCGATTACGCTATATAAAAACATAGGTTTTCAGCAAGGTCCTATTTTTTTGAGTCGCGGAAGAGAATTTATGATTATGGAATATGAAAGACCGTCAGTATGAAACTGACGGTCTCTCGTATTTTACTCCGAATGATCAGCTCGGTGCGCTAAACGGCTTGAAGTAGCGGCAGCGATTCCGCCAACGATATCATCAAGGAATGTATGCACCTTTCCAGTTGATTTATCATTTAAGTATTCTAAAATACCAGGTTTTAATTTATCGATATATCCAAAGTTCGTGAAACCGATAGAGCCGTACACATTAACGATAGAAAGTGCGATCACTTCATCAATTCCGTATAAGCCTTCATCACGTTTTACGATATCTTGTAACGGCTCACTTAACATTCCTTTTTCAGCAAGAACATCGAGTTCGATACCAGTAATTAGTGCGTTTTGTACTTCACGTTTTGATAATACACGCTCAACGTTATAACGGCATTCTGACATCTCTAAATTTGGATGATATTTTTTTTGGAGAAAATGAACAAGCTCAGCAATATCGTCAATTGTTACACCGCGCTCTTGTAATAGTTGTAATGCTCTTTCTTGTAGTTGATTTGATTCTTTCATGTTTATCACCTTTTTTTCTTTTTAGTATTTGTATACGTTTCGTTGCTTTATCATGTGCATAGGAATGAAAGGCGAGCACAAGCTCATATATATAAAGAAAAACCATAGGTGGCGACTGCGATGATTCATCATATTTATGAGCATTATCACATGCATGTTAAAGAATTAATCCCCCTTGGCCCCTATAAAAGCTTTTGGATTCGCAACAAAATTTATGTACTTGTTCCAATTGGAGAAATGGAGGAAGAAGTACTTGTAGAGATGAAAAAGCTCAGTGACTATATGAACCAGCAAGGGGATATAACTGTAGCGACTTTCGTTCCGACTATACACGGCTACTATGTATGTGAGATAGAAGAACAAAATTACTGCTTATTAAAAGGTATGCGTGCGTTAGAACGACATGCTACATCATTAGGAAGTGAGCTTTCTATATTCCATAAACGAGGAGCATTCTTTCCAGAAGAAATCGAGCAATTAAGCCGCATTGGTGAATGGAAAGCGTTATGGGAAAAAAGGCTCGATCAATTAGAAAAGTTTTGGCAATCACAAGTGATGAACCACCCTACAGACGTATTCGATCAATTGTTTATTGAATCCTTCCCGTATTACTTAGGAGTTGCAGAAAATGCGATCCAGTATGTTGTCGATACAGAGATGGATGATACGCCGCAAATGACTGATGCGGCAACAATTTGCCAAGAACGATTCACACCCTTATTATGGCATCAAACGAAGCGCCTCAAACTTCCTTTTGACTGGGTGTATGATCACCCAACTCGAGATATGGCAGAATTAATCCGCTATATGATGATAGAAAAAAAGAAAGACTGGGAGCAAACAATCGTTCAATTTGTTACAGACTATGAACGAAATTATTCGCTATCCTCATTTGGTTGGCGCTTATTATTTGCAAGGCTCCTGTTCCCACTTCACTACTTTGAAACAGTCGAACGATATTACCAAACTGGAAACGAAGAACAAAAAAGCATATATAGAGATCGCTTAGAAGCCATTTTACACGATGTGAACCGCTCTGAGCAATTTATGAAGCACTTTTATGGCTCACTTCGTTTACCAGTTGATAAGTTAGGGATTAAAAAATTAGATTGGCTATCTTAAAATAAAAAAGAGACCGATTGAGGTCTCTTTTTTTATACTACAATTGTATGTAATACATTATGCCCCTACCTGTTGATCTGCACATATATTTAAAATGAATTGATGTTGTTCGATTTTTTCATTTACTTTACTCAATAATTCTTGCTGGATTTCTTTAAATAAAAATTGATAGCTCGCATTCCATGTTGGTATAACAGATGACAGGTCTAATAAATATTCTTTTTTCTTCTCTAGTTCTTGAATTGTTAAAAAAGTGTTCCCCATTCTTGGCATGTGTCGTCCCCCTATGTTTTTTACTTTTATATGTGTGAACGATTCTATAGTATTAATTATCTCACTTTTTGAGAAGGATTTCCAATTTTGTTTTATGATGTTAAAGGAGAAGTGCTATTTGAATAAAAAAAGAGACCCATTTGGGTCTCTCTCTAGGAAGCGATTCTGAACGAGCCGCTTCCGCTTTTAGATTAATATCCAGCTCCAGCGGCTAGAACAGTCGGCCATTTCGCGCCTTCCTGCGAGGCAAAAAGCGCCTCGCAGGAAGGAGCTCCAATGACCTCCTGTTCTGAACGAGCCGCTTCCGCTTTTAATTAAAATACTTGTTCTACTTCAATAACGCCTGGTACTTCTTCTAGTAATGCGCGTTCGATACCAGCTTTTAGTGTGATTGTAGAACTTGGGCAGCTTCCGCAAGCACCCATAAGGCGTAATTTTACGATACCTTCTTCAATGTCTACTAATTCAACGTCTCCGCCATCGCGAAGTAAGAATGGACGTAATTTATCTAATACTTCTAATACTTGTTCTTCCATATGTGGGTTTTCCATTTTTATCGACTCCTTTCATCAGTTTTATTATAATCAAGATAGAGGGGAAAATCTATTTTTTCTCTTCTTGTTTTATTGTCGAAATATTTTATCGTGTTTTTTCAGTATAGGGGTAGGGAATAAGTTTGTAAAATGATGTGCTTATGTAATAAGACATCTTAATATGCTGTTGAAACAAGAGGCGGGGGAGAAGAAATGGTTAATGTGCAAGTGTATGGGACGAAAGTAATTTGTGCGAGCTGCGTTGGAATGCCATCTTCAACAGAAACGTTTGAGTGGTTACAAGCGGCGATTGGTCGTAAATATGAAGGACAAGAAAATAAATTTAATTTCGAGTATATTGATTTTCAAGAAGAACAGGAAGATGAAGATAAAAAAGCATTCGCAGAGCGCGTAGTGGAGGAAGATTTATTTTATCCAGTTGTTCTTGTAAATGGAGAAATTGTTGGAGAAGGAAATCCTCGTTTGAAGGATGTTTACGAAGAAATCGAGAAATATTTATAAAGCAGGAAGCCTTTGCGAATTTGCAAAGGCTTTTTTTAATGGAGGGATAGATGTGAAAAATGGAGTGAAGCATGCGTTACCAACGGAAGTACAACAGTTAATGGAGCAGTACACAGTAGAATTAAAAGAAATTTTTTTAGACGAAAAAATAGTCGGGGTATATATTTATGGCTCCATCGCACTCGGTGCATTTCATGCAGAAACGAGCGATGTTGATTTTGTTACAGTAATAAGTGATTCCGCGAATGAAGCTGAAAAACAGCAACTGGTAGAACTTCATAAGAAACTTAGTAATAGTACGTTAGGCCAAAGAATGGACGGTATGTATATTCCGCTTGCTGATTTAGGGAAATACAATGATGAAATGAATGAGTACGTGTATTGTGCAGATGGTAAAGCGAATGTAGGTCATTGGGATATTAATGCGGTCACATGGTGGACATTGAAAAATCAAGGTATTACAGTTACCGGGAAAGAAGCGGAAGATCTTCTGTTTCAAATAAGGTGGGATGATGTAGTCAATACGATGAAATACAACGTAGAACAGTACTGGAGTGAAAAGGCGAAGCAACCATATTTATTTTTTATAGAAGAGTGGGTAGAATCAGCAGTCGTTACGATGGGCCGTATTTTATATACACTAGATCATAAAACAATCGTTTCAAAAGATAGAGGGTTGCACTACTTGTCAGAACGTTCGGGGGAAGAATGGGAGCTTTTATTAAAAGAAGTAGCTAGAATAAGGCAGAATCCAAAAGAAAAGCGAATGCTCTCAAGATGGAGAAGAGCAGATACGACGAGGAAGTACTTACTGCATTTAATTGAAATATGTAGAGAGAAATGGTAGGGAAAAACAGACGATACATTAGATTGTATCGTCTGTTTTTGTGTCGGTATTGGTATATAATGGTTTAAAAGGTTTAATTATACTGGAGGAGATAGGATGAATACAGAATTAGCTACTTATGAAGAAAAGAATGTACAAATGAGTATGTTCAAAGTAATTAGCATGATAATAATTATTTTTGGGGTAATGTATGGAATGGGCTTTTTGAACCTTTTATTCGACTCTTCCTTATATCCATGGTATGTAGATCATCTTATTCCACCTTTAACATTTCTTACTATTATTTTAATATATGCACCAGCAAGAAATTACTGTGTGCAGTTAGTAAAATCAATACAGTTCAATAATTTTAAGCATTATGTAACGATAGTAATGACGATGATCGTACTGCTTATATATCTTGCGGTATTAAATTTAGTTTTACCACATGGACTTCGTGTGGACGAACCTAATATAGTAATAGAACCTACTAAAAATGAAATTATTTTATATGTAGTTGTACTCACTGTTTTTGCACCGATTTGGGAAGAGCTTGTATTCCGAGGTATGTTTTTTATGAAATTATCTCAGCGCTTCTCTATATTTAGTAGTGCCGTTATAAGTGCTTCTATATTTACTTTAGGTCATCCCCTTACAGTAGGGAGTGTTTTATATATTTTTGGTGGCGGTATATGTTTAGCTTATACGTATAAGAAAACAAATAACTTACTCGTCCCATGGGGGATTCATTTATTAAATAATGCATTTTTTATATTAGTAAATTTTCAATTGTAAAAAGACGGCTTTTTGAAAAGGGCGTCTTTCGTATTTTGTAGAAATGGATTTACATGTACTGTGTAGAGGCAAGGTAGTACAAAATATAGATAGTTTCATGTGAAACATTTTTATTATCAAATGTACAAAATGATTAACTTAGTGTATTAAACGTATCATTCATAAGTATTCTAATATATTTTAAAGTAAAATAGAATAATAAAGAGGTAATTGTCGGAATATATTCGAATTCTGTTTATTTTTATGAAATATATGTACTTTTTGTTAGAATACTTATTTTTATTTCGATAAAATACACGTATGTAGAAATAAGAAAAGGATGATGTACGTGAAGGAAACTGTTTTACAAGAATCAATTTCTCCGCAACAGTTACATACAGTTGTTCAAAAGAATACGGCGTATTATGACTTTAAGTGGGGGAAAGTAGAAAATCCAGCGCAAAGAAATACGTGGAATTGGGTAGCCTTTTTCTTCCCACCTTTGTGGTTAGCTTATCGTAAAATGTATAAGTTGTTTATTATACTTATGTTATTATCGGTTCCTAGTATACTTATACCGCCTTTTATAGACATTCCAGATGGGATTTTTTTATCAATTAGTTTAGTTTTTCAATTAGGAATGATGATATTTACTGGATGGCAAGGAAACCGTTTATACTATAAGCACGCTGTCCGTATTTTACATAAGGAAGAAAATATGCCTGATCATGAGAAGGCGTATTACTTACAATCAAAGGGTGGCGCTAGTTTTGCTGGTATGATTGGTTTACAAGTTATAGTGACGCTAATATTTGGCGGAGCTATGTTTGGACTCTCCTTTTTACCAACTGAGCCGAACATTAAAAATGTTGTTCGTACAAGTGATGAAGGTGTTACTTTAGAGATTATGACGGATAATCCAACGTGGAAGCTTGTAAAGAAAGAAAAAGATTATGATGTAGTAGAATTTACTGGTTATGATTATACAGAGAAGAAAAACGTGAAAATAAAATTTGCTGTTTATTTTAGTGAAGACTATTTTGAATGGCAAGAAGTATATGAGAATAATAAGAAGTTAAGTGAAGAAGAGTTGGAAGAGTATCAATTTTATATTGAAGAAAATAGTTGGAGTTTCTAGTGAAAACTCGTTCATTTTGAAAAGAAGAATCTTGTGAAGGTTCTTCTTTTTATATATTAGAAAAACAAATAATAGTAGGAGGAAAAGGTAGTATGATAGATGTTCATTTTTATGATTGGGCTAAGAAACGTCCTAAAAAACATTATAATCGATTACATGAAATGAGAATTTTTGAATTAATTTTTTCGAAGAAGTTAAGTAGCTTGGATCTTGGATTAGAAACTGTAGAAAATATAGATATATATTGCCTAGCAAACCCTAATGAAGATATTTCTTATGAACTACAGGAGGCTCTGGAGAAGATTCGTATATTCGTGCCTTATGATTATATGCAATTTTTAAATTTGGAATCAGTTGAGGATAAATATAAGCATTTTTGTGAGTTGGTTCATCTCTATGTCGTACCAGCTATTGAAAAACATTCAAAAATATCATTAGAAATGATTAAAGAGTATGTGAATGAAGCACTTCAAGAAATAGAGAAAGAGAATTACGAGATTGTGTTTTTAGTGGATAAAACGCCTAGGAAAAGCCCAAGCCGAAAGAAAACGGCTATATTAAAAGGAATTCATCGTTCGGAAGGATTCCAGCTAATGTGTGAAGTGTATAACGATAAAGGGCTAAGGGTAGTAAATAAATTACTCGTAGAAGAAGTAGGGAATGCAGTAGTCTATTCTAGATTTTTAGGAAAACTAAAATGGGAAAATGAGCACTTAATAGTAGTGAAATCCAAGACAAGCAGCTGGATGGAAGAAGTACACGTCGAATAAACTAATTATCGAAAAATGTGAATACAAAACACCATACGAATTGAAAATTTGTAAAATACAATAAAAAATGAGAATTTGAGGTAGGCTTGTCAATAACGTAAGACTGTGGCACTATAAAGAAATGCTATACAAATTTTATTTATCGAGATGTAAACATCAATTTTGATTTTTACGTATAAATAATGAACGGAGGAAATGAATTTATGGCTACTTTACCAAATTGTCCAAAATGTAATTCAGAATATACGTATGAGGATGGCGTTCTTTTCGTATGTCCAGAATGTGCTCATGAGTGGGGCCAAGAAGCAGAAGCTGAAAATAATGATGGTGCAAAAGTTGTAAAAGATGCGAACGGAAACGTTCTTCAAGACGGCGATGCTGTTACTGTTATTAAAGATTTAAAAGTAAAAGGGACTTCTTCAGTTGTGAAGATCGGTACGAAAGTAAAGAGTATCCGTCTAGTTGATGGCGATCACGATATTGATTGTAAAATCGACGGTTTCGGAGCTATGAAGTTAAAATCACAATTCGTTAAGAAGGCGTAAGTAAAAAGAGGAGGCGAGTAGCCTCCTCTTTTTTTATTGTCATTTTTGGTCGGTAAGTCGATATAATTTCATTTACGATGAACAGAGCATGATTTACCTCGCACTATAGTCAATCTCTTTCAACTGACACCGCTTATTAAAGAATGTTTTATATCCAAGCTGTAAGAAGATAATAACAGCAAAGGCAGTGCTTCCTGAAATACCAAGTATGATAGCAATTTGATATTGAATAGCTGTAAATGGTGATACACCAGATAAGATTTGACCAGTCATCATGCCTGGTAAGCTTATAATCCCCATTCCTACCATAGAATTAATCGTTGGTAAAATAGCAGAGTCAAAAGCGTCACGGATGAGAGGAGCGGCGGCTTCTTTCGGTGCTGCGCCGAGCATAAGGGCACCTTCAATTTGGCCTCTTTGCGATTTCATATTGTTTAAGAACGTATTTGCACCGAGAGAAACACCTGTCATCGCATTCCCGACTAACATTCCCGTAATCGGAACGATGTATTGCGGCGCATACCAAGGATCGTGCCCGATAATAACAAAGATAAATAGTAGAAGTGGCCCAATTGATCCGGCAACCATGGAAAGAGCGGCTACTCGTTTTAAGTCTTTTGACATTGGGATGTTAACTCGTTTATAAATATTAAAAATTGCAAAGGTAGTAATAGAAGTAATGAGAGCAATTGTATAAAATGGATTACTATTTTCAAATACGTATGTCAGGACATAGGCAACAAGTACGAGCTGAATCGTCATACGGAATGTTGCGAGCGCAATTTGTTTCTCACGCGGTATTCCTTTTAATTTTACAAGTCCAATTAAAATAAGAATAAAAATATATGCAGCGGCAAGTTGCCAAATTTGGAGTTCAATAACGCCCTTCAATTGAGAGCACTTCCTTTCTAGTTGCACCGTTTGTTTTACTAAGTTCAATAATATCGTCTGCAATTTCTTCTGGAAGTTGTTGTGAGTGTGTAATGAAGATAACTGTTTTTTTCTTTTCTCTTGCTAGCATAGTAAATTGTTTCATAACGCGGCGTTCTGTATCGCTATCTAGTGCCGAGGTTGGTTCATCTAATAAATAAACAGGTGGATCCATAAGTACGATACGTGCAAAAGCAAGTCGTTGTTTTTCCCCGCCTGATAATGAATCGGCGTTGTCTTCTAAATTTTTTTCTAAGCTAACAGTCGTTAGTGCGCCTCGCAAAATATCATCATTTGGAAATGGTTTTTCAGAAAGACGAAGTCCCATTAATAGATTGTCTTTAATCGTTCCATCAAAAATAGGTGGCGTTTGCCCAAGCATGACTACGTCACGTCGTAATTGAATAGGAGGATAATCAGAAATCAGCTTTCCGTTGTATTCAATTGTACCGGATGTTGGAGATTGCAAATCATTTAGCATGCGGAGCAATGTACTTTTTCCGCTCCCACTCTCACCGATAATACATGTGATTTTTTCTTTTTGAATCTGTAAATAAGGAATGTGTAGTATATCTTTGTATGTAACGTCTTTTAATATAAACATAGATGGCTCCTTTCTGATTCTAGTTATATCGTATCAAAAAAGGGAGGATAACGGTTATAAAGGGCAACGTTTTTTCTTCGTCTTAAGTTCTATTAATAAGTTAAGTAAACGATCTAATTCTTGGCTGAAAGAAATCACTTTATCATGAGTGAATCCGTACTTTTCAACGAGATAGATCAATTCTTTCTTCTTCGCTTCTATTCGATCGTTTAGTTTCGTTACGTTCATAAGTAAAATGGAATGCCTCCTGTAAAAGTATTTACAACACAAAAAATAAGACCGAATGAATTCGGTCTTAAAGGAAATAAAACAACTTATAAATAGCATACACTGTTTATCGATAGTTTTTAATATAAAAATGAAAAAAATCATTATTCATATTGAGAAAGATGTGTCTGATAATTATATGTTAACGAATAAAAGAGGCTGCCTGCTTAGTAGACAGCCTGTAAAGTATTAACCTTTATGATACTTGTACATCCAAAGAAGACCGGATTTTAATAATCTCGGTACACGTCCCATTAATGGTTGGTTTGCTAGTAAACCGAAGCCGTGCTTCTTCCCAAGAGAACCGAGAACACCTTTTAATTTAATTACAGGTAGTTCGTCAGGAAGTGGTTCATTATTCCAACGTTTTAATAATATTTGGACAATTTGTTCTCCTTGACCTTCAGCAAGTTGGGCAGATGGTGCGTGTGGAAGTGCTGCACAATCTCCTACAACATACACGTGCTCGTTATTCGGAATATTGTGATATTTTGTTAAAACAACCCGTCCGCTACCATCTTGTTCAACTGGAAGGTTTCGAACAACTTCATTTGCTTGAATACCAGCTGTCCAGACGATTGCATCACATTCAAGTGGTTCATCGTGGTTGTACACAATATTTGGTTCTACTTTTGTAATGTTAGAGTTTCTTATAATAGTAACTTTATGTTTTACGAACCATTCTTCTACGTATCTACTTAATTTCTCTGGATATGGGAATAGAATCCTATCTTTTCGATCAAATAAGTGAATTTTTAAATCAGAACGGCTTTCGCGAAGTTCACTTGCAACTTCAACGCCACTTAATCCAGCGCCAACGACAGCTACTGTTGCATTTGGTTCTAGACTATTTAATTGTTCATATGTCTTACGAGTTTGTTCAATCGATTGTAGGCTATGTGTATATTCCTTCGCCCCAGGAACGTTATGATATTTATCCTCACAGCCAAGACCGATAATTAAATCATCATATGAGATCGCTTCGCCGCCATCGAGATGAACAGCTTTTTCTTCGAGATCAATATTTGTTATTGTGCCGTATTGAATATTGAGGCGTGGGTGCTCGGGAAACGGTATACGAATATGCGTTTCTGAAATAGTACCCGCAACTAATGCATAATATTCAGTTTTGAAGCAATGATATGGTACTTTGTCGATTAATGTCACTTGTACATCATCTGGAAGTTGGTTGCTTGGAAGTAGCCGCTGCAGAATTCTCATTCCACCGTAGCCGCCACCTAGTATTACGAGGTGTTTCATGATGGATTACCCCTTTTCTGTTGAAATATCCCCTAATCATACAATTTTATATTAATAAAATATTTTGACTTTACTCAATCAAATTATATCGAATTTGTGAACAAATAACAATGCATGAATGAATACTCTGTTGTACAATAAGAAGAAAAGTAAAGTAAACTGTTTTGCCTTTTTAGTTACCATTTCATTGCAAGTATCATGTTATATAAAATAAGACCATCTACTTTGAAGTGAAATAGTGAAGTAACTAAATAGTTTAGGATGTATAACAAAAACAACAAGAGACAGCTTAGTTTTCTTCTTATAGATAGTCAGAAGGTAATTTGTTTTGTAGTACAGGGGGGAGAATTTTGATTAAACCATTAATTGAATTTTGTGTAGGTAACCTTGCGAGTGGTTCACAAGCAGCTTTAGAGAAATTAGAAAAAGATCCGAATTTAGATGTAATGGAGTATGGTTGTTTAGGATATTGTGGCATTTGTTTTGAAGGACCGTTTGCACTTGTAAATGGTGAAGTAGTACAAGGTGCTACAGTAGAAGAACTAGTCAATAATGTATATGATTATTTGGATGAAAATCCAATGTTTTAAGGTGTTGCAATCGGCAGCACCTTTTTCTTTTTCTATTAGATAAAATCCTATTTAGCAGGGGAGGATAATACTGAATATAAATAAAAAAAGGCCCTTTTAGAAGGGCTTTTTTCTTACACAATTTGTGCAAGAATGGCTCACCGCCAAATGTTGTCAAATATGAGAAACGGGGGACATTCATATTGTGTTCTAAAAGCATGCATTTTATACTTGAAATAACAAATTATTTTTGGAGTGAATACAAATGAGCCAATTTTCTTTTACAAAAATGCATGGTCTTGGCAATAGTTATATATATGTAAATATGTTTGAAGAACAAATTCCGGAAGAAGATTTAGCTCTTGTGGCGGAAAAGGTTTCAAATATTAATACTGGTATTGGAGCAGATGGAATGATTTTAATTTGTCCATCTGACGTAGCTCCGGTGAAAATGCGCATGTTTAATAATGATGGATCAGAAGGAAAGAGCTGCGGTAACGGTTTACGCTGCGTAGCGAAATATGCGTATGAGCATAAACTAGTAGAAGAAACATTTTTCACAATTGAAACGTTAGCTGGTATTGTAACGGCGGAAGTAACAGTAGAAGAAGGAAAAGTTACATTGGCGAAAATCGATATGGGAGCACCGCGTTTAACACGTGAAGAAATACCGATGCTTGGTGAAGGTGAAACACCATTTATTCGTGAAAACTTCTTATACAATAATCATCGTTATGCATTTACAGCTGTTTCAATGGGGAATCCGCATGCGGTTATTTTTGTGGATGATGTAGAACAAGCACCTCTTACAACACTTGGTCCAGTCCTTGAGACACATGAAATGTTCCCAGAGCGAGTAAATGTTGAATTCATCGAGATTTTGAATGAGGAAGAAATGAACTTCCGCGTTTGGGAACGAGGATCTGGTGTAACACAAGCTTGCGGAACAGGGGCGTGTGCTGCGGTTGTAGCCTCTATTTTAAATGGAAAGATGGAACGTGGTAAGGAAATTACAGTTCATTTAGCTGGTGGCGATTTAATGATTGCATGGACAGAAGAAGGCAATGTGTTAATGAAAGGACCAGCGGAAGTAATTTGCCGCGGAGTGTATGAGTACAAGATAGAAGCGTAAAGATGTATAATAGAATGAGAACAGAAAGGATGTGTATTTCATGATTGAAGTAACAGAACAAGCAGCTTTTCAAATTAAAGATATGTTAAAAGATGCTGAAGATGGAGAGAAGTACGTGCGCCTTGCTGTACATGGCGGCGGATGTACTGGCCTTTCTTACGGCTTAGGATTTGAAGTAGAACCAAAAGAAGACGACACAGTTCTTGAATTTTTCGGTGTTGAATTTGTTATCGATACAGAAAGTGCTCCAATTGTTAAAGGAGTAAAAATTGATTATAAACAATCTATGCTTGGCGGCGGATTCACAATCGACAATCCAAACGCAATCGCATCATGCGGATGTGGATCATCTTTCCGTACAGCGACGAATGCTGGTAAGCCAGAAGAGTGCTAAGTTTTTAGCAGAAATAGAGAAAGACCTTTTTAGCGATGAAATAAAATCGTTAAGGAGGTCTTTTCTTTTGCTGTAAAAAATCAAAAACGTCGCCTTCCCAATTTAGAAACCGGCCCTAAGATATGTTGCATAACGAATGTTAAAATCTAATTTATCTTTGCATAGATGCAAGTATCAGTTAGTTGTTTGCCGTCAGCTGTAAGATCTTCATTACGTAATATCCCTTCAAGCTCAAAACCTAGTTTTTCAGGGATTGCACGACTTTTCGTGTTATTACGTTCACATCGTATTTCAATCCTTCTAAATTTGAATAACTGAAATCCAAGGCTTATTAACGCATTTACTACTTCTGTCATATATCCATTTCCACTAAATTGTGTGTTAATCCAGTATCCAATTTCACATTTAGAAACCTTCCAATCGATTCCGTGAAGGCTAGCAGTTCCAATAAAATCATTCGTCTCCTTATGGTAGATAAGATAGCGAAAGCTTTCTCTTTTCAAAAAATCTATATGCGCATTTCTCAGGAGAATTTCCGTTTCTTCAACAGTAGGAATTGACTGGAATAAAAGCAGCCATTGCTTTAATTCATTAATGGAATCTTTAATAGCTTGTTGTACTATATTCCCTTCACCAGCTTGAAGTGGTGCTCGAAGAATGAGTCTTCCTGTTTCTATTTGTAACGGAACATCTAATAAAATAGGGTTCATATTATTTCACCTCTCGAAAACTTTAAATTAGGACAGAATGAAACGTATGTAAAAAAACTTTCGCTCAAAAGTTAGAGAACAATAAATATATATTCAATTCATCACTTAGAAATCCTTTTTCATCTATTGCCTTCTAATTTCTTTATCATTTATTTGAGCTTCAAGTTCTCTGTTTTCCAGAGTTATAATGGAAGGATAGAAAGAGGGGGATATATGCTGGAAGATATTTTTGAATTTATATTGAAGTACGTTATAGGTTCTATTTTTAGAGTTATAAGATACCTTGTGATAGATATTATAATAGAATGCATAATAGAAGGTGTAATAAACGGTATAAGGAGATTACGTGATAAAATCCGTGATAAGTGGCGAAACTGGCGTGAAAGACGTTATTGGCGGTAATAGGTACATAAAAAATTGGCAGTAAAGAGATAGAGGATAAAAAGCCTTAAGGCTTTTTATAACGAAGTAGTAGCAACGCATCCAAGTTTAGAATCCGTACTCATTCCAATTGGTGACGGAATGACGGTTTCTAAAGTAAAGAAATAATTATTATCTTACAAAAGTGTAATGTTCATGTCATGTTTTTGAATTTCTTCTTTAAAGCTTAGGCTTTAAGATAACAATATAAGAAAAACACATGAGGTGAAGGAAATGAAAAGATATATTGCACTTTTTAGCATTTTAGTTGTATTTGCAAGCTTATTAGTTGGCTGTGATTTAAATCGTATGGGTAAAGACGAGTATTACGTTCAAATTACGGTAGATGGAAAAGAGTATAATGGTAAGTCTGATAGTGGTCAGCCTTATAAAGATTACGAATATAAACTAACTGGTTTTGATAAAGACGGAAAAGAAAAAGAATTAGAATTTATTGCACAAAAAAACTTACGTAAAGATGCATTCTTACGTGTATATCACTCAGATAAAAAAGGTGTAACAGCTTGGGAAGAAGTAAAGAAAGATGAGCTTCCTGCGAAAGTGAAAGAAAAACTAGGTGCAAAATAAGAAAGAAAAAAGGAATTGACGAACAGGGTCAATTCCTTTTTATATTCTCAAAATCCTCTTCCGAAATGACTTTAAATCCATGTTTTTTGAATAAAGCAGTTGCTACTCCGTAACCAGTTTGTTTATTCCCGTTAAATTCTCCAGTGTAGATCGTAGAACTACCACAAGATGGACTGCGTTCCTTTAAAATAATATATTCTGGATGTAAATTCTTAATTTGTTCTAGAGCTTTATAAGCACCGCTCACGAAAGCTTCTGTAACATCTTCACCGTCTTTTGTCATCACTTTCGCTTTTCCATCTAAAACATCATCGCCATTCCCGCCAATAATTTCAGCTGAAGGACGAGGTGTTGGTAATCCTCCTAATACTTCAGGACAAATGAGGACCGTATCTTCTTGTTGCAGCAAATCTTCTATTTTTGAAACGAGATTGTCATTTCCATCATACCGACAAGCGATACCACCTAAACAAGCACTTATTACGATCATATTGTCACCTCCAAAAAAATTTAAAATATCACGCCAATTTTGCTTCCTGACTCTTACCTATAAATGAGGTGATAAAAATGGGAAGCTTATATAACTTAATGAAACCATACAGTGAATTTCGAAGTAAAGAAGAGTTTAATACATATCAAAAACAAGTTTTGAAGTACTATCGATTCCAATTAAATAAGACGGATGCTACCATCATTTATTTTTTAGGAAAGTATGCAGTGAATGAGAAACAGAAAACAGTGGGAGTTGCTTGTCCGTTAATGGAGACGATTGCGACGAATGTTGGAAAGAGCATTCGTACAGTACGCCGTTCAATTGCAAAGTTAGAGGAACTAGGAATTATAAAGCGTGTTGCGACAAAAGAAAGACATAGGCGCGGTGGGTATAGTGCGAACTTATATGTATTTCTTACATCTGCAATTGACCGCATGGATGACCGTATGAAAATGTCCGCATGTGAAAGTGATGATCTTGCAGCTGGCTGTAGTAAAAATGAGCAAAAAAATGAGGAGGAAACAATTTTTTCTAAAAACATTCCACAAATAAAAGAGAATAGAAAAGAAACGTACGAACTTGATGAGACGTATTGCCGCCACGATATACCGAGGCCTTTTATATACGCACTTGTGCCGATGACGCGTAATCCGAAGAAGATTAATATATTTTGGAGTAAGGTGGAACTTGCATATAAAAAGAGCGGGTTACTACAGCAAGGTGTGTTACTGGAGCAAATATTAGCCGATGAAGAAGTGTATGGAAATTTCATTTGGCGAGTAAAGAGTGTTGTGAGAGCGTATAAATACGGGGAAATCCGTAAAAATGTTAAGGCGCTTTTATATAGTACAGTGCGGAATCTATTTTTAGAGGTTGGACTAGAATGAGGAGCAGCTGTGAGAAGAAGTAAGGGAATATCGTTATTCGATCCATTTAAAAAGGAGCCATGCGTATAACACATGACTCCAAGTGGTTAATCAAACTTTCTTACAACTGGAACACGAATCGCTACAAAAAGTACGAAGACGATAACGGCGATTGCACCGCTTTTCATAACGGCTACGATTGGAATTCCTATTGCAAGTGCGATTGATGTGAATGCATAAGAAAGCGGGATAAAGCCCATTGATGATAGCATAAGTAAACTCATTACGCGTCCCATCATTTCTTCTTTTACTGTCGATTGAATCATCGCCATAAGCGGAACGATAGCCATTGCGATTGTAATACCGTAAAACATGCCAGCTAATAATGCTTGCCAAAGTACGGTACTAAAGTTAATGGATAAGAAGAATACACCAGACAGTAGCATCATGATAATGCAAAATAGACCACGTCTACGATTAATATTTTTTAAACCGACAATGACAGCGCCTATTGCCATTCCGCCACCTACAGATGCTTCTAAGTAACTAAACTGAAGCGAATCACCGTGCAGAACATTTTTAACGAAAAGCGGGAAACCGACTTGCATCGGACCAATTAAAAATAAGTTTAAAAAGGCGCTACAAAGAAGGAAAGTTGAAAGGAATGGTGATTCCTTTACATATAAGATTCCTTCTTTAATAGAAGTGAACATGCCTTTGTCTGTATTTTGCTGCTCTGGCATCGTAAATTGTATTTTTTGAACGAGTATGGCTGCGACGATCAGTAATAAAATCGTGATCGAAAAAATCGTTTCATAGTTCGTAAATTTGATAAGAATTCCGCCAAGTACAGGGCCTAAGATGACTGATGCTTGGTTTGTCATTTGTGTAAGTGAGTTTGCTTGTGTTAAACGGCTTTTTTCTACAAGTTCAGGTAAGATAGATCCATCAGCTGACCAGAAAAAAGCATCAGCAAGCCCAAAGAATAAAGCGAATAAAGCAAATGTATACAGTGTTACATCACCTACGATGAACCATGTAAGAATGGTCGCGACGAGAATAGCACGAATAATATTAGAATAAAACATAATGTTTTTTTTCGGGAATTTATCAGCTACAGCGCCGCCAATAATCATAAAAATAAGCCTTGGAACACTAAGAGCTACGAAAACAACACCGAGTGAAGCCTCAAGGTTTAATGTTTTTGCTATGTACCACGTTTGTGAAAAAGTAAAAAAGGCTAAAGCAAAACTTGAAAAGAGTGTAGCTGCCCAAAGAAAAAGGAAATTCGTATTTTTTAATAACGGTTTTCCGCTTCCCTCTAAAGCAGATTTATTTTGTTGTAGTTCCTCCATATTGCTTCCTTTCTATGTGACAAATTTAAACTAAAAAACCTGTTAACAATCGTTTTATACAGTTTCTAATATTTCTATACTGCACTTTTTCATTGTAGACAATAATGTTGAATTTGCACAGTGGCTATTTAACGACAAAAAAGAAGATACCAGTTGGTATCTTCTTTTTTGTCGTTTAGGCTAACGCAATATAAATATCCAATTGTACGTTGGTTGGATCGGTTGCTTTTTCATCATACAGCTCAAAGTCTGTTGTAAAAGCACGTTTGTTTTCTTTTGACCATTTCCAAATATATTCCCAAGCTTCGCAAACGACTTCAGCAACTGGTCCCTTTCTCGTTGTAAATACCGCATACGTAGCGGCAGGTATTGTTAAAGTTGTCATATTTTCAGGCACGTCTTCTAATGAAGAAACGGGCATACCGATTGTAAATTGATATGTACCAGTTTCATCTGATTCGTAATTTGAGTAGAAAGCGAATGTTTCTTTCGTTTGTTGATTTGGGATGTGATGCATCATTTGTTCTTGGAAGTATTGGTTCCAAAGCTCTGGAATTTTTCCTTCAGTAGATGCCTCTGTTTCATTTGTCGTCGTAATCGAAACGCCGATTGCTTGGAAAGCTTCTTTTTTTACGATAATAGGTTCGTTTATCATTAAAAATTCCTCCTTCAAATTAGAACGTTTGTTCTTGATTAATATAACATATTTTTACATGTAATGGTTTCTATGTTTCAGGAATTTAAATAATAATTAATGAACTAAAATAAGTAAAAAATGGTAAACTTCCTATTGCTTGTATAAATAGATTAGCGAGTATGTTAAGATTTTTATGTATCCTTTAACTGTCATATAAACCTATATAATAGGGGGTTTTTCCTATATTAAAAAAATGATAAGGGTTTATATGGGTATCCGATATATATGCTATTTTTGATAAATTAAAATAGTAATATTCTATGAGATTTGTATTGTTGAAATGGGGATTTCAATGATGCATCTTCGTAGGACGGATTGTTGCGAGTGGATATATATTGTTATGTTTCCGGCTACTAAATGAAATGAAGTAGACGGATAGCAAATATATAGAAAGGAGAAAAGGTAGAAAATATGAAAAAAGTGTTGAAATGTTTTAATGTCGTAACAATGATTACACTTCTCCTATCCATCATATTACCTTCACCTAGCGCTTTTGCTACAGAGATAAATGAAAAAAGCTGGGATGAGTTACAAGGGCATGATGTGAAGATTAAGGCAGAGAAAGTGAATGCTGAAATATATAGGGGAGAAGTAGCTGAGAGGGAACACGTATTTCAATATACGATTGAAAATACGGGAGATACATCAATTCAAGAATTGGTGATGAAACAAAATAATGACAATGAAATTATGTTCCTTCCTCAATCTATGAAAGTAAACGGAGAGAAGTTACCTGAAAATAAGGTAGCTGATTTCTATATAGAGGAAAAAGATAAGGGAGGAAAGCTTCTTTCTTCCAATATTAAAATTCAAGATTTAAAATCACACGAAAAAATGACTGTGTTAATAAAAGCTAGCCGTGCACAGCATTTTAATAAAGAATACAAACAAAAAATTAGTGTGCAAAAAGATCAAGTGCAAATAGGAAATATGTCTGTAGATGTTGAAGGGATTCCTTCTGAAGATAAGGTTGAAGCGAATGCCGACGATGAGGGTGACAGTAGTAAGAAAAAAATTGGGTCACCGGCTGATGCTAAAACTAAAGAAGTGGATGGAAAATTAAAAGTATCTGCAGAAGATAAAAATAAACCTGTATTAAAAACAGAACTAGAGAATGAAGAACAACCGGTAGCTAAAGATGAGAAGCAGCTAGAAAAAGAAGTGGAAAATCAGAGCGATGCAAAAGTACAAGCTGCCTCCGAAAATGCTTCAAAGGTTCAAATCCAAACAGGAGATAAGCAAGGGTTTGGCGATCCACTGTATTCTACAATTGCCGCTGGAGATTTAGTGCAGACTGGTAATGTGACGCTTGGGCTAACAGATAATCACTATACTAGGCAAAGTGTCGGGGGGAAAGTAAATAAACAGGCTGTAGATATTGATAATGATGACACTACATTTAATTCATCAACAGGAGCTTTTCCTAACATCCCTGCTGGAAGTAAAGTGAAAAAGGCGTATTTATTTTGGACAGCAGCTATGGGGACTCCAAGTGATGCAAGGACCGACTATAGAGTTAGCGATGAAGATGTAAGACAGCCAGTTAAAATGAAGATGGGAAATAAGCAATACGCTGAAGTAAGTGCTGATAGTATACGAAAAGCGGACCATTTACCATATATTGCGAATCACTATAGCAGTGGCGCAGGATATGTTGCATTTGCTGATGTAACAAATGTAATTGCTAAACAGGGCCTTTCTCGAACAGTGACAGTTGCAAATGTACCGCAAATTAAATTCGAAAAGGGCAGTGGCTACTACTGGGGCAACTGGAATCTTATATTAGTTTATGAAAACTATAAAGAAACCGTAAAAGATATGAAAATTTGGGAAGGTTTAGTTTCTCAAAAAAGTACAGCTTGGGCAGATATTAGTGTTAATAAAATAAACACACCGAAAGAAGGGGCTTTTAAGGCGAAATTTAGTTATTTCTCGTCACAAGGAGATCCTGCTGATCATGATGGATATGCCTATGATTATGGAGAGTATGACTTTGGATTAGACTATCAAAAATTTAAAAATATTAACGGTAAAGATAATGATGTTAATGACTCGTCTATGACAGAAGTACAAGTGGATGGCACTAACGAGTTTGTTACAAAAAAATATCCGGGATATAACCCAGATTGGACAAATTCATTTAGTACAGATATTCATACGTATCATCTTGAGGGACCAAACCAAGTGAAAAATGATTTAAAAGAAGGGAAAATGCGCTTTAGAGCATATGGTGGTGGCGGTGATATTTACGTATTAAACAACACTACATTCGTCACAGAACATAATGCACCAAATTTACAAGTTGATAAAAAGGCGTTGGATAGTGCTGGAAAAGAAATTAAGGAAGTTAAAGTTGGCGAAGAGATTACGTACCAAATTGAAGTGAAGAATGATACGAAGAACAATCAAGCACCAGTGTCTAATGTAAAAGGTTTTGATAAATTAGATACTCGCTTAGAGTATATCCCGGGATCAATCCAATATATTAGTGGAAGCAATAAAGGACACAAAACAGATGATGCAAACGATGATGAAGCAGAATTTGTAAATAATCAAATTGATTTCCGTATTGGTGAAGGGGCAGATGCTACAGACGGTGGTGTTTTACAGCCTGGTGAAAGTGCCGTTATTACATTTAAGGTGAAAGTGAAAGAATCTATACAATCAGATACAACAGTAAAAAATGTCGTTGCTGTAAAGGGACAAGATAGTGCCGAGATAAAGTATGAGAGTGAAGACGATGCAAATATTACGGTTACGACTCCAAAAGAAGTTCCAGGAGAAATAGAAGCGACAAAAATAGCTTCTAATAAAACACCGAGTTTAGGTGACGAGGTCGAGTATCGTATTACGTTTAAAAACAAGGTAAAAGATGGATGTCTAGATGTATTGACGATTGAAGATGAATTACCGAGTAGTCTTGAGTTTGTGAAAGATAGTTTGAAAGCAGAAGGTGTAAAACCAGAGCCAGTAGAGCTGAAATTTGAAAATGGCAAAGTAATTGCAAAGTATCCAGAAATTATGGATATGGAAGAAAGAAGTATCGTCTTTAAAACGAAAGTAAAAGAAACTGCAAAAATTGGTGAAGAAATTGTTAACAAAGCAATTGTTAGTGATAAAACAAATCCACCAAAGAATCTAGAAGAAAAGATTACACCACAGCATAAGGTCGGCAAAATTGATGCAAAGAAAAAAGCAACAAATAAGAAGCCGAAGCTAGGAGAAGAAGTTGAATATCAAATTAGCTTCAAAAATACGGTGGAAAACGGAAAACTAGAGGCAGTTACAATAGAAGATGAAATTCCAGCTAACTTAGAATTTGTTCAAGGCAGTGAGAGAGCTGAAGGTGCTGGACCAAATCCAGTAGAGTTAAAAGTAGAAAATGGTAAGGTAATCGCAAAATATCCAGAGATTACAGATACAAAAGAGCGAAGCATCATTTTTAAAGTGAAGGTAAAAGAAGAAGCAAAAGCAGGAGAAACAATTGTTAATAAAGCAGTTGTGAGCGATCCGAATGTTCAGCCGGAGCATCCAGAAGAAAAGATTACGCCAGGTTATAAAGACGGTAAAGTAACCATAGATAAAAGCGTAACGAATCAAACACCAAAACTAGGAGAAGAAGTAGAGTACCGCATTACATTTCATAATACGGTAGAAAACGGAAAGCTAGAAAAGGTGATGATAGAAGACACGTTGCCTGAAGGTGTTGAATACGTGAAAGATAGTTTGAAAGCAGAAGGTATAAAACCAGAGCCAGTAGAACTAAAAATGGAGAATGGCAAGGTAACTGCAACATATCCAGAAATTATGGATATGGAACAAAGAAGTATTGTTTTTAAAGTGAAAGTAAAAGAGACGGCAAAAGTAGGAGAAGCAATTGTAAACAAAGCAGTTGCAAAAGATCCGAAACATGATCCGACTGATGCAAAGGTTGTTATTACACCGCAAAGTAAAAAAGGTGAAATTGCCGCTACAAAGGTAGTTAATAATGAAAAGCCGAAGCTAGGGGAAGAAATCGAATATCGAATTAGTTTTCATAATACGGTAGAGAACGGAAAACTAGCAGAGGTGCGAGTAGAAGATACAATTCCAACCGGTCTTGAATATGTAGAAAATAGTATTAAGGCTGAAGGTGAAGCACCGGGTCCAGTAGAATTAAAGGTTGAAGCTGGGATAGTTAAAGCGAAGTATATTGATATTACGGATACGAAAGAAAGAAGTATCGTCTTTAAAGTAAAGGTGAAGGAAGAAGTAAAAGTAGGTCAAGAGATCGTCAATAAAGCAATTGTTGATGATACGAAACATCCACCGATTGAGCCGGAGGAAAGAATTACTCCGCAATATAAAGATGGAATAATTGATTCGAAGAAGACAGTAGATAATCCATCACCAAAACTAGGAGAAGAAGTAGAATACCGAATTAGCTTTAAGAATACGGTAGAAAACGGAAAACTAGAAAAGGTAAAAATAGAGGATACAATCCCTAACGGTTTAGAGTATGTAAAAGGTAGTGAAAAAGCGGAAGGCGATAAACCGGCTCCAGTAAAGTTACATGTGAAAAATGGAAAAGTTATCGCTGAATACGCAAATATTACGGATACGAAAGAAAGAAGTATCGTTTTTAAAGTAAAGGTGAAAGAAGAAGCGGAAGTAGGCAAGGAAATCGTCAATAAGGCAATTGTTGATGATACGAAAGAGTCAAAAGAGCCAGAAGCAAAAATTACTCCATTACACAAAGATGGAAAAATTAAAGCAAAGAAAAGCGTAAATAATGAAACGCCGAAGTTAGGGGATGAAGTAGAATACCGAATTAGCTTTAAAAATACGGTAGAAAACGGAAAACTAGCAGAGGTGAAAATAGAAGATACTCTACCAGAAGGTTTAGAGTATGTAGAAAACAGTGTGAAAGCAGAAGGTTCTAAGCCAAATCCAGTAGAGTTGAAAGTGGAAAACGGTAAGGTACTGGCGAAGTATCCAGAGATTACGGATACAGAAGAAAGAAGTATCACTTTTAAAGTGAAAGTAAAAGAAGAAGTGAAAATCGGCGAAAAAATCGTCAATAAAGCAATTATTGATGATACAAAAAACAAACCAGAAACACCAAAAGCAGAAATTACTCCGCAACATAAAGATGGAAAAGTGGAAGCGAAAAAAGTAGTAAATAGCCCGTCACCGAAGTTAGGAGAAGAAGTAGAATACCGAATTAGCTTTAAAAACACGGTAGAAAGCGGAAAACTAACAGAGGTAAAAATAGAAGATGATTTACCGAATGGATTAGAGTATGTGAAAGAAAGTGTGAAAGCAGAAGGATCTAAGCCAGAGCCGGTAGAACTGCAAGTGAAAGATGGAAAAGTAATTGCTAAATATCCAGAGATTACGGATACAGAAGAAAGAAGTATCGTCTTTAAAGCGAAAGTAAAAAAAAACTTCAAAATTGGCGAAGGTATTGTCAATAAAGTAGTTGTTGATGATACGAAAGATCCAACGACCTCAGAAGTAACGATTACACCAGAATATAAAGACGGTAAGCTGAAAGCAGAGAAGGTTGTAAACAATAAGAAGCCGAAGTTAGGAGAAGAAGTAGAATACCGAATTAGTTTTAAAAATACGGTAGAAAACGGGAAGCTAGCCGAGGTTAAAGTAGAAGATGAAATTCCAGCTGGATTAGAGTATGTGGAGAACAGTGTGAAGGCAGAAGGTTCTAAACCGGGTCCAGTAGAACTGAAAGTGGAAAACGGCAAGGTCATGGCAAAGTATCCAGCGATTATGGATACGAAAGAAAGAAGCATTGTCTTTAAAGTGAAGGTAAAAGAAGAAGCAGAAATCGGTAAGGAAATTGTCAATAAGGCAATTGTAGTAGATACAACACATGAGCCAGAAAAGCCTCATGTTGCAATTACCCCACAATATAAAGACGGCAAGATTGCTGCTCAGAAAATGGCGAATAACCATAAACCAAAACTAGGAGAAGAAGTAGAATACCGAATTAGTTTTAAAAACACGGTAGAAAACGGAAAACTAGCAGAGGTAAATATAAAGGATACATTACCAAATGGTTTAGAGTATGTAGAAGGCAGCATCGCGGCAGAAGGTTCTAAACCGAAACCAGTAGAGCTACAGGTGAAAAATAATGAGGTAATGGCAAAATATCCAGCAATTACAGATACAGAGGAAAGAAGCATTGTCTTTAAAGCGAAGGTAAAAGAAAGCGCAAAAGCGGGAGAAGAAATCGTAAATGAGGCGATTGTGGATGATACAAAGAATCTGCCAGAAGAGCCTTACGTACCGATTACCCCGCAATATAAAGATGGAAAAATTGAGGCGAGAAAAGAAGTAAGTAATCATGAACCGAAGCTAGGTGAGGAAATCGAATATCGAATTATTTTTAATAATACGGTGAAAGATGGAAAACTAGCCGAGGTGAAGATAGAGGATGAAATTCCAGCTGGATTAGAGTTTGTGCAAGGAAGCGAAAAGGCTGAAGGTGAAGAGCCAACACCAGTGGAGTTGAAAGTAGAAAATGGCAAGGTAACGGCAAAGTATTCAGAGATTATGGATACGAAAGAAAGAAGTATTGTCTTTAAAGTGAAGGTGAAAGATTCAGTTGCAATAGGAAAGGGTATTACAAATAAAGCGATTATTCATGTGGATGATCCGAACCATCCTATAACTGAACCGACAGCTAAAATTACCCTGCAATATAAAGACGGTAAAATTAAGGCTGATAAAAAAGTAAGTAAAAAAGATCCAAAGCTAGGGGAAGAAATCGAATACCGCATTTCATTTAGTAATACGGTGAAAGATGGAAAGCTAGCCGAGGTGAAGATAGAAGATGAAATTCCGTCTGGTTTAGAATATGTGAAGGGTAGTCTAAAAGCAGAAGGTGATAAGCCAGAGCCAGTAGAGTTGAAAGAAGAAGCTGGCAAAATTATCGCAAAGTATGAAAATATCACTGATAGGAAAGAAAGAAACATTGTCTTTAAAGTGAAAGATGATGTGGAAGTGGACAAAGCAATTGTGAATAAAGCGATTGTGGATGATTCACAAAATCCAGTAGAGCAACCAGAAGTAGAAATTATCCCGCAGTATAAAGACGGTAAAGTGAAAGCTGGTAAAAAGGTAAGTAAAAAAGGTCCAAAGCTAGGAGAAGAAGTGGAGTACCGAATTAGTTTTAAAAACACGGTAGAAAACGGAAAACTAGCAGAGGTGAAAATTGAGGATCAATTACCAACTGGTTTAGAGTATGTGAAGGATAGTTTAAAAGCAGAAGGTAATGAACCGAGTCCAGTAGAGTTAAAAGAAGAAGCTGGGAAAATTACAGCGAAGTATGAAAACATTACTGATACAGTGGAGCGTAGTGTTAGCTTTAAGGTGAAAGTAACGGAAGCAGCAAAAGTCGGTAAGACAATTGTGAATAAGGCAATTGTGGATGATCATAATCCGAAGAATCCACCGCAAAAACCAGAAGCGATTATTACACCGGAGTATAAAGACGGAAAACTAAAAGCTGAGAAAACAGTAAATAATCCAGCTCCAAAATTAGGAGAAGAAGTAGAATATCGAATTACATTCCGGAACGTAGTTGAACATGGAAAAGTAGCGAAGGTGAAGATTAAGGATGAATTACCAAGTGGCTTAGAGTTTGTAGAAGGTAGTGAAAGAGCTGAGGGAGAGAATCCGAAACCGTTGCATGTGAAAGTGAAAAATGGAATCGTCCTTGCAGAATATCCAGAAATTACGGATACGAAAGAGAGAAGCATTGTCTTTAAAGTGAAGGTGAAAGAAAAAGCTAAAGTTGGCGAAGAAATTGTGAATAAGGCGGTTGTGGAAGATACAATAAACCCACCAGAGCAACCGAATATCGCTATTCAGCCTCAATATAAAGATGGTGCATTACAAGCAGAAAAAACAGTAAGCAATCATGAACCGAAGTTAGGAGAAGAAGTAGAATACCGAATTAGCTTTGAAAATACGGTAGAGAACGGAAAACTAACTGAGGTAAAGGTAGAAGATGAAATTCCAGCTGGTTTAGAATATGTACAAGATAGTATAAAGTCTGATGGGCCACAACCAAATCCGGTAGAACTTCATGTTGAGAATGGAAAAGTAACAGCAAAGTATCCGGAAATTACAGATACGAAAAAAAGAAGTATCATCTTTAAAGTGCGAGTACAAGAAACGGTACAAGTAGGAAAAGAGATTGTAAACAAGGCAATTGTGGATGATAATAATCCGACGACTCCGCCAGTTGAGTCACTTATACCAATTACCCCGCAATATAAAGATGGGAAACTAGAGGCAAGGAAAGAAGTAAGTAATCATGAACCGAAGCTAGGAGAAGAAATCGAATATCGAATTACTTTTAACGGCACAGTAGATGGCGGGAAGTTAGTTGATGTGAAAATTGAAGATAAAATCCCAGCTGGTTTAGAATATGTGCAAGATAGTTTGAAGGCTGTAGGTGACAAGCCTGCACCAACAGAGCTTACAGTAGAGAGTGGAAAAGTAATAGTAAAGTATCCAGATATTATGGATACGCAAGAAAGAAGTATCATCTTTAAAGTGAAGGTAAAAGAAACAGTAAAAGTTGGAGAGGAAATAACAAATAAAGCGATTATTCATGTGGATGATCCGGACCATCCAGTTATAGAACCGACAGCGACAATAAAGCCAGAATATAAAGATGGTAAGTTAAAAGCAACGAAGACAGTAAGTAATAAAGAACCGAAGCTAGGAGAAGAAGTGGAATACCGAATTAGTTTCAACAATACGGTAGAAAACGGAGAATTAGCTGTGGTGAAGATAAAAGATGAAATACCAGCCGGTTTAGAATACGTGCAAGACAGCCTGAGATTTGAAGGTGCTGAGCCAAATCCAATAGAGTTAAAAATGGAGTTTGGAAAAGTAACTGCTACGTATTTAGACATTATGGATACACAAGAACGTAGTATTATTTTTAAAGCGAAGGTAAAAGCAACGGTTAAAATCGGTGAGGAAATTGTGAATAAAGCGATTGTGGAAGATACAACAAACAAACCGCTTGAACCGACAGTTTCCATTAAGCCGAAGGAACCGGAAAAACCGAAAGATCCGAAAGAACCAGAAGTGAAACCGGAAGATCCGAAAGAACCAGAAGTGAAACCGGAAGATCCGAAAGAACCAGAAGTGAAACCGGAAGATCCGAAAGAACCAGAAGTGAAACCGGAAGATCCGAAAGAACCAGAAGTGAAACCGGAAGATCCGAAAGAACCAGAAGTGAAACCGGAAGATCCGAAAGAACCA
>NZ_JAQFNK010000021.1:0-82170 GCF_027710505.1 Bacillus cereus group sp. TH152-1LC | reverse complement strand
GTTGGTGATTGGTTTAGGTGTAAACTTCCCATCTCTTGCCTAAGGAGATTTTCTAAATGCCCTTATGGGCGCACTTGAAGTTCTTCTACCGTTTTAATAGCAAAAACTTCCCTCTTCTTTCGGATTGGAGGACCATACTTATTTAAATTCTTCATTAATGAAAAATACCTTGGAGGCTTTGGCTGCCCGGTCAATAAAGTCGATACAAAATCTCCTTCTTCATTACACTGAAATGCCCAATTGAACATCTTTTCATAACCTAAGGTAGAAGTTGGAATTGCTCCTAATGCTTTTCCACATGCGCTTCCTGCACCATGTGATGGCCATATTTGCAAATAATCAGGAAGTATTTTTATTTTTTGTATAGAATCAAATAATTGTTTCGCTCCAATTGTTGCAGTATCTTTCATACCTACAGCAGTTTCTAATAAATCCGGTCTTCCTATATCTCCTACAAATATAAAATCACCTGTGAATATTCCCATAGGCTTATCATTCGTATAATTATTTTGACTAGTATCAGTTACTAAAAAAGAAATACTTTCAGGCGTATGCCCTGGGGTGTGAATTACATTAAATTTTATATGACCTATTTTAAACTCTGTGCCCTCTCTAACCAATTTGTATCGGCCTTCATTAAGATATTGATATTTCCAATCACAATCTCCTTCATCAGATACATATAGCTTTGCATGATAAAGATTAGAAAGTTCCCTAGACCCAGAAAGAAAATCTGCATGAATGTGAGTTTCAGCCGCAGCAATTACTTCCATCCCCTCTTTCTTAGCAAATTCTATATATTGTTCTATATAGCGACCTGGATCAATTACAATTGCTACGCCTTCCTTCTGACAACCAACTAAATAAGAAGCATGCGCTAATTTTTCATCATAAAAATATTTTAAAAGCATAGCTATTCCCTCCATATAGTTATTTCAAATTACTTTTCAATCTTTTTAGCCATTTTCTCTCTTCCCTTATAGGATCCCTTTCAACATGAAGTTCCAATACATATAGGGCAACATATATCTTTTAAGTAAAAACATACTATACCGTTCTTTCGCTTGATTGAACGGAAATGTTTCTTGAGGCTCATGTTCATAGTTGAATTCGGCGAGTATAAGGCTTTTATATCCTGTAATAATCGGACAAGATGTATACCCATCATATTTAGCCTGTATATCTCTTCCGTTAAGTACGTCCATAATATTTTGTTTTAAGACCGGTATTTGTTTTCGAATTGCTGCTCCAGTTTTAGAGGTCGGTAAATTGGTACAATCTCCAAGTCCGAAAATATTCTTATACTTTACATGCTGCAAAGTATAAGGGCTTATATCTACCCAACCCTGATGATCACTTATCTTGCTCTCTTTAAGAAAATTAGATGGCCCCATAGGTGGAACAACATGGATCATACCATATGGTACTGTTTCTCTTTTTAGTGTTTGCGTATCTTCAAAAATTGCTTCTTTCTTCTCCGCGATAATTTCTACTAAGTTTTTATTATAATTTGTTATTATTTGCTTTCTTTCTAACACTTGTTCTAATGTATTAGCATAACGTGGAACCTGAAATATGTTAGCGTTAGCCGTGTAAAACATTACTTTACTTTTGTTCCTTACACCGCTATTACAAAAATACTCTTCTGCTAAATACATAATCTTTTGTGGAGCACCACCGCATTTAATAGGAGTATTGGGGTGGGTAAAAACCGCATTTCCTCCTTTAAATTTTTCAATTTCTCTCCAAGTAGAATCAACATATTTATAAGAGTAATTGCTACAAACCCCATTAGTCCCAATAGACTTCTTCAAGCCTTTAATACCATCCCAATTTATTTGTATACCGGCTGCTACAATAAGAATTTCATACTCAAGCAGCAGTCCATCATCTAAAAGTAGCTTATTTTCTTCCGGAAACAACTTAACGACACTATTAGGAATCCACGTTGCACCTTTTGGAATAAGCTCTTCTTGATCACGCATCGTACTTTCCTTTGAAACAATTCCTCCCCCCACTAAACTCCATAGTGGTTGGAAATAATGTTTTTTTGATGGATCAATAATTGCTATACTTTCTTTTAATAGAGGTACATTTCGTAACAAATGTGCAGTAGAAGATATTCCTGCAGTCCCAGCACCAATTACAATAATTTTATAACTATCCCTGGTCTTCATTATCCTCTTCCCATCTAAATTTGATTTTTAAAATCACTAATACATAACCTTATTTTCTTGTAGTAACATTATTATAAGTTAAAAACACCATCCTTTTATCTGACTTAAATGAAAATTTTGTTAATTTTACCATCAATATTACTTTATGCATAAATCCTCTACGCTACTTCCGTATTTCATATTTTTCAATACTAGCCTTTACTACAGTTTCTCTCTACGCTCAAAGCTATCTTTAAAGACCCATGTAATTTCATATGTAAAAAAGCCCCTTTTTTATCTAAAGGAGGCTAAGGATTATTCTTATTAAGCTAACACTTTGAGGTGTCGCTAAAAAAACCCATATAACTACTACCATTATTTATGCGAATTCAGGTCATTTTTTTCGTTTCGAGTAACAATGAATTTCTTAACTTGATGGTGATGTGGTGATACCCTGAAATACAAAAATATCCTTCAAAAAGGAAAGGTGCCAATGCACCTTTCTTTTTTAATTCACTTGTACTCTCGTCAGCATCCAAAATTCCTTCTGAATCACTTTAATGAATCATTGTACGGACCTAATTGCTTTTTAGAAAAGTAATGAATTGTCTCCTTACTTTTCAGTAACATATTTCCTTTTATAATTAAAAAATAGGTAGCTACTAGAAAATAGATTGTCCCTAATATCCAATCCAAATTTGTTGCTAAATTGTGTAAAAGAACATATCTCATATATGCATAACCAATCGGAACATGTAGCAATACAACCGCACCTAATCCTGGGTTGTATATTGTTTTAGCTTTTATATTCGCAAAAATACCATGCCATATGAATTGAAAAAATCCCATTAAAATAGGTGCCAACCCAAGCCATATGATATTTGGAAAGAAAAACGGAAGTAAATAAAAAACATACGCAATCAAAATATTTATTACCATAGCAGATTGTGTATTTAATGGATAGCGATCTGGTATATCACTTTTAAATATAACTACATTAAACAGACCAGCGAAATAACCTGGCCAACGATACTCTTCAAATTGATGCACTAAAATGGCTACAAAGCTTAACGCTAACAGTACCTTTATTTCACTCATTTTTCCAAAATTCGCGATTAAATAACCTAAAACAACAATAGCCATAACTAACCCTACATCACACCATTGCTTTCTAAAGAAACTAATCATCTCTATCACCCACTATCTCAATTTTTATAAAAATAGCGTTCAAATAGGAAATCAATTTGCTTTTCTACAGGCTGTATTCTTATATCTGCCCCTGATTCAAGAATTGGCATCATTAATGCTGGAAGAAAAATGGATCCGAATATTTGCACCGTCATCATCATTAAAATTTCCTGATCCGTTTCATTTGTTATTTCACTCAATATATTCTTCACTTTACTAAAACCGAGCCTCTTCAAAAAATCTCCATATTCGTATTGAGATGTAAATACCGTAGTTCCCATTGCAATAATTTTCCTAACTAACTCGGGGTATTGCCGAATTACTATTACATAATCAAGTAAAAATATTTTTAATCTTTCTTTTGCTGGCACTTTAATATCATCTAAAATAGAAAAAGTGTCTTGAAAGCTAATTAATAATATTTTAATTGTTTCACTAATCAATTTTTCTTTTGAGCCAAAATGGTAATTTATAAGCGCAATATTAGTATCTGACAATGCCGCAATTTTTCTTATTGTTACACTTTCAAAGCCTTTGTCTTTAATTAACTCTAATGTTGTATTTAAAATCTTTTCTTTCGTAGATATGTTTTCATTTCCACTCAACTTATCTCCTCCTCTAAAATTCATCAGTTAAACAACGTTTTAAACATCGTTTAATTGATGGTATCACCTTCAATTTTTAATATCAATTTAAACCTTTCGACATTTCCGATTACCTATTCTTTTTTTATCTTTGTTATTAAAGTTTATATATACATTCAAGAACGTCTTTGTTGTTTTCCAGTCCCTTCATAATGTGAGCAGTCGGTAATTTTAATAATTGAACTGTTGTATAAACAATCAAATCGATTAACATTATTTTCCTTCACTAAAAAAGATGAACACAATTTTTTATACATCATATTTGTTGGTATCTAGTGTATTACTGTGACCTAACTAGGAATCAATCCCCTTGTTGTAGATTTTATTTTATTATTAATAATTACAGTATGTGAAATTATTAATAATAAAATAAAAAAAGCTCCCCTGAAAGGAGCTCCTTACCTTACAAAACATTTAAGAAATCATTCTATTACCAGCTCTACTTAAGATTTGGAGCATGGTTATAACTTATTCCCCCCTGTTTGTTACGATAAATCGTCGATGACTATTCTTTTTCTGTGTATTATTTCAAGCTCTTTAGATGTTTTCTTTTTGTGAAATTCACCTCAAAACAAATTAACTAGATAAAAAAACATAAAGTAACAATGCAGCTGCTTCTTGTCGTTTCATACTTTGTTTTGATAGATAATCTGCTGATCCATCTTCATTATATATAACCTCAGGCCCTACTAAACGATGACCTACAATGTTTTTCACGGATTCTATTGCCCATTCATCAGTGTCTCCCTTTAATGTTGCATCTGCAGATGGCGCTCCTAACATTTTTAAATACTGCCAGGTAATCCATGCTGCTTCTTGTCTAGTAATTGCACGGTTTGGATGAAATTGTTCCCCTTCTTTTTCATATAAAATACCAATCTCATATAACTTTTGAATATGAGGTGCATACGGATGATTTTTCACATCCGAAAATACTGGTTCTTTTTTTGAAGGTGGCGTAAAGTAAGCAATTTGAGATAACCAATATGCAAATTCTGCCCGTGTAAGAGAAGATTCTGGATTGAAATTCCCCTCCTTATTTGCTTGTAATACCTCGTATTGATGTAAAGGATTTATAAACTTAGCATACGGATGATTTTCATCTACGTCTTTAAATCTCTCGGGCTCACTTAACTTCACCGCTGAGCTGCCAGAGTTCCAATGTATCATTTCTTTCACAGTACCATCTTTGTGAAGTTTAAATGCCATATAATTCCCTTTTTCATCCTCAAATAGTAAAGGGTCTATTTGTTTTATCTCCTGTTTACCATATACTTTATCACTTACATATAACTTTCCTTCACTTATGTTTACATGTGACATTAGGTTTTTTAATCTCAAATCACGGTAAACACCTTCAAATTTCTTTAATTCTTCTTCATTAGGGGTTAAATATTCAGGCTTTGTTTTATCTGGAAAATAGTGATTCATAAAATCATCAAATACTTCAACAGGAAGTGCCGAACTATCTTTATTTGTAACTACAAAAACTCCAATTTTATGCTCTGGAATTAACCACATTAAAGATGAAAAACCTGGTATATTTCCCCCTTTACCGAACACATATTGCCCATTATGGCTTTGCGGTGAAAAGAACTCAAACCCATATGTCATATTAGGGTATTTGGGATGTAAAGCAAATTTTGTTTTTTGCATATCTTCTACGGTTTCTTTTTGTAGTATTTGGTTATTTTTAAATTTACCATCATTCAATTGAGCGATCATAAAATTGCCTACATCACTTCCTGTAGAAAACATACTCCCTTGTGGCATATCTGTTGGTCTTGTTTGATAAAATGGAATGGCATTACCTTTAGCGTCATATCCTGTTGCAAGCTTTTCTTTAATAAAATTAGTCATAACAAAACTGCTATTATGCATTTCTAAAGGGTAAAAAATATTCTTGGCCATATATTTGTAAAAAGGTGTGTTTGTCAGACTTTGAACAATATACCCTTGAAGCATAGAAGCAAAATTATCATATGTATATGTATCTCCTGGCTTTCTCACTACTGTGGGCATATTATCTTCTACATAATCTTTAAGCATAGTATAATCATTCTCTTGATAATGGATATCCTCTGGTCTAGGATCTACGTAATCAAAACCTGTTGTATGGGTAAGTAAATGTTCCATTGTAACTGGTTCACCCATTTTATTTTGATACTTTAATCCCCCCATATAATTTACTATATCTTTATTTATATCAATTTTACCTTGTTCAACTAACTGCATGACAGCACTAGCAGTAAAAACTTTTGATATTGACGCTAATCGAAAAACTGTTTTTTTAGGATCGATGGGAGTATTCTTTTCTTTATCGGAAAATCCGAATCCCTTTTGATATAAAATTTGATTATCCTTTACAACGACAAGAGCTACACCAGCTGCGTTTTCTTTTTTCATTTTCTCTGGAATTACTTTATTGGTAAATGCTTCTACATCTTTAGGATTTAATGTTATAGGTTCAACAGTTTCGGCTTTTGAATAATTGCTCCCCAGAAAAAATAACAAAAAACATATACTTACAGCTACTAACCTTTGAAAATAAATTTTCATTCCTCTATTCCTATTACCCAAATTAACTCCCCCTTTAATACTAGATTATTGATTATACATCTATAGTTTAACCAACCACATTCTACCATTTCATCGGTATTTTTTCTAATTTTATTTCAATTCTGTTATTTATTAACTTTTCTCTTTTAGAAGTAGTCTATATATTATTAGGTCTTAGTTATAGAAAATGCTAGACAGTCTTTAATATAGGACTTCCCAGCAGTTTTTTCATAACGTCCTACTTAAAGAAAACACCCATCGTTTATAATCAATAAAAATTGGCTATTTGGTGATGCGAGTACTATTAATGATCGATCTAATTTTTTTGAGAAGTTAGATAGAATTAAAAGGTAGACCTACTGCATTATTTACTGGAAAAGATTACGGATATGGAGTGAAGATGCCCTAATTGGCATCTTCACTCCATATCCAGCAAGAAATCTTATAGTATGCTAATATTTAGATATTGATATTAGGAGGATTTAGATGATGAAGAAATCAGTATTAGCAGTTGGTTTATCTGTTGTAATGTTAGCAGCGTGCGGCGAAAAAGAAATAGTTCAAAAGGAGCAACCAAAAACACAATTAACAACGGCGAAAACAGAACAACTAAAAGATGAGCAGACACGAATGGTGAAAAGTGTTGAACGTAGAACCAAGGAGATTATAGAATATTTCGGTGGTATTGTAACAGTGGTTGAATTAAATAAAGAAAATAACTTGTATGTCTTATATGTTTTCGTTGATAAAACAGCATTGTCAAATGCTGACGAAGGCCTACGGAAAAATTTTGGCTATAGAACAAGAACAAAGTTAAAAGACGCCGTTGCACAGAGTGGCTTGCAAGAATACGACAAAACAACCATAAGATACTTTACATCAGATGGTAAAACAGAAATCGAATTTGAATAAGCACTCACGGGAGTGCTTATTATTTTTACTTGTTATTTCAAGGGACGGAAGATTGTTCCGAACTTTTGACAATTAACCAAGGTACGTAAAATTTTTACGCTCTATTCTTTCAATACATCTTAACTTTGATTCTTTCTCATTATTATAAAAGCTACCATTCTAGCAATAATAGAACTAGTTTATGGAGCAATTATTACAGGTGAAAAATCGTTCAAAAGCGTACTCCCCCTGAATCCCCCCACTTTCACTTTATTTAAAAATGAGGCATTCCTAAGTAAAGATTCTTTCAAACTCTAATTTATTTGACTATCCCCGCATCCCTTGCTGTTTGAAGCCTTATCGCTTCATTCTTTAAAATAAAAAATTGTGAAATTTTATAGCATTATGTAAGACATTTGATATCAAATATACTACATCCACTATGAAATTAGTTTATTTATAGGATTTCTATAGATAAACAAGGTACTAAATTGACTCTTAAGAAGTCATTACCATTATATTTGTCGAAAAATTGAAAAAATATGTGTAGATAGATATCATCTTAAATACATATATAATTAATTTTAATTCTCTGACATAACTCCACATAATTCTTAAACCAGCTTTTTGTGCATTATTAAATAGAATATTACACAATGTCAGTCTTTAAAAGATTATATATCAAAACTTTAAGAGAGGAAGATAAACTATGAAGATGAAAAGAAAAATCATGATGACAACAGCACTTGCAGCTACGTTAGCTACAGGTGCACTACCTTCTACATCAGTGTTTGCTGCAGAAAAAGAGGCTCCTATCCAACAAAAAGAGGCACAAATGAGTATTCAACCATTAGCACAAAATAATTTAGAAACAGCTGTTAATGCTGCCTTAAATGGTCCAGAAGTCAAAAAAATAAAAGTATTTGAGCATGAATTTAATGTAAAAGAAATAGAAGTAGTAAATCTAAGTGGAGGAAAAAAATATGTTAAAGGACAAATTTCTCATCATTTAAGTTTCCGTCCAGATGATCAATTTTATTATGAGTTTACTGTGCAAGATGGAAAAGTAGTAGATAAGCCTGTATTTAATATTGATAGAGGTGGTTGGACACCATTTGCTGCTCCGCTTTTATCAATTCTTGCTGCGTATAATGGAATTCCAGTTAATCCAAATGATTTAAATGCACTTGGTCAGCAGCTTGGGAAAGTTATAGATGGAAGCTGGGAACATGCAGCTCAATCTATCGCAACTGTAGTTAGTCTAAGTTTTAATGAGTAGAATCTTTTAATTTTTATTACCATTGTAGGGACCACTTTTCCTGAATAGACTTGTTTTAAGAAATTCCTGAAACAGCTATAAATAGATTTTTACCGCTCACTCACATAATCTTAATTTGTTAACCACCTTATCATTCATAATATGTCACAAAATAGAAGTCTTTTTAAGGCTTCTGTTTTGTTTGTATACAATACAGCAAAAAGCTTATTTTTTACCTATCTATGCTTCAATTCTTTAAAAATCCATTTGGCAAATTATCACAATAAACTAATACTATCTCAAGTTAGCTCACTACCCCTTTTTCAATTACAAAAATTCATTACATTAGGAATAGAAAACAATAAATATAGTAAAAAGCCATCTTATTATAGCTATTGTTTAAAGGTTAGGAGAGATAAAATGAACAAAATAAAAATAAAAAATTTCTTTAAAGTTAGCATCCTCACTTGTTTTACACTAGCAAGTTTAAGTACACCATCTACAATTTCAGCTGATAGTCATCCAGGTTATTCCTATGAATCCAATATAGGTTATCAAAATCCATCATGGATGTCAGAAGTAGCAGATTCAACAAAATTAAGTGAAATATCTATTCCAGGCACTCATGGTACAATGGCTTTACATGGAGCAAGTTTTCTTGATGAAAATTTAACAAGAAATCAAACTATGAGTCTATCCCAACAATTAAATTCTGGAATTCGATATGTAGATATGCGCGTTAAACGTGTAAAAGATTCTTTTGCAATGTACCATGGTATTGTCAATCAAAAAGCAGTATTTGAAGATGTATTAAAAGAAGCAATCCAATTTTTGAAAGAATATCCGACAGAAACAATTTTAATGCGCTTAAAAGAAGAAACTACTCCCGAAAGTGGATCCCTATCATTTGAGGAGATATTTTTAAAATATAAAAACGGTAATGCTTCATATTTTTGGGATCCTAATTCCGTACCAATTATAGACAGAAACAACCCTACTTTAGGAGATATCCGGGGGAAAATTGTAATCTTACAAAACTTTACATCCCCTCAATTGTACGGGATTGATTACGATGGATTGAATATTCAAGATAAATTTGAAATTGGAAGCGGACCAGACGAAATATATGAAAAATGGAATGCGATAAAAAACCATTTACAAAGTGCAAATACTAACTATAATAATGGAAAAATATATCTTAATCATTTTAGTGGTACGGGTGGTGCAGCCGCATTTTTAAATAATGTATATCCTTGGTTTGTTGCAAGCGGAAAAGAGAATAGAAATACTGATAGTAACCCTAAGTTGATTCAAACGAATTCGACTCATGCTTGGATTGATTTCCCTCGCGATAGAAATGGGCAAGTATATTATGGTGGGATGAATACACTTGGGACCGAACTCTTACAACAAGGTGGAATTAGACATTCTGGTATTATCGCAGCTGATTTTCCTGGGCCAGGTTTAATTGATAGTATCATTAAATTAAATGGTGTACATTCAAATGAAAAAGAGATATTAATTTCGCAAATTTCATCCGAATCTAGTCCTTTATCCGGACAAAAAAATCGATCCAGTCAAAACTTTAAAATTGATAGTTTACCTGCAGGTACCAAAGAATTAAAATGGGTTATTGAGCCTTCAGAAATAGATCATCATTCTACTATCTCTTTCAATGTAATGATTGATGTTTCCCTAGGTACCGATTCTATTCGTTGGAAAAATATTTCACAGGGATCTAGGACTGAAGCTTACACAAATACAAAATATTATATCGCAAGTCCAATTGGTGCCACTAAGAAATTCACTGTAAAAATATACGCTATTACAAATTAGAAAAAAAGAATCCCAATGGGATTCTTTTTTGATTTCCTTTCGTAAGCATTAGATGGAGATTGAATTTATTTCTATATCATTTAAACCATTAAAGAATTTATATTTGGAACGACCGTTTATTTCCAATGAAAAACCTAAAAATGTTAACTATATTTTCCTACTTATCATTTATTCAAAACTGGCTTCCAAAGCGATAGGGCAAAAATCCAATTTGTGTCACCATTACCTTGATAATTTTGAACTGCTTCATACACTTTTCCCTCATATACTACTCTATCACCTTTAGTATATGCTTTTCTCGCATCCCATTTTTCATATGTGGAATCCTCAGCCTTTGTTGTTACATTCAATACATCACTTCTACTAGATTCATTTCCTGCTAAATCAACCGCTGTTACTACGTATTTATACGATGTATTAGCCTTCAATTCTTTATCCATAAAGGATGTATTATCCGTTGTCCCAATTTTATTCATAACTCCAGCACTTTCTCTATATACAATATAATGGTCTACTCCTACATTATCTTCAGACGGACTCCACATCAAATCAACAGTTGTCGCTGTTGTACTCATACTATGTAATCCTTTCGGTTGAGTCGGAGCTTCTTTATCTGGGGTTTCATTTGTTGTCTTAATCTTTAGTTCTTCACTTTCTTTTGATATGTTTCCAGCCGAGTCTAATGCCTTTATTGTATAGGTATATTCCGTATTTGCCTTTAGTTTTTTATCAATAAATGTTGTACCTGGTACCGTATCAATTACTTCTCCATTGCGTAACACTTGATATTCTTTTACACCTATATTATCCGTAGAGGCCTTCCACGTTAGTGCAACACTATTGGCAGTAACTTTAGACGCACTTAAACCATTTGGTTGACTTGGAGCTACTGTATCGGGAGTTTCATTATTTACTAGATTTACATCAATTACATTATAAAACGCATTTGACGTATCTGCTACGTCCCATACAGCTAAAATAACATGATAACCATTGCGATCAGTTGGTACATTAATTGTATGTGTTAAATTATTTGATGCGGCCGAACCGTCATGTTTCACAGTTCCAATTGGTTCTAATTCAGCACGTGTTAATGGTTTATTAGGATCCCACCCCTTTTTTGTAATGTAGTAATGCCATTTACTTGTAAGATGTGCAGCTGTATATTTCCATGTAAATGTATTTTCTCCACCCTTAATCGTATTTTTGAACCAGCGATTTGATGTTTGTTGGTCAAGAACTCCTCCAAACAGTCCTCCTGCCGAAGCGATTTTCCCATCAATCGGTCCACCATCTGGAAATCCTTTAGGTGCTTCTAAACTTTGAGGTTCGTACATTATATTTCCACAATTTACATTTAATGCTCCATAATTCTGACTACATAAAGCAGCACGACTGCTTGGCTTTTCAACAAATCCATGTGCATAGGCACTTTGAGGAATCATTGTAATGGCGGTCACCCCTGCAGCTAAAATACAAGCACCAATTACCTTTTTATTTTTTCTTAATCCTTCAAATTTAGATGTTAATTTCAAATTCATTCTTGTCCCCCCAATATATTATTGTTATCGCTAATATAATAGCAATATAGAGATAAATGAACAAGATGGTGTCGCTTTAAAAGGCAATGTTGTTACACCATTATTACAAAAAGTAAATGAAGACAGTCAAATATTCAATTCTAATATTATTGCTACTCATACCAAAATAGTATATACATGGAATGAAATTAAAGAAGGATTACTTGAGGGTCAATGTGTACTGTTTATGGAGGGAGAAAAGCGGTCACTTCTAATAAATACAAAAGGTTGGGCAGAGAGAGCAATTCAAGAGCCAATTTCAGAAGTTACTATTAAAGGATCACATGATGGATTTATTGAGAACGCCACAAAAAATATAGGCCTAATTCGTCGTTATATTCCTTCTACAGAGTTGAAAATCAAAAAGCTGACGATTGGAGAACGAGCCACTTCATTAGTCTATTTAATTTACTTAGGTGATGTTGCGAGCGCAGATGTAGTCCAAGAAATAGAAACTAGAATCTGTAAAATTAAAACGGATGCGGTATTGAGCATTGGAGAACTATCTAATTATACAAAAGATCAAAATTGGACTCCTTTTCCACAGGCTTATTTAAGCGAACGTCCAGATGCGATTTCAAATCATTTACTTGATGGGAAAGTAGCAGTGATAATGGATAGATCCCCTGGTGCAATGATTGTTCCAATGAATTTAATTGGATTTTTTCAAACTCCAGATGACTATAATATACATTGGCTCATTGCATCATTTTTTCGCTTATTACGATTTGCAGGATTTATTATAGCCATTTTTTTACCGGCATTTTATATTGCTATAGTCTCTTTTCACTTTGAAATCATTCCAATAGATTTATACACTTCTATTGCAACGTCAAGAGTCAAAGTCCCTTTCTCTCCCCTATTGGAAGCTTTTATAATGGAAATTACACTCGAAATGCTACGTGAAGCTGGTATTCGCTTACCACAACCAATTGGACAAACAATTGGAATTGTTGGAGGGATTGTAATTGGGCAGGCGGCTGTTCAAGCTGGTCTTGTGAGTAACGTTATGGTTATTATCGTATCTATTACCGCCATTGCATCATTTATTGTTTCTAATTATGACTTATCAAGTTCTATACGCCTTATTCGTTTTCCAATGATGTTATTGGCATACTTTTATGGGATTGTAGGTATTGTTAGTGGATTAATGCTTTTATTTGCTCATTTTGTTTCACTAACTTCGTATGGTTCACCATACGGATTGCCAATAGCACCATTTCGGCTTCAAGAGTTAAAAGATTCTTTTGTAAGATTTCCTATTTCTATGATTACCACCCGCTCAAGTACAGGACAGCCGAAACAAAAAAAGAAAAAAGAAGGTGGTTCGCATGGGGAATCTTAAATTTCAAAACATAACTTTATTTGAATTTATTGTTTTCATCCATTCACTGCAACTTGCATCAGGTATGTTAATTATGCCAAGTCCACTTGCTACTACGGCTGGCACAGATGGTTGGATATCTATCATCCTTGGATGGATAACTACTTCTATAATCGGTGTATTTATTATTTTAATGTTACAAAAAAATCCTAACAAAAATTTCTCACAAATCTTAAAAACATACTTTGGTAAATGGGTAGGGACAATTCTTTTTCTTTTATATGCTTTTTATCTATTTTTTGTTGGCTTTAATACTTTATTAAAAGCAACTGATATTGTAAAAGTATGGATATTCCCTTCCACTCCTGCTTATCAAATCACCATATTATTACTACTACCTTTTATTATTTTGGCCCTGAGTGGGTTAAGGGCTCTTACTAGTTATTCTATGCTTGTTTTCTTCTTCACTACTTGGATGCCACTATTTCTTCTTTTTTCACTAAAGAGTAACTACAACCCTTTACATCTACTACCTATTATTAAAGATGGATTATACCCTATTGTAAAGGCAACAAAAGAAACCATTACTCCTTATGCTGGCTTAGAACTTGCATATTATATATACCCGTTCTTACAAAAAAAACAAAAAGCCATAAAAGGACTACTAATTGCGAACACTGGAACCATGTTTTTCTATCTATATGTGACTATTCTTTCTTATATATACTTTAGTCCGGAGGGGATAAAAGACGTAATCTGGCCAGTATTTCATCTGTTAAAAGGGGTTCGTTTTTCTTTTATGGAACGATTAGAAATTATATATATCGCTTACTATTTAATTGTATTTTCCACTACGATATATCCGTATTTATTTTTCAGTTTTGAATCTGTGACCATTTCACTTCAAAAAAACGCCCGTAATTGGGCGCTGCTTGCTTTTATGTTATTTATAGTTGGACTATTTATTTTCCTAAATCCCGATGTAGATCAATATTTGTTTATATATTCTCTTATGGATATCTTAAATGTCATTTTCTTTATTCTATTACCGATCTTTTTTTTCACTTACAGCATTCTTTTTGCTTGGGTTACAAGGAGGACACAACTTTGATTCGAAAATGGATATGGATTGTAATTTGTTGTGTATATATAATTGGTTGTAGTCAGAGAATTCCTCTTGAAAAGGTTTCATTAATCCTGTTAATTGGCCTGGATAGAAGCTCTAATGGAGACATAAAAGTTGGAACAAGTATACCACTCTTTCATCATAAACAGCCAAAAAGTACTATAGAACATTGGACTCAAGCACCAACTGTATATACTGGATTCAGTAAGATAGATACGAAATTAACTGGCTTTATGACAGCTTCCAAAGCTGAAATCATTTTAATTGGGAAAAAATTAGCGCAAGAGGCAAATTGGTTGCAGGAGCTTGATTCTTCTTACCGTGATCCTTACGCTACCATTAATGCTAAAGTAGTACTTGTAGATGGACCTGCAGAAGAAATCTTTAAAATTCACAAGCCTAGTAAACCATCACTTTCATCTTATATAAATGGTGTAATCGAATCCTCTATTCAAAATAACCAATCCGTCTCTTCTACAATTCAACAATTAATGAGAGAACAAAATGAAGAAGGAATGACGCAAACTGTTCCAATTATCAAAAAAACAATGAATGAAATCGACACAGTAGGAATTGCATTTTTAAATCGAAAAGGGAAATATTTAACTCATATCCCTAAAAAAGATGTTAAATTTTTCAATCTTATAAATAAGCCAAAAAGTAACGGCCGAATGATACTACATCTTGCGCTTCCCCCTAAAAAATCAAACAAAAAAACAAACACTTCTATCTTCGTACAGAACGCGACAAGGAAGGTAGATGTTACTTTTCAAAACGGAAAGTTTGTATTTAATTTCAATATACATGCTAATATAGCTTTAATAGAAAAAACCAATACGAATTTAGTTAAGGGGCACTATGATAATAAAAAAAATATAAATAATTTAAAAAGTGCTATTGAAAAAGAAATTAATAATAATTTACAAAATATATTAAATCAAATACAGCAGAATAAAATTGATCCAATCGGATTATCCCTATATGCTAGAGCCTTTCAATATAAAGAGTGGAAAAAAGTAAAAGGAGATTGGTTGCAAGCGTTAGCAGAGGCTAAAATAAATGTAAAGACACACGTCAAAATAAAAGATACTGGGACCATTAGAAATTAGATTAGCCTATTCTTTTATTTGACAACTTTTCTCAGTCTAGTTATTTTTTTACAAGTTATATTAAAAAATATAGCTGTTGATGAAAACAAGAGTATATATAATAGAGAGTGTATTTTCATTTCACTTTTATATAAATAAAAGCCAAATAGCCGTTCATAATGAACGACTATTTGGCATCTAACTAATAATTTGAATGCTTTTCATATTAATCTATTTTGTTTAATCCCGTAGAAGTAACTTGATATGTTCTTTTTTTACCTATATATTCTTGTTTATTATTCTCAAAGTTAATAAGTGTAGCGCGTGTCTTTTCCTTTACTGTTTCCCCTTCTATATGGGTAAACTCAATGTAATCTCCCACTTTTACGGGCACGGCTTGATTTTCAGCAGTTTGTTGTCTATTTCCCACTATTTCCTTATTGTACACAACACTACCGGATGAATTCTGTACTTTAATACTTGCATACGTATTATTAAAGTAAGAATGTGGTACACCTGCTTCTAACTTCACCTGCATTTTCTCTGTTGCCCTATTATAATCTACTTTTGCGATTTCTCTATCACTATATCCCTTTAAAGACCAGCCAAATTGATTTCCGTCTAAAACCGTTGTTTCTGGCATTTTTTCTACTTTCTTCAAGCCTTCTTTTGTAACTTCATACATTGCTTTTTTTCCAAAGCTTTCTTGTTTACTTTTGTCTACATTTGTGAAAGTAGCTCTATGCACACCTTCTAAATGTATTAACTCAATATAATCTCCTACTTTAACTGGGACTTTTTGCGATTCAGCATTTTGTTGCTTGTTTCCATAAATGTCTTTATTGTATACTACTTTGCCTGATGCATTTTGTACTTTAATACTCGCATATGTTTCATTAAAATAATGATGTGGTACGCCTGTTTTTAAGTCAACTTGCATTTCTTCTGTCGACTTATTGAAATTGATTTTAGCAAACTCAAAATCACTAATTCCTTTTAGTGACCATGCAAATTGATTTCCATCTAAAATTGTTACTTCTGGCATTTTTTCTACTTTCTTCAAGCCTTCTTTTGTGACTTCATACATTGCTTTTTTTCCAAAGCTTTCTTGTTTACTTTTGTCTACATTTGTGAAAGTAGCTCTATGCACACCTTCTAAATGTATTAACTCAATATAATCTCCTACTTTAACTGGGACTTTTTGCGATTCAGCATTTTGTTGCTTGTTTCCATAAATGTCTTTATTGTATACTACTTTGCCTGATGCATTTTGTACTTTAATACTCGCATATGTTTCATTAAAATAATGATGCGGTACGCCTGCTTTTAAGTCAATATGCACTTCTTCTGTCGACTTATTGAAATTGATTTTAGCAAATTCGAAATCACTAATCCCTTTTAATGACCATGCAAACTTGTTTCCTTCTAAAATATTATTTACATTAGGTATATCTGGTTTAATTGGATTAGAATCTGTCCCCTTCCAAATCTCTGCTGTTAAAGTTGGATACCCTAATGCAGCTACTTTTTGAATGGTATCGTTATTTGGACATAATCCCCACTTCTCAAAGAAAGGTATCAAATTTTGTTTGGCTACTTTTGATGCCGAAATCATAAATAATTGTTTTTTATTTTCATCAGTTTGTGGAAGTTCATTTGAAGGCATGTCTCTATACAATTGATGCAATTTAGGGTAGAAATCCTCTCCATATGCTAACTGTAGTTGCCAAAGCATAACAAGCTTAACAAAAACATCACTAACTTCATCATAATTTTTATTAGGTTGTTCTAAGTATTGAAATGCCTTAGTATAAGCGCCCTCCTGTTGCAATCTAAAAGATTGGTTAGATGTAAATGCTTTTTCTACAGAAAGGCTATAAATATTATTTTGTACTTCTGTCATATTATAAAACTTCCAAGGTGATTGCTGTCTCAAATGCCCTGCCTCATGCCAAGGACCCCAGCCATCTTTTATAAATTTATTAATATCTAACACGTATTGGATTGCATCCCCTACATATGCGGTTCGATAAGAAGTTGCATACATATAATAATCGGGAGAATGATTTTCTTCTACGTAATGAATATAATGTTTATCTACTTGTTCCTCAGATAAACCAGCTACTTTGTCTTGAATTCGAGTAGCTTCATCCATCTTTTTTAAAAGTTGTACAGGATCTGTATTAGAACCTAACAAATATTTCTTAACACGTGCAGGGCTGGCCGTAATTAATACACGTTCTCCTTTTAACTCCACTGCATGTGCATTGGGATATTGGTCCAGCATGTTTATTAAATCTTGTTTTGTATGCTTGCCTAGTTCAAAGAGAGGAGTAGTCGTTCCACCAGTTGTGACCGTTGTTCGAATGGTACCACCTTGTTGTTTATTGTAAAAATAAATCATTCCTCCATTTGGCGATTGGATTGTGTTTATACCAGTTTTTAATGTAAATGATTTTATTTTAGAATCTTCTCTCCAAGAAGCATCATACGAATACGTTCCAATGTATGCTTGAATATTTTGATTTCCTTCTACATTAATCGTTATTTGTTCATTTGGCTTTGCATATAAACCAGTGGGTTCATATGGACTAAATGCCATACTTTTTCTTTCCTGTTGTTTCAGTACCTCAACATCCCCTTTTCCTGGGACTGTATATGTTCTGTTTTCTGATTTAACTAACTTTCCCTCTTGCAGTGATGTCGATATTTTTTTTTGCTGCTTTGTTTCCTCTGCAATGATATCTGTTGTAGAAATCATTGCAGTTGCAAGCATAGTTACTGTAGCGGTGGCTGCAAGTATTTTTCTAGTTTTATATTTTGAGTTATTCCCCATATTATCTCCCTCATTTTCCCTTAGTACATGTAAGGACTATTATTTTATTTATCATGTTTTTACATCAAAAACTATTTACGCTATTTATGTTGTATCTAATACTCTATTTTTTCTCATAATAGTCTCCTTTTCTTTATTTCTAATTGTTTATAAATGTTATTTGATGACACATAAAATAACAACTTTACGATAAACTCATCAATAACAACCTATTATGTTTTGATTTAGTATTCTTAACTTCCATCTAATTGTATAAAAGTATTCAATTAGGAAAATAAGAATATAAAGCTCACTAATCATAGATTAGGTTTTACGGAAAAATTCATAAAAATTATTCACCTTAAAAATTCAAACTTGTATAACTACTTTCTACATATAGGATGGAATTATAAAAACATTTCAATAAAACAAAAGACAGAGGCCTGATTATACCTCCGTCTTTTCAATTTATAAAGAACAAAAAATCATTTTATAACTGTATAAATGCCCTTACAACAAATACCGTATTCCGCTATTTTTTTGAAGAAACAGGATTCATTTTTAATGTTTTTATTCCCTCTTTTAATGTAAACGCATCTGCTCTTAACGTTTTCCAACTGTCTTTCGCTGCATTCAGGTTAGGTTTTAGGAATTTGAATTTATTTTGATCCGCTTTTTGGGATGCTTTTTCAATATGACTAAGCACTCCCGAATATTGAGAATCTAAATCATGCCATTGTGCAGACATATAGGTAAGTGCATTAATAGCCGATCCAATCGCATTGTGCATTTCATTAATATTATTATACGCAACACCAACTACACGATTTAATGTTACTTTATAATCTATAGTCTGACGTAATTGTGCTAACAATGGCTCTAACGTACCTAAATTATTTCTTGCTACCCCTATCATTACACCACCAGCAATCCACGTAGGAATTGAGGGAATTGATACAGTTATAATTCCATCTGATTCTACTTGTTTAAAATGTCTTACTTGCTCTAAAACTTCATTTAGGCGCTTTTCATCTTCATCAATTCCAGATGCTTGGTTTTTCAGAATCGAATGCAAAATATCTTTATGACCTCCAAATGCCCGGACATCTTCTCCAATACTATCTCTTAACTTAGCTAGTTCTTTTATTAAATTCTGTGTATACGCTTGATTTTGTTTAATCTCACCTTGTAAATCTGTAATGCCTTCTTTTAATGTTTCTGCATCCCCTTCATTAATCGCTTCTACTAATGTGTCATAATAATTGTCGAATTTAGTATCATACTCTACAATCCCCGTCAGTGTATCTAAAAGTTGTTTTTTTATGTGTGAATCCCATTTCGTAGCATGCTCTCTTGCATTCTTTTGATCTTGTAGAATTTGACTAGGTAGATTTGTATATCCTTTAATGTCAATTCCTTCAAAGTTAACATCTGGGTTTTTAATTAACAAATAAGAGTAATCATTCATGGATTTTGCAAATACCCCAGCATCTTGCAAAGCTTTTTTCATCTTTTCGCTGTTTACAGAAAGAGATATATCTTCGGTACTAGTTTGTTCCATTTTACTTTCACTTGCGAAGGCTGCCACTGGAGAAACTACAGTAGTTGTTGTCAGAGTTAAAAACGTCGATACAGTAAGTAGTTTATAAGGAAAGTTTTTATTCATTTTAATTCCTCCTATACATATATATTGATTTTTAGTTTTTTTTTCTTGTTTAAAAGCAATGTCTTTTGAAATGAATTCTGCATCCTTATGAATATCATTCCAACTTTGTTTTGCAGCCTTTAAATCATCAGGTATTAAAGAAAGTTTATGTTCTTGCATTTGGTCGATATTATCATATAGATCTTTATAATTCGCTCCCATCGTATTCCATTGTTGCTGAATATTCGTTAGAGACATGATTGCTTGATCCACTGTTTGATACAAATATGTCAACGTGTCTTTTGTATTAGTAAGTGAAATAACTGCTTGGTTAGCAAGATCGGCTTTCATACTTAATTCTCCGATTTTATTAGAAATTTCATTATAAGAGTTCATATGATTAGATGCCGCAACACCAGCTGCTGTTCCTAAACCGATACCAGCTGCCCCTAGAGCTGTTAGACCACCAACAACAGCTGGTGTCGCTGTGCCACCGGTCACAACAATTACTACCGCTCCTGCAATCGTCCCAATAACTAAAATAGCTGCTCCTAATCCACCACCAATTGACCAGGCTAATACATTATCAAAATGTGCTTTCTGCGTAGAACGTAAATTCTCAATTTCGGCCTGAAGTTGTGGGATTAGTGCTTGTTTTCCCGCTAATATAGCCGTTAATCCCCCTTGTCCATCTGGACCTCCAACATTATTTTTAAAATCTACAGTATTTGTATACAACTTTGTTTTAAAAGCTTCTAACATCTTAATAACTTCCGTAACTTCATTTGAATTTGTATGAATTGTACCGATTAAATCCCCTATTCCTTCTTTGAGGCCCGCCTTATCTTTCTTTTTTACAGTATCTACTAGTGTGTCGTAATAATTTTGAAATTGTTCATCATAATTTACAATATTACGTGCTGTCTTTTGAATGTTTGGCTTCGCTGTATCTAGCCAGTAATTTGCATTGATTCGTGACAGTTCCTGATTCAGGTGAATGTTTTTGATTAATTCTCCACCTCCTGAACCTAAATTAATGTTGGATAAATTTACATTCGGTTGCTTAATCATTGTTTTTGCGTACAAATCCATTACAAGAATATGAGAGCCTGTTTCAGCCAACACTTTCTTTAACCCTTCAGGTCCTAACGCATAATTTTCTATTTTCTGTTCTTGTGCTGTCTGTTCTTGTGCAAGTGCGTGAATAGTACTGCCATTCGTAGCAGTTAAAACCGTTACTAAAGCGGCCAAAGTTATGACCTTAAATGGAAATTTCATTTTTTGATTCTCCTCCTTATTTTCAGTTGCGTTATAATTTTTTCGTTAAATATTATTTCTTAATATTAAAATTTATTAACTTGTTCTTCGAGTTGATTTGTTACATTTTTTAGTCGTCTTAATGTATCTTTTTGAGACTGAGTGTTATTCGTATCAACTTCATTCGATAATTTTGTAATACTATTATTTATTAGATTCAAATCCTCTTTATAACGTTTCAATAGCTCAATTTCTCCATCTACTTGATTAGCAAATGTATGCAAATCATTTTGCATGAAAAGAATCATTGATTTTTGTAAATCTGCTACTGTTAATTTAGTTGTTAAGTCATATAATTTTTGATTTTGTTTCTCTAGATCATCTAAATGCGCTCGTTGCTCTGCTGTTAGTTTATTAATTTCCGCAAAAGTACTATATGTTTTTTTAATTTTTTCAGGATCAATTACTTTCATAAGATCATACTCTTTCGTTTTCGTAACTGCAGCTGCAGCAATTTCACCTTTTTTACTTTTCTCTATCGCTTCACGTGCTTCTTTTTTGGCAACTTCAATTTCTATAGCTGATTTCCCTTTTTCTGTTGCTTCTTGCTCTGCTTTCTTCTCTGCTTCTACAATAGCATTGTTTATTTCTTTTCCTTTGTTATACGCTACTACTGCTGTTTGAGCAGCCGGTTCAATGATATCTTTTGATAGACTATAAATTTCTTGGAATACCTTTAGCCCTTGTTCATTTAAAGCTCCTGGTAATAATGCTATTTGCTGTAAATCATTTTGAATTGATTTTTTTGTATTTAGCATTTCATTCTTTAACTTGTCTATTTTTCCTGTTCCCTCTGAACTAAGTACACTCTGTGCTTTTACCACATCTGTATCAAGATTTTTCAGTTTCTTATCTACCTGTAGTTTAAGATCTGTTAACTCATTAATCTGACGTTGCACGTTTTCTTGGTTTGTTATAGTCATATCTTGAAGAACTTCCAGTCTATCTAAAAATCCTTCTTTATCTTCCTTATTATCTACAAATCCTTTTAATGTTGGATAATAGCTATTAAATTTGGTTGCAAATCCTTTGCTTTTTGAATTTAATAGAATTAATTTTGGATATAGTTCTGATGACCACTCTTTTATATCTTGTTTAATTAGAAATTGAGTTGTATTTAAAGATGGAACTTCTTCAAGTTGCACATTCGGACTTGCTAAGGCTCCATCTATAAAGGTTTGTGTTAATTTGGAGTGTGCACCTATTTTTCGTAATGCTGAGGAAATATCTATGTTATCTTGTTTCGTTTCTGCCTGAACGATTGGCATTGCGAGAGTATTGATAGGAATAGTCGCTCCAGTAACGATTGATGTTATTAAAAATCCTGTCATAATTTTATTCTTCATTCCGCACACCTCTTCACTATTGTTTTTTACAGTTTTAATCGTAAATGTTGTACAACCTAACGTTAGGATTTCATCACACACACTTGAGGAGAGAAATTTTTTCGATAGAGTAATCGTATCTCGTTTTTTATTTATTTTTGATAGAATATAAGGACCTTACTTCCCCCTCATTTTAAACACTATGTTTTTCATAAGTAAACCAGAAAATCGCTTTTATTAAATTTGATTTTTCAGATATTTATTATTCAAATTATAAAATATTATATTTAAAAAAGTTAAATTCAAATTTCATTTCATAAAGTGAAATAATTATACTATGATAATTAAACGTAAAAATCCTTTTATTCACCAAAACCTATATCAAGCCCTCATCCAAAAATAATTTTAATATAATTTAATAGTGATTGACACATATGTGTCTTTTAGATGAATATGTAAAATTACATATCCATCTAGGAGTAACTAGCATACATACGCCAATAATATTATTATCGTATAAATAATATTATTATCGTATAAATAATATTATTGTTACTACGAACACCACAGGAGAAAACTCCCCTCATGCACTCTAGGGGATAGAATGTCTATGTAATAAAATTTTTTACTTATATACTTACTATTCATTATATAAATACAAAAAGCGATTCTTTTTACATTAAAAAGAATCGCTTTCCACATTCTTATTTTCAATTACATTCCATAAAGGATTGAGATACTATTACCTAAGAGCATTAACTATAACTTCAGTTGCCTCTGCAATGAGTTGATTATCATAGGTAGCCTCTTTCTCATCTTTACTAGATAAAATTGCGATGATAATAGGCGCTCTATTCGGAGGCCAAACGATAGCAATATCATTTCGTGTCCCATAACTTCCAGCTCCTGATTTATCTCCAACTATCCAGTCAGTTGGTACGCCTGCACGAATAAGTTTGTCTCCTGTAGCATTTCCTTTCATCCACTCTGTAAGAATGTTACGTTTATGAGCTGGAAGCGCATTTCCGACCGTTAAAGCTTTCAGATTCGTAGCAATTGCTTTCGCTGTACTAGTGTCACGAATATCTCCTGGAATAGCCTCGTTTAACTCTGTCTCAAAGCGATCAGCCATAGTAATCCGATCACCCATCTGTCTAAGCGCTTTTTCATATCCTTTAGGTCCACCTATTTTATTAAATAAAATGTTCCCTGCAGTATTATCACTGGAACGAACGGCGGCCTCAGCAATTTCTCCTAGTGTCATTCCGGTATCTACATGTTTCTCTGTAACAGGTGAATATTCCACTAAGTCGTCTTTCGTATAAGTGATAACTTCATTTAATTTATTAGTTGAGTTTTGCTGTAGTAATACCCCTGCCGCTAACGCCTTGTAGGTTGATGCAAAGGCAAACCTTTCGTCAGGTCGATAAGCAATTGTTTGATTTGTGCCAGTATCTATGGCATACACACCTAATCGAGCATCGAATTTTTTCTCAAGTTGAGAAAATTCTTTATACGTCGCATGCTTTTTATGTTTAACTTGCCCTGTCTTTTCCTTCGCTTCAACTTGCAATGCCCCTCCTGTAAAAGTTTCTAGGGTTGTAAGACTTATACCTAATATACCAATGCATATTCCTATTTTTAGCATTCTCTTATTTTTCAAAATCATCATTCCTTTCAAATTTTCAACATCTGTTTTTATACGTACACATAATAGACCATCTAAGACACAAGTTTGTTCCATAAATTTAAAACTTTTTAACTAATAGCCAAGATATTAACAAAATAAGAGATAGCAGCTACGAGTGCCGTTATCTCTTATTTCACATCTCATTTTTTCACTTATAAATACCTTTATATAAACAGGGTCTCTTCCCTGAGAAAAGTACTAAAATTTTACTAATTTTGCTTAGAAATACCTGTACTAGGAGCTCCCCCCTGTATACGCTGCTTTTTCAAATCAAAGTATACATCTAAAACTTCTTTTCCAATTATAGAATTAATACCATTTTTATCATCATGAAGCCATGGGACTACTACTGAGAATGCTACTTCTGGATTATCATATGGGGCGTATCCAACTAACGTTAAGTTGTAACATTCCATACGTTCCCCTTTCGCATTTCTACCAATTGGATCATCTCCACCATATACAGTTTGAGCTGTCCCTGTCTTTCCTGCTGGTTTATATGGAGCATTTTTGAAATATTTCACGCCAGTTCCATCACCTTCTTGGAATACCCATCTAAACCCTTCTTTTATTCGATCAATATGTTCTGTCTTCATATCAATTCGATTTAATACGACAGGCTCTATAGAGCGTATAACTTTGCCAACCTCTTCTTCTTTTATTGATTGCTCTCGTATTTCTTGTACAATTTGAGGTTGCATTCTATAACCTCCATTAGCAATCGTTGAAATATATTGCGCCAATTGCAACGGTGTATACGTATCATACTGCCCGATAGAAAAATCTAGTAAAAACCCAGGCTGACTATCTACTTTTCTAGTTTGTCCAACTATTTCATTCGGTAAATCAATACCTGTTGGAACTCCTAATCCAAATTGTTTAAAATAATAACGCATCGTATCAAATGCTCCTTGTTTTATATCCAGCGAACCATTTGGTACGTAATTAACTCCCGCAATTTTTAAAGCTGTCTGGAACATGTATACATTCGAAGATACTTGTAGCGCTCGTAAATCATTAATATTACCAAATCCGGATACATTCCACGATTTCTTAGCTTGTGTACCTTTAAATTTCATAGGTGCATCATAAAATTGATCTCCCGGCTGTATTGCCCCTGTCTCATATCCAGTTAATACAGTTGCACCTTTTACAGCTGACCCTAGCTCATACGAAGTCGTCATGTTTCCTAATGCCAAATCCTCAATCTCTAATTTCCCTTCTTTTTCTACAATCTTTTTGCCTGCCATAGATAAAATCTGTCCGTTATTTGGATTCGTCATGACGACAAAAGCTCGGTCCAACAGTGGCTCTGAACTCTTAAACGCTCTCAAATTTTTCTCTATACTTTCTTCCACTTTCTTTTGTAATTCCATATCAATCGTTAATGTTAAACTATTACCACTTTTTCCTTTAGAGATTATCTCTGTGTTTATAATGTTTCCTGATTTATCAGTAATGTTTTTCATTTCTTCTTTTGTACCGTGTAACACATCTTCATATCGTTGTTCAATATAACTTTTTCCTACACGATCATTACGGTTATATCCACGTACTAAATAAGAATCTAAGTTTTCTTTCGGTAGCCCTTCTTCACTACTCGTAATATTACCTAACACAGAACGAAATAAATTACCATTTACATAATTACGTTCCCAATCAACTGTTGCATCTACTCCTGGAAACTCGGCAAGGTTTTCACTTATTCGCGCATACTCTTGATCTGTAACATCTTTTTTTATAATTTGTGGTGTTAGTTGATAACCTGAACTCATTTTACTTTTAATAGCTAACACCTTTAAATCTTGTGCTGTTAATTCTGCCAGTTCTAATTCTGTAACACGACTTCGTCTTAAGTCTTCTATTTTTTTATCTAACTCTTTTCCTTCTATTCCCTTATCTTTTAACTTTTCTATATATTTTTTAGTAATCATAGTCTCCGCACGTTGCTTATTCAACTGCATCCAAAAATCTTTTTTATCGATGTCTGTTAATTTATTTATATCTTGTTCAGACATTTCAAGCACTTTCGCTAAGTCTGTTGCTGTTTTTAAAATATCTTCGCTAGTAATTCCCTTTACCCTTGTATACGTAATCGTACGAAGAGATTTATTATTAACAACTGTTTTCCCTTCTCGATCTAGTATTTGTCCACGTGGAACTGGAATGCTAGTTGTTGCGTTTTGACTGCTTTCTACTTGATTCTTATAAGCCTCTCCCTCTACGATTTGCACCTTTCCTAGCTGAACAATAATAGCTGAGAATAGTAAAAATATGCAAAGGAACATTATATTTAATCGTATAGATATATACGTCTTGCTCTTTCCTTTTTGTTTTTCCATAAATCCTCCATTTAATTCCTTATATGTTACATACCGATGACCGATTATAAATATCGTTTCGACTTTTTTGCTAAATCCTTGTTAGCACCCATCCCTTTTCGTTTAGCTACATAATTCATAACTCTCCTTTCCTGTTTTCTCTCTATTTTTTGTCGCTAGCATTAGAAATGCTAAACTATATACTGGCCCATATAATACTTACACATAGATTTGCTAAAAACTTTTCATACTGATTATTCCTTTCTTCATGCTGTAATACTTAATAGACAACCTAAATAATAAAGTTGTTCCACATTTACAAAAAAAATAATTAACTATAAGATGAAATAAGCTAAAAAGGGAGGGTTTTATGTTACATACAAAAATAAAAAGATGGAGATTTATAGCGATTCTTTCTATTGTAGGTTTAATTTTAATAATTTTATTAAAAAGTAATTTCATTTCAATTACTACCGAGACGTCTTCAGCTGAAAGAGGAAAAATTCTTGATCAAAATGGTGTAATACTAGCTACAAATAAGAAAGTTAAGTCTTTATATTGCACTTATAATGATGAAAAGCTATCGAATCAAGAACATTGGCTTTTTTCAATCAATTTTCAAGCGAGTTTCAACATGACATTTCTACAGAAGACATAAAATCTCAATTACAACAATCTTGTAAAAAGCAGACTATGAATGATATACCGTTATACTCTGACATAACTGAGAATGAACTTACATTCATAAACAAAAACAAACCCAATAATGTAATAATCAAAGATGAAGTGATTCGATATTATCCTAAACATGAAATTGGTTCACAGGTAATTGGATATGCAGAAAATGCCCTTAATGTACCCGTTGGAAAAAGCGGGATTGAGCTGCAATATGAAAATGATTTAAAAGGAAAACCCGGAAAAACTCTTATTTTTAAAATGAATAATAAAAAGTTCTTATGGAACATTCAAAAAGTACAAAAAGGAAAAGATATCCGGCTAGCTTTAGACTCTAAGTTGCAGCAAAAAACAGAGGAAGCATTAAGATCTCAAATCAAGAAAATAACTGATGTTAATGCTGGTTATGTTGTGGTAACCGATGTGAAAACTGGCGCAATTTTAACTATGGCCAACTCAGCAGTGTTTGATCCAAATACATTATATGAACAAGTATCATCTAAAAAAGAAAATATCAAATCACTTTCGCAAAATAAAGCAATTCAAAAATTAAAGTATGGTGAATCTTATGTAAATATGGCCTCAACTATAAAGCCACTTACTATTTTAATTGGATTAAACGAAAAGCTTTTTCAACCTGAAGATACTTATTTAGATAAAGGTACTTTTCAATATGATAATCAAAATAACATTACGAATGCACCTGGAACGCCAACAGGTGAGATTACACCGAGGCAGGCTATCATTAATTCATCTAACACATTTATGACAGCAAAAGTAGCTCTACCCTTATTCAACCAAAATAATGGGAATATAGAAAAAGTTGCACATATATGGACAGAGTATTTAAAACAATTCGGCCTTCGTTCTAAAACCGGGGTTGATTTACCTTTTGAAGAAGACGGACAATATGAATTTCATCCAACAAACAAGTTTGAAAATGGTATCTCCGCCTTATTAAATGCCTCTTGGGGAGGAAATGAAGTACACACGCCTCTTCAACTTGCTCAATATGCAGCAACTTTAGCAAGTAAAGGTGATAAATATAAACCTCAAATCGTAAGTGCTATTATTGATCAAAATGGGAAAGAAACAAAAAAGTTTAAACCAATTTTAGAAAGTTCAAATCGTTACCCGGTGAAATTTTGGAGTGTCGTGCAAGGTGGGATGAGCCAAAATATAGAAGAAATTAAAAACTTACCCTTTCACGTCGCAGGTAAAACAGGCATAACAGGTGCTCCGAATGAGCAAGAAAGAATGATAAACCATTCTCTTTTCATTGCATATGCTCCTACCGAAGATCCACAAATTGCCGTTTCTGTCGTTATTCCTGGTAGTAATTCAGAAAAAAACATTGCTGCTCTCGTTACCTCAGAAATTTTAGAGTACTGGAATACTCTTCAATAAGAAAATAAAAACAAAGAGGAAGGTTCATTAAAGTGAACCTTCCTCTTTACCATATAGAATCTATATTCGTTATTTTCCATTTACCTTCATGATCCTTTTCGAACATGAAAGAATATTTAATATCAGTTAAAACATACTCTTTTTGTACATATCCAGTATTACCGCTAATTGTCGATACTTTTATATATCCATTATTCTGCACTTTTTCTGGAATCCAAGCTTTTACCATTTCATTAGATACTTCATATAAAACTTGTGATTCTCGCTTTGGTTCAGCTAAAATTTTCGTTTTATTTCCAGTAACAGTTGCATATATATAATGCGCTTGCTTTGGTTCGTTACTTTCTGTCAATCCACTTGGTACTTTGTATGCTTGCTTTGTGTCATTTGTAAATTCTCCCCCCATTGTAAGAGCAACTTGCAACTCATGAAAAATATCTTCATCAAATTTCAATTCATCCTTCTTATAACTCTCCCCTTTAAATAGAACTTCATCATTTAACGCTCTATACAAGTCATTTTCATTTTTTGAATTTGTACTTTGATATAATTCATTCATAAATTGTTTTAATGTTGGATCTTGAGCAGACTCATCTTTAGTTTTAGGCTTAATTTGTGTACTACTTTGGACCGGTGATTTATTATCATCAAGCCATGGTTGTTGAACGATAACAAATAACATTGTACAAACAAAAACAACTATAATAGGCAGAGCTTTTTTACGAAACGGTCTTTTATGTTTTACAAGATCCACTTCATTATTTTCATATATAGACTGCTTTATTTTAAAAATAAATTCTTCTTCATCTTTACGATTCTCCATTGGACCTTTTTTTAATTTACTATACCAGTCAGGATTTTTTTTATTGTTCATCACTACTACCCTCCCCTATTAATTTTGAAACCTTACTTCTCGCTCGGCTTAATCTAGATTTAACAGTTCCAATGGATACCCCTAGTGTTTCAGCCATTTCTTCATAAGATAATTCATATTTTGCGTCTAAAATAATTATTTCACGGTGTTTTTTAGGTAGATTTAAAACAACATCCCACACTTCATTCATTTCCTCTTTCTTAAAAAACTCTCGTTCTGCCGATGGAGATTGCTTATCATCATTAAAAAAACCTACTAATGATATCCTTTTAAAATAGGAGGATTTCAAATAGTTTATTGCTGTATTTCTTGTAATTTTTAATATCCACGTTTTAATAGATGACTCCTTTCGAAATGAATTCCAATTTTTAAATACCTTTATAAACACATCTTGCGTGATATCATCTGATAAGTGTGGATCTTTCGTAATAATAAATGAATAATTCCATACATCTTGCCAATAGTCTTTTATAACATAGTCAAGCTCATCATGAATACACTTTTCAATAAACGTCTCTTCCATTTCCACACCTCGAACTTATTTGAATAAACATAAAACTGCCCTCACTTTTATTATAGTTTCAATATATAGACAAGATACAAGTTTCATTTGTTCCGTTCTTTATCTTTTTTGATAAAAAAAACCTCCTTAAAATGTAAAGGTGTGCAATTACTTTCATAAAATAATCATCTATACATTCTTTTACATGACAGGCTCCTAACAACAAGTAAAGCATACAATGTTAAAAATACACTCAAAAAAAAAATCTGATTATTATTTTTTCATTTCACGCAACACTCCACTTGTATCACCTTTTTTCTTAGAGCATACTTATTTGTGTGCTCTATTTATGTTTTACTAAATAACTGTTTTGTTACAGTTTAAAATTCTCCTCCCTTGTCCCTTTCAATTTGTTTTACTCCTCTATTTACTATTAGCAATACCAACCTTTCAAAAATGAAAACAAAGATGGGTTATCATCTTTATTCAGCCACAACAAAAAAGCATTCTCGATTAAGGAGAATGCTTTTTCGAAACTTAATTGTTCTTTGTATTGCTCACTTTACACCTCCGTGTTAAGCAAACAATGAATGTAGTAAAAAATTTCACCTTATAGTTACTTATTATTTCTGAAAAACATGTTTTATTTTTTCACCTGGAACGTTACTCCCCCCTCTTCCTTTTACATCTTCGATCATCATGGTAACAATCATATCGGGCGCATTTGCATCAAAAGCTGCAAACCATCCAAGTTCTTTTCCGTCTGCTTCTTTCGACTCCTTCAGTTCTGCTGTACCGGTTTTACCAGCAAGAGTTATACCATCAACCTTAGCAATTCTCCCCGCGCCATCAGGGTCATTAATGACTTTTATTAATGCGCTCTTTAATATCTCTTGATTCTTTTTAGAAACCACATTTTCTTTCCAATTCCCCGCTACTTTTGCTTCTTTTAAAAGATGAGGCGACGGAATATTCCCTTCATTCACAATCGGTGCATATGTTAATGCTAAATGAAGTGGTGTCATTAATACTTGTCCTTGTCCGTAACCTGTGTCTGCTAGTTGAATATCATTTTTTATCCCATCTCTTGCAATGATTGAAATAGGAAATGCGTATTCGATTGGTAATTTTTCATGAAATCCGTATTTCTTAAATTCATTTACATACTGATCTTTTCCCATCTTTAAAGCTTGCTGAGCAAAATAAATATTATCAGAGTATTTCATTGCCTTATCAAAATCAATTGGACTAGCTTCCTTCACACGTGTTACATAATAATTTCCCCAAGATGAATCTTTTGTCCACTTTAATCCTTGAATTTTAAATTCTTCCTTAGGGTTTATAGTGTTTGTTTCCAAACCAATTGCACCAGTAATCGTTTTAAATACGGAACCTGGTACAAATGCTTGTGTGAAACGATTCATCATTGGTAGTTTCGAGTCGTTATTCCATGCTTCTCGTTGGGCTTTTGATGCTCCTCTAACTATTGTATTTGGATTATAAGCAGGGCTACTTACAAGTGCAATAGTTTCACCCGTTTTAGGATTGACCGCTGCACTAGATCCTGCTTCATTTTTCATCTCATTAAAGATTTTTTCTTGAATTGCAGCATCAATTGTTAACGTAACATTTTCCCCTGCTTTCGCTTCTTTTTTTGCTACGTTTTTAATCTCTTTCCCACTCTCATCTTCTATAAATACGCGTCCACCTTTTTCGCCACGCAATTTATTCTCTAATACTTTCTCTAAACCTGTCTTACCTATTAAATCATCAGCTTGATAACCTTTTTTTTGAAGCGATTTTAACTCCTCTGCATTCACCTTTCCTATATAACCAGTTAAGTGTGCCGCCGCTTCTCCTAATGAATACGTCCGAATATTTACTGGGCGAGATGAAACTCCTTCTAATTCAATATAATCATTCTGTCTAGTTCCCTCTTTTAAAATACCAATTGGTACAAAGGAGTCTGGTTTTATCCATTTCGCTGTAAGTTTCTGATCGACTTCTTCTGTAGACATATCAAGTAATTGTGCTACTGTTTCTTTTGTTTGCGCTGCCGTTTCACCTAGCTTCTCCGGAATAATTCCAACCTCACTCGCTTTACCATTCGTTGCAAGACCTTTCCCATTTCGATCATATATTTCTCCACGTTTTCCTTGTTCTATTTGCATACGTACTTTGTAATCTTTTTTCATACCTGGAAAAATGAAATCTGGTGTCCATTCTATTTTCCAAGATTCTTTTTCTTTCACAAGTTTTGCTTCATGGATAAATGAAGCTTTTCCTCCATCCGTATCCATCTTAACTTCAAAAAGAAAAACTTCTTTATCTTTAGCATTCTCTGCTTTCGTTTTAACCTTTAAATTCTTAACGCCAATACCTTCATAAATTTTTTGATATTTCTCTGTGAATTCCTTTTTAGAAATTGTTTTTTTGGCATGTTCTGATAAATGATCATACATATTTGCAAATTTTCTATCATTCCATAAATTGATATATTCTTCAAATGCTTGTTTTGGCGGTTCGTTTTTATTACATCCTACTAATATAACTGCAAAACAAAAGAAAAGCAGCATCCATAATTTTTTCAATTCAATCTTCTCCCTTAGTTAAAAATGTTTATTCCTTTCTTGATTTATTAAATAAAAAATGTTGTAACGCTTAATAGACAGTGTAAGTAATGAAATTGTTCCACATTTACAAAAAAATTTAATTTATGATCAAGTTACATTCGAAAGAGAAGATTTTAAAATTCCTACAAACAAAAGTAGCGGATCAATTTAACACTATTATTTAAACTATCCTTTTGTTTAGGTTCCCCGCTCTTCTCCCTTTTGTAGATATTTAATACAAAAAAGGACCCTTATTCTAAGGGTCCTTCAATAAAAAATAACAAAGTGTATACAATAAAAAAGAATTAATTAAAGTTTAATTTATAGACGCTGTATATCCTTCTATTTCGGATCAAAACCCCTGTGCTGTATGCGACTGGGGTTTTGATCCGAAATAAGCTTATTTAGAAGAGTCATGTACAGGTAAACTACTATGAATTAATTCAGCAACTTTTACATATCCTTTTGAGTTTGGATGAATTAAATCCGTAGACCAAAGCGAATTATCATTAACTAATTGATGATTCCAAAAGTCAACATGATGAAGCTTATACTTTTTACTCAGTGAAAGTATAACTTCGTTTGCCTCTAATAATTGTCCTTTTAACATTTGTTTTTTTTCAGAAGAAAATGGAAGCCGAACTGTAAAATCTGGAAGGTTCGCTATAATGATATCAGCATCTGTTTTACTTAATGTATCTATCATAAATTCCATATCGTTCTTATATTCTTGATGATCCCAACGTCCTTTTAAAACATCGTTTGCACCTGCAATTATACTAACCAAATCTGGATTAAACGTTAATGCCTTTTCCAATTGCTGTGAGCGAATTTCTTTCGTTACTAACCCACGCTTTGCAAAATTAGCATATTCTATATCATTTACACAAAGTTGAACAAAATGATCTACCCAGCTTTTTAACTCTATTCCCTCAACTTCATCCCCTATGCCCTCTGTAAAACTATCACCAATCGATACAAATCGCTTCCACATATGTAGTCCCCCTTTATTATTAACCATATCTATACTATACAATAGCTCACACCGTAATTGTTATTTCTAAGTGGTTTTCGATTTCAATTATATTCCACTTTATTATATTTACATTTAGAATCCAAAATTGGCCGATTCCTAAGTATACTTAAGAATCGGTCATATTCGTATATTTACTAAAGAAATAAAGTCTCTCTATGAATCATACTTTTTTCAAAAAATTGGTTGTTTTTTGTTTTGCCCAGTTTATACATTTCTTTTCGATTAAATGATACGAAATTATAGAAAAAAGTAGTGTCATTGCAATGCACAAAGTAAGAAGGAAAAAGATAGGTATCTTTGTATACAAAAGTTTAAATAGTACCATCATGATTGGAAAATGACACAAATAGATACTGTATGAAATTTCTCCTAAATATACAAATACACTCTTATTTAAAAATGCTTTTACTTTTAGGTTACTCATAGCCATTATAATAAATATACTAACCCCCATTACGACACCCCAATCTTTTAATAAGAAAGTAGTATCATTACGGGAAATACCATAAATTAAAATGGAATATAAATATAAAATAATCCCTAATGCAATAAGAAATCCTTTTTTAAATTTTTTCATATTCCTATATGAGTAGATAAGTTTTTCCTGATACTTAAAAAGTAACATTCCAACCATAAACATAGATGTAAAATGCAGTGTATCAGCATAACCATTATAAAATCCTTCAGCTTTCCCAATATGCAACATATTAAGAAAAACACTAATGAAAGAAAAGCTCAAAGCAAATAGTATCGTTTTCTTCCAATTCAGTTTATAAAAAAGAAGGAATAATAAAGGAAACACAATAGATATACGCATTTCTTGAGCTAATGACCAAATAACTGGATTATAATTTTCCGTAAAAAAATTATTAACAAGCACAAAGTGGTTTAGAATATCTAATTTTGTTATAGACCCTTGCCACCTATCATAGAACCAATCCCGTAGTCCTACCACTTCATACGACGAAAATAAAATAAATAAAACAAAGGTAACGATTATCCAAAAATAATAAGGAATATAGATTCTTACAAATCTCTTAATTAAATATCCCCAATAATTTGTTTTTGAATGATAAAGTGCCATAGATAACACAAAACCACTTAGTACATAAAAAAACGATAACAGCTTCCCCACCCGCCCATAAAAACCTAAGCGGGGAAAATTTAATAGAATTAGGCAACGATGGTAGCATTAAACAAAAATGTCCAAATACCACAGTAAGTGCCGCTAACCCTCGTATAGAATCTAATTCTTTTATTCTCTTACTCATAAAATGTTCTCCTTGTAAATTGTAGATTTTGCTGTTCATAAAGGCCACTATACTAGTGTAGTGGGAGAATTGTACATAATGTCTATCTAGATCCCAGATATAAACAGTTCAAAGTCAATCTATGCATCTGTTTTCTGGTCTCCATTTCCTTATATAAATAATTTAAAACAAAATATTTAATACAAAGAAAAGATTTTATTAAATTTTTATAAAATCTAATTACAGAAATAAGTACCGGATATTCATTTTTTATTGTCATTTGATGAAAAAATGAATGTTTTTTCTTCATGTAACTTTATTAAACTAACTTTGTACTAGAATGCTTTGAATCAAAAAACACATAATAAACGCCATCCTTTCTGTATATTTCTACAAAAAGAATAGCGTTTTTTGTTTTTATAGATATAAATTTATCTTAACTTGATTACAATAAGAAAAATTCCGAAGGATCCAATTTGAAAATTAATACCATCTTCCATTCCAAACTATCTACATAAAAATTTATAAAGTGAAACTTTAATCAGGGGGGGTTCTTCATCCCCCACTGATTATTAGTTGAATCAATCGGACTTTCATGGGCAGTTGATCCCCTACCTAAATTCTTTGCTTTCGCTAAATTTTGAGGTGGGGGTCTTACTGCCCATTAAAGCGGGATAAAACTTCGAAACTCTTTTTTTTAGATTAATATTTAGTTTCATCCTATAAACTTAGCTTTTTACTATATCAACCGCACTATCCCACATACCGCTAAAAAAAGATCCGATGTTACGCATAAAACGTGTAAACCAATTTGCTTGTTCTATATCAGATTTTGTTACAAGGTCTACTTGTAATGATTTACCTAATAAGAACCCAGGATCTGTACTATCTTTAGGCGAGATAATCATTTTACTAATTGTTACACCTTTTTTAATAGGTGCTTCTTGTTCTTCATTCAATACTTTAAATTCTTTTTTATATACGTCTTTGTTGTTTTTTGGTATCGGAAGTGAAACAACTTGCTTCGTTTGAACTACTACATCTTTGTCTTTTGCATTTGCTACTCTCACTGTTTCATGCCCTTTTACTACTGAGTCTTTTCCATAGGCCTTCTTCACTTCGAAATTTGCAAATCCGTAATCATATAATTTCTTCGTTTCATCAAAACGTGCTGCATGAGAGTTTGCTTTTATCACTACAGATATTAGACGCATACCGTTTCTTTCTACTGTACCAGTGAAACAATCACCAGCTTCTGGGGTAGTTCCTGTTTTTAACCCATCTACACCTTCGTATTGCTTAATTAAACCTTTTAACATCCAGTTAAAGTTCGTCATATCAATTGGATACTTACCACCCTGTTGGAATGTTTTTTTAGGGATTTTTGCAGTATCTAACATTTTCGGAAAATCTTGAATCAGACGTTGTGCTAAAATCGCACAATCTCTTGCGGACATTTTATTTTTTTCGTCTGGAGTTGTCCCTTCTGGGTGATGTCCTTTTAAATCATAGTTCGTTAAGCCTGTAGAGTTTACAAATTTATAATTTTTCATTCCAAACTCTTTTGACTTATCATTCATCATTTTCACAAAATCGGCTTCTTTTCCAGCAATTTCTTCAACTAAAGCAATTGTCGCACCGTTCGCAGAGTAAATTGCCATTGCCTCATATAACTCTTTTACTGTATAAGATCCACCATTTTCTAATGGAACGTTTGATAATGAGCGATCTTGCGAAATCTTATATGCATATTCAGAGATTTTAACTTTTTGATCCCATTTAAGTTTTCCTTTATCCACCGCTTCATGGACTAAATATTCACTCATCATTTTTGTCATACTAGCAATTGCTAATGATTCATCTGCATTTTTTTCATATAAAATTTTCCCGGAATTTGCTTCTACTAAAATTGCCGATCCTGCTTCTACATCTATAGCAGAAACTGTTTCTGCTGTTGCTCTTCCAGATGTAACAACTATGCTACAAAATATTGTAAGCACTGTTACTATTACAATGATTTTTTTGTAAAACATACCTTTCAATTCTCTTACCTCCAATATCTTTGTACTCAAAAAAGCGTTATTCTAACATAATCCTTCAAAAATAGACAGTGTTATCAAATTCTATATACATATATGACATTAGGACGACTTTCATATAAAACATCTCATCCCACCCTATTAGGCACACTGACACTTAGTATTCCCACACATATCCCTCTTTTTAATACCTTTGTATTTTTCAAAATGATTCGTACTTTCATATTTATTAGGATTACACTTAATAGACAATATAAGTAATACATTTGTTCCACATTTATAAAAAATAAAACCAGTGTGTCCCGATTAAATTTCGAAGCACACCGGTTGCTAAACTTACTATCGTCTCTTCCATTATTCATATCATTGAACTTCCCCTCTCATTCTATTAATTACTTTATAAAAATAATAAATTAACTTGTTATTATCATGTCTACTATGAATGACCTATTTGAATTATTAACTTAAATAGTTTCTTAAGTTTTAAAAAAGGCTTATGGAACTTTTCATTCCATAAGCCATTCTATATGATCGGATGTTCAACAATAAAAGATATCCAACCTTTTTTATATTCTGCATGTATATTACCATTATGAAGTTCAACAATTCTTTTTGAGATAGCGAGTCCCAGTCCATTTCCTTGATTATCTTTTCTTGCCTTATCGCCTCTGAAAAATCTCTCAAATAATTTATTTGGATCGCTAACAGGTGGTTTCTCAGCTTTATTTGATACTTTCAAAATTGCCTTATTATCAATTACTTCAAGACATATTAATAATTTGGATGGCTTCATGCTGTACTTTATCGCATTCATAAACAGATTTTCATAAACACGTACCATTTTTTCTACATACATAAAAATAGGTATTGTTTCTTCCGTTATTGATTTTTGAACAATTAAACTTTCCTTTTCGAATATAGGAGTGTATTCCCCAACTATTTGCTCCAACAAACCCGATAAATCAACTTCATTAAAGTTTAACTTGGCATCGTTGTCTGATAAACGGGTGTACTCAAATAGTTCATCAATTAGATATTTCAATCTCTGTGATTTTAAATAAGTGGTTTCGAGATATTCCTGTAATTGTGCTTTACTGTCGTATTGCCCTCTTTTTAATAAATCTACATAACCGATAATAGATGTCAATGGTGTGCGTAAGTCATGAGATACGTTGGTTATGAGTTCATTTTTTGTACGTTCCAATCGTCTTTCCTGCTCAAATGTATTCTCCAATTCCTTGGACATGTAATTAATATTTTGAGCAAGTTGAGTCAATTCGTCTTTTCCCTCGATCTCAATTGTCAAACCCAGTTTTCCATTGGCAATATCATTCACATTATCAGAAATGAGCTTCAAATATACTATTTTCTTTCGAACCAATATTAAAAAAATGATTATAAAAGTAAAGATTGCTAACGCGAATATAAGAAATGTAAGCATATTATTTTCAAATGCACTAAGATTATCAAGATAGTGATTTAGAGTTAATGGAATTATGATATATATAAAAGTGAGGATTGTTAAACCAAACGAAACAAAAAAACTAACTGCAACAGCACCAAGAAGTTTTATAATTATCTTATTTCTAAACCTAACCTTCTTCATATTTTGTACCCAATCCCCCAAACAGTTTTAATATAAATTGGATGTTTAGAATCTTCTTCAATTTTGTCTCTTATTTTTGTAATATGTACCATGACGGTATTATCCGATTTATAAAAAACCTCTTTCCAAACTGCTTCATATATTTTTGCAACACTCAGAACAATCCCTTTGTTACGAGCAAGTAGTTCGAGTATATCAAACTCTTTTGGAGTTAGCCTTACTTCCGTACCTCTTATCCATACTTGACGTGTATCTGTATTTATGGTCAAATCACCAATTTCTAGTATACTTTTATCATTATCTGTATTTGTATTATACTTTTTAAACCTCCTTAATTGGGATTTTACTCTAGCGATTAACTCCAACGGATTAAACGGTTTTGATAAATAATCATCGGCACCAGAGGCTAAACCCTGAATTTTGTCTATATCCTCTGATTTTGCAGAAAGCATGATAATAGGCATATTTCTTTCTTCCCTAATCTTCATACACGCTTCAATACCATCCATATTTGGCATCATAACATCCAAAATAATAAGATCGAATCGCTTTTCTTCTAACAGTTCTAACGCTTCAATAGCATCTTCAGCCTTTTGAGTTTTCAGACCTTCATTTTCCAAATATACAGAGATAAGATTTCTAATCTCTTTATCATCATCAACAATAAGAATTTTTGACTCCATTTAATTCCTCCACAATTTTCTCATATTGAACAACTAAAAGCATAAGCAAGTGGTACATTTTTATACGCCCTTTTGTAAACCTGTAATTGAAAGAACAAAAATAATATAATCAGTATAAAAGATAACGTCTTACAATTTTCTTAAGATCCATTTACAATTAATATTTTTTCTTCATAAAGTTTAACTTTTAATAACAAATAATTGCTTTATGAATCCTTATTTTAATTAATTTTTATTACACCATTATTTTTCAAATCTCATTTTTTACTTGTTACTTATTTTCACCAGTTTTTCTCCTTTTTCTAAAAGTGTTTCATAGTCATTATTCTCTTTAATTTCTTTAATTTCTTTAATTTCTTTAATTTCTTTAATTTCTTTAATTTCATTTTCAATTGTGGTTGTATTATTTATATTAAAGTACATATTTAATACTTCATATGGTGTCTTTCCTTGTTTGATTGCACTATCTTCAATAGCTTCTTTCCATGGTATATTTGCTTTATCCATGCTTAATTCAAGCGCTGAACCAGTCTCATATTTCATATTCCGTTCTAAAAACTTTGGAGATTCTGCCTGTCCATTAGCAATAAAGTTGAACGCCTCCATAAAAGTAACATGATATGGCTTCTGTTTCTTTGCAAGTACCATAAGATTTCCACCAGTTAACTTACTATAACGATACTCTAAGTATCGTGCTGAACCTTCTATCGCTTCTGTTTTTGTTTCTCCAATTAATTGAGGCCATTTTTTCACGCGATAGTTACGTACAATTGTCCAATCATATAATACCTTATTAATACTTTCTGGGTTCGTATCAATCATCGCTTTATCTAATAGCTTAAATTCTAATCCCATTAGCGCGTAATTTTCTTTATTAATCGGATATTCATGAATAAACTCTCCACCATTTGCATCAAATGTCCAATCTTTTTGTTTATATGCATGAAAAGCTTCATGCAATAAGAAAGAAGAAAAATCAAAATATAAATCTGGATTACTAAACATTTTAGGATAATACTTTAAATAAAACACATCCATATCGTTCATTTTTATTGTCCCAAAGTTCCAAGGAATCCAGGTAGAAATTGTTCTAAAATCAAAACGAGTTAATCGATAGACTTTAGGTAGATGCAGAGAATTTGAGACCTTTATCTCTTTTGCAAAAATACTATTTTCTAGTCCCGTTACATTAACTGCATAAGCTTCTTGTCTAAAGAATCCCCCGTCTTTATTACTACGTATCAGAACCAATGGCATTTTTTCGAAGCGATAATCTTCATTCCAAAGTTTATCACTCGATTCTTCGAAGCTCTTATAAATAGTAGATAATTCTTTTAACATGTTTTGATCTGTGTTATCCAAAGACTTAAACTTAGTATGATATGTTTTATTTAAAATTATGCTTCCCAACATAATTCCTATAAATATTACTAATAAAATTAAAATTAACTTTAAAAATCTTTTCAAGATACACTCCTTTTTCTAAAACGATAATCCTTATGATGAATAAGGTGTACAAGTTTTATGTTTATTAACACTTTTTTGGTGCAGGCCTAATTTGAAATAATAACTACAATAGATACCATGAATACAAGGTAGTTATTGTAAGGAATAGTGCAATCGTTCCTACAAATGAGGTTAAAATAGTACTCAATATAGGAACGATGCTATCTGGCCCCTTCATTATTAAGATATAGAAAGAATAGTATTTTTCTCTTTTAATTGCTTATACATATCTTCTTGTAAGTTATAAATGAAATCCCCCCTACTTGTATTTACTTCTTCCTTACGCTTTCTGCCGCTCATTGCTGCATATTTGTATCTCAAATTCACTTACTATTTTGCTTACATCGTATTTTTTCATTAGATCATAACGAGGGCGAACTATGTTGATAGTTAGTATACATAACATGATTACATTAACCTTCTTTCGGAAGTACAATTCTTTTATATAATTGAACTGTAATCCAGTAGTAAATCGAGTAAATGACTATGAAAATAACAATTGGTAACCAAATTCGAAAATACGGATCAATTAATAGAGGCCCAAACATGTTCATACCAACTAATATGTGAGCAATACCGATAATTGCTGGGACTAGAAATATGAAGAATAACTCCTTATAAATCGATCGTGTTAATAATTCCCGGCGAACACCAATTTTACGAAGCATTTGATAACGTATACTATCTTTAGATGCACCAGATAGTATTTTAAACATTAAGCAACTGGCCATCATTGCTAAAAACGCGATTCCAACGAAGAACCCCATAAACATTAATCCGCTGGAAAAATTTTGATTCGCCTTATATGTTTGATACTTACTATCCAGTTCTTCCACTTTCACATTTTTATATTTAACTACCTGTAATTCATCAATTTTTTTCCACTCTTTTACGTATGCTCCAAAAACATCTGTTTTACCAATAAAAACAGTATTTTCTTTACCTTTCATACTATCGTATATGTTTTGATCTACAATTTTTATTTTATGATCAGGATATATATAATTGGGCTGGATTGTTTCAAAAGCGTCGCTCCATTGTTTTGGTTTCCCATCATTTTTAACCCATTGTCTTGACAATGCAAATGCATCCAGGGGGATATCCTCTGAAACTGTTATTATCTTCTCATTTTTTCTATCTTTTACTAAAGGTCGATTATTCTCTAGCTCTTCTTTTATATAATAAACATACTTATCATCTACTTTGTAGCGATATTCAAGCTTATCTTGAAATACGATACTACTCAAAATTTTCTTTTCTTCAGTTGTTGTATTATGAACTACTGAATCATAAATTTCTACTTTATCAGTCTGCTTTAAAACGTTGTTTTTAAAAGCCATACCACACGCAATCCCACCTGCTCCAAGAGCCACTAAGATCGCTACCGTCGCAAGCACATTTGTTAGGCCATTAATGCGGAAGTTTAATTGAGCAAAGGTAAAAGCATTAAGTCCTTTTTCACTACGCTTTTTATTACTTTTTATTTTTTTTATCATAACTGGGAGAAGCGCTCCAAACAACATGTAAGTACTAACAGTTGCTGAGATTAATCCAAGGGCCATTAATGTAGGAACGGTTCCTAGATTTTTTGCCTGTGGTATATAAAGCAGTGAAGCATAACCAATACTTAACAAAATCAGACCAAGTAAGGCAACTACAACTGTCATTTTTCCTTTTACCGCGACACGCTCTGTTTGTGCATCTGCATGTACAAGTTGTAATACAGAAATACGTGACAATTTAATACTATTCATACTTGCTGATAGTACAAATAATGCAAAGAAGAAGATGCAAGTAACGACCATAGATGGAATATAGAAAGCTTGGTAACCTTCTCCAGTTAACTCCAATTGTTTCATTAATAACTGTCCGATACCTTCAGCAAGTGCTACACCAATTGTAATCCCAATCACAAGTGACGCCGCACCTAATATAATTGTTTCAAGGAACATTAGTAATGTAACTTTATACTTTTTTGCTCCTAACATCATATACATACCGAACTCTTTTTGGCGAAGAGATAATAAGAAATAGTTTGCATACATAATGTAAAAAAATGTTACAATCGCTAATAAAAAGGAACCTATTTGAAATATTAATACAATAGGACCAACGTTTGCATTGGATTCAAGGAACGCTTTATTTAGTGATAGCGTTTGAAACATATAAAAAGTTGAAATAGATACAATAAGACCAATAAGTAATACAATATAATCTTGCAACTTACTTTTTAACCCTGACATGGAAAGTTTAAATAACATGTCCAAACCTCCTTTCTTACGCTTTTTGTGCGCCTAAATCTGCAAGCACGTCTAAAATTTCTTTATAAAATTCTTCACGTTTACCACCACGATGAATTTCTTTATATAACTCACCATCTTGAATGAATAAAATACGCTGACAGTAACTTGCACTGTATGGATCATGCGTAACCATCATAATCGATACGCCTTGTTCTTTATTTAAGTTTGTCATCGCATTAAGTAAACTCGTTGCATTTTTAGAATCAAGAGCTCCTGTTGGCTCGTCCCCTAAAATAATTGCAGGCTCATGCACTAAAGCACGTGCTGCTGCGGAACGTTGCTTTTGTCCACCAGATACTTCAGACGGATACTTTTGAAGTATTGCTGAGATTCCTAACATATCAGCTACCTTCTCTACTTTCGGCCCAATTTTGCGTGATGGGACACCTTGAAGAGATAATGGAAGTGCAATGTTTTCGTAAATAGATAAATTCTCTAATAAGTTAAAGTCTTGGAAAATGAATCCTAATTTTTGCGAACGGAAATCAGAAACCTCACCTTGCTTCATTTTCGTAATATCCGTTCCTGCAATTTCAATAACGCCATCTGTCGCTTTATCAAGAGTCGAAATTACATTTAATAATGTTGTTTTGCCAGAACCAGATGGCCCCATAATCCCTACAAACTCCCCCTCTTGAATCGAAAATGAAACACCTTTTAATGCGTGTGATTCATTCTCACCTTTTTCACCGTACACTTTTCGAATGTTTTTTACGTCTACGACTGGTTTTATCATATATATCCTCCTACATTTCTATGATTGATAATCTACTGTTTGAGTTGTTTCTTTTTCGTTTCCACTTGCAATGCTTCTGCTGTAAAAGTATTAAACTTGTACCCCACCAATATATATCTTTTTATTTTTAAAAATAATAAGTCCTTTCATATTTTTGCAATACATAAAAATAGATATCAAATCGAATAAATTGTATTCAATTTGGACATCTATTTTTAGGAATACACGTAATAGACAATCTAAGTAATAAATTTGTTCCTATTTAGATAAGAAAGCACTAGGTATTTTGTTAAGAAAACAAAATGAATTGCATAAAAAAATCCCTTTTCGCTTTTGTTCAATCATTTGAATTATAAATAAAACATATTAAGAACCACTGGTTATATTTCTTAATTTTTCTTAAGATAATTTATAAAAACTAGACCATAACGGGGAGATTATTTCTAGTACAAATAATAAAAAACTACACCCTTTATAGGATGTAGTTTTTCTAACTGATTTATTTATTTTTCACTTCATTTTTATAAAAAGAAAATAATGGTTCAATGGATGGACTAGATAACAGAGGAATTGCCTTTTCAATCAATTCTCTATCCCAATCAAACCAACGCATCTCCATTAGCATATTCATTTCTGTATCAGTGAACCGCTTCTTTATTTCCTTAGCAGGATTTCCACCAACTATTGTATACGGCGGAACATCTTTACTTACGACAGATCCTGCTGCAACGATTGCACCTTCACCGATTGTAACGCCAGGCATTATTATAGCATTCATTCCAATCCAAGCATCACTTTTAATGACTGTATCACCCTTCGGTTCATATGAATGTTCAATTTGCTCAGCGAATGGATATACTGTAATCCATTCTGAGTGATGATTATGATTACCACCCATTAAAATGACTACCCCACTGGCAATACAAACATAATTCCCAATAATGAGTTTATCAAGATGCCATCCCATTTGTTCAATTGGATTGAAAAGTGCTCGGGACTTAGCATCCCCCCACAAATACCTTACACAGCCATCTTCAAAATTTTGATGACCATAGTAACCTGAATAATAGGAGTACTCTCCTACCTCAATGAGTGGGTTTGTTACTATATCTTTTAAATACTTCGTTTCTGACCAATGATTATATAATGGATATTTCATAACTTTATTCCTCGCTTCTAAGTATTATAGATCTTTGTAATTCACTTAGAAGCTTAATACAACTGCTAAATTTTTTAGCTTTCTCAAACGACGAATCATTATATTCAAGCCTTTCTTTTATAATAAAAAAATCATAACGTGATAAATTACATAAGTCAAATTGTAAAATTATGTTCTGAAACTTAAAGTATGAATTGAAATTTCAATATTAAAACAATCGAGTTTTCAAATAACAAATCCCAATTATATATAATACAGATTTCTTAGCTATACAGCTAACTTCTTTCTTATATTAGCCTTAACTCCCTCGATATCGTTTTATTATTTATTGATTTGTCTGATAAATCAATAAATGTTAATATGATTATAGAATATATTATCATTCATTAGATTTCACAGCTAGTTTTTCACAAAAGCGATTTCTGAGTCTTTAAGTAAATAGGAGGTTTAGAACATGAAACTTTTAAAGCAATCAACAATTATTGGTGCATTAACTGTTGGAGGATTTTTATTTTCGAATACAATTGGTACACTCCCACCCGTGTCTGCTGAATCACAACTTACACAAAAAGAATCACTATTTTTAGATAATTGGCGTTGGCAAAACTATTTTTTATTACATCATAATGCAGATTTTTTAGAAGAGTTAGCAGTTGGTGACTTAAAGCATGGAGATGCATTCGATGTTACTATATATACTGGTGGTAAAGATACTGGTATTGTAAAAATATATCAATTGAGTGGAAATGAAAATGACAAAATAAACTTGCATAGATATAAAACTATTTATGACTCAGGTTTAAAACATAATTATGGTAGATTTGTAACACCTATTACTAAGGTTTATACTCCAGGAACATATGTAGCTGTTATGAAACTTGGAGAAAATTATTATTATGGGGGCAGCTTTAAAATCTCAAAATAATATATATTTATCTCACCAGCTAACAAAAACTATTTTAAAAACTTCTCTATCTTATATAAGATAGAGAAGTTTTTAAATTTTTCGCCCTTTTTAAGATTTAAAAAATCCTTACTTTCTTTATAAATTATAATTTTTATTCAACAATTGTTTCTACCTCTTTTAGTACCACAATTCAATATGCAATATTGCATATTTTATATGTTCACTCTTTAAAAATGCGATAATTTGTTTATAAAAATATTTAAAAATAATATTGAAAGGAGAATATTAAATGTCTTACTATTCTTGGTCTCCTCTTATTTTCTTAATAGTTGTTGCAATTATCATTTCTATTCAAAAGGCTAAGAAACAATAATTTATTATTTGGAGGTGTAATAATGTCATTTGCAGCATGGAGTGCAATTTTTATGACTTTAATCGGAGCAATATCTGGTGCAGTCTTTGGTAAAATCTCCTCTAGAAATAAAACCCAAAATTAAATACTAACGCAAAAATAAATTTCTAATAAAACTCTATACAAAAAAGTAGCCTATATAATTTTATAGGCTACTCTTCATTTTATGAATATTATTTAGCTAATTCTTTCGTATCCTTCATTACATCAACGAAGAATCCCCAGTTATTCACAACAGAAGAAATACTAATATGCTCATCTGGAGTGTGAACATTGAATATATCTGGACCGAATGAAATTGCATCTAATTCAAGCATCTTTTGAACGAATGCACTACATTCAATACCTGCATGCACTGCAAAGATTTCAATCTCTTTATTGTATTTTTCTTTATGCACTTTTTCAAACAAATTACGAATTTGTGAATTCGGATTGTATGGCCATTCTGGATACTCTGATTCTATTTCAAATGTTGCACCAACTAACTCGGCAATACACTTAATTTCATCTGCAACATGTTGTTTTAAACTACTCACAGAACTTCTCACTTCGTTACGTAATTTAATTTCATCTTGGAACGTTTCAATAACACCTAAATTTGTTGAACTTTCTACTAGACCTTTAATATCCAAGCTCATACTTTGAATACCGTTTGGAATTAAGAATAATGATGAAATAAGTTGCTTTTGTGTCTCTTTAGCAAATACTTTTTCTACTTTCTCATCCAATTTTGTAAGTGTAACGTGAACATCTGGATCAACAGCACGCATTTCTTCTTGTAATACTCTTGTCCAAGATACTAGTTTTTCTTCTACTTTCTCTACATCTTCTGTACTTAATATAATTGTAGCTACACTTTCACGCGGAATTGCGTTCGTTTTTAATCCGCCGTGAACTTCACTAATCTCAAATTGAACATTTGCTGATAAATCTCGTAATACTCGTCCTAATACTTTGTTCGCGTTACCACGTTGTTTATCAATTTCCATACCAGAGTGTCCGCCTTTTAAGCCACCAACATATAGACGGTATGCATCTGTATTCGCAGGCGCTTCATCCCAAATTACTGGAATTGTTTCAACAGCTTTCGCACCACCTGCGCTACTTACAAGTAATTTATGATCTTCCTCAGAATCAATATTAATAAAAATCTTACCTTCAAAGTGATTCGCATCAACAGCGAAAGCCCCGCCCATTGTTGTTTCTTCTTCAGTAGTAATAACTACTTCAAGTGCTGGATGCGGAATGTCGTTTGAATCTAATAAAGCCATCGCATACGCAACTGCAATACCATTATCAGCACCTAAAGTCGTTTGATTTGCATATAACATGTCCCCAATGATTCGTAATTCAATTGGATCTTTTTCAAAATCATGTACAGTTGCTTGATTTTTTTCACATACCATATCCATATGACCTTGAATAATAATAGCTGGTACATTTTCATAACCAGTAGTTGCTTCTTTTTTAATAATGACATTTAACGCTTCATCTTGAATCACTTTTAAGTTACGCTCTTTTGCAAAACCAACTAAATAATCACTAATTTCCTTTTCATTACCCGATCCTCTAGGAATCTTTGAAATTTCTGCAAAATGATAAAATACAGGGTGCTTTGTTAATTGTTCTAAAGTAGAATACATTTTTAAGCTCCTCTCAAAATGACAAAATAATATGTAAGTCTTTTATCATTATACCATGATTCATTATTTTACCTTTCCTTTAACTTTTTTAACAATATATATTGTTCATTTTATGGACAACACTCTTACAACATTATAAGGGTATTGTAATCTATATCGATTTTTCTCATTTCATAATAGGCGCATACTGTGTAAAGAAACAAATTGAAGGAGATAAAGAAAATGAAAAAGTTTTCATCAATTATTACACTATGTTTATTATTTTCTAGTTTTACTATTGGCTGTGAGAGAGCATCACTAAATCGAATTGGTAAAGCTGTATATTATGTGCAGATAAAAGGCGAAGGGACTATCGAAAAAGTAGAAGGTAGAAACTTAGGAAACTACACGTTGCCCGCATATGACGAAGACGGAGCAAAAAAACAAATTACATTTAGAAGTAAGAAAGCATCAAACGAACATAAATTAAATGAAAATGCATTTTTATGTCTTTATGTAGATCAAGATGATAAGAGCAAAAATGAAATATCATCAATTGAAGTAAAGTCATATGAAGAAATTCAGGAAGCTCAGTTACCTGCACAAGTAAAAGAAAAGTTAAATGCTAAATAAAAAACAAAAGAAAATGCTCTATGCATTTTCTTTTGTTTTTTTCACTCGTATATATTTCGAACTATTACTATTCATAAGCTTTTCTAAACGATTTATATTTTCCGTTAATGCACCTTTCACAAGAGAGAAATCTGTATTTGGTTCTTCTTTTTTTTCTTTAAAAAACGAAGACTTTTGTACATTTACTTCAGTCATCTCCTCTCCCCCTTTTCAAAAAGATACAATCTTCTATTTATATTATATCGTAAATGTAGACAGCGTGTACAAGTATCATTTTCTTTTTAATTCTTCTTCTAACTCTTCTACTTGTTGTAATGTATCTCCTTTTATTAACGAGAAATCTGTTGTATCTTCATTATCTTCTTTAAAAAAATCATTGTCATAATCTTTTATCATTACAATCACCTCTACGTGCTAGTGTAGGAATGATTGTCCGATTTTATACAAGTTTGTCTAAATTCGCATTACCTTTATGTATAAGTGAAAAGGACAGAAGAAAATCCTGTCCTTATTTACTAAAATAACTATGATGTATTGTTAAATTATATACATTTTCAAAATCCCGATCTTGCAGGTTATTTTTCTTCCCATCAATAACAATGAAAACATCACTCACTATTTTTGCTGGTATAATTCCGACATTTTCTACTTGCACCGCTTTCTGCTCATTCAATTGCTCAATGTGTTCAAACGGAACGATAATACTAAATTGCGAGCGGATACCGCGAAAGTTTGTATTTAATTCCTTTGCCGCTTCAAATACAACAATCTTCGCCCCAATCTTTTCCCCATATGAATCTAAAAATGCGTTTAAACTTTTTGTATATTCTTCTTCCGTATGCCATTCCATCGTACCAAATACTGCCGGATTGACATTTTGAATAATTGTTGTGTATATTTCTCCTCTTGCTTTAGAAGCAATTAATGACCGTTTTATCGATTGAACAGTCTTGCCGATATCGCTAAATTTCGCTCCCCATATTTCTGAAATATTAGGTGTTAAAATAAAGGCAATATCAACGAAAATAACCATTGCAGTGAACATTAAAAGATTTTTCCAGAGGGTTAAATCAATTCCTTTTATCATGAAATACACGGTGACTGATACTATAAACAACCCATACCAAGTCTTTCTAATTCGTTGCTTCTTCTCCTCGTACAACTCTTCATTTCTCCAGTAAAAGAAAATAAGTACTAGAAAAACGATTGCTAAAATAAATAAGCCGATTCGAATGTTAGAGATCACCAATGACATCACCCTCCATTCAAAAACTACTCACGATATCATTACATGCACAAGCAGCTCTCTTTATGACAAAAGACGTGGACAAGCTTCTAAATTTAGCAATATCGCATATACATTAGAAGGTACCACGTCTTTTATCTTGAATCTACATTGTATATGTAGACAAGCATTCGTTTCAAATTTTCATGTTAAAAAGAAATATGTTTCGGAATTTCCCCTTCTGGTACTTCTCCGTCCATACTTAAGTAATAATGACGAATTGGACGTAAATCATCGTCTAATTCATACACGAGTGGTATACTCGTTGGAATATTTAATGAAACAACACCATCGCTTGAAAGGTTATCTAAGAATTTCACTAGCGAACGAATCGTATTACCGTGCGATGAAATAATTACTTTTTCACCATTTTTTAATGACGGCGCAATTTCTGAATGCCAATATTCAAGTACTCTTTTCTCCGTATCCACTAAACATTCTGTTAATGGAAACTCACCTTTTTTAAGTGCTTTATATCTTGGATCATTCATTTCATATCTAGGATCATCTTCAGTAAGAGCAGGTGGTCTTACATCAATACTTCTTCTCCAAATATGAACTTGCTCCTCACCATATTTTTTCGCAGTTTCATCTTTATTCAATCCTTGTAGTGCTCCGTAATGTCTTTCGTTTAATTTCCACGATTTATGTATAGGCACCCAGGTAAGATCCATTTCATGTAGAACTATCCATAAAGTCCGAATTGCTCGTTTTAATACCGATGTATAAGCAACATCAAAAGTATATCCGTTTTTCTTTAATATTGCTCCTGCTTCTCTCGCTTCACTTAGTCCATTCTCTGATAAATCTACATCTGTCCAACCAGTAAAGCGGTTTTCAAGATTCCATAAACTTTGTCCGTGACGAATAAGTACAAGTTTTATCATAATAATTCCCCTCTCGGAAATGTGAATTTTATTGTGCCATTGCGTACACGTATAAAGTATCTAGTAATGTATCTTTTTATCCATTCACTCTATGACCAATCCATAGTTGCCAAATGTATGGATAAAATTTGTTCTTTTTCAAACTATAAAAACAGATATATTTCTTATTATTTTTAATCGATTATAACTTCTCGTTTTGATATCCAAGCATCAAAACCTGATCGACTATTTGCCATTTCATTCATAACTTGATGCCAATTTTCTTCACACGATTCACCAAATTTTGAAAAAATAGCACTCATTTGTTGTCTTTGAACATCGCTCAGTTTTTTCTCTAAATCTACACCTATTTCTGTTAAAGATAACTGTTTCACACGACGGTCATGTGTAGCTTCATTACTCTCAATTAAGCCCTTTTCCACAAGTTGTCGTAATGGTCCGTGAAGAGCTTGTTTACTTATTTCTAGCAGTGATAATAACTCATTTACACTTATCCCTGGAAATCGTGCGATAAAAAATAAAATTCGGTGATGTACTCGTTGTATGCCATACTCTTTTATAATTTCATCTGGCTTTTCAGTAAATGTTTTATATGCAAAGTAAAATAATGCTAATGCTTCATTCATCTGTTCTTCTTTATGTTGTGTCATCTACTTTCCCCCTGTATGTAAATTATACCACAATCCAGTAATCAATATTTTAATGAACGCATTGAAACTTAGTCTATTGAAATATTCATTGCAAAATTAGGAGATGATTCACTTGAAAACGCAATATACTGTAAGTACATATTTACTAGACCGACTAAACGAATTAGGAATTGAACATATTTTTGGTGTCCCTGGTGATTATAATTTGGCTTTTTTAGATGATGTAGTGGCACATGAAAAGTTAGAGTGGGTTGGCAATTGTAATGAATTGAATGCGGCATATGCTGCAGATGGATACGCTCGTATAAAAGGAATCGCCGCTCTTATTACCACTTTCGGTGTGGGAGAATTAAGCGCACTTAACGGCGTTGCTGGGTCATACGCAGAAAACGTACCAGTTATAAAAATAACTGGTACGCCAACAACTAAAGTAATGGAAAATGGAGCACTCGTTCATCATACGTTAGGTGATGGAAAGTTCGATCATTTTTCCAATATGTATAGAGAAATCACGGTGGCACAATCAAAATTAACACCTGAGCATGCCGCTGAAGAAATTGACCGTGTGTTACGTGCATGTTGGAATGAGAAACGCCCTGTTCATATTCAATTACCGATTGATGTGTATAATAAACCAATTAATAAACCTACGGAACTCATATTACATAAACCAGTTGTAAGTAATAAAGATGCGCTGGATAAAATGCTTCTACATGCAACTTCAAAAATAAACAATGCCAAAAAACCTGTTATTTTAGCTGATTTTGAAGTAGCTCGTTTTCATGCGGAAGAATGTTTGCATCAATTCGTAGAAAAAACTGGGTTTCCTATCGCAACATTAAGTATGGGGAAAGGAATATTCCCTGAAAAACACCCTCAATTTATAGGAATTTATACTGGTGATGTTAGTTCTTCATACTTACGAAAAAGAATTGATGAATCTGACTGTATTATTAGTATTGGCGTGAAATTAACGGATACTATTACTGGTGGCTTTACACAAGGCTTTACGAAAGAGCAAGTAATAGAAATCCATCCCTATACTGTGAAAATTATAGATAAAAAATATGGACCAGTTGTAATGAAAGATGTTTTACAACTGTTAAGTGATTTAATTGAACATCGCAAAGAAGAAACACTAGAAATTAATCCATTTATTTCAGAATCACTATCTATGACAGAAGAGTTCAAACCAAAAGCACAAATAGTTACACAAAAACGTTTCTGGCAACAAATATACCATTTCTTACAAGAAAACGATGTTTTAATTGCAGAGCAAGGAACACCTTTCTTCAGTAGTGCTACTATCCCTTTACCAAGCAACACTACATATGTAACGCAACCTTTATGGGGATCAATTGGTTATACATTACCTGCTCTAATCGGTACACAGCTCGCTAATTTATCGCGGCGTAACATTTTAATTATTGGTGATGGTTCTTTCCAAGTAACTGTTCAAGAGTTATCGACTATACTTCGTCAAAATTTAAAACCGATTATATTTTTAATTAATAACAATGGATACACTGTTGAACGTGCAATTCACGGCCAAAACGAACCGTATAATGACATACAAATGTGGGATTACACAAAACTCGCAAACGTCTTCGGATCAGAAGAAAAAAGTCTAACTTGTAAAGTGGAAAATGAAATTGAGTTAGCAGCAGTCTTAACGAATATAACTTTAAATAAGAATCAACTTATCTTTATTGAAGTTGTAATGAGTCAAGGAGATCAGCCTGAATTGTTAGCTAAACTCGGTGAAAGATTCGGCAAGCAAAATTCTTAAAAAGAAAAGAGTAACTATAAAAAATAACAAGTTCAACTAAAAGATATCAAACTTGTTTATATACTCAAAATACACAAGAAAAAGGATGGCAAGTGCCATCCTTTTTGACATACATTAAACTTCCCCTATTTTTAAGGCCATTCTTCAATTAACCCCAGTTTAACAGGAAAAAGTTTTTAATCTATCTTTATAGCTTTTGTAGCGATAAAAGTTTTAATATGATTATCTAATATTCTAGTTCCACCAAAATCATCCTCATAAAAACCAGTTATAACTAAACCAGCTTCAATTTGACCTTGAATTTGGTCTTCAAGAGTATGTGCATATTCTATTGTTTGATTAGAATTTACATAATCTTGAACTTCATCCTCTGGTAAATAATCTAGTGTTGATGATGGTATTGAATGTTTAACATCAAGTATACCTTGTTGCTCTTGATTGTCATCAAAAATCCATAGTAATGGATTTGTAAATCCTGAAATAAGAATTCCTCTATTCTTTAGTACCCTTGATACCTCATTCCATACAAGATGAACATCTTTTACAAACAAATTAGAAACGGGATTTACGACAATATCAAAATATTCATCTTCAAAATCACTAAGGTCTGACATATCTCCTTGAACTGTTTTTAAAGTTAAACCATCCCGTTCCGCTACCTTTTTATCTTGTTCCAACTGCTTTTTTGATATATCCGTAACCGTTACATCTGCTCCAGCAGCAGCTAGTACTGGTGCTTGTTGCCCTCCACCTGATGCTAAGCACAGTATTTTTAATCCCTCTAATGACTTTGGAAACCAATCTCTAGGAACAGATTTTTCTGTAGTGACTGTGATTTCCCATTCACCTGATTTGCTTTTTTCAATAACCTCGCTACTTACTGGTTGCGTATATCTAGAACCTTCTTCAACTTTTTTATCCCATGCATTACTGTTTTGTTGGATTGTATCCATTATAACTATTCCCCCCAGCTATCTTGTTACATTTTAAGTGTAAGATCATTTACTATTTGTGCTTCCCTTTTTCTATTAACCTAACCAATAATTAATACATATTTTTCTATATTTATATTAACAGATAAAAAGTAGCAAGAAAAATAAAATATTCTAAATAGAAACAAAAATATAAATTCATTTAAACTAATCGATTACAAATAAAAAGGCATTCCAAACCTGTTGACGGTTGGAACACCTTTTTATTTGTAATTTAAATTTTCAACCTCTGAACTACACCCATTAAACAAATAAATTACAATTTATTCCGCAAGCGTTAACTGCCAAGACACACCATACTTATCATTTAACCAACCAAATTTTTTACTAAATGGATAAGAACCTAAAGGCATAAGAATAGCTCCATCCTGCGCTAGTTTATGAAAGACCGTTTCAATTTCTTCTTCTGTCTCACAAGTTACATAAAGAGACATAGATGGTGTAAATGTAAAACCATGCTTTACATAACTATCAATGCACATGAATTCTTGACCATTTAACGTAAACATTGCATGAATAACAGAACCCTCTTTACCAGGTCCATTTTCATCGTAACGAGAGATACTTACAATTTCTGATTGGTCGAATAGCGATGTGTAAAAATTCATCGCCTCTTCAGCTTTACCTTCAAACATTAGAAATGTAGTAATTTTTTGATTTGTAGTACTCATATTGAGACAACCCCTTGTTATGTATTTATGTAAAACATACATTGGCAAGCAAAAACCGAACGTATATTCTTATAAATGTATTGTCTATAAAAAAGATGAGTTTGTCAATTAAATACCTGTTTATTTCTTCTTAAATAATGCTGTCCAAAGAAATGATTCTCCAAACATAGTATTTGGTTGGTCAATTTGCCTCATCTTTCGAATTTCAATTACTTCAAATTCTTTAAATACCTCTCTCAGTTTTTCTTCAGAATATGCAAGGCCACCTTGTAGACTCCACCCTCTATATACGTCCCAATCTGTTATTTCTGAGCCATTTCGTTCGTCTAAATCACCTGCTGCAAAACATGTTATTCCAAAATAACCACCCGATTTCAATGATTTTTTAATTAAATCCACATAATGTATCCTTCTATGTGGTGGAATATGATGTAAACAACCCGAATCGTATACAAAATCAAAGTCATTTTGACCCTCTAAATTAAAAATTGAATCACAAATAAAATCAATTTCTATTCCTTTTGCTAACGCCCTCTCTTTCGCCCAATTAATGCCCTCTATAGATAAATCCACTGCGGTTACATCAAACCCTTCAGTCGCTAAATAAATTGCATTTCTTCCTGGACCACATCCAAGCTCCAGTACTTTCCCTTTCGAAAACCATTCTGTTTCTATATATGAAACTAGATTTTCATCTGGAACATTTTCAAAAAACGGAACATCTTTTTCTCTATTCACATAAAATTCATTCCAAAATGGTTCTGCCGGTCTTAATAATGAATCAAGCATTTTAACAATATCTTCTTGTGTGTGCAACGTTTCATTTTTCATTTGTACCCCTCCAAATTTTAATAGTCAGAAAATTATTATATATCTTTTAGATCTTTCATACAAAGAAAAAACCCCTACATTCAATAGGAGTTTTTTCTTTAAAATCCAAGTATAGCTAACCAGTTTAACAACTTCTCTTCTCGCGCTTTTAAATCATCGTTCCTAAGCTTACCTAACTGTATTTCACTACCAATTTCTCCGTCCGCCATAAAAAGAACTCTTTCTGTTTTCGCTGCTACATTTACATCATGAGTCACTAACATAATAGTAGTTCCTTTATGAATTTAAAATTATTTAATACGGTAAATGAAATTTAAAAGATAGCTTCTTTGCAATTACCCGTGTACTTATATCGATTTCGTTGTATAAAAACAAAAAAGAGCCGCAACGCTTTGCGACTCTTTTTGAATAATAACTATTTAACGGCCACGTCTTTGCTGACCTTGTTTTGTACTACCTTTTTTATTACTTGGCTTGTTAAATGATCGGTTGCTATCATTTCTCGAACTATTTCTTGAATCACTTCTTGAGCCACTTCTTGAACCACTTCTTGAACCACTTCTTGAACCACTTCTTGAACCACTTCTTGAACCATCGCGGCTATCTATTTGACGATATTGATCTGATTTCTTTGGAGCCGGCTTTGGTACCGGTTTTCCATTTTCATCTACACGTCTTATCTTCGGCTGTTCAATTATTTCTCTTTGCAATGGTGCACCAAGCGTTTTTTCAATTTCTTCTAAATGTTTTTCATCTTTCGCTGCAACAAACGTAATTGCAAGACCTGATCCACCTGCACGTCCTGTTCGGCCAATGCGGTGAATATAACTTTCTACATCTTCAGGAATATCAAAGTTAAATACATGCGTTACACCATCTACATCAAGTCCACGAGCTGCTACATCAGTCGCAATTAAGTACTGAATTTTAGCTTCGCGGAAACTCTTCATGACTCTTTCACGTTTCGCTTGAGGTATATCACCATGAAGTTCAGCACAATTATAACCTAGTCCTTTTAAATTATCATAAAGCTTACTTGCTCTAACCTTTGTACGACAGAAAATAACAGCTAAAAATGGCTGATCACGATCCATAACAAAACGAAGTGCATCTGGCTTTGCACGATCTGTCGTCTCAATGACACGCTGCTCAATTGTATTTACCGTCACTTCTTCACTTTCTACTTGAACCATTTGCGGTTCATCCATATAACGCTTCGCCAATTTTTTAATATCTTTTGGCATTGTTGCTGAGAATAACATCGTTTGTTTACTACCAGGTGTCTCATCTAAAATATCTTCAATATCGTATAAGAAACCGAAATAAAGCATTTGATCCGCTTCATCTAGTACAATTGTTGAAAGATTACTTAAATCAATTGTTTCACGACGTATATGATCTAATAATCGTCCTGGTGTCGCAACAACTATATGTGTATTGCCTTTTAATTTTCTCAATTGTTGTGTTACATCTTGCCCGCCATAAATCGCTAGTACATTAATATCTTCTCTTTGAACAAGCATTTTTTTAATTTCAGTTGTAATTTGCAGTGCTAGTTCCCTTGTTGGTGCAACAATTAAAGCTTGAACATCACTAGACTCTGGATCGATTTTTTCTAAAATCGGTAACACGAATGCTAACGTTTTACCCGTTCCTGTTTTCGCCTGCCCAATAATATCTTTACCTGACATAATAACAGGAATTGCCTGCTCTTGAATTGGTGTTGCTTCTGTAATTCCATTTTCACGTAATGTATGATTAAAAGTTTCACTAATTCCTAATTCTAAAAAGTTTTTCAAATAGACCACTTCTTTTCCTTATTTTTCACATTAGCTTTCATTGTACCATTTGTTTCGCCAAATATGAAAAATAAAAAAATTCTTATCTTCTTTTTTTATATTCATCGTATACTAGTTGGACAAATTCTTTTTGTTTTTTCTTGGAATTTATTAATGCTTCCATGTTAGTTGTAGACAAAATGACCTTTTTAATTTTTCTATTACTCCAAATTAATTTTGTATACTTTGTATCTTTGTGTAACTTTCGAAACCACTCGAATTCGCTTAACTTTGCAATATGATGTTTTAATTTCATATCATTTCGAGGATAGAATGTAATTATAGCCATTATTACATCAAGCAGTAAACTCATCTTCTCCCTCTCCTATACATATATATTTCAATGTTAAGGAAACATAGTTACAGGGTGATAAAATTGACCAATACATTCATAAAGATTTTTTGCGTATTTTTCTTACTATATTTTCAATCCAACACAATTATAATGGCGAAATCTCAAACAGATGTAATAAGTGAATTCAAACATGCTTTACTCAAAAATGATGAAAAATTAATGAGGTCATATGTAACAGATGGAGTTGAACTACCTACTTTCCAAACAAATAAACAAATTCATGAAATTAAAATAGTACCGTCTCCAAAAGAAGATACTACAATTCTTATTTCTTATTTCAAAGACACTGATGGTAAATTTACTATCGGTTACATTTTAGAAATAGTAACAAAGAATAATAAAATATCTCGGATTAATCAAATTTTTGATGGAACGAATCCTCTTATGAAAGAAGCTACTATTGTAAAAGAATATGAAATGAAGTATAAGAAACATATACTTACTCCTACAAAATTCCCGTTCGAAATTCACGAATTTCAAGGGTACATCTATAACGATTACTTAAGCCTCCACTACTACAATGAAGATATTAATGGCATTTTTAAAATCACTGTTTCACCAGTTCATCATAAATTAGATCAATATGTACATAAGGGAACTAAGTTTTACAATTTAAAACATAATATAAAGGCAGTATATAATCCTCATTTTGATTTAGCATATGAGCTTATCTTTCAGCAGAATGGTTTTCAATATATAATTGCAATTGGTAACAAACGCTATATACAAGGAGAATATAACGTAAAAGATTTAATTAAAATTGCAGAATCTATGAATTTAAAAAAACGATCTTTTCGATATGGGAAAAATCGTTTTTTAAATATTTTATATAATGAGTTTTCCTCCATGATAACAATAATATGTTGCTGCTTTAAGGTTCTTAATTCTCTTTAAAGATTCTTCCGCTTTTTCTATATCTAAACAAAAATTCGGATTAGCTATTACTAATTCACAATTTTCTTGAACGGCCGCATCCCCTGTAATTACACAGTTTGAATTCGGAAAATATAATGAAATATGCCCCGAAGTATGTCCTGGTGTCGCTACAATTTGACATGTGTCCTTCAAAATCATTTGACCATCATATACTTTTTCATCGACGGAAACATGTCTTATATTTTTTAATTGTTGTATAAACCATTCACCAAATTCTTTCTCTTCAATTGGCATACGTTGTAACATGTCTTCTGCTTGAACTAGTCTCTCCGATTTTATATCACCTTTAATGTAGTGGGATTCAATTTCACTAGCGATAATATTCACGTGAGGATATTTCACTTTGAAATCATATAAAGATCCTATATGATCGTCATCATAATGAGTAATAATTATATTTTTTAAGTTTTTCATCTCATACCCTTGTTTTAAAATTACATCTTCAATTAAAGGTAAAAAGTTGATATAACCCGTATCTACTAAAGTTAATTCATTATTTATTAGAACTAAGCTCGGATAAATACATTGTTTTGCCCCGTTAAATTCAAATTCAATTGGTAGTTCTATTATCTTCATTTTTCTTCCCCCATACCTGTTATTAAATGTTTAATAATATATAAATCATCCACATACATTTTACTGTACATACTTATGTAACGAAACTCTGTAAGTCATTACATAACCAACATTCTATTATTTTTGAACAGGTAATTCCTTATTTTTATGGAAATATACAATAAGAAAACCAATACAATTGATTATTTCCTCACTTCTTTGTCTATCCTTTTAAAAAATCTATGTTTTTGTAAAAGGAGTGTTTATATGGAGAAACAGACACTTTGGAAAAAATTCAAAAAAAGCTCAGCGAACCTCGGGAAATCAAGCGTATATGAAAGTATTATTTTATACTACACAATGAGAAAAAAAGAGCTACCTACTAAAGCGAAATTCATCATATTAGCCGCTTTATCCTATTACGTGCTAACAATCGACTTCATTCCAGATATAGCTGCTATTATTGGGATTGGCTTATTAGATGATGTTTTAGCAATCGCTATAGCGCATAAATATGTAATGCGCCATGCCGACGCTGAAATTCGCGAGAAGAGTAGAATGAAAATGGAATCATTATTTACTTCAGCTCAAGCGTGACTTAAAATAGTTAGTCATTTCCCTACTTTTTTACTTTCAACTAAAGCCAATTTTTAATTAAGGAAAACTCTATGTACCCCATTGAATATTATCCTGCATCAATTGTGCTTTTACAGAGGAAATCGTGTCAGAAACAACAGAAATTCTCTTAACTCTCTAGCCTTAGAAAATTAGGGTGCCAGCACTTATTCTTAAGTTCCGACACCCTATTATTCGTTCTTATTCATTTGATTTAAATAAAGGAATATAGACAATATTAGTGCATATAGTTTATACAGTTACATGCGTCCCCCTATACAAAACAGCTATTGCAACTACTATAAGAATCATCCCCATAAAAGCAGGTGCAGCATGACCAAGTGATACATAGATTTGCCCTCCAATAATTGGACCAATCATTCTTGCCAAAGCTTGAATAGATTGGCTACCGCCTTGAATCCTTCCTTGTTCACTAGAATCGACAGACTTTGAAAGCATCCCATTGAATGAAGGCCCGAAAATTGAGTCACCAAAACCAAACAGTAACATCCCAATGATTAGAAGAGGATATAAGGAAAATAAAGCAGATGCTGCAATAAAACTGTAGCCAATAACCTCCGAAACCATTCCAAGCATAGCTATTTGTTTATCACTAAGCTTGATCACAAGCTTTGGCATTATAAAAGCTTGTGAAATGATATCTTGAAAGCCCATAATTGAGAACATAAGCCCGATTAGTGCAGGCTTCCAGCTAAAAGTATCCATCGTAAATTGTGTGAAAATTGCTTGTAAAGATCCGTTAGGTATCCAAAGTAAAAACGCTGAGACAAGTAACCATTTTAAATTTTTCATAGAAAGTATGTTTGCCAGCTGTGCAAAAGGATTTAACCTTACAAAAGTAATTTCTTTTAACCTATTATTTTTGTCAAGACTCTCAGGCATATATTTCATCCCATATAAAACATTTAATAAAGTTATAAGTGCTCCGAAATATAAAGGTACAGAATGACCAAACTTTGCAAGTAATCCCCCAAGAGTTGGTCCGATAATGGTTCCTGCACCTACCACTGCACTCACCCACCCAAAATACTTCGTTCTCTGTTCTGAGGGAATGATATCTGCAAAATATGCAAAAATTATACTGATGCTCCCGCCTGTTATTCCTTCTACTATACGTCCAGCAAATAGTACCCATAAAGCCCCTCCTATACCAAAAACTAAGTACCCGATTGCAGAACCGAAAAGACATATTAATAGTAATGGACGACGGCCATATTTATCGCTCAAAGCTCCGAATGCAGGAGCAGCGAAAAACACGCAGACCGCATAAACAGAGGTCAGTAGCGTAACAACTAGAGCCTGTTCTTCCGGACTCCTTATATAAGGCTGCACTAAGAATGGCACTACTGGCATGATGATACTGAAACCTATACCACAAAGAAATACAGAAATAAGGCCAAATATTAAAGCATGTTTATCTATGTTTTTTTCAGTTTCACTTTCATTTTGTGATCTAAATATAGACATTTAATTTCTCCTCTCATTTTTTATTGCTTTGTCAACAAAATAATAACTCTACTTTGTTGATTAGTCAACAAAAAAATAAATAATAAAAAGGTAGCCTTCCCGTGAACAGGCTACCTTTTTATTATTTAAATACAACTGGCATTAACAGAAAAATTTACGACTTAATATGTATACCTTGTTTCTTTATTTCTGCATCCAAATGCCTACTATACTTTTCCACGAAGTTAATAATGCTGTCGAATTCCGCCTCGGTTACTTGCTCAAATACAGCTTTATCCCGTTGTTGAAACTCATTGTGCAACTCCTCGTGAATTTTATATATTTCTTTCCCTTGTTCAGTAAGCCTAAAATAGATTTCTTTTTTATTCTCTGATTTCTGGTAACTTTCGATAAGGCCTTTGTTTATGAGCTTCTTAGTCATTCTACTTATTGCACCGCGAGTCACATAAAAAGCCTCTGCAAGTTGTGTCACGTTAGAATCGACATTGTTTTCAATGTATTCAATACAATGTACTTCAGAAGACTTAAAACCTTTAAGACCTTCTTCCATTTTATCCTTATTAAGCCAAACCATTTTATTATATAATTCCCTGAAACCGTTCATGACCTGTTCTTCCTTGTTCATGTTCTATCCTCCTAACAGCTCATTCATACGCTAAAACCATTATATTAAATTTCTGTTTCCGTTTCGACAATATTGATATAATTATTTGAGTTATCTATGAAAGTAGACGATAAAATATAATAACTCACTATACGGAAAATAAAGCATGTATATTATAATATGCCCTACACGGTAGACAAAAAGTAAGAGCTAAGATTAGTTGTCTTAGCTCTTCTTCCATAAAATTTATCCCGCTTTAATGGGCAGTAAGACCCCCACCTCAAAATTCAGCGAAAGCAAAGAAGTTAGGTGGGGGGCGGGCTGCCCATAAAAGTCCGATTGGTGAGGGCTAATAATCAGTGGGGGATGAAGAAAACCCCCACTGATTAAAGTTTCACTTTATGTTTTTTAAATACTATTTCACTTCATTAGCTACAAAAAATTGCTCACAAACACTGGAAATGCGCTGCAAATCTACGTTCCCACCAGATATAACCGCGACTACCTTTTTCCCTTTAATATATGGATCCACTTTCCCTGCAAGTAGAGCAGCAGTAGCTAATGCGCCAGCTCCTTCTACAACAGCTTTACCGCGTTGTAATAAGTCTTTCATCGCTACTTCTAATTCACCTTCTGATACAGTTACAATATCATCTACTAATTCTTTTACTATTTCAAAAGTTAAATCGCCTGGTATTTTAACTGCGCAACCATCTGCTATAGTAGGTGCCTCATAATGTTCTACAATCGTACCTTTGTCATAAGATGCCTTCATCCCATGAACATTATCTGCTTGGACACCAATAATATTAATGGATGGATTAAAAGATTTTAATGCTACAGCAATACCAGAAATAATTCCACCTCCGCCAATTGGTACAATGACAGTATCTACATCCCACATATCATCAAGAATATCTAATCCTATTGTACCTTGACCAGCCATTACTTCTATATCGTCATATGGATGTAAGTATGTTTCACCTGTTTCCTTAATAATCTCCTCACATTTTGCCTTCGCATCATCAAAAGTTTCACCATATAAAATCACTTCTGATCCATATCCTCTAGTTGCTTCAACTTTCGCCTGAGGTGCAGAAATTGGCATAACAATTTTACTCTTAATACTAAGTAAATGTGCTGATAAAGCAATTCCTTGTGCATGATTACCAGCGGAACAAGCAATTACTCCTCTCTCTTTTTCCTGATCTGTTAGCTGTGACATTTTATTAAATGCACCACGGAATTTAAAAGAACCCGTTAATTGCATATTTTCTAATTTCAAGTGAATTTCTCCGCCTGTTTTACTAGTCAAATAAAATGATTTTACTAATGGCGTTTTACGAGCATTTCTGTCTAAAATGTTTTGAGCTTTTTTAATATCATCTATATGTAACGGTAGTTTTTTAGTTATCATATTAACACCTCATCCAATGATCTATTCCTCAGTTTTCGTATATAGCAACTCCTTTATACGAAACCATCTATATTAAGAAAAAGTCTTTATATATGTACCTCACTCTGTAATACACACAGTTGTAAACAATTCAACATCCTCTTCATATCACGTTCTTTGTAATGGTTCAGGCATGCAATTTGGATCCAGTTATTCTTTTGTAAATACGCTGATTCATAATGGACGATATATCCTTGTAACGCCAACGCATCGCCTACATCTTTAGAAGACTGATCTTCTTTTAATTGAATGGTAAGTACGATTGGCGCAGCATGTTCTTTAGGTGAAACAAGTTTTAAACCCATAGTAGTTATAGCTTGTTCAATATATGCATACGTCTCTTTTATTTTTTCAAATGCCATTTCATCATCAAATCTTTTTAAGGCTTCTTGCAATGCATACATTAAATTCCATGAATGAGAATATGGAATACTGTCATTTTCTTCGTACATGCCAATGTCCATATAGGCCGGTAATGCCTCATTTATTTTCACATTGTGATTATAAAAAACGAAAGATAATCCAGTAAACGATTTAATTGCCTTTCCACTAACACCGCTTGCAAAATATACATCTTTCAAATCTATCGGTATTGCTCCAATTGAGCTAATGCAATCTACACATAGTTTCACTTTATACTTTTTACATAAAATATTTAGTTCGTCTAAATCATTTAACATTCCAGTTGATGTTTCATGGTGAACAAACCAAAGCCATTCATAATTGCCAGTTTCCATTATTTTTTCTAATTCGGTATAAATAAATGGTTCTCCCATTTCTATTTTATACGTATCAAAATGTAATTGCGCGCGTGCTGCATGTCCAACTAATCTATTACCGAATTCCCCATTTGTTAATACTAGTCCTTTCCCTTTTAAAGAACGTAACTGTAAAGCAATGGCATCATTTGCTAACGTCCCTGTTCCTAACAATATTTGCACACGTTTTGCTTTTGTCATTTGCAGTAAACGTTTTTTGACATTTTCCATTGTCACTTGAAATGACTTAGAACGATGCGAAATAGGCTTAGTAGAAAATGCCTTTCGAACGTTCTCTTCAATATCCACTGGACCTGGTAAAAACGTAAATTCTTTCGTCATTATTCCTCCTACACTCGACTCTTCAAACATAGCAGGTGTAACATACATTGGCTGGAAGGCTGCTTCTTCAGTACCAACTAACGTATGGAAAGATTTGAATCCCATTTGTTCATATAAAGGTAGTTCACGTGTTGTAGCAGAAATGAGTGCTAATTCATATCCATTTAGAAGCAAATAACGATGTAAAAAGCGAATTAAACCTAATAATGCTCTTCCATTTCGGTATTCACGTTCTACTGAAAGTAAACGAATTTCATATACATGTTCTCCATGTTCTTGCAAATAAAAATCTAGATTTGCAATTTTATAGTCTAATGAGAATGGTCGTTTTCCTCGTAATGCAACCATACCTACTAACTTATCGTTATCTAAACAAATTAAATATGTATTTTCATCATGAAAACGATCAATACGAACACGCTCTTTCGTTTCTTCGTGTTGCGGAATTTCTTCTACAAATGTTTTATAATTCAATTTATGTATACATTTAAATTCCCAAGCTTGATCAGCAACTTTATATATTAACCCCATGCCTTCTCTCCTTTATGTATTTAATAAAAATTATAAGTGGAGATTTACTCCACTTATTAAAAGTTCGTTTCATTCTCGATTTACATATAAAATAAGTACAATGATAAGAGCACTTAAAATAGTCGTAACAATTGAGTAAGAATATAAAATCATGCAAACTGGTAAACAAGCGATTGTAATTAACCCCGGCTTAGTAAATCCTTTAAAGATTAAATAAAATATAATAAAAACAGCAACAAGGGTAAGCGCTATCAAATAATCAAATGCGATTAACCCTCCAATAAATGTTGATATGCCTTTTCCGCCCTTGCCTTTAAATACAATTGGATAAATATGTCCAAATAAAACAGCCATTAAAGCTAACATTACAAATATAGAATCTCCAAAAAGGTATTTTGCAATAGAAACTACGATTGCCCCTTTGATTGCATCACCTAAAAATGTAGCGATGAAATATCCTTTTCCATATACGCGCCCCATATTTCTTGCACCAGGATTACCGCTTCCTTCATCCCGTATATCGACGTTATGTCTCCATTTCGTTACTATATAAGCGGTCAATATGTTTCCAAATAAATAAGAAACCACCAAATACAAAAATTGCATACTATTAATCATATAATCATTCACTTTCTACATGGGAATACATATACAATATTCAAGAACTATGTATATTGTACTTTTTTATCCACATCCCTTTATACATTTTAACACCATATATTTACAAATCATACAAAAATTCTCATGCAGCTATTTTTTAAAATATATATTCTTCATTAAATAATAGCTTCCTTTCACTGCTGGTTCTGATTGTGATACAAACGTAACATCTCCTATACTTTTCTCACAGCATTTCTTAAACTCAGCATATATTTCAGGAACGAAACGCAGTATGCTGCCACTTACTGCAATTGAAGCGGATAAATTAAACTGCATCTTATTGTAAATATTCACCGTCATTCTTGTTAATTCCTTAGCCGCTTGTAGAATAATTTTATGTGCATCATCATTCCCATTTCTCGCTTCCTCAATAATTAGCGGTGCAATTGCTGCAACTTTATCTTTTGAAAAACTATATACTAGTTGTTTTATATGAGACGATGTTAATAGTTGAAACTCGTCTTGAATCCTTAAGCTTAATGGACAAAGTGTAACTCCTTGATCAAATTGATTTGCCATTCTCTTTAAACCTTGTAACGCAATCCAATATCCGCTTCCTTCATCTCCTAAAATATGTCCCCATCCACCACTATACTCGTACACTTCTCCTTTCTTTCCAATACAAATTGCACCTGTACCGCCAATCGTTAAAATTCCATCCTTCCCTTTTAAAGCAGCTGCATGTGCAATCATTGCATCATTTAAAACTTCAATTTTTGTTCCGTACTTCTTTTTTAAACGTACTGTTAATTCATCCGTATTTATTCCACTTATCCCCGCTAACCCTAAACAAATACAAACGCAATGCCCATTTAATAATCCTTTCTGGCATTGATCAATCACTTCCGTAATATGCACAAAAGCTTCTTCAAAATCTATTAATATATTCCCAAAACCACTTGTAGCTCTTACAAGTTCATTTCCGTCTTTATCAAATGCAATCGCTTCTGTCTTCGTTCCCCCGCCGTCTATTCCAATCATGTACTTCATATGTTCGCCTCATTTTCATCATCTTATTGGAGGGAATGTTATATTCCCTAAAACTACAGATTGCGTTGCACCTGTTGCGCTCGGCACATTACTCGGATTACGATGATATGTTTCATTTGCTAAAATAGCAAATGCGATTGCTTCTTTCGCTTCTGAAGAATAGCCTATATCCTCCTGAAGGAATAATGTACATTTTTCTTCTTTCAATCCATGCCGTATCATTTCTACAAGTGTATCATTATAACTTCCGCCACCACCTAGAATTACCTCATCAATTTCATAATACGGCAAAATAAACTCCTTATAATGATAAACAATTGAACTTGCAGTAAACATCGTGACAGTCGTCAATATATTTTCTTTACTATGCTTTTCAAACCGCTTCAATAATTCACTTACAAATTCTTCTCCAAACTGTTCTCTACCAGTTGATTTCGGTGGATTCATTTTCAAAAATGGATGACTCATACAATATGTCAAAATTTCTTCCACAACTACTCCTTGTTTTGCAACCTTACCATTTTGATCATATGGCAACTGAAATAACCTTTGACATACTTCATCCATTACCATATTACCTGGACCTGTATCAAATGCTATTACGCTCTTCTCACTTAGTTGACTTGGTATTACGGTAACATTACTGATCCCGCCAATATTTTGTAGTAGTCTATTTTTAGTTTGGTGACGATACAAAATAATCTCTGAATATGGTACAAGTGGTGCACCTTGTCCCCCTGCTGCCATATCCATCGTTCGAAAATTAGAAATAACTGTCGTTTTCGTTTCATACGCAATTACTGCTGGTTCTCCAATTTGTAATGTGGAAGGAATCATAGTACCATCTTGCTTTGGCTGATGATAAATCGTTTGTCCGTGAGAACCAATTACATCTAATTGTCCCAAAGGAAAATTGGCCTCTTTACAAACTTCCTTTACAGCACCTGCGAAGCATAAACCAAGTTTGAAATTTAAACTGCATATAAGTTTTACATTTGAATTTTCTATTGATAATGCCTGCTGGATCTCATTTTTCATATCATTACAAAACGGCACAGTAGTAAAATGTATTAGTTCAACTTTAGAACCTACACCTCTTCCTTCTATATGAACGAGTGCTACATCTATTCCGTCTAACGAAGTACCGGACATTACCCCTGCAATATACATAACATGCATAACCTCCCCTTACTAAAAAACAATCATGTAAGTTACAAACGTACAACCAATTGAAAATATTATAAATCTAAAAAACAACTGAGGCTTTGATGCAAATGATCCATCAATAAAAGAAACAACTACTGTAAGCAAAATACTTGCCGCAATGCTTGTAACAAGCCATATACTATGCATTTGTGATAAATTCAGCATTCTTAATAAAGGTACAAATAGTAAATTCGCACATATCACTCCAAATAGTAATAAAAATACACCTTTATAACTAAATTTTATATTCATTCCATTTCACCCTCTCTGGACTACATGTGAAAGAAGTGATAGGCAGAATACCTATCACTCATAAAGACAGTTTAAAAATCACGGATTAACAGATTCTCCGTCTCCACTCTTTTCAATTTCAAGCATATTTTTGTCGTACATTTTAAAGAATGGTAGATAAATAAGGAATGATATTGCTATATTTATTAAAACTAATACAACTGCACGCCAATCACCTCCTGTAGCTAAATATGCACCAATTGGAGCTGGTAGTGTCCACGGTGGCATAATGTGTGTTGGTGTTACAAATCCCATTGCAGTTGCAGAATATGCTATAGTAGCTGTTACTAGTGGTGTAATAACGAAAGGAATAATTAAGATTGGATTTAGGACAATTGGTAAACCAAATATAACTGGTTCATTAATGTTAAAAATTCCAGGCACAATACAACTTCTCGATAATGCTTTCGAATATTTTGATCTACCAAAAACTATCATGGCTAATACAAGTCCTAGCGTTGCGCCCGAACCACCAATCCAAATAAACCATTGATAAAACGGCTCTGGTGCAATGAATGGAAAATGGCTCGCGCCACTTGCTACAGCTTCACCGTTCTTCCCTAAATACACATCCCAAAGTGGTCTCGCAACAGTGCCTACAACGGATACACCGTGTATCCCGAAAGACCAGAAAAATGTAATTAAAAATACTGGTATAATAACGCCAAAGTAACTATCACCAGCTTTAACTAATGGTGCTGCTAATTTATCCACAACGTAATGTACATCTACTTTAAAAACGACAGTAATAATGCTCATAATAATAATAACGAAAGCCGCAGGTATAAGTGCTTCAAACGAACGCGCTACTGACGGTGGTACTTGTTCTGGCATTTTGATCGTTACGTTTTTCTTCTTACAAAATCTTAAAATCTCAACTGATAAAATAGAAACAATCATCGTCACGAATAATCCATGACCTCCGAGATTTGTCATCGGAAGCATAAACCCTTTTTTATCAATTAATTCAGGTGTTAACGTTAATAGCAAGGAACATACTGCAAGCTGTGCTCCTGATAAAGCATCTAGCTTATAACTTTTCGCTAAATTATATCCTATTCCAAATGCTATATATAACGACATAATAAACATCGTTAAACGATATGGTATTAATATACTTGTTTGATTTTTTAATGCCCAAACGGATATGAAACTATCTTTCGGTAATGGTGGAAATGCTACGATTAAAAAGAAACTTCCTACTATAATAAATGGTAACGCTGAAATAACTCCATCACGGATTGCTTGTAAATGCCTCTGTTCAGAAAGCCTTGCCATCGGTCCAGATAAGTTTTTATCAAGAAACGTGACAAACTTATTCATAACGCTTCCCCCTAACTAATTAATTCATTTACAGTTTTTAACAAAGTCGGTCCACCAAGCGGTGTATATGCTTGTGGCGGAATGATACCACACGGAATAGATTCCTCTTCTGCAAATTTTTTAACTGAATCGAATCGATGTCTTACTTGAGGTGCAACCATTACAACATCCCAGCCATTCTTCACTTCTTCTTCCACCTCATTTGTTCCAATCGCATGCACTTCCATGTTTACCCCTTTTTTCTCCGCTTCTTTTTTTAAAGCGTTTACAACAATTGCACTGGACATTCCTCCAGAACAAACGAATAAAACCTTCATTTATTAATCCTCCTATACTTATAAATTAGCCCCTTCGAATGAAAGGAAGTTTCACTTTACTAACAAGCATATGAAGAAGTGAAAGAATTTAGTTATGATGAAAGTAAATTTCACTAAAAATATTTTTCCTATTAAATTAATGTTTCAATATGTATTTTTCTCAATTGTAAGAACAACCTCAACTCGGATATCATATTAGTTAACGATATAATAGGGAGGCGTATAAATGATTGTTAAACGTTTATTAATGATATGTTGTATCGCCATCTTTTTTATTCCTTTCTCTTTCATTTTTCCTCACTCTACTTACGCTGAAGTAAATGCTACGTACAAAAAACATGAATTACGTGCTGTATGGATTGCATCTGTTCTAAATATTGATTGGCCCTCAAAAACTGGCTTACCCATCGAAAATCAAAAACAAGAATTTATTAGATTATTAGAAGATGTAAAAAACACCGGTATGAATGCAGTCGTTGTACAAATAAAACCAACTGCTGATGCTTTTTACCCTTCCCATTACGGTCCTTGGTCTGAATACATTACAGGTACACAAGGAAAAGATCCTGGATACGACCCGCTCGCATTTATGATCGAAGAAGCCCATAAAAGAAATATAGAATTCCACGCATGGATTAATCCATACCGAATAACGATGAATCACACCGATATAAATCGTTTAGCGAATAATCACCCTGCAAAACAGCACCCGGATTGGGTTGTACCTTACGGCGGGAAGTTATATTACAATCCTGGCATTCCAGAAGTAAAAAATTTTATAACTGAAGGTGCTTTAGAAATTGTACAAAATTACGATGTTGATGCAATACATATGGATGATTATTTTTATCCCTATAAAGTAGCTGGTGAACAATTTCCCGATCAAAAAACGTACGAAACATATAATAACGGTAGATTTACAAATATAGAGGATTGGCGACGTGACAATGTAAATGAACTTGTACGAGATTTAAATACTGCTATAAAACAAGAAAAATCATACGTAAAGTTTGGTATAAGTCCGTTTGGCGTATGGCGAAATATAGCTGACGATCCGACCGGTTCTAACACTACCGCAGGTCAAAGAAACTATGATGACCTTTACGCTGATACACGTGAGTGGATACAAAAAGGATACATTGATTACATTACACCGCAAATTTACTGGAATATTGGTTTCACACCAGCTGCATATGACATATTAGTAGATTGGTGGGTAAAAGAAACAAATAATAAACCAATTCACCTATACATCGGTCAGGCGGCTTATAAAATTAATAACAACTCTGTCCCTGCTTGGTCTGATCCAGAAGAATATCCAAGACAAATTGCATTAAACCGGTTATATCCTGAAATAAAAGGTAGTATGCATTTTAGCTTAAAAGATATGAATAACAATCCACTAGGGGTTAAAGATAGACTGGCAAAAGACATATATAAACACCCTGCACTAATTCCGCCTATGCCTTGGCTTAATCATGATCCACCAAAACAACCTACTTTAAAAGGGGCCATTCCAAGAGATGAAGGTATTGCTGTAGGTATCATTGATGATAGAAAGAATGACTCTGCTTATTACGCCATTTACCGTGTAAAAGGGAAAAATGAAGTGGATACAAAAAATCCAAAAAATTTACTTACTACTGTAAGAAAAACAAGGCTTGGAGAAATTTATGTAGATAAAACAGCTATTTCTGGAGAGACGTATACGTATGTAGTAACTGCAGTTGATCGATTGCACAATGAAAGTGTTGCATCTAGTCATACAACCGTTACAGCAAAATAACATCTAATAAAAAAAGCGCCTTAAAAGCTAAGAACTATAGCTTTAAGGCACTTTTTTTATTTATTTTTAAACTTCTCAGTCGCTGCTCTCATCTTCACATTCAAATCGTGATCAATTGAATCACGAATATCTCGCTCAACTACTTCCATTTCTTTTTGGAAATTTTGCAAGTAGATTTTTAGTTCTTCTTCTTTTTCTGGTCGTTGTGAAGGTGGTAATTGTACGACTAACGATAGCATAGCAGTTAAATCTTTCATTAAGAATGTTTCAAGTTTATGTTGTTGTTCAAACATACGCTGCTCCTGATAATACGGCAAGGCATTTAATACTGAAATTGTAATATCATCAACCGTTCGTTGTAATGAAGGATTTATTGAGCGCTTATACGCTTGAATTGTATTTAATGCATCTGGATATCGATCATAAAAATACAATTTATAAAACGATAAGTCTGTCGGTTTTACTGTTTGCTGCGTTTCTTGTCTTAAAAAATCTTTTACTTTCATCGCCGCTACATCAATATCTTCATTTGTAAGTTTTTTCGTTGTTTTTGCCATTACATGTACTTTTTTCTGTTTTTCTTTCGGTAACATTGAGAATACTTGCTCTCTCGTACGTTGACCCGATGCACAGAAAAGAGTGTTTAATGTATACTGTTCTTTCTTTCCTTCTGTACGAATCCAGCGATAAAAGAGCGGATGTTGTGTAAATTCTTGTAGAAAAGGTAATGATTTATTCGATAACTTATCTAAAGAATCATGTGCTCTTTTATATGGTTTCGTCCATGAAAAATACAGTTTACGTCCGAAATATACAACTAAAACAACGACAGTAAATGCGATTAAAAGCAAAGTGCCTAATAGTACTAATACGGTTTGAATAAAACTCATTTTTTCACCTCCTCTAAAAGTCTGTTATTTCCTTGGACGCTGAATGAGTTTTTGTTTCATTTCATCATTAAATGTATCTAGTTCAATAACAAACTTCTTACTTGACTCGATAATACGTTCTGATGATTTCTCAGAAGCTTCAATCGCAGCAAATACATTTTGGAATGATTCGCGTAATTTATCCATGCTAATCGCAGGATTTTCAAGAAGTTTTGTTGTTTCTTCTGTGTTTTGTTTTAATGCTTGTGAGTTACTTAATACCATTGATTCAATTGCTTCATTTGTCGCATTCACTGCATCAATTGTTTTACGCTGATTTGTTAATGCTAACTGGATAGCAGCTGAAACTGTTACGACGTTTTGCGTCATCGTAATTGCATTACGAATTGCCTCTGTTAACTTTTCATTATTTTTCTTAATAATATCTACAGATGCGATAGATTGTAATAATACACTTTTCGCTTGCTGCATATTACGTGTACGCACTAGAATCTTTTCTAATGCATCGTTAATTAATGGAATATCTCTTTGACGTTCTGGATTTTGTTTCTCAGCTTCCAGCATGCCAGCGAGTTTTCTTCCTAAGTATACTTGCTTATCAAGTGCGTGAATTTTATCGTGCGATTGTTCTTTAAGCATTTCAAGACCAACTGTATCTTCTTGTAAGTTGTCACGACCAATTAGAAGAGATCTTATAATCTCCTCAATTTGCTTATCTATAGATTGATATTTATGCACGTATGTTTCAAGTGGATTTTTTTTGAATACTTTAAACATAATTTTCTTCATACCACTTGCTTTTAATGAATTCGGATCAAGTTCTGATACCACTTTTCGTAATTCTAACAATGTATTTGGAATTTCTTCGTTCTTTCCATTCATCATCGCTGTTACAGGACGTTTTAATGCTGATAACGTTTGTCCTGCTGCTTGTTGCTCTTTATCCCCTAAATCTCCTAGCTGGGACAATACTTTTGATAAATCTGTATTTTGCTCGCTATTTAACTTTTGTACATAAAGATCAGCTTCTTTATTCAGTTCCTCTAATTCTGCATCTTTTATAACTGTATCAACCACTACTTCTACATTATTATCTTTCACAATCGATACAGGTTCTTTTTTCTCGAGTTCAGTCAACAAAATCGCTCCTTTATTTATATGTGCGAATTTATATGCACTATATATTTCATCTCAATCATCGAATTCCACTTGTTTGAAACCGATTTTTCAAGAAATACCTGCATATGCAGTCATTCCCTGTTTCTTACTATAAGTATACCTGTAATCAACATAATTTTCCTCAGACTTAAGACCTAGAGAACGACATGCTGAAGGCGGATTCTTAATATGTTCTTTTTATCCTACTGTACGCAATCTTTTGACATACACCCTTTTTCAATGTGATAATTATATTGCGCTCACTCCTATTTCTTCTTGCGCGCTACGAATGCTCCATTTTGAAATGCTAATAACACCGTTTCAAACATTTCATCTTCTTCAATCATGTTTATAAACTCGGCTAACTCACTCGCATGAGAAGTAGCATTATCAACAACAAGAAAACCCTTTGGTTGTAAAATGCGTTTTATATGCTCAAGCCACCACATGTATTGCATACGCTCTGAATCTAGGAAAATAAAATCAAATGAATGGTCTAGTTGCGAATCTAAAAATGCCCCTGCTTCTTGATTATGAACATCAATCCTTTGCAAAAGGTTTGCCTTTTCAAAATTGACAAGTGCCTCTCCAACTCGTTCCGAAGAAAGCTCTACAGTTGTTACATTTCCATTTGTTTCTTCTACCGCGTTTGCTAACCACAATGTAGAATAGCCATTAGAAGTTCCAATTTCTAAAATATTTTTTGTACTACATCCTTTTACTAAAATTGATAAAAATTGCCCCATTTCACGAGAAATATTCCGTAATTTTTCTTCCCGTGTTTTTTTATTTCGATCATGCTCTTCTCCATATTGTTCAAGTTGAAATAATAATGAATCTAACGTATCCATTTTTTCATCGCCTTTCCAAAGCAATATGATGAAAAAGCTCTTGCTGCCCGTCTACTTTCATTATATGCGAAACAAAAATCTTTTTCTCGTTATACGACAAAGATTTAATTTTTTTTATAGCATATTGTTTCGTTTTTTGGTAAAGTTAATTTCTACGTGCAATTATTCCATTCATACTATTTTTAATTCAATTGCAGTTGTTAAATCATATAAACCCCAATTAAATGAATCGGTATTTCAAATTCAATTAAGCGCCCTTTCCGGACGCATTTTCTTTTGTTTATATATTTCTAGAAGAAAGGATGCTTACAATGAACGTGATTAGCTTAGATGCTGCTCGAAAACGAAAACAGCATAAAAAATTAATGATTACTATACCGATTATTTCACGTATTTATGAAGAAGATGGGGAAATTAAATTTGAGGTAGCCGGCGAAAAAGATGTACCTCTTGAAATGTTAGAGAAATAAAAAAAAGACGCACTTCTAAAGAAATGCGTCTTTTTTATACAGTTGCATTTAAGTGCATAAGTTTTTCAGGATTCACCATCATATAAATGTTTGAGATTTTCTCATTCTCAAATGTAAATGACAGCACATAAGTCACTTTATTATTTACTTTAACAATAACGCCTGGGGCACCATTTACCATTTTAAAATCAACATTGTACTCTACCGGGAACTTCTTCCCTATTCCAAAGAATAAACGTATAATTCTATCTGCAGAATAAATTGGATGAATTGCAGTTGTAACTTTACCACCACCATCTGCTTTCAATATTGCATCTATTTTTAATACTTCTAACATACCTTGCGCATCCCCACACTGTAATGATGATATAAATTTCTCCACATAAGCAGCCATCTTTTTCGTACTTAATGTTGACTGCTTCGGCTTATCCAAAATACTTTTTCGTGCACGTTGAAAGATTTTTCGGCAGTTCGCATTACTCTTATCTACAATTGAAGCGATTTCTTCGTAGTCATAACTGAAAACCTCTCTTAATATGAAAACAACCCTCTCTACCTCAGTCAGTTGTTGTAAAAGTAATAAATATGCCGTAGAAATTGATTCTTTCATTACAAATGACTCTGATGGATCATTAATCTCTTCAACAAATGGCTCTGGCAACCACATCCCGACATATACGTTACGTTTATGTGCTGCCGAACGTAATTTATCAATTGAGCGGTTTGTTACCATTTTACATAAATATGCTTTCATATTTTCAATAGATTGAATGTCCTCCCTTTTATTAAGCGATATAAATACGTCATGGACGATATCTTCAGCATCCATAACACTCCCAAGGATTCTGTATGCTAACGAAAATAATAATGATTGATACGTTTCATATAATTGCTCCGCTTCCATGATGAACTGCCTCACTTTCGGATTGCTTTAAAATGTGTAACGCTGCACGTTTTCCGCTTGCTACCGCAGCATCAGCTAATATTTCATCATGTCCAACCCAATCTCCTGCAATATAAACACCTGGCATTTCACGTATATTAGGGCCAGGGTTTTCAACACGGTCAATATGAGGAAAATCATGTACTACCGATATTTTCGGTAAATATTGCTGTGCAACAACTTCTCTTTTCCAATTCGGATGTAACAATTCCATTGTATTTTCTAACTGTTCTTTATCTTCTTGAATATGATTCAGCTCTAGCACAGGGTTGTGATACTTAATTAGACTCACTGCAATTAATCCATCTTCACTTAATTTAGCTGCTCTCGATTGATTTGTGAAAAATATAGGTTGATCTAATCCCAATGCAAAATGATGCAAAGGATTCGGTAAATGTTTTAAACCGATATCTAACGCTGCCGCGGTCACTTGTATAGATTGTTCACTCCATTTTTGCAAACTTGTTCCTTCTGCACCTTTTATAATTTTACAAGCCTCTTTCGGTGGAGTTGTTACAATGACTGCACCTGCTTCAAATATTTCATCGTCAAAACATTGTATTCTTTGTTTCCCTTCACAATACTCTATTTTCAACACATTCTTTTTAGCTAGAAATTGCACACCACTAGTACTTGCAATACCCCTTAAATTTGTTATTATCGTCTCCCAACCACCATCTACATAAAGTACTCCTTCTTTCATTGAAAGCTGTATTTGCTTTAATACTGAAGATGCTAATTGTATTGTAGGAGCATACGTATATGTTGTTGTTCGGCATAATGCATAAAATATGTTTCGAACCATTGGATCTTTAATTTCATTTTCTGCCCATGTAGTTAGACTCATTTTCGGAACTTTTCCTACATCTAATTTTCCTAAATGAATCATAAGACGAGAGAACTGTAGTTTTGCAGACCATGAAAGTAACGGTGTTGATAAAATTGAGCGAAAATCTATTGGGATGGTAAAAATATCCCCTTTCCATATTCCATGTGCTTTTGTAGATGGGATTCCACCTGGAAGATTTACACCTAGCTCATTAAAAGTTATAAACGCTTCTCCACCTCTATATAAAGCATGTGCACCAAGATTCATACAAATGCCCTTTTTATTTATAGTCATCCCTCGACCACCAAAGTGACTGGACTTTTCTAATACAATAACTTTCCTTCCAGCTTTCGCTAAATATATAGATGCTGTTAATCCAGCAAGCCCACCACCAACAATTACTACATCCAAATTTTTCATAACAAAATCCCTCCTTATCCGTTCTACATACAAGACGAACGATTAAGAAGGGATGTGACATAAAAATAAATTTTTATTTATCTACTTTATTTCATTATTTTTTGATTCGATCATATTGCATACGAAATAACTCAATTGCAAACGGTATATCCTCTTCACTTTTTATATAATAACTTATCCATCCTGATTCAGGTAATACATGATGTGGTTTCACTAATCCTTCATTCACTAATTCATCTCGCTTTAACTTCGGAAATGGTAAATCAACTAACTTATCACCATGCAGATGACCAAGTTCTTTCTTACCATAATTTATTTCAATACCACCAAATCGATGCGGTTTTTCAGAAACACCCGCCCAGCTGAGCACTTCATTTCTAATCATTTCACTAAATGACATGAATATTCACTCCTTATTAATGATTGATGTAATTTTAAGTTAACACGTTCATTATTTGTTTCCATCAATCCAAAGTATGAATGGATATACGAATATAGTTTAATCTCAATATATTTAAGCTTAACCTAACATCAATAATTCCGACTTTCATTCGTTCACTCTAATTTTTATCCGTCTTAACATTATGATAAATAAGAAGTACAACCTATATTCTTTATAAAACATGTGAATTTATTATGATACAGACAAATGCACATAACTAACACTAGGCACATATCCTAAAGTTGTATCTATACTTACCAATAGAAAGGCGGGTAATACAAATGACTTCAACTATCGACTACACTTCTCCCTCAACTAATTTCACCCATGATTTAAATAAAAGTAATTTTTTTAAGAAAGATGCCAAAAATTATATAAACGTACTTAGCATGAAACAATTAAATACTTTAGAAAATACTTCTTTATTAGATATCTATTTAAGTACAGGTAATGTTGTAGAGCCACATATTCATCAAAATGCAGCTGAACTTGTTTACTGTATTTCAGGATCTGCTGTTGTTTCTTTACTGAATCCTTTTACAAACCAAATATTAAACTTACCGATAAAACCAGGGCAAGTTGCCAACATTCCACAAGCGTGGTGGCATTATGAAATTGCTACAGCAGATGGTACTCATTTATTAGCTATTTTCGACGCCCCAACACCAGAAGTTATATTTGGTTCTGATATTTTAAGATTAACTCCCGCTAATATAATGGCTCATACTTACTGTCTCGATGAACAACAATGGAAACAAGCGGTATCCCCTATTCAATCCACTACAGTAATCGGTCCTCCAGCAAACTGTAATCAAAATCGAGGAACGATGAACACCCCAACGCAACCCCTAATCCACAACAAAATTTATATTACCAAGATTCATACTATTTCCCTCTTTACTGGGGATATTAATTTATTTCATTAATAGATAATTATTAATCTCCGCGGAAAATACGTAGGAGATTTTTTATTGTATATCCACCATTCCTATTTTTCCGTAACAATTAATAGAGTACATACATATAATAGTTATATATTTAATTGGAGGTGATAGTACTATGAGTAATTATAACTATCGAAAAAACTACTCTAATAATAAAAATAGTAGTTCATCAGCATCCTCTCAGTCTTCGAATTCTCAATCTTCCAATTCCCAATCGCAAAGAGATTTAGCCGAACAAGGCTATGTAAAGAAAAAAGGATGTAACTGTAATAAAAATAAATAATTTATTACTAATTTGAACTATAACATTTCAACACTCATGATAAATATCTTACTTCACTTGTATACCGTTTATGTAATGGATGAATTCTATTTATAATAGAATTCATCTTTTTTATTTATAGGTAATTTTTTAAGCTATATAACTTATTCCATAAACAATAAAATTTAAATCATACATTTTGATTTATCAACTACCTTCCCATAAAATATAGCCCTTCCTAATAAAATTAGGAAGGGCTATATACAGAATACATTACCACAAGTTATTCGATATTAATACCTGCACTTACAAATCCAGCAACTGCAGCTATTGGACTTGCTGCTGTTAATGAAACATATAACAGTATTTTATCTCCAGCAGCTACTGGAATAGCTTCAGGTATGATTCCCGATGCTGTAGCACCAATCGCTATTACAGCAAATGCTGGTGCTAATAATAGAGGTGCGCCCTGTACTGTAAACGTATTACTTGCTGCTGGTGCAGTTAATATTTGTATCTGCACTTGCACAGGTGATAATGGAGCTAATGCAGCTGTTGCACTAAAGAAACCTGCTAACGACGTAATAGTTCCTGCTCGTGGTGCTACAAATGCATAATCACCTACACCTAACGCTAAAGTAATACTAGTTCCACCAGTTAAAGCTACACCAGGCTGACTAAATCCAAATCCAAGAAGAGTTCCTGTATTAGCTATTAATGCGTTAACTAACGCAGATGGTGTTGTACCTGAAGCGAATGGAATAATAGCTCCGCCACCTGTTGCTCCTGTTGGACCTGTGTCTCCCGTTGGACCTGTTGGACCTGTTGCTCCTGTTGGGCCTGTGTCTCCTGTTGGGCCTGTCGCTCCTGTTGCTCCTGTTGCTCCTGTGTCTCCCGTTGGACCTGTTGGGCCTGCTACTCCTGTGTCTCCCGTTGGACCTGTTGGGCCTGTCGCTCCTGTTGCTCCTGTGTCTCCCGTTGGGCCTGTTACTCCTGCTCCTGTCGCTCCTGTCGGGCCTGTTGCTCCTGTTGCCCCTGTTGCTCCTGTTGCTCCTGGACCTGTTGGACCTGTTGGACCTGTTGGGCCACCTCCTGGAGTAGCACCAATTAGCTGAACTAATAAGTTTAATAGAAGTTGTAAGCTTGCAGGATCAATAATTAAAGAGAAGAAGAATGGTGCGAGAGCACTGTAGAATTGTTGTAATAAAGAAAGTAATTGGCTTAAATCTGGATTAGGAGATTGTAGTACATTGATAATACTTTGGATTAATTGTTTTAAATAATTACCTTCTGGAGAAGGTGCTAATTCATTTAATAAATTTAATAGTTGAGTAAACAAATTGAGTAAAGCTAATCTGTTTGCATCACTTGGATTTGCAAAAAACGCTGCAATAGCCGCAATTAAAGAGTTTAGTAAAGTTATTAATCTTCCTAATTGTTCGCTAGTAATTGGAACCGTCTGTGGATTGTTACAACAATCTGGAGTGAAAACAATCGGATTATTGCAGTTGTTATGACCAAAACAATTATTATTTGACATTTATTTCCTCCTTACTTATTTTATAATTGAGTATTTTCCTATTAATAAGAACTATAAAATCGTGCATAGGTTTCATTCACTTAAAATAGGAAACATGAATTATAACTAAACTTTAAAACGATATTTAATTATGTTCATGACTCACATATTAATTATATGTTTTTAATAATTGACTGCTTAGATTAAATACCTAAACTTAAGAGTTTATTTTATTTTTCCACGTTTATCTCTTAGGTCCAAAAGCACATTTTAATTTGAATATAAAAACTAAGTTTTAGCACATAACCAATAACTAACAAGTAATAACACCACCTTTTCAAATAAATAACAATATTACCTTTATTTAAATTGTGTTCCCTCTAATATCATAAAGCCGTTTCTATTATCAAAAACTCTCATACAATATAGTGGACAAGTTATTGTATACTTCGTTCCAAAAAACAATTTAGGGAGTGAGAATTAATTGCCTATTATTCAACCATTTATGGCATCTAGAAGATTCACCTCTACACTAGGGGCTGGAACTGGAACAGGTGCAGCTTTCGCAATTGCTGCAACAGCTTGTTTAAATGATGCCGGTACTACTGCAACTGCTTTTCCGACTTTTACGTATTATAACTTATATGTAAACGGCATTCTTCAACCCAGTGTGAACTCTAGTGTTACTACTGGACCTACTGGTGCTATTACAATTCCTGGCGGAGATGCATTAGACGGCGGAATTCCAATTACAATCGAATTTATCGTCACTTAGTGTTATCTACTTTAAAGTAAAACAAAAAGACAGATTCTTTTTATTTAAGAATCTGTCTTTTTTAATTAATAATGATAAATTGCAAAATAATTGATGAACCTTGTGATGGTGGTTGATCATCCAATAAAGTTAACTGACCAGTACTAACCTGATAAAATGGTTGTGGTTGAAGTATTCCATTAATAAACAAATTAATATAGGAAACTTCATCAGGAGATAATATGTGAGTTGTACCATATTGAGCTATCCCATCCGAATCTGTATATATAAATTTTACTCCATCTGCAAAAGTGTAAAATAATAAATTAGTTGTTGTTATGGGACCAATAACTCCAGTTGGACCTGTTGCTCCTGTTATTCCTGTGACTCCCGTTGTTCCTGTTACTCCTGTTGCTCCTGTTATTCCCGTCGGACCTGTTGCTCCCGTTGTTCCTGTTATTCCCGTCGGACCTGTTACCCCTGTTGTTCCTGTTGTTCCCGTTGTTCCCGTTGCTCCCGTTGCTCCCGTTGTTCCTGTTACTCCTGTTACTCCTGTTACTCCTGTTACTCCTGTTACTCCTGTTACTCCTGTTACTCCTGTTACTCCTGTTATTCCCGTCGGACCTGTTACTCCTGTTGCTCCTGTTGCTCCTGTTATTCCCGTCGGACCTGTTACTCCTGTTGTTCCCGTTGTTCCCGTTACTCCTGTTGCTCCTGTTGCTCCTGTTGTTCCTGTTGCTCCTGTTGCTCCTGTTGCTCCTGTTGCTCCTGTTGCTCCTGTTGCTCCTGTTGCTCCTGTTGCTCCTG